>DASRGN010000054.1:0-105859 GCA_035651015.1 Pseudolabrys sp. | reverse complement strand
CGGGCTGCTTCCAGTACCATTCGAACACCCAGGTGCCGATGCGGGCCTCGGGCGGCAGGCCTTCCAGCACCTCGAGCTCCTGCTGGGCGCCGGCGATGTGGAAGCGCTTGTCCAGGCCGAACTGCACCGCCTGCTTCAGCCCGTTGACGGCGTCCTGCCCGGCGAGGAGGACGATGATGACATCCGGGTCCGCCGCCTGGGCCTTGATCAGATAGGAGGAGAAGTCGGTGGTGCCGAGCGGCGCCAGCGAATTGCCGAGCACTTGGCCGCCGAGGCCTTTCAGCAACTTCGCATAGGACTCCTGCAGCGTGTGCCCGAAAGCGTAGTCGGGCGTGATGAAATACCACTTGCCGCCGAATTTCTTGTAGAGCGTGCCGGCAAGACCCGCGGCGAGCATGTAGGTCGTGGTGCAGATGCGGAACGTGGTCCAGTGGCACTGGCTGCCGGTCACTGGATCGGTGTGACCGCCGGTGACCATGTAGAGCATCCCGTTGTCGTGGGCGACCTGGTTGACCGACAAGGCGGTCGCAGACGACACGGCGCCCATCAGGAGGTTGACCTTGTCCTGCTCGATCAGCTTGTGCGCCTTCTGCGCGGCGAGACCGGCATTCGCCGCATCGTCCTCCAGCACCAGCTCGACCTTGCGGCCGTTGATCCCGCCTTTCTGGTTGATTTCGGCGAGCGCCATCATGGCGCCGCGCTTCTCGCTCTCGCCTTCGGCCGCGTAAGTGCCGGTGAAGGGATCATGCATGCCGACTTTGATCGGGGTCTCGCCTTGCGCAAAGGTCAGGACCGGCGGCGAGAACACGGCTGAGCCGGCAAGCGCCGCGCCAGCTTTCACGATCGTACGACGAGTCAGTGTGAATTTCATTTTCATCCTCCCAGTTCTTTGAGTTCGCGTTGTTGTTTTTGCGGGATCGCGATCAGCCATCCCACCGTTTCGGAAACCTGTTTCGAGCGATGTGGAGGCAGGCTACGGCGCGCGCCGCAACCCGCGATGGCGTTTCAACAATCGCCGGCAATCGTGCACCTTCCGCGCCGTCTGATCCTTAAGGCCTGGCATTGATTTGGATTAATGCTTTCCCTCTGTCGGCTTTCACGCAGATTGGCGTTGCGCGCGAAGCCAAGTGCCATCGGCAGAGACTTTCGGCGACGCGTGCACCGCGCGTGATCGTGCCCAAATCTTTCGCCGCACGCAGGCTCGCGTTACGCTCAACGGTAGGCCCGCGCGTCGCTCGCAGTCTCACCGGAAAGCGATCGACCGCGCCGCCGTCATGGCTGCGCGGTCGTTGCGTGTTGGCGTGTGGCTTGAGAGCCCCGGATTACTTGTGGCTGTGCGAAGTGTTCACAGTCGTTCCGTTCTTCTGCGATCCTCCCAGGGTCGTGGAGTTGGACAGCGTCGAACTATCCTGGGGCGTCAGGATCTGGTGCGGGATAGCGAGCGGACTCGACTTCGTGTTGCTGGAGTTGTTCTGGTTGCCGCCGTGGTGCTTGTGATGCTTATGATGCTGGTTGGTGTTGTTGTTATTGAATTCCAGATAGGCGTCCGTCGCGGCAAAGGCGCCGCTCGCGGTAAGCGGGACACCCATCACCAAAGCTGTTCCGATGAGCAGCCCGCCAAGACGATGCGGGGCGTTTTGTTTTTTTGAGCCCATTGTCCACTCCCTGTGTAGCCTGCCGGCGACACGCGCAGACAAAGCACGCCGCCGTGCCGGCGAGAGGCGGCGCCCAATTCACATTAGCGGTTCAGTTTTCGTGTGCGGCGGCATACCCATACCATGAGGATCAGCTGCGTCTCTGGACAGGGTGGCGACCACGCAATACCAGACGACAGCGCGAGCTATCCCAAAAAGCAGAGGCCGCATGTTCTGCCGGCGGCCGGCGCCGGAAACATCGCGGCCGCCCCACGTTGGCCTGCAGACGTGCGTGGAGGCCTATCGTGCTCGAAACCCAAATCGCAGGCTACGACTTCGGCCGAGTTCCCCATTCTCCGCTGACGCTCACGGAATTGCATCAGCTGGAAGCGGCGCTCGAATTCGGCGAACCGGATCGGCAAGCGTTGCACCGCGCCAGCGACTTGATCGCCGATCACGCCGAAGAATTCGTCGACGGCTGGCGGGAGATCATTGGCGCGCATGAGTTCCTCGCGCAATGGTTCTTCGGCCCGGACCATAAGCCCGATGAGCACTATAAGGCCGCGGTCAAGAAGCGCTTCGTGCGCTGGGTGATCGACGTCGCGACACGGCCGTTCGACCAGGCCTGGCTCGATTACCAGCAGGAGATCGGGCTCCGTCACACGCCGGACAAGAAGAACGTGACCGACCACACGCAGACGCCGCCGGTCGTGCCGCTACGCTACTTGTTTGCATTCGTCGCACCGGTCGCGTTGACGGTGCGGCCGCAGTTGCAGAAATCCGGCGTCGCTCCGCAGGACATCGATCGGATCGAGGCGGCCTGGATCAAAGCCGCCGTCCTGACCGTGACGTTGTGGAGCGCGCCGTACACCAAAGAAGGCCTGTGGTGATCGGGCATCAGTCATCGGGGATCAGGGATCAGTCGTCAGGCGTCCCGATGCCTGCTTGCTGAGAGCTGATTCAGCCACGGCGCCAGGTGGAACGCGCACATCAGCAGATACATCAGGGTCATGCCGCTGATTGGCGATGAGCCTTGCATCGCCATACAGAGCATGTCGGGCTGCGCACCGGATAAAGCGCTCCACAGCGCCATGACCGCGAATGTCGGCGCGGCGGCAAGGCCGAGCCATCGAGCGAAGCCGGGAGCGGCGTGGCCGCTCCCTGCCTCGATGTCGTAACGCAAGACAGGGGACATCGACACGTTGGTCATGGCCGCACCTCAAGCGCGCGCTGCGCAACAGGAACCGGCCGCTGCTTTCGCCGGGGTCTGCGGCTCGTAGCGGTCATGGTGGCGGATCCAGTCCATCGTGTAGGCGCCGTCCCCCTCGTCCCGTCCTTTTGGCGTGAGATCGAGCATCCGATAGGTCCCCATCATCACTTCGACGCCGCGGCCGTATGTCGAATAGGTGTGGAAGACGTGACCTGCATCGTCTTTGCAGAACACGCTCACGCCCGGCCATTCCTCCCCGACATGAGGCCAATTGCCGAAATTGTAATCGATCCGGCCCTTGGCCACCTGGTCCGGCGTGAAGCTGACGCCGAAGTCGTAGTTGAAGTCGGTGCCGTGCGAGGATACCCACTTGAATCGCCAGCCCATACGGGCGCGAAAGCGCTCGATCTCGGCGAGCGGGGCGCGCGAGATCGCCACCATCGTGACATCGCGATGCTCCAGGTGAGCGATCATGCCGTCGGTGTGGTCGGCCATGTAGGAGCAGCTCTTGCAGCCCTGCTCCCAGCCCGGAGCCAGCATGAACTGCTGGACGATGAGCTGCGAGCGCCTGTCAAACAGGTCCGCCAGCGTTACCGGGCCATCCGGGCCTTCGAAAACGTAATTCTTCTCGACCCGCACCCAAGGCAGGCGTGCCCGCAGCCGGGCGACGTTGTCGCTGCGCCGGGTGAGGTCCTTCTCGGCGGCGAGCAGATCTCGCCGCGCTTCGAGCCATTGTTCACGGGTCGCGATCGTATGTGTCATCGGTTCTCTCCTTTTGCGGTCCACGCCGGTCCTGCCGGCGGCTTGCCGCCCGTTGGTCGTGGGCTAGATTTAGGGCCGCCCGGCCGCCGGCCGGGAGTGACAAGTGTGTCGGGATTTCATTCCCAGGGTTTCGATGGACTCGCTGATCACCGCTGCGGCACAGGCGCTCGCCGCAGGGAATGCGCTGCATGCGCTCAATTGCATTGCGCTGCGAGACGATCCGCCGGCGCTGGCGCTGCGCGGCATCGCCATGGCGCAGCTCGGCGATCTGGACCGCGCCAAAACGCTGCTGCGGCGGGCGGCGCGCGCCTTCGGGCCGCGCGAGGCGTTGGCTCGCGCTCGCTGCGCCATTGCCGAGGCCGAGATCGCGCTGGTCTCGCGCGATCTCAATTGGCCCGGGAAAGCGCTCGACGCGGCCCATGACACGCTCACAAAACGCGGCGATCGCGCCAATGCCGCGCATGCGCGCTACCTCAAGAGCCGCCATCTTCTGCTGATCGGCCGCCTCGACGAGGCCGAGCGCCTGCTGGCGGGCTTTGATCCAATACTGCTGCCGCCCGCCTCGCGTGCGTCGCTCGAGCTCGTCGTCGCCGGCATCGCCATGCGGCGCCTGCGCGTCACGGCGGCGCGCGAAGCGCTGGCGCGCGCCGAACAGGCCGCGCGGCAGGCCCGTATCGTGCCGCTTCTGGCGGAGGTCGAGACCGCGGCGCGTGTGCTCGAGACCCCGGCCGCGCGGCTGATCGCCCGCGGCGAGGAGCAGCTGCTGCGGTTGGAGGAGGTCGAAGCGCTACTGGCCTCGAAGACCTTGATCATCGATGCTTGTCGCCGCCTTGCCTGTCAGGCCGGCAACGTGATTTCGCTGGAGACCCGCCCGGTTCTCTTCGCGCTGGTCCGCGCGCTTGCCGAAGCCTGGCCGGGCGACGTGTCGCGCGCCGCGCTGCTCGCGCGCGCATTCCGCGCCAGGCACGCCGACGAATCGCATCGCGCACGGCTGCGCGTCGAGATCGGCCGCCTGCGCAAGGTGCTGCGCGGCGCCGCCGGCATCGAGGCGACCGAGGCGGGCTTTGTCCTCGTGCCGCGGCGCGGTCGCGATGTGATCGTGCTCGCACCGCCGACCGATGCGGCGCATGCGAGCGTGCTCGCACTGCTCGCGGACGGCGAAGCCTGGTCGAGCTCGGCGCTGGCGCTCGCGCTCGGCGCCAGTCAGCGAACATTGCAGCGCGCGCTCGATGAGCTCACGAGAGATGGCAAGGTGCAGGCGCTGGGCCACGGCCGCGCGCGCCGCTGGATGACGCCGCCGGTCCCAGGTTTCCCGACAAGCTTGTTACTCCCGACTGCGCTGCCGGATGCGTAGGGTGCGCGCATCGAAACAACCTGAACACGAGCACCACCATGAAACGCAAAGCAGCAGAGATCATCCGCGAGTACGGCCCCTTCCCCAATGTCACGCAGGTGGCCGGCGTCAGCTATGACGGCAAGAATATGTGGGTCGCCGCCGGCGACACGCTCAATGCCGTCGATCCGGTGAGCGGGGAAACGCTGCGCAAGCTCGCTGTCCCCGCGCATGCGGGCACCGCCTTCGATGGCCAGCACCTCTACCAGATCTCCGGCGATCGCATTCAGAAGATAGATCCGGACAGCGGTCGCGTGGTCGCGACCATTCCGACGCCTGAAGGCGGCGCCTCGGGAATGGCCTGGGCGGAAGGCACGCTCTGGGTCGCGCAGTATCGCCGGCGCAAGATCCATCAAGTCGATCCGCAGACCGGCGCGATCCTGCGCAGCATCGACTCCAATCGTTTCGTCACCAGCGTCACCTGGGTCGAGGGCGAGCTCTGGCATGGCACCTGGGAAGAAGAGCAGAGCGAGCTGCGCCGGCTCGATCCGCAGAGCGGCAAAGTCCTCGAGCAGCTCGACATGCCGGCCGGCCTCATCGTATCGGGGCTGGAGTCGAACGGCAGCGACACATTCTTCTGCGGAGGCGGCAACAGCGGAAAGGTGCGAGCGGTTCGCCGGCCCGCGAGAGCTTAGGCGCGGAAGTGCTTCGACAGTTTCAAGCTCTGCGCCTGATAGTTCGAGCCGATGCCTTCGCCATAGAGCTTGCCCGGCCGTGACAGCATCTTCTCGTAGACCAGGCGCCCGACGATCTGTCCGTGCTCGAGAATGAACGGCACCTCGCGCGAGCGCACCTCGAGCACGGCACGGGCGCCGCGGCCGCCGGCGCCGGCATAGCCGAATCCGGGATCGAAGAAGCCGGCATAGTGCACGCGGAATTCGCCAACCAACGGATCGAACGGCACCATCTCGGCGGCGAAATCCGGCGGCACCTGTACCGCTTCCTTCGACGCCAGAATGTAGAACTCATTGGGATCGAGGATCAGGTTCTTGTCGGCGCGCGCCTGCATCGGCTCCCAGAACTCGCCGACCGGATAGCCGCCGCGGCGCTCGACATCGATCAGGCCCGTGTGTCGCTTGGCGCGATAGCCGACGAGCCCGCCGGGCCCAAGACCGGAGAGGTCGACGCCCACCGCGACGCCCTCGGTGACGTCGGCATTGTCGGTGTCGACGAGCCGCTCGCGCGCGTGCAGCGCGCGCAGCGCGTCGCCGTCGAGCAGCGCGTGGCCGCGGCGGAAGCGGATCTGCGAGAGCCGCGAGCCTTCGCGCACCAGCACCGGAAACGTGCGCGGGCTGATCTCGGCATACAGCGGACCGTGATAGCCGGCCTCGATCCGGTCGAAGCCGCGGGTGCCGTCGGCGATCACGCGGGTGAACACATCGAGCCGTCCGGTCGAGCTTTTCGGGTTGGCTGCGGCGACGATGTCATCGGGCAATGCCAGGCTCTCGAGCAGCGGCACGATATAGACGCAGCCGGTCTCCAGCACCGCGCCGTCGGTGAGCGTCACCTCGTGCAACTTCAGCTCGTCGATGCGCCTGGCAACCGTGATGTTCGGCCCGGGCAGAAAGCTCGCGCGTACGCGATAGGCGACCTCGCCGAGTCGGAGGTCGAGACTTGCGGGCTGCACCTGGTCGGTGACCAGGTCGTATTCGGGGATGATCGCGCCATCCTCGACCAACGCCATGATCATGCGGTCGGGCAGGATGCCCTTGTCCTCGACGGCGAAGGAGAGCGGCAACGCAAACCCCCTGCAAAAGCCACTGCCAGCCGTCTATCCGATGGGTGCCTTGACGTGAAGGGATCGGGCGCGTAAGACCCCTGTTATCCCGTGGTCATTTGAGCCGGCCGGCTTGCAGCCACGTAAAACAAATCGCTAAAAGGCCGGGGACGCGTGTGCCCGGCCAGGATATTTCCGGCCGGTTTTTTGTTGCCTGAAGGAGGGCCACATGTCCGCACCGCAACGCCGCTATCGCCCCGAAACCCAGCTCATCCACGCCGGAACCATGCGTTCGGAGTTCGGCGAAACCTCCGAGGCATTGTTCCTCACGCAGGGCTTCGTCTACGAGAGCGCCGAGCAGTGTGCGGCGCGTTTCCGCGGCGAGGAACCGGGGTTCCTCTATTCACGCTTCTCCAATCCGACAGTCGCGATGTTCGAGAAGCGCATGGCGACGCTGGAAGGCGCCGAGTCCGCGCGCGCCACCGCGAGCGGCATGGCCGCGGTAACCGCGGCGCTGATGGGCCAAGTCAAAGCCGGCGACCACGTGGTTGCCGCCAAGGCGCTGTTCGGCGGCTGCCGCTGGGTGGTGGAAGACTGGCTGCCGCGCTTCGGCGTGGCCTCGACGCTGGTCGACGGCACCGATCTTGCGCAATGGAAGGCCGCGGCGCGGCCGAACACCAAGGTGTTCTTCCTGGAGTCGCCGACCAATCCGACGCTGGAGGTGATCGACATCGCGGCGGTGGCGGAGATCGCGCATGACGCCGGCGCAAAGCTCGTGGTCGACAATGTGTTCGCGACCGCGCTGTGGCAGAGCCCGCTGGCGCTCGGTGCCGACTGCGTCATCTATTCGGCCACCAAACATATCGACGGCCAGGGCCGCTGCCTGGGCGGCGTCATCCTCTCCAGCGAGAAATTCATTCAGGACCATGTGCATCAGGTGCTGCGCCAGACCGGACCCTCGATGTCGCCGTTCAATGCCTGGGTGCTGCTCAAGGGACTGGAAACGTTCGCGCTGCGCATCCGCCGGCAGACCGACAACGCCGCCGCCGTCGCCAAAGCGCTCGACGGACATGCCAAGCTCACGCGGCTCATCTATCCGGGCCGCGACGATCATCCGCAGGCGGCGATCATCAAGAAGCAGATGCGCTCTGGCTCGACGTTGATCGCCTTCGAGGTCAAGGGCGGCCAGGCCGGCGCGTTCCGCTGCCTCAATGCGCTCAAGCTCGTGCGCATCACCAACAATCTCGGCGACTCAAAGAGCCTGGTCACGCATCCGGCGACGACCACGCATCAGCGGCTGACGCCGCAGGCGCGCGCTGAGCTCGGCATCGGCGACGGGTTGATCCGCTTCTCCGCGGGATTGGAGCATCCCGATGACATCATCGAGGATGTACTGACGGCGTTGGAGAAGGTGTGACGTTAGTCCGCGCCTGCTCAACACATTCGGCGTCGTCCCCGCGAAAGCGGGGACCCGGTACTCCGCAATCTTGCGACTCTCGCACAGTCGCAGTTTCACGGAATACTGGATGCCACGCCTTCGCGGGGCGTGACGACGGATAGGCTTCAGATCGGGATTGTTTCAGCTCAACGTGCGCGGACGCTCGCCGCCACCGTCGCCACCGGACGGGTCGCCGCTTCGGCGATCGCCGCGCCGAGCACCTTGGCGAGGCAGGCGTAGCTCCAGTCGTTCATATGCAGGCCGTCCGGCGACACGAACGCTACGAACGGAATGTTTTGCGCATCGTGCCATTCGCGCATCAGCGCGAAGCGGTGAAACAGATCGACATTGTCGTGCTTCGCCACTTCAGCGATCAGTGCGAGCATGCCGTCGAGCTCGGACTTGGCGAGCACCTTGGGGGCGAATTGCGGATCGATCAGCACCACGTCGGTGCCGAGTTGCTTCAGCCGCTCGAGCCCTTCGTGCAGCAGCGTCTGATGCGGTGCCAACGGATGGTCGCGGAGCACGGAATTGGTGCCGACCTGCCAGAGTACGAGATCAGGCCTCGCGGCGAGCACTTCCTTGTCGAAACGCGCCAGCATGTCCGCCGTTTCTTCGCCATTGACCCCGCGATTGATCACGTTGATCTGCGCATTGGGAAAGCGCTGTGCGAGCTCGACGGAGAGCCGGCTTGGATAGGTCGCGGCCGGAGAGCTCGCGCCCGCCCCCGCTGTCGATGACGAGCCGATGGCGACGACGGTGATCGGCTTTCCCGCGGCGAGATGCCGCGCCACATGCGGCAGCGGATTGGTCAGATGGGCGATGTCGCCAGGAATGTTGCAGGCGTGCGGTGCGTCTTGCGCGCGCACAACCGACGCGGACAACAGTCCGAGCAGAGAAACCGCGAGTGCCCCCCTCGCGACGATCGAAATTCTACGCTGCAAAGTCCTGTCCCGGCTGTCTATCGCGAAGCGCCGGCCTGACCCCCGTCCGGCTTGGTCGCTTCCAGAATGAGATCACCAAGTAATCGCCCAATGCAATCATGGACCCTTTGAGCTATGTCAAGTTTCTTCGTGTCGGACGTCAAGTCGAAGGTCCCCAGTTCCGACCATACTTTCATAATACTAAAGCGGTCGAAGAGCGGTAGTTCATGCTGCAGCGCAACCCAGCGCATGTTTTCGGCATAGCTACCCAGCGCGATCATCGATTCAGTCCGTGGGCTATACTGCATATTCATCAGGATCGTATTGGCCCCGGCCTGGTCGGCGAGCCCGATCCCCTTGTCCAGCACCGCCTTGAAGGATTCCGGGTCGACATTACGCACCGCGTCGCTGGTGCCGGTCTGCCAGATCACCAGATCGGGCTTGAGCGTCGCCAGCGTCGATTTCAGGACGGGCAGCATTTCCATCGCCGTGCGCCGCGGCTTGATATCGGTGGTTACCCTGACCGCGACGCCAGGGAGCTTTTCACTCAGCGCCGCCTGCAGCCGCGCCGGGTAGGCTTCAGCGACGCCGTTCGGGCCGGGCAAGCTCGATGAGCCCGCGCCGAGCACGAAAATGTTGAGGTGCTTTTCCGCGATCGCCTTGGTCGCGTGCGGCAGAGCATAGGCGGTGTCGGATTGGCTTTCGGCCGTACGACAGTCCGCAGGCGTGTCCGCCGCGGCGGAATGCGCGCACGCCAAAGCTCCGAGAAACACGGCAAGGAGTGTCCTCATACTTCGCCCCCAGCAAGATCGGCCTGCGCCGTCGGCGTGCGCGATCCCGGTCCCTTGCGTTCGATCTTCTTGTACCACGAAATCAGCTCCGCGACTGCAACCATGACGGCAATGCCGAGCGCGCTGATGACGATTTGCGTGAAGACGCGGTTGGATATTTCAGTGAAGACGAAGTGCGCGGCGAAGGACAAGAACACGCCGAGGCAGAAGGTCTCCAGTGAATGCTGGCCGCAGACGATCGCAGGCCGAAACACGCCCGAGCGCAGCGCAGGCCAGTCTTGCGGCACGAAGCGCACGGTGATCACCGCGAGCGCAAAGAAATGCGCGATGCGCATCACGTCGAGATTGGTCTTGTCGATCGGATAGATGATCTCCGAAAGCCAGTGCGGCACCAGAACCCCGAGCCGCGGAAAGTACCAGGTCATCGTAATGAAGAAGGCAAAGGCCAGATAGCCGAAGGCGGCGCCGACAACCGCCGGTGCGGCGATCCAGCGGCCGAGGCGTTGCGCGCCGCCGAGCGCGCACCAGGCGCCGAATACGAACAGGAATTGCCAGGCAATCGGATTGAACGCCCACTCGCCGCTCGGATACGCCGGCAGGTTCCAGCCAAACCACCACGTCATGGCGTACAGCACCGCCGACGCGACCAACGCCAGCGCGGGCTTGCGCAAGACCAGCCACAGCATCGGCGCGAAGAACAGCAGCAGCACGATGTAGAGCGGCAGCACGTCCATGTTCACCGGCTTGAACTTGAGCAGCAGCGCCTGGACGATGGTCTGATCCGGTTGTTTCAGGAAATCGAGGATACCCATCTCCTCGCCGTAGAGCGGGTTGTCGAAGGTGTGCGCCACCGACGCGATCTCGGCGAGATAGATGGCGAACAGAAAGACGTGCGCGACATAGATCTGCCAGGCGCGGCGCAGCACGCGGGCGCTGGCGATGAAGAAGCCCCGCTCACGCATCGCCTTGCCGTAGACGAAGGCCGCGGTGTAGCCGGAGATGAAGACGAAGATCTCGGTAGCGTCGGAGAAACCGTAGTTGCGGATGGTGATCCAGCTCACCGCGTTCGACGGGATATGGTCGAGAAAGATCAGCCAGAGCGCGATGCCACGGAACAGATCGAGCCGCAGGTCGCGCTCGGTCGCGACCGCAGGCTTGGCCAGCGTGATTTTCTCGTGCGGGTTCACCGTTCTGCTCGCTCTCGCCGCTGGGTTACCTTATTACCCACCGCTCTCTCACGGTACAGTATTGTCGCCTCGCCCGCGCCTGATTAGTTTTATCAACGGGCCATAGCCATGTATCGAGCCGTCACTCGCAAGATCGAGGTTACGGTGACGCCCCGCTTCCTTTCCGAGCGGTCGTCGCCATCAAACAGCCATTACTTCTGGGCCTACACCATCGACATCACCAATCTCGGCCCGGAAACCGTGCAGCTGAAGACGCGGCACTGGAAGATCACCGATGCCAATGGACGCTTGCAGGAGGTCCGCGGCGCCGGCGTCGTCGGCGAGGAACCGACGCTGAAGCCCGGCCAATCCTTCGAGTATACGAGCGGCGTGCCGCTGCAGACCCCGTCCGGCTTCATGGTCGGCACCTACGGAATGATCACCGATCAGGGCGAGCGTTTCGACATCGACATTCCGGCGTTCTCGCTGGACAGCTCCTACGCCGAGCGCACGATCAATTAGGGAAGACAGCCCTTTCCGCGCGCCAGCGCCGCGCGCGGCAGGATGGCGATCACGGCGCCGCTCGCGGAGAAATCCTGCAAGGCCTCGACCCGCGCCTCGGGCAGCGCGACGCAGCCGCCGGTGCTGTGCTTGCCCGGCAGCAGGATGTGCACGAAGACGCAGGAGCCGGCGCGTGCGCGCGCATCGGTCGGATAGTCGATGAACAGCCCGTGGCGATAGTCCGGCACGCGCCACATGTTCTCGCCGTGCACGCTCCAGCCGACCTTGGCGCGCGAGGTGATCGTGTTGTAGGCCGGCGACGACGCGTCGTCGACGCAGACCGTGCCCTCGGTCAGCTGCCGGTAATGCGCATGCTGTGCCGGCGCGAGGCCGAAGCTCGGGCCGAGCCGATAGATGCCCGCTGGCGCGCGCTTATCGCCCTCGACTTTTATGGGCTCGCCGGCTCGCGCCCATTTGCGGAAGAACACCGACCAGCCGATGCCAGTCCGCCCGACCGCCGCGGCCTCGGCATCGCCGACCGCGTGCCAGGGTTCCGAGGCGCTCTCGCGCTCGAAGCGCTGCAAGGTCGCCTTCGGCGTGTTCATGCCGTCGGTGGTAACGAGGACGAGCCGCCGCGCCGACGCAAGCGGCTCCGGGCAGGATTGCGCCATCGCGAAAGCCGGCACGGCGAGCATGGCAAGACAGGCAAAGACAGCGCGGCAGCCCATGTCGCCGGTCTAGTTCGCGGCCTCCTTGGCGTCTACTTCTTCCGGCGCGAATAGATAATTGGCGCTGCAGAATTCGCAGGTCACCGAGATCTTTCCATCCTTAACCATATGGTCGCGGTCGTCCTGCGAGAAGCTCTTGAGCATGGCCTCGACGCTCTCGCGCGAGCATGAGCATTGCGCGCGCACCTCGCTGCCGCGAAACACGCGCACGCCGCGCTCGTGGAACAGTCGATAGACCAGCCGTTCGCTCGAGACCGCAGGATCGATCAGCTCCAGATCCTCGACCGTCGCGATCAGCGAGCGGCCTTCGACCCAGGCGTCGTCTTCCGGAACCTCATGCAGCGGCGTGCCTTCGGGCGCGTCGCCGGGAGGCAGGTCGGCCACGCGCATACGCTCGGCCGACTTGGGCAGGAACTGCAGCAGGATGCCGCCGGCGCGCCAGCGATGCTTGGCACCGCCCGCGCCCGCGCGCAGCTCCTCGGCGACCGCGAGGCGCACCCGCGTCGGGATCTGCTCGGAGCGGAAGAAGTATTCGTGCGCGGCGTCCTCGAGGCTGCCGCCCTCAAGCGCGACCAGGCCCTGATAACGGTTCATGTTGCTGCCCTGGTCGATGGTCATCGCCAGGTGCCCGCGCCCGAGTAGCGAACCGGTATCGGTTTTGCCGGCGGCAATGGCCTCGTTGACGCGGTTCGCGTCGAAGCGGGCGCAGGCGCGCACCTTGCCGGGCGTGGTGAAATCGACCACCAGCATGCGCACCGGACCGTCGGTCTGCGTCTGCAGGATGAAGCGGCCGTCAATCTTCAGCGCCGAGCCGAGCATGGCGGTGAGCACCAGCGCTTCGCCGAGCAGTTTCGACACCGGCGCCGGATAATCGTGCCGCGCGAGGATCTCGTCGACCGCCGGCCCGAGCCGGACCACGCGGCCGCGCAGATCGAGCGCGTCGACCTCGAAGGGCATGATGGTGTCGTCGGCGGAGACCGCCGCCGGCGCGCGGGTGGGAATTTCTTCGAGGTTCGGATTGGTCATCGCGGGAATCTAGGAACTCTCGCCGCGAAAGCGAGCCCCTCTCCACAGACTTGCGGAACGCGCGACCTAATGCGCGTCGGCGTGCAGGCACCAGGTCAGGATGCCCTTTTGCGCATGCAGGCGATTTTCCGCCTCGTCGAACACCACCGACTGCGGCCCGTCGATCACCTCGTCAGTGACCTCCTCGCCACGATGCGCCGGCAGACAGTGCATGAACACCGCATCCGGTTTGGCCTTGGCCATCAGCCGGCCGTTGACCTGATAGGCCTTGAGCAGATTGTGGCGCTGGCCGTCGCTGTCGCGGTCGCCCATCGACACCCAGGTGTCGGTGACGATGCAGTCGGCGTCCTTGACCGCGGCCTCCGCATCCTTGCCGACGGCGATATCGGCCTTGGCCTTCTTCACCCAATCCATCAGCCATTTCTTCGGCGCCAGCTCCGGCGGCGTGGCGACGCGCAGCGCGAACTCGAAGCGCTCCGCCGCGTGCATCCACGACGCGAGCACGTTGTTGCTGTCGCCGGTCCAGGCCACGGTGCGGCCGCGGATCGGTCCCTTCTTCTCCTCGAAGGTCATCACGTCGGCGAGCACCTGACACGGATGCGAGCGCCGGGTGAGGCCATTGATCACCGGCACGGTGGCGTGGCGCGCCAACTCGTCGAGCATCTCGTGGTCGAGGGTGCGGATCATGATGACGTCGACATAGCGCGAGAGCACGCGCGCGGTGTCGGCGATGGTCTCGCCGCGGCCGAGCTGCATCTCCTGGCCCGTGAGCAAAATGGTCTCGCCGCCGAGCTGGCGCATGGCGACGTCGAAGGACACGCGGGTGCGCGTCGACGGCTTATCGAAGATCATTGCCAGCGTCTTGCCGGCAAGCGGCGCCGCATCGGGAACACCGCGTTTGCGCGCGTCCTTCATGGCGCGGCTCGAGGCCAGCATGTCCTTGAGCACGTCCTTGGGGATCTCGGTGAGATCGAGGAAGTGGCGCAGCCCGTTGCCGGTCATGACGCCGCCTCTCGCGCCGGTGCACGGGCGTGCGCCTGCTGCAGCCGCGCGCAAGCGCGCTCGAGCCGCGCCACGCCTTCCGCGATGTCTTCCTCGCTGATGGTCAGCGGCGGGAGGAGCCGCACCACATTGTCGCCCGCAGCGACGGTGATGACCTTCTCGGCGCGCAATTCGTCGACCAGCTCTGCCGCCGGGACGACGGCGCGCAGCCCGACGAGCAGCCCCTCGCCGCGCACTTCCGCGATCACGGCGCTGTAGCGGTCCTTGATCTCGGCGAGCTTCTGCTTGAGCACGATGCTGTTCTTCTTGACCTTGTCGAAGAAGCCCGGCGCCGTCATCACGTCCATCACCGCGTTGCCCGCCGCCATGGCCAGCGGATTGCCGCCGAAGGTCGAGCCGTGGGTGCCGGCCGTCATGCCCTTGCCGGCTTCCGCCGTGGCGAGGCAGGCGCCGACCGGGAAGCCGCCGCCGAGCGCTTTCGCCAGCGCCATGATGTCCGGGGTGACGCCGGTGTGCTGATAGGCGAACAGGTCGCCGGTGCGGCCCATACCGGTCTGCACCTCGTCGAAAATGAGCAGCATGCCGTGCTGGTCGCAGAGTTCGCGCAAGCCGCGCAGGAACGGCAGCGGCGCGACCCGCACCCCGCCCTCGCCCTGCACCGCCTCGACGATGATGGCGCCGGTCGCCGGCGTGATGGCCTTCTTGACGGCAGCGAGATCGCCAAACGGAACCTGGTCGAAGCCGTCGACCGGGGGCCCGAAGCCCTCGAGATATTTCTTCTGCCCGCCGGCGGCGAGCGTCGCCAGCGTGCGGCCGTGGAAGGCGCCCTCGAAGGTGATGATCCGGTAGCGCTCGGGCTTACCGCTCACGGCGTGATATTTGCGCGCCATCTTGATCGCGCATTCCATCGCCTCGGCGCCGGAATTGGCAAAGAACACGGTGTCGGCAAAGCTTGCCTCGCACAGCCGCGCGGCGAGCTTCTCGCCTTCCGGGATGCGA
Source organism: Pseudolabrys sp. (assembly GCA_035651015.1). Classification (GTDB taxonomy): domain Bacteria; phylum Pseudomonadota; class Alphaproteobacteria; order Rhizobiales; family Xanthobacteraceae; genus Pseudolabrys. The sequence continues at coordinate 90,569 of DASRGN010000054.1, read as the reverse complement.
TAGAGATTGGAGACGTGCCAGACCTTCTGCGCCTGCTCGATCATGGCGGCGACGAGCTTCGGGTGATTGTGGCCAAGCGCGTTGACCGCCACCCCGCAGGTGAAGTCGAGATAGCGCTCGCCATTGGTCGCCGTCAGCCAAGCGCCCTCGCCCCGCTCGAAGGCGAGGTCGACGCGCGCGAAGGTCGGCAACAGATGCGAAGTCATGGCGCGGTTTCCCGATCCAAGATCCAGTTCGATAAGGCGAAATTGTACGCCAAAATGAAATATGCCGCCCCGCCGGGCGGCACTGATTTGCATTGTATTTCCAGCCCCTGGCCTGTCAACACGACCAGCGCCGCCGATTTGGAATTCCTGCGCCGATTGCCGCGAGTTCGTTCAGGAATTCCAAATCGAAAAGCGGCACTGGAATCATAGAGTTGCTAGTGCCCTTTGGTTTCGAAGTTCGTGTCAAAGAATGCCGCGACGCATCACGAACTTCGAAACCGGGCACTGGGTGATTGGTGTCGGCGCCTTGACTCAATTCCGCCTCAACTCGGGATTCTAACGGAAAACATGTGGATGCGGGGGGCATAAACACCCGGAAGATGTGGATGCGTCGGGGACCGCCGTTGCGCGGGAGTCACGGCATATTGTAGTTTTTCGGCCGTCCAGTACGACATCTCGTGCGGCGGACCATACTCTAAGTTCATTTTGGGTGATGCGTGAGCGTTCGGAGCCATAGCGGCGCCAACGAGGGGGGTTGGATTCTGTCAAAAGCCCCCAGCGGACGGCGCCTTGAAGGAGGGCGTTATGAGCTGGACGGACGAGCGGGTCGAGCTGCTGAAGAAACTCTGGGCGGATGGACTGTCTGCGAGCCAGATCGCAGGCGAGCTTGGCGGCATCACCCGCAATGCCGTGATCGGCAAGGTGCATCGGCTGGGGCTTTCGGGACGGGCGAAGAGCCCCTCTTCGGCGGCACCACGACCGCGCAAGGCGCGGGCGACCCACATGCTGCGGGTGTCGCGGCCGTCGATCCGGGGCAATACGGCGCTGCAGCACGCTTATGACTATGAGGTCGAGCCCGAGCCGGAGGTGATCGAGAAGGTCATCCCCATCGGGCAACGCCGGACACTGCTGGAATTGACCGAGGCCACCTGCCGCTGGCCGATCGGCGATCCGGGATCGACCGACTTCTTCTTCTGCGGCGGCAACACGGTCGAGAGCCTGCCTTACTGCGCCTATCACTCGCGCGTCGCCTATCAGCCGCTCACCGAGCGGCGGAGGGACAAGCGACCGTTCAGGGGCTGAGACAGGGACCATCATCGCGTCGACGACATGGCCGGGCTTGCCCGGCCATGTTCTTTTCAGCTGGCCTTGGCGGCAAACCGATCGTCGAGCGCATAGCCGGCGCCGCGCACGGTGCGGATCGGGTCGCGCGCTTGGCCACGGTTGAGCGCTTTGCGCAGGCGGCCGACATGCACATCGACGGTGCGCTCGTCGATATAGATCTCGCTGCCCCAGACGCCGTCGAGCAATTGCTCGCGGGAGAACACCCGGCCGGGGCGCTCCATGAGAAACTCGAGCAGGCGGTACTCGGTCGGCCCGAGGTCGATCGGGCGGCCGTTGCGCGACACGCGCTTCTTCTCGCGGTCGAGCTCGATGTCGCCATAGGCGAGCACCGAGGCGACGCGCTCGGGATTGGCGCGGCGTAAGAGCGCGCGCACGCGGGCGAGCAGTTCCGGGACCGAGAACGGCTTGACGATGTAGTCGTCGGCGCCGGTCGCGAGCCCCCTCACCTTCTCGCTCTCCTCGCCGCGGGCGGTGAGCATGATAATGGGGAGTTGCTTCGTTTCCGGACGCGCGCGCAGCCGCCGGCACAGCTCGATGCCCGAGAGGCCCGGCAGCATCCAGTCGAGCACGACGAGGTCGGGCGTCGCTTCCTTGAGCTTGGTGTCGGCATCATCGCCGCGCGCGGCGGTGTCGACTTCGTATCCTTCTGCCTCGAGGTTGTAGCGGAGCAGCATGGTGAGCGGCTCCTCGTCTTCCACGATCAGGATGCGTGCATTCATCAGAAATGGCCTCAGCCGTCAGCCGCGCGCAACGCGGAGAATGCCGTGGTGTCGCCCTTCGGCCGCTGATCGGCAATTGGACGACCTTCGATCATGTAATGCACGGTTTCCGCAATGTTGGTGGCATGGTCGCCCATGCGCTCGATGTTCTTGGCGCTGAACAAGAGATGGATGCAGAAGCTGATATTGCGCGGGTCTTCCATCATATAAGTGAGCAGCTCGCGGAACACCGAGGTGCAGACCGCATCGATCTCTTCGTCGCTGCGCCACACGGCGAGCGCCTTGCCGAGATCATGCCGCGCATAAGCATCGAGCACGGACTTGAGCTGCACCAGCACCAGGTCGGCCATGTGCTCGACGCCGCGGATGAGCTTCGGCGGCGGGAACTCGCCGTTGAGCGCGATCACGCGCTTGCCGATGTTCTTGGCAAGGTCGCCGATACGCTCGAGATCGGAGGCGATACGCAGCGCGCTCACCGTCTCGCGCAAGTCGACGGCGACCGGCTGGCGGCGGGCGATGGTGAGCACCGCCTTGTCCTCGATCTCGCGCTGCAGCGCGTCGATCTGGGTGTCGACGGTGGCAATGCGTTGCGCCAGCACCGTGTCGCGCTTTGCCAGCGCATCGACGCAATCGGCGATCTGCTTCTCCGCAAGGCCGCCCATCTCGGCGACCATGCGGGCCAGTTCCTGAAGATCGGTGTCGAAGGCCTTGGCGGTGTGATGCTCGGACATTCTGACAGGTCCTTATGGTTTCCCTCAACCGGCCTAACCGAAGCGCCCGGTGATGTAGTCCTGGGTGCGCTGGTCGCTCGGGGTCGTGAACATGCGGCTCGTTTCGCCGAACTCGATGAGCTCGCCGAGATACATGAAGGCGGTGAAGTCGGAGACGCGCGCCGCCTGTTGCATATTATGCGTGACGATGACGATGGTGTAATCGTCGGTGAGCTCGTCGATGAGCTCCTCGATCTTCGCCGTGGAGATCGGGTCGAGCGCCGAGCACGGCTCGTCGAGCAGGATCACCTCGGGGCGCACCGCGACGGTGCGGGCGATGCACAGGCGCTGCTGTTGGCCGCCGGACAGCGACAGGCCGTTGGCGTTGAGCTTGTCCTTGACCTCGTCCCACAGCGCCGAGCGGCGCAGCGCGTGCTCGACGCGGCCGTCGATCTCCGACTTCGGCAGCTTCTCATAGAGCCGGATGCCGAAGGCGATGTTTTCGTAGATCGTCATCGGGAACGGCGTCGGCTTCTGAAACACCATGCCGATGCGCGCGCGCAGCAGATTGATGTCCTGCGATGGCGAGAGGATGTTCTCGCCGTCGAACAGCACGTCGCCGACCGCGCGCTGGTTTGGATAAAGGTCGTACATGCGGTTGAGGACGCGCAGCAGGGTCGACTTGCCGCAGCCGGAGGGCCCGATGAAGGCGGTCACCTTGCCGGCATAGAGCGAGATGTTGATGTTCTTCAGCGCCCGGTGATCGCCATAGAGAAAGTCGAGCTTGCGGATCGAGATCTTCTCGGTGAGACCCGCTTTGTCGCTCGCGGCGTGGGACACGGAGGGAACGGTGGTCACGGCTGCCATACTCATGATGATTTGCTCTTTGCCGAAAGGACGCGGGCACCGATGCTCAGCGCGAGAACCGCGAAGGTGATGATCAGCGCGCCGGTCCAGGCGAGCTGCTGCCAGTCCTTGTACGGGCTCAAGGCGAACTGGAAGATGACAACCGGAAGGCTCGCGACCGGCGCGTTGAAATTCGTGCTCCAGAACTGGTTGTTCAGCGCGGTGAAGAGGAGCGGCGCGGTCTCGCCGGAGATGCGTGCGACTGCGAGCAGCACGCCGGTGATCATGCCGGCCTTGGCCGCCCGATAAGCGATGCGCGTGATCATCATCGAGCGCGGCAGACCGATCGAGGCGGCGGCTTCGCGCAGCGTGTCGGGCACCAGCGTCAGCATGTCCTCGGTGGTGCGCACCACCACGGGGATGACGATGATCGCCAGCGCCACCGCGCCGGCCCAGCCGGAGAAGTGGCCCATCGGGTAGACCATGATCTCATAGACGAACAGGCCGATGACGATCGATGGCGCGCTGAGCAGGATGTCGTTGATGAAGCGCACCACCATGCTGAGCTTATCGTAGCGGCCGTACTCGGCCATGTAGGTGCCCGCAAGCACGCCGATCGGCGTCCCGATGAGCACGGCGAGCGTGGTCAAAGCCAAGCTGCCGACAATCGGGTTGAGCAAGCCGCCGGCGGAGCCGGGCGGCGGGGTCATCTCGGTGAACACCGCGAGCGACAGACCGGAGAAGCCCTTCCACAACAGCACCGCGAGAATGAGCACCAGCCAGGCGAGGCCGAACAGCGTGGCGCCGAGCGACATGGTCATGGCGACCGCGTTTTTGCGGCGGCGGCCTGCGTAGAGCGAGCTGTTGGCGACGGACATGGCTCAGCCTCCGATCTTCTTCTCGACCCGCAGCAGCAGATAGCGGGCGAAGGCGAGCACGATGAAGGTGATGACGAAGAGGATGAGGCCGAGCGCGATCAGCGCGGAGGTGTAGAGGTCGCCGACCGCTTCGGTGAATTCGTTGGCGATGGTCGCCGAGATCGTCGTGCCCGGCGCGATGATCGAGGACGAGATGCGGTGTGCATTGCCGATGACGAAGGTCACCGCCATGGTCTCGCCGAGCGCGCGGCCCAAGCCGAGCATGACGCCCCCGATCACGCCGACGCGGGCATAAGGCAGCACCACGAAGCGCACCACCTCCCAGGTGGTGCAGCCGATGCCATAAGCGGATTCCTTGAGCATCGGCGGCACCGCGTCGAACACGTCGCGCGAGATCGAGGTGATGAACGGCAGGACCATGATCGCGAGCACGAGGCCCGCGGTGAGCATCCCGATGCCGTACGGGGGGCCGGCAAACAAGGTCGAGAGCAGCGGGATGGGGCCGAAGACGGTGATCAGGAACGGCTGCAGCGTCTCTTGCAGAAACGGGGCGAACACGAACAGGCCCCAGATGCCGTAGATGATCGAGGGAATGCCGGCGAGCAGCTCGATGGCGATGGAGATCGGCCGGCGCAACCAGATCGGGCAGATCTCGGTCAGGAACACCGAGATCATCAGGCCAACCGGCACGGCGATGAGCATGGCGATCGCCGAGGTGATCAGCGTGCCGTAGATCGGCGCCGCGGCGCCGAATTTCTCGGTCACCGGATTCCACACTTCCGTGTAGACGAAGGAGAAGCCGAAGGCGCGCCAGGCCGGCAGTGAGCCGCTGATCAGCGAGGCGATGACGGTGCCGAGGATGATGAGGACGCTGAAGGCGGCGGCGCGCGTGAGGTGCTGAAAGCCGAGGTCATTGAGCCGCAGCTTGAGCAGGACCCGCGACCGGTCGACCGGGGCCGCAAGCGTCATCGGCTCGCTTCGCAACGCAACGTCCGCCACAGGATTTCTCCCCGTCTCTCGCATTCGAGCTCCCTTGCAGCGTGCGCGTGTCGTTTCGGGAGCACTCAAGCGGGCCCAATGTCGGCAGACAAGCCCACTTCCGACGTAGGTGGAAAAGGCGCCAAAGTTGTTGGCGCCTTTCCTTATTGGATCAGTTCATCGCGGCGAACAGCGGTTTGCCGCTACCGTCCTTGACCTCGTTCGCCCAGGTCTTCTTGACGCTGGCGGCGACGTTCTTCGGCATCGGGATGTAGATGAGCTCTTCAGCCGCAGCGGCGCCCTTGTCGTAGCACCAGGCGAAGAACTTCAGCGCTTCCGCGGTGGCGGCTGCGTCTTGCGGCTTCTTGTAGACCAGGATCCAGGTCGCCGCCGTCATCGGCCAGCTCTCGGCGCCGGGCTGGTTGGCGAGGATGACGCCATAGCCGGGCTGCGAATCCCATTTGGCATTCGCCGCCGCCGCCTGGAACGTCTTGGTCTCCGGCTCGACGGTCTTGCCGTCCTTGTTGACCATCTTGGTGAAGGTCAGGTTGTTCTGCTTGGCATAGGCGTATTCGACGTAGCCGATCGAGCCCTTGGTGTTGCCGACATTGTTGGCGACGCCTTCGTTGCCCTTGGCGCCGATGCCCACCGGCCACTCGACCGAGGTGTTGAAGCCGACCTTCGACTTCCAGTCGACGCTGACGTCGGCGAGGTAATAGGCGAAGTTGTAGGTGGTGCCCGAACCGTCGGAGCGGTGCACGACCACGATGGCCTGCGAGGGAAGCTTCACGCCGGGATTGAGCTTGGCGATCGCCGGATCATCCCACTTGGTGATCTGGCCCATGAAGATCTTCGCCATGGTGGCGCCGTCGAGCGTGAGCTGGCCGGCCTTGATGCCTTCGAGATTGACCACCGGGACGATGCCGCCCATCACCATCGGGAACTGCACGAGCCCGACTTCGTCGAGCTCCTTGCCCGAGAGCGGCGCATCGGAAGCGCCGAAGGTCACGGTCTTCGCCTTGATCTGCTTGATGCCGCCGCCGGAGCCGATCGACTGGTAGTTCAGGCCGGTGCCGGTCTCTTTCTTATAGGCGTCCGCCCACTTCGCGTAGATCGGATAGGGAAACGTCGCGCCCGCGCCGGAAATGTCCATCGCGCTGGCGGAAGCAGTCGTGGCGGCGGCGATGACGCCGGCGGCCACCCAAGTGGTCCAATGTTTCACAGGTTCTCTCCATGTTGACGGCCTATTCCCATCGCGGATTGGGGGATCCGCGACATACTTCGTGTCAGGCCCCTGCCCGGGCGGCCGCTTGTGGACGCGTGACTTGCCTTCGACGCGGTTCTTGGTTGCGGCCGTTGTCGGTCCGAAGTGGTGTCGTCCTAGGCGTCTCACGCTACCCTTCTATGAAGTTTGGATGACACTGGGATGACAGCGGAACCGATTGAAATGGCGGGGAAATTGAATGGTGAATCGATTTCAGCCTGTGCTCTGGCCAGGTTCCATTGGCGATTCTACCTTCCTCCCTCCTCATGGTGAGGAGCGGCGCGCTTGCGCCGCGTCTCGAACCATGAGGCCCGAGAGTTTGCGGCCATCCTTCGAGACAGCGCGCTTACGCGCGCTTCCTCAGGATGAGGGCTGAATGTGTGGCGCGCTCCTCCCGCCTTCGCCCTTACGGGCTTCGGCGGGCAGGCAGGATGAGGTCCCAGGTGCGCTGCGACGTCTGCCATCTCAAAACCCGGGGCAGTCCTTGAACAGCATCATCACCTCGCTCATGCCCTTGAGTGGCGTGAGCGTGAGATAGACGCAGCCATAGGTGGCGACCGTGCGTGTGAGCCCTTCGATATAAATGTCGAGCGGCGGCTCCTCGTCGAACCAGACGATATCAAGCGTCTCCGCCTGCCATCTCTCGCGCCCTTGCGTGTAGGACTTGAAGCCGAGCGTGGAAGCGCCGCCGGAGATATGTCGCACAGTGAGGCTTTCCAGCGCGTCGGGCACGCCGCGGCGCATCGAATATTTGACGATGTCGTTTTTCATGATCATGCGCGTGCCCCAGCTCTCACGATCGCGCGGCTCGCCGAGCAGCACGCGCTGCGCGCCATCGCGCACGGCCTCGAAGCTGACCGAGCCGACCCAGGCGCGGATCGGTTTGGCGAAGCGGCGGCCGCACCACCACTTCGGATATTGCCCGGTGAGATGCGCGGCCATCTCAAAGGCGCCCGACGTTGTCTTGCCGAGCTGGTTGCCGGCCTTGAACAGGCGCTCGTTGAAGCCGGTGCCGCCCTCGTGAAATTCCTGCTGCTTGGGCACGGGAATGTAGGTTGCGAAGGTGATGATCTTGTGCCCGCCTTTCGGCGCTTTTCCGGACGCGGCATCGGCCGCGGCTTGCGCTTCGGCGCGGGCGGCGGCTTCCTCCTTGATGCGCTGCTCCAGCAGGTGGCGATGCGGCCGGCGCGGCGGATCGCGCTGAAGTCTTTCCGGCAGCTTCACTTTGACTTTGACGCCTGACATCTCTCGTCTCCCGTTCGTGGCGTGACGCGCTCTCTCGCGCGCATGCGGTTGCGTTTCGCGTAAGCGCGGCCGTTCAGCATGCAGCTGTTTTGAAAAACGGTGCGCCGTGGAAAATCCAAGGGCGCGCGGGACACCCGTGATCCGCCGGGATCTGCGGGCCTTCGTTCCTCGCGGAGCGAAGGCGAAGTGGCAGTCAAGCCGCAGGTCGCGTCAGATCAGGACGTCCCGCGCGCGATGGGTTACGGCTTGCTTCGCGGACCCCCGGAGGCATGACCATTGCTGACCTCCGCTACGGGGCTGCAGGAGATTTCGCTCCCCACACCACACATAACGCCGAAGCGCTCGGCGCCAGGATCGTTGCGACTTGGGCCGCCGGTCTCCTGCGGGGGTGTTAGACCCGCGCTCCACCGGCCATCGCCACCCTCCTCGCATCAGAAACACCGGCCGATGCCCCTTGGAGTGAGGAGGGATAATGATGATTATAGAGGAACGAATGGAGAACGCAAGGGGCAAACATTCTATATTTTGAAAGGCGCTGCGATCTGCTCGCCCGGATCGGACAGGCAAGCCATGACCGCCAGGGACGCGGGCTCAGCCGGCAGGGCGGACGCCGAGCTCTTTCAGCGACCGCGTGCAAATCGTCGCCGGGTCGTGCTCGCCCAAGCGATAGACCTGGATGATCTTTGCCGCGATGAGCTCGGTAACGGGGTCTTCGCGATCTTTGAGCCGCAATACTTTAAGCGCGGCTTCATACGCGGCGCTCAGGCTCTCGATCTCGTCGGGGCTGAACACCCCTTCGCGAAACATACGGTAGATCGCCATGAACGCACCGGGGGGGGGACCGCGTAACCAAGAAGTAAACAGCAGTATCCCGATACGCGCCATGTCAAAAGACACAAGGGACCCTCTTGGCCTTTAAAAGGGGCTAACGGAGGCGGAAGGGGCCAGTACGCGCGTGCCGAGCTTTTTTCGCTGCAAACAAAGAGGCCGCCAACTGACGCCGCTTCACACTGCTTCTGAGAAACTCGATGTCGTCCCGTCGCGCCGCCGCAGCAGCCCGAGCGGAGCTGATGAGGACGACACGCAAATGCGGCTGGCGCCGCTTGATGTGCGCCGCGACCTCCAAACCGTTGAGACCGGGCGGATCATAGTCGAGAAACACAAGATCGAACGCGCGCGCGTTGAGTTCGGCGAGGGCGCCAGGGACATCCTCGGCTTCGGCGATCTGCATCTGATGCCGGCTGACACAGAGGGCTTTGCGCACGATGCTGCGCATCACTGAAGAGTTCGTCGACAAGCACCCGGCGTGACGCTCTTGGCTCTTGGCTCTTGGCTCTTGGCGCATGCCGGTGAAGGCTATCAGCAGGAACTTTTGGAAATTGCCCAAGTTAGAGGCATTGCGGTCAAGACGACGCGCAAAGGAATGCCGGCTATGGACAATGATCAATCCGCTGTTTCATGGAGCGCAATCGCGGCAGGAGCGACCGCGACGGCCGGGCTCACGCTCATCCTCATCGCCGTCGGTAGCGCGCTCGGGTTTTCATCGGTATCGCCATGGCCTAATTCCGGTCTCTCGGCCACGACGTTTCGAATCTCGACCGGCCTCTATTTCGTCTTCACCGCGCTGATCGCCTCGACGATCGGAGGATACGTCGCCGGCCGCCTGCGCACGAAATGGACCGGCCTGCACACTTATGAAATCCAGTTCCGCGACACCGCGCACGGCTTTCTCGCCTGGGCCTTCGCCAACGTCGTCGGTGCTGCATTCCTCGCCACTGCAGCTGCGGGATTGGCCGGCGGAGCGGCAACCGGATTGGCGGCGGGGGCCGGCGTCTCCGGCGGTCAGGCCACAAACAATTCCAGTGCCGATTATTACGTGACGCTGTTGCAGCGCCCACCTGCCGGAGGGCCGTCCTCCACGGGGGCCGAAAGCGCACCGGCGGCCGCGCCTTCCGAAGCGCCCCAGCAGAACAATGGGGCGCCTGCTCGTCAGATGCGCCTCATCATCACGCACGCGATCGCAAACGGCGGCGCACCGCCCGATGCCGATCGTGCCTACCTGGCCCAGCTGGTTTCCAGGCAAACCGGGTTGAGCCAGGCCGACGCGGACAAGCGCGTCGCGGACGTGACCATGCAAGTCAAAGCCGCGCTGGATCAGGGACGTCGCGTCGCGGCCTCGATCTCGATCTGGACCGCGATCGCGATGCTGGTCGGCGCCTTCTGCGCTGCCCTCGCCGCCATCGAAGGCGGTCAGCTGCGGGACCGCCGTTGGCGTGGCGTGTTCTGGACTCGCGCCTACAACGAACCGATTGGATCTTAGGAGACGATCATGGGTCTCATTTTACTCTGGCTGCTCGGGATCCCGATCCCACTGCTCATTCTGATCGCGCTGCTGGCGCGGTAAGCCGCGCTCAGAGGACCGGCTGCTGTTTGCGTCTACGGCGGCGGCAGCAGTAGCGCGCGGCCGAATTGAGGAATGAAGTTCATCGAGATCTGCCGCTGTACGACAACGATGGACGCCGCCAACCGCAGAGGCCTTTTCAAGGCACCACAACAGCCTTCCGAACTGCGCTGTAAAAAAGATAAAATCCAAAGAGCCTCGACACACACCAGGTCGTGACACGACGGCTGCTAAGTGAGCGGCGTGTGCGTCTGCTTGTTACCGAGGTAGAGATAGGTTGCATCGAAATCGGCGAAGTGGGCCAATCTTTTCCAATCCAGGATGGTGACGACACGGTTGCTCAAGCTCGCCATGCCTACTGATTTCAGCTCAGCACATTTGCGATTCACGTGCACCAGCGACATGCCCATCGCGTCGGAGAGGTCGCTCTGCGTCGCCGGCAAGAAGTAAGTCCTGCCTTTTGTCTCTTCAACGAAACGCAGACGAACGAAGAGCTCGCAAAAAAGGTGCGCCAATCGTGCGGCGGCCGAGCGCCGGCCGATGGAGACGAGCCATTCGCGGCTGATGGCGCCGTCGGCCGCGGTGGCCGCCCAGAACAATGTGCTGAGGTCCGGCGAGCCGCGCAGCATCCTGTCGATGGTGTCATGCGAAACAATACCGACTTCGCAGTCAGTGAGCGCCACAACGGTATGCTCGCGATGTTTGAGAACATAGCAATCGAGATCGCAGAAGTCGGCGGTGACATAAAACCCGCTGATCTGCCGGCTTCCCATCGGCAAGACCTTCTGGCGGGAGGCGAAACCGGAAAGCAGGATCGAGCTGGTCGTGCATGGCGTGCGCAGCCCAACAATCTCCTCGCCAGCGGGGACGTGCTTACGCTGGGCAACCGATGCCAGCAGCGTCTCGACATCCTCAGGAGAGAGCGAGTCGGCAAAACCGAGCCGATTGATCAAGCGTCGCATCCGACCTTTCCGAGTGCCCCCGTGCGACCCGGGCGATGACGCCGTCCCTTGCAGAGGAGCATTCCCGGTTCCGACAAGCGGAACCTAGGACCAGGGGCACACCCGCGCTATTCAGTTTGCTGTAGTCGGCCAAAAATCGACAGCAACCCCGGGCAGGAGTCCGTCGTTTTCCAGACATGGGAGGTGACGATGCCTGTTTACCTGTTCCATATCAGCAACGGCGGGCCGGAAGACCATTCCATCGAGCTCGAAAACGACGACGCGGCGGTGGCTGAATTGGTCCATACGGCCGCCTCGATGCTGTCCGAACTAAAAGCGGCCAAGGTCGGAAAGACCGTGCACAGCCTGGAGATCACGCGCCCGAATACGACGCGCCTCGCAAGCGTCAGCTTCCAGATCGAGCGTCATACGTGAGTGGAGGCGGGTGGATATATCGTCGATGGACTTGCCAGTCGGCCAACCGCCGCGTCAGCCGTCGTCACGTGCGTCGTTGGACAAAAATACCTGCCGCGCGTCGCGCTCGAACACCCGGCGCTCTGCATCGTCGAGGGCGGTCATGCGGAACACTTCGATCATCCGGAATTGCCGGAGGCTGTGCGAGAGCAGCCTGGCGAAGTCGATTCTGCGCCCCGGACCGTCGTTGATCAGAACCAGCGCGTGTTGATCGCGCAGTTCCTGCCGCGCAGAGGCGATGCTTCGGTCAATATCGGCGAGCTTCGGCTTTTCCATGAGCGGGGGAGATCTCATTGCCTTGGCTCCGCTTTACTCGCCTGGGCTGCGACCGTCGCGTCCGATCCGCTGTCAACCTTAGCGCGCCGATGTCATTTGATGCATAGGTTCCTGTTGAGTCCCATCCGACCAGGCTAACCGCACTCATCTTGCGCGCACGGACGATCTTGAAGGGCGGCCGCATCAAATGACATAGCAGCTCTTAACTCATTCCCCTTGAGGCGCTTGCTGTACGGCATGCAATGTCGCGCAGCGACGTCGGACTTTGACCGGCGGCCGTGTCGGTCAACTGAGTGGGCGGCAAAAGAAAGGCCGCGTGAAGCGGCCTTTCTTCGCGACGTATGCTGTCCGTCAATTCCCCTCTTTGCCCGCGGGGGCTTTCGGCTTGGTCGCTGCGCCTGGGCCTGGTGCAGGAGCTTTGGCGCCATTCGATCCGGTCGCGGCTCCGCCGCCGACATTTGCCGAGGCACCGGCGCCGGTTGTCGTGCTGCCTTGCATGCCCGCGCCCGCGCCGCCGGCCGGCTTGCCCTTTGCTCCAACCTCCGCACCCGTTCCCTGAGCGCCCGCGCCGCCACTGCCGCCACTGCCACCTGCTGTCCCTACCGACTGCCCCGCCGCGATGCCGAACGATCCGATCGCCAGGACCGCCGCGAGTCCGATTACGCGTATTGCCTTCATGACCGCTCCTTTTCATCTCAGCCGTGTGTCACTTCCGGGCCGACAATCGACCTGCGGCGGTTTTGTTCCGGTAGTGGGACTCAGGCGAGCAACACGGATACCCGCCAAGCGGAACTTAGAGCGCCGAGATCCATTTTAATGGCCGGGCGATGGCCGACCCTCGGCATGACCATTCGCGCATAGGACCCGTTGCGACATCGTCGTCAGCCGGCAGCTCGCCGCCATGCCTCCGAGAATCGATCACAGAGGAGAACTGAAATGAAAGCGAAGATTGTCCTGGCAGCCGGGGTGGCCCTGTCGTTCGCCGCGCCTGCCCTCGCCGAGGAGTATTACGTCGTGCGTGGACCCGACCAGCATTGCACGGTGACGACGAGCAGGCCGGTCGAAACGACCACGATCGCGCAAATCGGCCCCCTTGCCTTCAAGACGCGTGAGGAAGCGCAAGATCGGATCAAGACCACGAAGGTCTGCACCGAAGAAACGACCGGCAGCAGCAGTGTGACGATCGAGAAAAAGTGAGGGATGCCGCGTGAAGGAGCCGGGGCGTGGTCGCGCCCCGGCTTTGGCTTCGCCGGGAGGAACCGACATCTGCGAGGCCGCGTTAGCGAGTACCTCTCGCAACGTGTGCCCATGAGTGAGACATCCGTCAACATCGCAGGGCTGCCGCATGGTGCGGCCAGGCTGCCTCGCATCACCGTCGACGACTACAATGTCGAGCTCAAGGACGACGAAGGCTTTATCGGCGACCGAGCCAGCAAAGGCGCGTTTCGTGATTTCATCGAAAACTGGCGCAAGCCGATGCGCGAGATCGATGTCGATCCGTTCGGTGAGGCCGCGTCATCCAAGCTCAGCAAGAAGCGCCTCGACGAGCTGCTGATCAACGGCAAGCCGGAGACGGCCGGGATCATCCAGGGGGCGATCGAATCCTTCGCCCAGGAATTCGCCGCGGTCCTCATGCGATTCATGAAGCTGAAGGACTGGAAGGAAGCCGAGCGCCTCGTGATCGGCGGCGGCTTCATCGGCAGTCGTGTCGGCGAAATGGCAGTCGGCCGCGCGTCCGTGCTGCTGAAGGCGCAGAAAATCAAGCAGGAGATCGTCACCATTCGCAACGACCCAGACGAGGCCGGGCTGCTTGGAGCCGGGCACCTGGCGCCGGCGTGGATGTTCGAGGGCCACGACGCCATCCTCGCGGTCGATATCGGCGGCACCAACATCCGCGCCGGCGTCGTGTGCATGCGCGTCGACGACGCGCCCGACCTGTCCAAGGCCGATGTCTGGAAGTTCGAGCTCTGGCGGCACGGCGACGAGAAGCTGAGCCGCGAGGACGCGGTCGACGGTCTCGTCAAGATGCTCAAGCGGCTGATCAACCGCGCCAAGAAAAGCGACATCAAGCTGGCGCCGTTCATCGGCATCGGCTGTCCGGGCCGCATCGACGCCGACGGCGCGATCAAGGCCGGCACCCAAAATCTTCCCGGCAACTGGGAGAGCAGCCGTTTCAATCTTCCCGACGTGCTGCGCGAAGCGATCCCGCACATCGGCGAGTACGAGACCAGCATCGTCATGCACAACGACGCTGTGGTGCAGGGCTTGAGCGAACTTCCCTTCATGACCGACGTCGACCGCTGGGCGGTGTTCACGATCGGGACTGGCCTGGGCAACGCACTGTTCAGCGCCAAGTGACCGCCGGCACGCAGAGCAGCGGCTCAATGCCGTTCAGCCCGGGTGGCGCCTGATCACCTCTTCCAGGTTTTCGACCGCGCGCCTGATCTTGCTGCGGCGCATGTCGCTGCCGCGCTTTTCGTGCAAATAGTCGACGACGCCGCGGACAATCTCGGGCGACAGTCCGGTCCATGCGGAAGGCTGGAACAGCGGCAGTCCGTCGAGAGCATCATCGTCGTCGTCGATCACCACAAAGCGCGTCACCCCGGGATGCGTCTTAAGCCAAGCCAGGATTTCCTTCGATCTCGGCTGCTTGGGCATTTCGGGCGTGACGTCGATGAACGGGATGCCCCAATGCCTGGCGCTGAACATGCCGGCGGGATCGTAGCGCCACGTGGACGTCAGCACGACCTTGGCACGCGTCTGCCGCAACAGCTGCTTGAGCCGCTTAAGGAGCTTGGGCTCAACGACGTAAGGCAGCTTGCGCGGATTGCGGGTTCGCTTGCAATTGAGCACACCGTCGATATCGAGAAAAATAACCTTCATCGCCGCGACCTCGTCGCCCGGTCCTAGTCGCTCCGCTTGAGGGGACGCTCGCGCGCCAGGCGCTGCTCGCGAAGCTCGCGCATGCGTGCCAACGTCGCTCGCTGGGCGGCACGATAGTCCCGCACCGCGAGCGGCGCGTCGGCTTTCATTTCTTCCCGGGTGCGAAGGATGCGTTGTGCTCGCGCCCGGCCGTCGAGGTCATCCGTTTTCTGCATGTCGAGGAAACGAGCCCAGCAATCCTAAGTTCCGCATGCGCGGCCCTGACGAGACCGCAGCGGCGCCATTGCGCGAGGCAAGCAGAAGCCAGGTGAAACCGGAACGCCTCCTCTGCTGTTGGGCAATACGCAGGACTCAACATGCCCTTGCCGGTTGAGTCATTTCCGGCAGGGCCAGGAGGCAACATGGCGAAGAAAGCGAAACGCCGGACGAAATCGAGAAAGACCACCCGCGGCAGAAGCCAGGATCGGCGAAAGGTCGCGGGTGGGCAGAAGTATGAGGTTCGTTGCGAAGCGAAAAAGACCCGCAAGAGCCCGAGCGCGGTCAAGCAGGCGATCAAAGCGGCAGGGAATGTCCGCAAGAAAATCGAACGCGCGCTCGGCGTGTCCTGAGGAACACGACCCGAGACGGGGTTTGCGACCGTGAGTTGGAGTTTAGGAACGTGAGGAAAAGCGCACGGGCGCGGTAACCACTTTTTCCTCACCGCGAAGCATCAGCTTGGTTGCCCGCGCGTGAGATCGATTCCGAGACTAAATGCATCCGGCCCCGAAGCTCGGGGCCGGATGCACGGACCGCCGCTCAGTCGCGATCCTTCTTGATGATGATCTTTTTCTTGCTCTCAGCGTGGGCGCGCATCCAATCATGATGATGGCCGCCCTTCTTGATGATGACCTTGTCTTCCGCGCGCGCAACGCTAGTCATCGAGGGAATCGCGAAGCCAACCGCCGCGAGCGCGGCAAGCGCGAGTGTCAGTTTCTTCATCGCATCCTCCATACGTTGACGTCGGGTCGCCAACGCAAGCGGAAAAAGGTTTGTTCCTGGAACAATGATGAACGGCTGTTCAATGGGGCTCCGGCTTCCCCACGAAATGATGGTTCGCAAAACAGCCACCTCACTGGCGGCTGACGCGCCACACCGTGTTGCGGACATCATCGGCGATGAGCAACGCGCCGGGACGATCGAGCGCGACCGCGACAGGACGGCCACGCGATTTGTCGCCGTCGAGAAAGCCGTTGAAGACATTCTGCGCCTTGCCGTCCGCGAACGGCACGAACACTGCGACTGGAGAACTGCGCACGGGTCTCAACTGCCGTCCTCGCCTACGAACTTGACGCCCCTCCTAAAGTGTATACACTTTTATATACACAACTGAGCCAGCCATGTACGATTTCCTTCCCGGATTGGGCGCCGCCGATGTGCGGCAGCTGTTGCCCTACTTACCGGCGGGGCTTGTCCTGTCCGATGACGCCGACGGGCCGGCGAGAGCCTACGGCGAATTCAAGCGCATGCTGCTGGTGCAGCAGCTCCATCCCGGGCAGAAAGTGCCTCTGGACGAGATCGCGGCAAACTTGTCGATGAGCCGCACACCCGTGCGCGAGGCCATGCGCCGCCTCGAGATCGAAGGTTTCGTCAGCGCCATCCCCAATCGAGGCTTTCTCGTCCGGCACATCGATGCGGCGGAGATGGGCCACCTGTTCGAAGCGCGGCAATGTATCGAGGTGTTTACCGCCGGCGTTGCGGCCAAGGAGCATGGCGACGACTTCGTGGAGGAATTGGCCGAGCTTCAGCATACGTATGCGCGGATGCTGAACGGGTCTGCGGACAAGCGACGGCTGGGAATGCTTGCCGACAAGGCATTCCACCTGCGCATCGCGCGCCAGGCAGGCAATCCATTCCTGATCGATCTGCTCAGCAATCTTTTTGACAGGCTGGTTTTTACACGTCCGCTTCGCGGATTTCCGATGGAGCGAATGCAGGAAGCGATCGCGGAGCATGAGGCGATCCTCGTTGCCATCAGAGAGCGAAGCGCTGCTCGCGCCCGTCAGCAGATGCTCAGAAACATCGAAGCCGGCAGCAAGGCGATCATCGAACATCTCAAAACGCTGGAGCTGTTCAAAGTAGCCGTCTGACCAAGCGCGAGCGAGTGCTCGCGACCCCGTGGAGGATTTAAATGAGCGACAGGCAGCCAAAATCCAACGAACAACCCAAGGGCGCGCGCGATCGCATGCGCGACGACCCGAATCCGGTCTTCGCCGAACGAATCCTCAAGCCGATTTTCGAGGTGAATTCAGAACACAACTTCGATCGTCTCATCGCCGCGCACAGAGCGTGGATCACGATGCTGGCGGAAAACAATATCGTTCCGCGCGAGCGGGCGACATCGGTTCTCCATGGACTCGCCGACATCGAAAAAGAAGGGCCAAATTCACTGCAGCCCTTCGATCCTGCCATCGAATATTATTATCTGCATATGGAGCGCGCTTTATGCGAACGCGTTCCGGGTGGCGATGCCAGCGTCAGCGATCTTAATCTCGGTCGAACGCGCCCGGAGCCGCTGACGCGCATGTTCTTGCGCGATGCGCTGATTCGTATCCTCAAAGGAGTGGTTAGATTTCGAGGTGAGCTCCTCGAACGAGCCGACGCCGAGAGCGATACCGTGATGCCCGGCTACACGCATCTCCAGCACGCGCAACCAACGACGCTCGGCCATTATCTGCTCGCGATCCACGACCATCTCGAGCGCGACACGAAGCGGCTGCTTGCAGCTTACGAGACGACCGACCAGTGCACGCTGGGTTGCGGTGCGATGTCGGGCACCAGTCTTCCCGTCGACCGTGAGCGGGTTCGCAAGCTCCTTGGCTTTGGCGCTCTCTGTGAAAACACGCTCGACAGCGTGTCGGCCTCCGACCATGTCACCGAAGCAGCTTCGGCCCTCGCCGGGCTGATGACCATCATCGGGCGATTCAGCCAGGACCTTTACGTCTGGTCTTCGCAAGAATTCGCGATGATCGACGTGAGCGACTCGTTCTCTTCGCCAAGCAGCTTGATGCCGCAGAAGAAGAACGCGCTCGTCCTTGAATATATCCGCTCACGGATGGCGAGGACGGTCGCGGCGCTGACCGGATGCTTCACGGTTCTTCACAACGTCGGCTACATGGACACCGAAGAGGTCGAGTTCGAGGTTTACCAGCCGCTGCTGGACGCCATTACGCTGACCGAACAGGCATTGCCGACCATCATCGCCGTCGTGTCCGCGCTGGAACCCGATCGCGAGCTGATGCGAGCGCGCACCGCGTGGGGCTTTTCGGCCGTCACTGCGCTTGCCGAAGCCGTCTACACCCATACGGACCTTTCCAACCGAGGCGCCCACAGGATCGTGGCACGAGCGGTGCGTCTTGCGGTCGAATCCGGCAAGGACGCTTCCGCCATCGACGCCGCACTCCTGGCCAGGGCAGCCGAAGAAATCCTGGGCCACCGGATTGACGTCGAGCCTTCGGTGATCGCCGAGTGCATCGATCCCGACCGCTTCATTCATAGCCATGCCGTGACCGGCGGACCAGCGCCGCAAGAGGTGCGACGGATGGCTGCCGAGCGTCGGGATCGGTTGGGCCGCGATGAAAAAACAATCGCCGAGCGGCAAGCAATGCTCGCCGCGGGAGAGAAACTCCTTCGCGAGGCGGTCGCCAAGTTCGACAAGGCGACGGTCAAAGCATCCTGATGATCGGAGGAAGGGTCATGCCCAAGAAGCTCGTCGGGCGCGTGTGCATCCTTGCGGCTGCGCTTTTGACTCTCGCCGCAAGCGGTCCCGAAGCACGATCCCAGCAGGCCTATCCCACGCGCAACCCGGTCCTCATCGTGCCTTTCGCAGCGGGTGGGGCGACCGATGCGCTGGCGAGGCTTATTGCCAACGCCATGTCGCGCGACCTCGGGCAGCGCATCGTGGTCGAGAATGTCGGCGGCGCCGGTGGGGCTATCGGTTCGGTGCGAGCCGCCAAGGCGCCGCCCGACGGCTACACGCTGCTGATCGGGCACGCCGGCACTCACGCGGCGAGCGTGGGATTTTATAAGAACCCACCCTACGATCCCGTCAACGACTACGAGACGATCGGCGAGATCGGCGACGCACCGCAGATCCTGATCGTCAACAAAGACTTTCCGGTCAAAACGCTCAAAGAGTTCGCCGACTATGTCAAAGCGAACCAGCAAAAATTGAACTTTGGAACGGCGGGAATTGGCTCCGCAGCTCACCTCGGCGGGGCCATGTTGAACACGATGCTGGGAGTCAGTGTTTCAGCGGTGAGCTATAAAGGACTTGGAGCGGCTTATACCGATCTGATCGGGGGACGGATTGATTACATGGTCGATGTGAGCACCTCGGTTCTGCCGCACATCAAGGGCGGAACCGTGCGCCCGATCGCAATCATGCGCTCAAATCGGATCGCTGCCCTGCCCGATGTGCCGGCTGCAACGGAATCCGGTATTCCCGGGCTCGACTTCAGTGTCTGGAATGTCCTGCTCGCACCGAAGTCGACGCCGCGCCCGATCGTCGACCGCTTGAATGGAGCGCTGCGCTCCGCTTTAAAAGAGAAAGACGTGCAGGCCCGCCTGGCTGAGTGGGCGATCGAGCTGCCGGATGCGGATCGAATGACGCCTGAAGGCGCACGAGCGCACATGAAGGCCGAAGTCGCGAAGTGGCTTCCCATCGTCAAGTCGCTGGGCGTAACGCTCGACTGAGCCGCAAGCTGCCTCACGCAGTTCGGCTCGAAGTTGTTTTTGAAAGCACCGTGCTGCATTCGCGGCGCCGGACCCTGGGCAATCAGTGAGCCGCGCTCCTCGCTGAGAAAAGCCAGCTTCGGCGTTGGGACAAAGACCACAGTCAGTGAACCACAGCCCGCGTCAGACCGGTGACCTCCGCGCCGCGAGGGGATTACGCGAGTTGATCAAGATCAATTTCGGATGGAGCGACAATCCTACATTTCAGGAGGATATATATCGGAGCGTACGACCATGAAGCGGCATCTCTGCGCGTTCTTGTTTGCGTTATCTTCGCTCCCGTTCCTGCTGAATGGCGCGGTGCAGGCGCAGACGCCCTCGTTAGTCACGGATCAACTGCGTACGACCATCGCCAAGACCATCGGCGCCCAAGCGGACAGCGTCGAAATCGCTGTGAGGGAAAGCACGCTCACGGTCTTGCGCGTCAACAGCAACATGAATCAATCGACCCATGGCGGACGCGACAACGAAGCGAATGCAATCGGTCCAATCGTCGCAAAGGCAATTGCGGGATCGCCCGATTTCAAAAACCTTCACACCATCAGGGTGCAATACGTCATCCGCTCCACGCCCGGCACCACCGACAAAGTCATAGACACGATCGATTTTCGAGAAACCCCGAGCGGCTCATTCGAATTCCATAAGACATAGAACTTCGTGGCATCTAGTGACGTGTAGCGTCTGCAATTCCTCGAACTGCTTTCAGCGGTCCACTGGCCACACCTTATCGACGGGATGCACCGCTGCCAGCCGCTTCGCTACCAACGCGACACGTCCGGCAGCATCCGGCGAAGAACGCCATCTCTGCGGACGAATTGAGGATAGAGCGCCAGGCAAGCAATGACCGTCAGGGGACGCGGCCTTATTCGGCAGGGCGGACGCCGAGCTCTTTCAGAGACCGCGTGCAGATCGTAGCCGGGTCGTGCTCGCCCAAGCGATAGACCTGGATGATCTTTGCCGCGATGAGCTGGGTAACGGGGTCTTCGCGATCTTTGAGTCGCAACGCTTTAAGCGCGGCCTCATACGCGACGCCCAGGCTCTCGATCTCGTCGGGGCTGAACACCCCTTCGCGAAACATACGGTAGATCGCCATGAACGCACCGGGGGGACCGCGTTACCAAGAACTAAACAGCAGTATCCCGATACGCGCTATGTCAAAAGACACAAGGGACCTGCTCGCCGACAAGGGCGCCGCCGCGATCCCATCAGCGACGTGTAGCGTCTGCAATTCCTCGGACTGCTTCGGCAGTCCATTGGCCACACCTTATTGACGGGATGCACAATCGCGAGCCGCTTCGCTACCAACGCGACACGTCGGGCAGCATTCGACGGAGAACGCCATCTCTGCGGACGAACTGATGATAGAGCGCCGCGGCCACATGGATTCCGACGAGCGCGAGCAAGGCGTAGTCCGCGAGCAGGGAATGGATGTCGCCGGTCCATCCCCAGGGGCCGCCCCGCGTCGCCACAAGCTTCGGCAGACCGACAATGCCGAAGAGCGTGACCGGCATTCCGCGCCAGGAAGCGTTGACCCAACCGAGAATGGGAATCGCGAACAGAAGCCCGTAGAGCGCCCAATGCAGCACGCGCGCCGTCGTCGTCTGCCACGGCGGAATGCCCTCCTCGGGTGGAGGCTCGCGGTGTGTGGCGCGCCACAACAGCCTGATCGCGGCGATGACGAGAATGGTCACGCCGAACCACACATGCAAATCGATGAGAATGCTGTCGGGCACCGTTCGCCCGATATGCGGCATGGTCCAGGCGAAAACGAATTGCGCGCAAAGCAGGCCCAAGATCGACCAATGCAGAGTCTTGGCCACCGAGTCATAGTGGCCGGCTTCTGTCTCCACGCTGCGCCTCCGAAAGATCATCTCGTCTGATGTCGCCATTTACGCACTCCCAGCCTTCGCGCAAGTGGTGCAACCGGAAAGCCTGTGGGACCTCATCCAGGGCATGCCGGTTGCGTTGGGCAAAACAGGTCAGCAACGCATCCGCGTGCGGCTGTTCAATTCGTACGCCAGTTGCGCCAGCCCCAGTGCCGCGGGCCGACGGCATCGAGCCGCGCCTTTTGCGCGTCACTGAGCGTCGTGTAGAAGGCCTCGAAGGCCGGGCGCACCAGGCGCACCGCCTGCAGCATCGTGTCCATGCGCTTCTCCATCAGCTCGAGCCGCGCCGGGGCACGCGTCGGAAATTCCCGCGGACAGGCTTCGGCGACTTTCTCCGCCGCTTTCTGCGACGCGGTTTTGAGCTCGTTGAGCGAAGCGCGCTGCGCATCCGTGGGATTGACCGCACGCTCGATGCGATCGATGCGCCATTCGGCGAGGCCGGCGCCACGCGGATCGCACATCCAGCCGTAGCCACCATAGCCCATCATGCCGGGACCCATCATCATGCCGGGCCCGAAACCGAACGGCTGCGCGGCCGCGGATGACACCGCAACCAAGGTCCCGACGCAGACCGCTGCTGCGCCGATGAGAAGCTTTTGCCTGAGCGAGTGCATGGAAATCCTCCGTGGTCCATTCATGTGACCCTTGAAGGATTTGCCGGATCGGCTACGCCAACATTGCGCTGGATCAATCCTTGTGCGCTCTCACTGCCGCACGGCTGGATGCTCTGACCAGCGCGTCGGCGCCACGCGCATCAGGGCTTAGGCGATGACCGCCGTTCTCTCCTCACTCTCCAGCCGCCCGTCGCGCAGGCGGAAGATGCGATCGAAGCGGTCGAGGATCATCTCGTCATGGGTGACGCAGATGATCGCGGCGCTCTGATCGACCGCAATCTTGCGCAGCAGATCCATGACGATACGCGCGCGTTGCGAATCGAGTGGCGCGGTCGGCTCGTCAGCCAGGATGATACGCGGATCATTGGCAAGTGCCCGCGCAATCGCCACACGCTGGGCCTCGCCGCCCGAAAGCTGTGCCGGAAACGCCCGTTTGCGATGGCCGACTTCAAGATAATCGAGAAGTTCGACCGCGCGCGAACGGGCGGTAACAACATCGTAGCCGGCAAGATTGAGAGCCACGGCGACATTGTCGACCGCGTCGAGGAACGGGAGCAGGTTCGGATACTGAAAAATGAAACCGATCTTGTCCAACCGCAGCTGTCGCAGATCGGGGCGCAGCCAGCGATCCTCATAGACGACCTCTCCTTCCAGCGTCAGACGTCCACCGCTGGGCTCAAGGATGCAGGCGATGCAGTTGAGCAACGTTGTTTTTCCCGACCCGCTCGGCCCCATGAGTCCGACGACCTGGCCTGCGAGGACGCCCATATTGATGTCGCGCAACGCATCGACTCGTGCGTCGCCGAGGCCGAAATGTTTGCAGAGCCGCTCGACGCGAACCACCGGCTGTGCATCGGGTGCGAGCATGATATTCAGCCTGCAGTAGCCAGCGCCGCCGCCGGGTCGATCTTCAGCGCCAGCCGAATGCCGAAAATGCTGGCGGCGAGGCACATCATGACGGTGATAATAAAGACCACCGTCACATCCTGCGGCAGGATGACGAGCCGACGCGGAAAATACCCCTGGAACGTGAGAATCAAGACAAGGCCAATCACAAAGCTGATAAGCCCCAGCGACAGTGCCTGTTCGACGACAAGGCCGACAATGGTTCGATCGGGCGCACCGATGAATTTGAGCGTTGCGATCGATCGCACTTTGTCCAGCGTCAAGGTATAGATGATCAGCGCGACGATGACAGACGACACGATCACCAACAACACCAGGATCATTAGCTGCTGCCTGCGCGATTTCTCGATGACCTCACGGCTGAGCAAAGTCTCCTGCTGCGCCTCGGTGAGCGAGGTGAGGTGCTTCCAGCGTGCGAGCGCAGCGGCGACCTCGTTGATCGGCACATAAGGTGATATCTTGGCGATCACCGTGTTTATCTGGTTGCTCGTCTCCAGCGCGCCGCCGCGCGCAACCTCGCGGCGCTCAGCCGGGGGCGCGAGCTCGAATTGCAGCGCTTGCGCATCCAGCAGGGTGACATAGGCAACGGGATCGCCGGAATTGGTGACGTTGTCGCGCGTCAAGCCGACCACCGTGAATTTGTGACCGTGCGTTCCGAGCGGCACCTGTTGGCCCAAGTTGAGCCCGGCCGAATGATCGACCACCATCTCATAATGGCTGCGCACGATGTCCCGTCCGGCGATCAGTTTGCCGGGTCCGCCAGGACGGCCGAGCTCGAAGCCGATGAGAAAGAGCCGCAGCGACTTTCCGTTGAGCGCTGTCTGCACCGACTGGTAGGTGACGGCGCCAGCCCGCTCGACGCCGTACACGCGCGCGACCAGTTCGCGAGTGTCGCCAGGAATGCGCGAAGCCTCGGCAAACGGACCATTGGTGCCGGCCTGGACCACCCAGAGGTCCGTATTCGCCGCGCGCGCCTGTCGCAGTGCGTCGTCGATCAAGCCCCGGTAAACCCCGGTGATGGTGATGACGACCCCGAGCAGCAGGCTCAGGCCGACGCAGGTCAGGACAAACCGCATGAGATTGTGCCTGATGTCCCGGAAGGCCAGATTCATCGCTTCGACCCACCGATGACTTTGACGGCACGGCCGTCGCGGAGGCCGCCGCGGAGCGGCGCGACAACGGCGCCTCCGTCCGGCAAACCACTGATGATCTCATAACGTCCGTCGAGCAGACGATGCCCCAGCGTGACCTCGCGCTGCCGCAGAGTGCCGTCTTCAATGCTCCACACCGTTCCGCGATTGCTGCCGAGCCCCTGGATCGCCGCCTCAGGCACCAGGAGAGCCTGGCCGAGGCGCACGGTCGCGATGTAGACCTCGGCCTGCTCGCCGAGATTGAAATTGCTCGGTATTCGATCGAATGCGATCTCGATCCGCCGTTCCTCGTTGATGCGGTCGCTCTCCGGCTCGATACGAGCCACGTGAGCTGCGATGCGCCGGCTCGGCTGCGACCGCAGGACGATCTCTGCCGATTGGCCGACTTCGATTTCGCCCGCTTTGCTCTCGTCGATATAGGCCAGCACCCAGATCGACTTCGGGTCGATCAATGTGAAGACCGGCTGACCCGCTGTTAGTGCCGAGCCGAGTTCCTTTTGCCGCGCGGTCACCATGGCGTCGTAGGGAGCGACCAGGGAATGGAAATCCAACGTGGCGGCTTGTAGTTGCTGCTGCGCCCGGGCGTCACTGATCGCGGCCTTCGCCACCGAAACATCGCTGGTCGCCAGGTCCAGATCGGCGAGCGCGGCATTTTCTGCCGCCTGCGACGTTTGCGCCTCCTCGATCGACGAGACGTTGCTCAGGACCAGTTTTTGCCGGCGCTGGCTAATATTCTTGGCGTTGGTGTAATTCGCCTTGGCCTTCTCCACACTGGCGAGCGATTTTTGCAGACTAGCTTCGGATTGCTCGACCGCCGCTTTTGCTCGCCCAACCTGTGCTCTCTGCTCACGGTCATCGAGCCGGGCCAGCACCGCGTCTTTGATGACCCGATCGCCGACATCGGCATGAAGATCGACGAGCACCCCAGCGATCTTGAAGCCGATCTGAGACGTGACTCGCGCCTCGACCGTGCCGAGCCCGAACACCTGCACAGCGACGTCATGTTCGCTGCGCGTCACCTCGACGGTGACCGGGCTCAACAGCACCTTCCAGGCGCCGAAGCCGACGATCACGAGTGCGGCGAAGAGCGCGGCGGACCAGGCGAGTCGTAGCTTCGGCGGCAGGCCAACCACTTGATTCCAGGCAACACCGGCTCCGACTCCGACGATGAATCCGGCAAGCGCCGTTCCGGCAATCAAGATTGACGCCGTCTCGGGAAAGCTGAGCGAGCCGAGCGTATGCGGTTGCGCGTTGCCGAACGCTACGAATCCGAGACGCCCAAGATGAAAAGCCGTGCCCAAAGAGGCGAGCACTATGCCCAGTTTTTTCGGACTGACGGAGAGCATCGGTAATCCTGCTACCGGGCATCGCGCCCGTTATCGAGCACACGGCATGCATTTTTGGATTTTCCTGGTGCCATACATTGAGCAGGATCAAATCGAATTTCCTTCACGCGCCCGCCTCAATTCGCGGTCGTCACCATCGGCCGTAACCAGATGGAGTTGCACGCGTTTAATGCAGCTAAAACGCGTTGCGTTCGAGCGGCCACTCTTTGATCGAGATCAAAGATCAGAGCGCGATGCGGCCCATCAGGGCGGCGGGCAACCTCCCCCTCAGTCAATGCACGAACTGGCCCAGTGCCATCATCAAGTGATGGGGTTGGTGATGGCCGCCCTGAACCATGATGCCCATGAAGCCCAGCGCCGTGAGCTTGCCGAGCGGCTGCGCGTCGCTGGCCACGACGGTGAGCTTGACGCCATTCGGCAATTCTTCGGTGCTGGCATTCCAGCCGATGTTGTGCAGCTCCTTCACATGCGCCGGAATCATGCGCTTGATGGCCTCGAGCGTGCGGCCTTCGCCGGTCACCGTGAACTCGATCCCAGTGTCAAACACGCGTGGGGCGGCGATCGCGTGAAGCGTGACCTCGTTCATGTCGATCAGATGCTGCTGCAGCGCTTCGATGTTGACTTTCGACCAGTCGGTCTTCGGATCCGATTGCAGAATTTGCACGATCTCCTGGATAGCGCCGAAAGCGTCCTGCCCGGGCAGCATCTGCGCACCGGTCGCGGCTGAGGTCTGGCCGTGCATGCCACCGTGCATTCCCATTCCGCCATTCATGCCGCCCTGCCCCGGCGTCATCTGGCCATGCATCTGGCTCATCGTGCCACCTTGCTGCATCTGCCCGTGCATGCCCATTGGGCTATCCGGCGACATTTGCGCATAAGCGTATGCCGTCGCCGCCAGCAGCGCCGAAACGACAAGCGTTGTCTTCCAGGGAAATTTCGACATGGGAGCCTCCCGAGCTTCGCACCCCGGATGCCATGCTATCAGCCGATCCGGAAGCTCCATATGATCTCGATCATACAGGCTGCGAGAGCACGATCTTCTCATTTTCGCGCCTGATCTCGCCGGAGCGCTGCAGCGCCGCCAGCGTTCGATACAGCGCCTCGTGGGTCAGGCCGATTTCGGCCGCGAGGTCCTTCAAGGTCCCGCGCAGCGCGATGGTGCGCCGATCGGGCCCGACATTGAGCATGAGGAAATGGCGCAGGCGGTCGGGCGCCGAGCGAATGTTGCGTTGCTCGATACGGCCGCGCAGGCTCATCACCTGGCGTGCCAGCGTTTCCGTGAACGCGCGAGCCGCCTTCGGGCTCTTGTCGAACGCGGCCAGCACGTCACGCCTGGGATAGATGCGCACGATCGCGTCGGTACTGGCGATCGCGTCGCAATGGTAGTGAGGCGAGAACAAGGAGGCTTCAGCCAGCGTTTCGCCCGGCCCGGCGACATGCAACACGATTTCATGCCCGGAACGATCGACTCGCGCCAAACGCACATGGCCGGCGATGACCTCGCACAGACCGGCGGTCTTATCGCCGAGCCGGAACAGCGGCTCACCGGCCTTCAGCTTATGGTCGTGCGCCAGCGAACGCACAGCGGCAGGCAACCAGTCTGTCGTTGCCATTGAAGCACCCCTTCTGAGCGCACCCGTCCTTATGGGCGCACGAAAATGTCTGCCGTCTCAGCGCCGCGCCCCGACCAATCCCCACGTATGCCGCGCGACCATCAGGTCTTCATCGGTCGGAATGACCCAGGCCGAGGCTTTGCTGCCGGCCGTGGAGATGCGCGGGCCACCGGCGGCATTCGCCGCCGCATCGAGCGTCACGCCCAGCCATGCTGCCGCCTCGCACACGCGGCGGCGGATCTCCGCCGCGCGCTCGCCGATGCCGGCGGTGAAAACGAGCGCATCGAGGCCGCCGAGCGCGGCGGCGAGCGAGCCGAGCTCGCGGGCGATGCGATAGACAAAAAGGTCGATCGCTTCGGCGGCATGCGGGTCATCGCTTGCGAGCAGCGTCTTCATGTCGTCGCTCACGCCGGAGACGCCGAGCAGGCCGGACGCCTGATAGAGCAGATCGCTGACTGCCGGCGCGCTCATACCCTTCTGCTCGAGCAGATAAAGGACCACGCCGGGATCGAGGCTGCCGCAGCGCTTGCCCATCATCAAGCCATCGAGCGCGGTGAAGCCCATGGTGGTGGCGATGCTGCGGCGATCCCGCATCGCGCACAGGCTTGCGCCGGCGCCGAGATGCGCGACCACGACGCGGCCTTGCGCCGCGTTCGCGCCGATCACCTGCGGTAACACGCCGGCGATATATTCATAAGACAGGCCGTGGAATCCGTAGCGACGCACCCCTTCCTCCGCGAGCGAGCGTGGCACTGCGAACGCGGTGGCAAGCGGCGGCTGTGTTTGATGGAACGCGGTATCGAAGCAGGCGACCTGCGGCAGCCGCGGATGCAACTTCGAGACCGCGGCGATGGCGGCGAGATGATGCGGCTGGTGCAGCGGCGCCAGCGGCACGAGACGCGTCAGCGCCGCGACAACCTTCGCGTCGATGCGCACCGGCTCGCTGTAGACAGCGCCGCCATGCACGACGCGGTGGCCGGCGGCGGTCAGCGTATATTGCGGAAATTGCTGCCCCTGCCAGGCGAGCAGGCGCGCCAGCGCGTTCTCGTGACTGGCGCCTTCGTTCAGCGTCTCGTCGACGAGCGGCGCACCTGACGCGTCCTTGGCGAGGAAATGCACGGCATGGCCGATGCCCTCGCAGGCGCCTTCGCAGAGCAGCGTCGCGCGGCTGGGCAGCACATCGCCGGAAAACAGCGCGAACTTGATGCTCGACGAACCCGCATTGAGGACGAGGATCGCCTCGCTCATAGGCCGGTCGTGCTCTTATGGTGCGCCAGCAGCAGGGCGATGGCGCATGAGCCGAGTCGCGCCAGCGTCTTGTCGGCGCGGCTCGTCAGGATGATCGGCACCCGGGCGCCGAGCACGACGCCGGCGATCTGCGCGCCCGCGAGGTATTCGAGCTGCTTGGCCAGCATATTGCCGGCCTCGAGGTCGGGCACGACCAGGATGTCGGCGCGCCCCGCCACCGGCGAGACGATGCCTTTGGTCCGCGCCGCCTCCTCCGACACCGCATTGTCGAAGGCGAGCGGGCCGTCGAGGATACCGCCGGTGATCTGGCCGCGATCCGCCATCTTGCACAGTGCCGCGGCGTCGATGGTGGAGCGGATGCTTTCGGTGACCGTCTCCACCGCGGAAAGGATGGCGACATGCGGGCGCGCAATGCCGAGCGCATGCGCGAGGTCGATGGCGTTCTGCACGATGTCGCGCTTGTCGGTGAGCGTCGGATAGATGTTGATCGCCGCGTCGGTGACGAAGAGCGGCCGCGGATAGAGCGGCACGTCGATGGCGAAGACATGACTGACGCGCCGCGCGGTGCGCAGCCCGCGCTCGGGATCAACCGCCGCATGCATGAGCTCGTCGGTGTGCAGCGCGCCTTTCATCAAGGCTTCCACTTCCCCGGCGCGCGCCATCTCCACCGCTTTTGCCGCCGCCGCATGGCTGTGCTCGGTGGGGACGAGCGCGTAGGGCGAAAGGTCGAGGCCTGCCTCCTTCGCAGCAGCGCGGATCTTCGCCTCCGGCCCAACCAGCACCGGCACGATCAGCCGGCTGCGGCCGGCTTCGACAGCGCCGAGCAGCGACGGTGTGTCGACCGGATGCACCACCGCGGTGCGGATCGGGGCGAGCCCCCTGGTCATCTCGATCAGGCGCTCGTAGCGGCGACCCGGCTTTTGCAGGTCAGTGTCTGGAACAGTCGGGTTTGCTGCGCTGTCCATGGCCCGGCTCGCGTTATCCGTTGATGTCTTTTGCTTTACGGAAACGATAGACGGCCAGCAAGAGCGGCGCGGAAGCGGTTTATTTCCGCAACGCCGCATGCAATGCCGCAACCGCCTTGGTCAGTTGATCGCGATGCAGCACGTCGTCTTTGGGAACCCGTTCGACGGTGGCCGCCAGGTCCTGCAGGATGTCGGCGAACAGGCCGAAGCTGACGTGCATGTGGATGGATTTCCGATCATCTCCGGTGTCGGAGCGCTCCAACAACAAAGCAATCCCGCGCGCATCGAGATGCGCCTCGAAGCGGGACGATCGCTCGAAGGTGCCGACATAAAGCTTGTCGGGATATTCGAGCGCAACTTCCGCCTTGCCGGCGATCGGCTTCGTCATTGACTTGCTCCTGATCGAGCGTCCGCTAAGGCTCGCGAACGTAGCTGCCTGGTGCGTCTTCAAGCTGCGGATAGCCTCGCTCCGCGCTTCCAATGGACGGCGGCGCGACGGGATCACCCGATCGTTGCCCGAGCCACGCGATCCATTCCGGCCACCATGAGCCCTCGCGGCTCGACGCGCCCCCCAGGAACGCCTCGGGGGCGACGTAACGTCCCTCCGCCCGGCGGGTCATGACCTGAAAACCGCGGCCAGCTCCGCCCTCCGGCTCGGACACGATCCCCACATTGTGCCCGCCGCTGGCGAGCAAATAGGTGACTTCGGCATCGGTCTGCAGGTTGATCTTGTACGTCGAGCGCCAGGGCGCGACGTGGTCGCGCTGCGTGCCCACCGCGAAGATCGGGACATGGATGTCCGACAGCGCAACCGGCTTTCCGGCCGTCGTGAAACGCCCTTGCGCGAGCTCATTGTCGAGAAACAGCCGGCGCAGATATTCGGAATGCATCCGGTAAGGCATGCGCGTGGCGTCGGCATTCCAGGCCATGAGATCGCTCATCGGCGTCCGCTCGCCCATCAGGTAGTCCTGCACGATGCGCGACCAGACGAGGTCGTTGGAGCGCAGCAACTGGAAGGCGCCAGCCATCTGCCGGCTGTCGAGAAAGCCCTGCCCCCACATCATGTCCTCGAGAAAAGCGATCTGGCTTTCGTTGATGAACAGCATGAGCTCGCCGGCTTCGGTGAAGTCGGTCTGCGCGGCGAGCAGGGTCATGGACGCCAGCCGGTCGTCGGCATCACGTGCCATCGAGGCGGCGGCCGTTGCGAGCAGCGTGCCGCCGAGACAATACCCGGCGGCATGGATGCGCTGCCGCGGAACGATGGCACTGACCGCGTCGATCGCCGCCATGACACCGAGCGTGCGGTAGTCCTCCAGCGTCAAATCCCGATCTTCGGCGCGCGGATTGCGCCAGGAGATCATGAACACTGTGAAGCCCTGCTCTGTGAGATATTTGACCAGCGAGTTATGCGGCGAGAGATCGAGGATGTAGTACTTCATGATCCACGCCGGCACGATGAGCACCGGCTGCGGCCGCACCTCATCCGTCGACGGCGCGTACTGGATCAGCTCGATCAGCCGATTGCGATAAACGACTTTTCCCGGCGTGATCGCAACGTCGCGACCGACGTCAAAATTCTCAGTCCCAAGCGGCTTCTTGCCGCCCGCGGCGCGTTCCCAATCCTCGAGCGCATGGGTCGCGCCGGTCACGAGGTTCATACCGCCGCTCTCGATCGTGCGCTGCAGGACTTCGGGATTGGTCAGAAGAAAATTCGCCGGCGAGATCGTGTCGAGCACCTGCCGCGCTGCGAACTCGACCATCTGCTCGTGACGGGCGGAGATCCCGCGCACGCCGGTGGTGGCGTTGTGCCACCACTGCTGCTGCAGCAGGAAGAGCTGGTAGATCAGGTTGAACGGCGGCTTCTGCCAGCTCTCGCCGGAAAACCGCTTGTCCTGCGGAAGCGGCGCGATGCAGGGGTGCTCGCCGCTCCCGCCTTCGAGCGCACAGTGACGCAGATATTCGGCAAAGCGCGCGGCCTTGCGCGCCGCTTTCGCCACCAATTGCGTCCGCTTGCCGGGCGAAGCGCCGAGATGGATCGCCCAGTCCCAATAGGCCTGCGCCAGCGCCGCGGGCGAGAGCCCGCCGGTGTAGAGCGCGGTCGTCGCATGCAGCGCGCGGTCGATGACGTCGCCGAGCGCACCAGCCGGGCTCGGCTCGTCGGCTTCGGCCCGTTGCGGGTGCGATGGAGCCACGAGGGTGGCGCCCTGCAATGCGGCACTTGCCGGCGGCACCAGCGACGCCTCATCAGGCATTATCTGGTCATTAATGTCAGTCACAGGCAGTCTCCTCGATCCGGCCGGGCCATGGACGCCGTGCGCGCTCCTGATATTGCGTGAATGCTTCAAGCGCGTGACTGGCGTACATCACCGAAGGTCCGGCACCCATGTAGATCGCCATGCCGAGCGTCTCGGCGACTTCCTGTTGCGAGGCGCCGTGCTCGACCGCAGCCTTGACGTGGAAGCCGATGCAATCGTCGCAACGCACGGCCACCGCGACGGCAAGCGCGATCAGTTCCTTGGTCTTGGCGTCGAGCGCCTTCGTCGCCAGCGCGGACTGCGACATTCCGGCAAAGGCTTTCATCACCTCGGGTGCGCTGTCACGCAGCACCTGCAACGGGGCGAGGAGCTCCTTGGTTTGCTCAGGCCAGTCTTTCATGGGCGCACCCTTTCCTATCTCTCAGCTCGGCTACGCGGTCACCGCGAATTGCTTCTCAATGTCGCCAAGCGACGCCGCGGCATGTTGGGCCAGCGGCAATGGCGCGCGCTCATCGCGAAACAGGATGCCAGTGGAGAAGCCATCGTCCGCGAGGACGAAAGCGGTCGCGGCGGGACGGTCGCCCTCAATCGCTTTGCCGGGACCGCGCACCAGATGTTTCCACTCGCGCTGCTCGGGCCGGAAGGTGACGCAGGGACTCAACACCTCGAGCAAAGCAAAGCCCGGCCAGCGGATGCCCTCGACCATCAGCTCCGCCAGGACATCGGGCTGCCCGGCAAAACCGCGAGCGACGAAGTTGGCGCCGGCGGCGATCGCCAGAGCCAGCGGATTGAACGGCCGCAGGCCGAGGCCGCCGGGCGCGATGTCGCTGTCCCAATCCGGCTCTGTGGTCGGCGACGGCTGTCCCTTGGTCATGCCGTAGACGCGGTTGTCCATCACCACATAGAGCATGTCGACGTTGCGGCGGCAGGCATGCAGGAAGTGGTTGCCGCCGATCGAGTAGCCGTCGCCGTCGCCACCCATGGTGATGATTTCGAGGTCCGGCCGCGCCGCTTTCAGTCCGGTCGCCAGCGCCAGCGCGCGGCCATGCACTCCGTGGAATCCGTAGCAGCTCGTATAGGCCGGCAGCCGCGACGAGCAGCCGATGCCGGAGATCAGCACCACTTCGTGCGGCGGCCGGCCATGTTTCGCGAGCGCGCGCTCGAGCGCCGCCAGCACGCCGTAGTCGCCGCAGCCGGGACACCAGATCGGATGGGCGCCGGAGGAGAAATCCCTGGCGCTGAGAGCGCGGGCGCACTGGATGACGGGTTGGACGATTTCATTCATGGCGCGGTTCCTCAAGCGAGGTAGGAGGCCACTTCCGACGGCCGGAACGGCAGCGGCCCGGGACGCGCGACGCTTTCGGCCGCGACCGGGATCGCCTTCTGGCCGAGCAGATAATGATAGAGCTGGCCGCCGTGGTTCTGCTCGAGCACGACCACGCGGCGCACGCCTTCCAGCGCACGCGCCAAGGCCTTTGCCGGCAGCGGCGCCAGCACGCGCAAGCCGATGACGCGCACCGGATGT
Organism: Pseudolabrys sp.; assembly: GCA_035651015.1. Lineage (GTDB taxonomy): Bacteria > Pseudomonadota > Alphaproteobacteria > Rhizobiales > Xanthobacteraceae > Pseudolabrys. The sequence continues at coordinate 57,344 of DASRGN010000054.1, read as the reverse complement.
CCAGTCTCGGCAAGCCGCTGCGCGGCCTCCCGTGCGGGCCCGATCGACGAGCCGAAGGTGACGACCGCGGTGTCGCCCTCGCCCCAGCATCCACCCCAGAAATCGCCCGGGTCGAACTGCCCGAGCTTCTTCGCGCGCTTGTTGATCTGCGCCACATGCGCGGCGGCGCCGCTCACCGGGAGCCCGACTTCATTATGCGTGAGGCCATCGGCCACCCACTGCAGGCCGGGCGTTCCCGGCGGCGGCATCGGGGTGACCGGATCGCCGCCGAGGCCGTAGCGCTTGAAAGCGGCGCCCGCGGGCGCGGCGGTGCGCCGCTTGAGGGGCGCCGGGCGATCGAGCGAGGGATCGATGACCGCGCGGGACTGACCGAACTCCGCATCGGCGAGCACGATCACCGGCAGCTGCAGCGATTCGGCGAGATACACCGCTTCTTCTGTCGTGTTGATGCAGTCAGGAATCGACATCGGCGCCACCACCACGCGCGGCGCGTCGCCATGGCCGCCATAGATCGCGAGATTGATATCGCTTTGCTCGGTCTTCGATGGAATGCCGGTCGAGGGCCCGCCGCGCATGACATCGATGAGCACCATCGGGATCTCGGCGGCGACCGCGAGCCCGAGCGCTTCCACCATCAGTGAGAAGCCGGGACCGGAGGTCACGGTCATCGCGGGCACGCCGCCGAACGAGGCGCCGAGCACCATGTTGATCGAAGCGAGCTCGTCCTCGGCCAGCACCAGGCTGCCGCCGAGCTTCTGCAGCTGCGGCGCCAGCCATTCGACGAGATCAGTCGCCGGCGTGATCGGATAACAGCCGACGAAGCGCACGCCGCCGCGCAAAGCGCCGAGGCCGAGCGCCTGGTTGCCGCTGATCAACCAGCGTTGCGCCGGCTGCGCCGGCGCAAGCCGCCAGTCGAGGGCAAGCCCGGAGCCGACGACGTAACCGGCCTTCAACGCCTCGGTGTTCAACGCCATGACCTCGGCGCCTTTCCTGCCGAGCACCGCCTCAAGCGCCGCAACAACATGCGCTCGTGCGATCCCAAGTGCTGCCGCGATCGCACCAGCCGCGAAGACGTTGGTGTGCTGACCACGCAACGCACGAGCGAGCCGCGTCAGCGTCTTGTCCTGCATGGACAGGGCGACCACGCGCGCCTTGGATTTGGCGATGCCCGCAGAGACTGGGCCCGCATCCGGATCGGCGATGATCACGCTCTTGTCGTCGAGCGGAATCTCCGCAGCAAACTGGTCTAGCTTCTCCCAGTCGATGGCGACGAAGAGGTCGAAACGATCGGGCTCTGACTGGATCGGATCGACCGAGAGGTTGAGCAGCGAGGCGGATTCACCGCCTCGCACCTGCGGCCCGAACAGCTGGCTCATCATCCCGTAGTAGCCGGCGTGGGCGGCAGCGCGGAGCAGCACGGCTCCCGCCGTCATCGCCCCGCTGCCGCCGCTCCCGGCGAAAACAAGAGAGATGGACTTGCGTGGCATCGCGCGCTGCTCAGACGTAGCCGAGCCACTGCCAGTAAGTGACGCCAAGCAGCATCACCAGGCTCATGGCGATGAGGGTCAACACCAGCCCGGTGCGCACGAAATCCCTGGCGGCAAAGGTCTCGGTGCCATAGGCGACCATGTTCTGCGGCGCGTTGACCACGAGAATGAAGCCGAACGAGACGACGAACTGCAGCAGCATGGTCATGCCAACTATGTTGATGCCGGGCGTGGCGACGCCCTGCAGCACCGCAATCACGATCGGGATCATTGCCGAAGCGAGCGCGGTAGCGCTGGCAAAACCGAGATGGATGACGATGAGAAACAGGCTCATCACCGCGAGCACGAACAACGCGGTGGCGTATTTCAGACCAAACTCGGTAACGACGATGTCAGCGAGCCAGGTGGCGCCTTTCGTCTGCAGGAGCGCGGTGCCCAGGCTGATGCCAACGCCGAAGAGGACCACGGTGCCCCATGGAATTTTCGCCTGCGCATCCTTCCAGGTCATAATGCCGATACCGGGCATGAACATCAGCGCGACCGCGGTGATCGTGGTCGTCGAGGTGTCGAACGAGTGCAGGACGCCTTCCGTCGCCCAGAACACCAGCAGCGTCAGCGACAGTACGAGCAGCTTCACCTCCGACCATTTCATCGGACCGAGATCGGCAAGCGCCTTGCGAATGCCTTCGCGGCCGCCGGGCACTTCCTTGACCTCGGGCGGCATCATCCGGGTCATCACGAAATAAAGCGCGATCGACATCAGCACCCCGAACGGCGCGGCAGCGATGAGCCATTCCAACCAGGTGATGGTCTTGCCGAGCGTCTTCTCGATGAACCCGATGGCGACCATGTTTTGCGCCGCCGCGGTCTTGATGCCGACATTCCAGATGCTCGCCGTCTGCACCGTGGTGATCATCAGCATGCCGGCGAAAGCGCTCCTCCGGTTGACGCCGAAGGCGGCGATGATGCCCAGCGTGATCGGCACCAGGCAGGCAACACGTGCCGTGGTCGACGGCACCAGGAAGGCGATGACGAAGCCGGTGAGGATGGTGCCGACGACCACGTTGCGCGTCTGCGTGCCGACGCGGGACAGAATGTTGAGCGCGATGCGCTTATCGAGCCCGGTCGCCGTCATCGCCGCGGCAAGAAACAGCGCAGAGGCGACGAGAACGAGTGCGGTATTGGCAAAACCGCTGAATGCCAGACCGAGCGCGCTGCTCGTTCCCATCAGGACTTTCGGATTAACCGGATTGGGCGCAAGCCCGAGGAGAAACGCCATCAGTGCCGCGATGACGACTGCGGAGACCGCATAGTCGATCGCTTCAGTCATCCACACGATCACCGCAAAAGCGAGAATGGCGAGGATGCGATGGCCGGCGACCGGCAGGCCAGCCGGCGTCGGCAATAGCAGGATCGCGACCAGCAGCGCGATTGCGGCCAGCAGGCCCCAATTCGCGGCGATCCAGCTCGGCTCTCCGGCTATCGTTGGCTTGGAAACGGAAACGTTCTCGACAATCGCCATGGCACCCTCCGGTCTGCATCAGGCGAAGAGATTTTGGCGCTGGCGGCGGGGTGCCGCCTTTGCGCTACGTCAACTGGCTGCAGGCGCCGCCCGGCGCTTATTGACCTGGATCAACCCCGCCCCAGCGCTCCGCGCTCAGACTGATGCAATCCAATTCGGAGAGCGTCATGGAATCGAAACAGGCGGTTCGGCGCGATATCTTCACGACCATTACCGACGGCTGGCGGCGCTGGCGCGACCGGCGCGCTGCACTGTTCGAGCTCAAGTCGTGCGGCGAGGAAGTCACACGGATAGCGACCGAGCTCGGCATGTCCACCGGCGAATTGATCCGCATTACGGCGAACGGTCCAGAGGCGACACGCGAGCTGCACGAGCGGCTCGCTGTGCTTAACCTCGCACGGCAAGCCGCCGCGGAGCCGCTGGCGATGCGCGATCTCGAACGCGTCTGCGCCCGGTGCACGGCCAAACGGATTTGCAATTTCAATCTGGAGACAGGATCCGCCGCGCTCGAGGATTCGTATTGTCCGAACCGAGAAACGCTTCGCGCGCTCGCCCGCAGCGCCCAGCAGGCCTAACTGACGACAGGCCGCAGCCGAGCAACGCCGGAACGACCTGCGTGACAGCGCAACGGCACGTTCACATGCCCCAGCGCCTGACGGACCACAGTTTCACCAGATGCGTGAGCACCGCATAGGTGAGCAGCATGGCCGCGACCAGCGGCCAGTAGAGGGCGGGCAGCGGGGTGAAGCCGAGCGCGGCGCCAACACCGGTGAACGGCAGCAGGATGCCAACGAGGCAGATGACAACCGTCGTGCCAATCAAAGCCGCACTGGCCCGGCTTTCGAGGAACGGAATGCGCGCAGTGCGGATGATGTGGATGATCAGGGTCTGCGTCAGCAACGATTCGACGAACCAGCCGGTCTGGAAGAGCGCCGGATTGGTCCAGCAATCGAATACAAACAGCATCATCGCATACGTCGCGTAGTCGAAGATCGAGCTGATCGGCCCGATAAACAGCATGAACTTGAAGATATTGCCGATATCCCAGCGCCGCGGCGTCGTGATGTATTCGGGATCGACGTTGTCGGTTGGGATCGTCGTCTGCGAGAAGTCGTAGAGCAGATTGTTGGTCAGCACCTGGATCGGCGCCATCGGCAGAAATGGCAGGAAGATGCTGGCGCCGAGAACGCTGAACATATTTCCGAAATTCGAGCTGGCGCCCATCTTGATGTATTTGGTGATGTTGCCGAAGATCTTGCGGCCCTCGATCACGCCCTCCTGCAGCACCAGGAGATTCTTCTCCAACAGGATGATGTCGGCGGACTCCTTGGCGATGTCGACGGCGGTGTCGACCGAGACGCCGACGTCGGCGATCTTCAAGGCCGGACTGTCATTGATGCCATCGCCAAGAAAGCCGACGACATGGCCGCCCAAGTGCAGCGCGCGCACCACGCGCTCCTTTTGCGACGGCGTGAGCTTGGCGAAGACTTTGCTGCGCTCGGCGACCTCCGCAAGGCGGGCATCATCCAGCGTCTCGATGTCGCGGCCGAGCACGATGTCGCCGGGATCGAGCCCGACCTCGCGGCAGATCTTGCGGGTGATGACCTCGTTGTCGCCGGTCAGGATCTTGACCGTGACGCCTTTCTCGGCGAGCGCCACGATCGCAGCACGCGTGCTCTCCTTCGGCGGATCGAGAAAGGCGATATAGCCGAGCAGCGTCAGGTCGCATTCGTCGGCCACGGAATAGGCGGCTTTGGGCGCCTCAAGTTGCTTGTAGGCGACGGCGACGACGCGAAAGCCGTCCTCATTGAGCGCGACGGTCTCTTCCTGGGCAGTTTTGAAATGACTATCGTCCAGCCGGCCGACGGTCCCGTCGAACTCGTAGCGCGTGCAGACCGAGAAAATTTCCTCTACCGCCCCCTTGCAGATCAAGAGGTGCTTGTCCCCGCCGTGCGAGACGACGACCGATAGGCGCCGCCGGGAAAAATCGAACGGAACCTCGTCGACTTTGGCAAAGCTCTCGTCGATGCCGAGCGTCTTGTGCAGATCGACGTGCTCGAGCACGGCGATGTCGAGCAGGTTCTTCAACCCGGATTGGAAATGGCTGTTGAGATAGGCGTATTGAAGCACGCGCTGCGATTCCTCGCCGCGGATGTCGGTGTAGCGCTTGAGGATGATGCGGTCCTGCGTCAGCGTTCCGGTCTTGTCGGTGCACAACACGTCCATGGCGCCGAGATTCTGGATGGCGTTGAGCCGCTTGACGATCACCTTGGCGCGCGACATCGCGATCGCGCCTTTGGCCAGATTGACGGTGACAATCATCGGCAGCATTTCCGGCGTGAGCCCGACCGCGACGGCGACAGCGAACAGCAGCGCCTCCAGCCAATCGTGCTTGGTGAACCCGTTGATCAGGAACACAGCCGGAACCATCACCAGGATGAAGCGGATCATCAGCCAGGTGAACCGGCTGATGCCGCGGTCGAATGCAGTGGGGACGGAGCGGCCAACCACCTCGTCGGCCAGCTTGCCGAAGAACGTGTCGGCGCCTGTGCGCACCACGATGCCGATGGCATAGCCGCTCACTACATTTGCGCCCATAAAGCACATGTTCGAAAGATCGAGCGGGTCGTCGTAGTGTGTTTCGCAGGCGTGCGCGAATTTCTCCGCCGGCATCGCCTCGCCGGTGAGCGCCGACTGGTTAACGAAGAGATCCTTGGCTTCGATCAGGCGCAAGTCGGCGGGCATCATGTCGCCGGCCGATAGCCGCACGATGTCACCAGGCACCAGCGTCTCGATCGGCACCTCGGCGAAGGCCGGCTGACCCGCGGGCTCGCAACGACACACGCTGGCCGTGGTTTTCACCATGGCGCGCAACCGTGCCGCCGCCTCGTTCGAGCGATGCTCCTGGATGAAGGCGGTCAGGATCGAGAGGGCAACCATCACGCCGATGACGATGGCGGCTCGCGCGTCGCCGAGAGAATATGAGACGACCGCAAGCGTCAGCAGCAACGCATTGAGCGGATTGGCAGCGCGCCCCCACAGTTCCTGCAGAACCGTCGGCTTGCGTTCGCGGGTGACGAGGTTGAGGCCATAATGTTTGAGGCGTGTTTCGGCTTCTTCGATCGAGAGACCGAATGGATGCGAACCAAGGCGCGCGCACACAGCGTCGGCCGGTTCCTGGCTCAACGCGAACAGCTCATTCATACCCAGACTGTGCCGCGACGCATGCCGGGGCACAGTCGCTGTGCGGTCCGATCTCATCGTGCGCATCCCATCACCCGGTAAGCACCGCCAGCATCGTAACCCTCCAATAGCAAAGAGCGCATTCCACGCGCTTCATACGCCGCGGAATGCGCTCTGCAGGGTGCCCCTCTGAACTAGGCAGCAGCCTTGACGTCGATCTTCTTCACCTGCGCCGGCGCGGGCTTCGGGATCGTGACCGTGAGCACGCCCTTGGCGATGCTGGCCTTGATGGCGTCGGCATTGACGCCTTCCGGCAACTCGAGCGTGCGCGAGAACGCGCCATAGCTGCGCTCGACCAGACGGAAATTCTTGTCCTTCTCTTCCTTCTCGGCCTTCTTCTCGCCCTTGATGGTGAGGACATTGTCGGCGACGTTGACCTGGATGTCCTTCTCCTCGAGGCCGGGGAGCTCGGCCGTGATCTCGATCTCCTTGTCGGTCTCGGTCACGTCCATGGTCGGCGCCACGTCCGTGCGCGCGAGCGCGCCGAAGCTCGGAAAGCCGCGGGTGAAATCGTCGAACAGACGATCGACCTCGCGCTGCAGAGAGAGGAATGGATTGCCAGCGGTCGCGACGCTGCGGTCACGGCTGACGGGAAGCAGCGATTTGAGTTTCATGGCTCACCTCCGTTATTCGATCAAATCTCAGCATCACAACCCTAGGCCAGCGCAAGTGCGGTCACGTTTGATCCGCGTCAAACAGCGCGGATGCGCCTCCTGAAAGGATCGCGACGCAACAGGAGGAAGCCATGCGCGGTTTCAAGAAATCGATCGCCCCTATTTTGATTGCCACCGTCGTCGCCGCGGGAATGACGAGCGCCGCGCGCGCGACGCCACTGCTGTCCGCGGGTAAGGCGCTGACATCCGCCGTGCAAAGCGAAACGCTGCCGGTACGCTGGCGCGGCCATCGCGGCAGCGGCGGCGTAGGTGCCGGGATCGCCGCCGGCATTCTCGGCGGCCTGATCCTCGGCGGCATCGCCGCCTCGCAAGGCCCGTACTATTACGGGCCGGGTTACTACTACGGACCACCTCCGGGCTATTATTACGGCCCGGGCTACGCGGGCGACTGGATGGCCTATTGCGCCTCGCGCTATCGCTCGTTCGATCCCGCGAGCGGCACCTATGTCGGCTATGACGGCCGGCGGCACTACTGCCGCTGAGAGCGGCGCGAAGCGGACATTGATGGAGATCAATGTTCCGGTGCGCCCGCGCTCCGATCTTAGCGCATCGGACGTTCTGAAATCCCTACGTCATCCCCGAGCGTCCGAGACTGGCCCCGGCATCGTCGCGTCCTGCCGGGGCCTCATTTTTTTGGCGCGTCAGCGTGGCAATGCCGCGATATAGGCGGCAATGTCGAGCGCTTCGCTCGGCCGCAGCATGAGATTCATGCGCGGATGCGGCGCCAGCACCATCGCAGCGATCGCATCGGCGTCGAAGCCGTGTTTCTGCGCAATCGTCGCGAAGGGCGGCGAATCGGCAACTTCGGCGCGTTGATTGGGAATGACGACGTGGCAGCTCGCGCAGCGCTGCTGCGCGATCCGCCGACCACTCTCGATATCCGCGGCGAAAGCCGGCATGGCGGTCAGCAACGACATCAGAGAGATGATTGTGGCGAGACGTTGCATGGGGCTAGTGGAGCACAATCGCCAAACCCACCGCGAGAATCGACCAGCTCAAAGCCGAGACGAGAATAATCTTCAGGCGCGTGCCGTCCGCGGTGGCGAGTGATGCGTTTATCCTTCAATCTCCAGAATGCTAGAGGGCACGACCCTAAAGATCGGTGGCATTCTTCGCCGCGCCGCGCGTATCATGTTTGCGATGCGTCAAAATCGCACTCCGGGAAACTACGGAGTCCGAAAAGCCATGCGCTGCTCCCGTCACAGAGCCGTGAACGATTGATCTGGATCAACGAGCAGCTCTTTCCGCATTCCTAACATTCAATCATCGAGCGTCCCCCGTACCCATCGCCGTAAACGCTCGATCTGACCCCGGCGTCGTCCCAACCCCGCCGGGGTCTCTCTTTGTGCGGAGTTTGACGCAGAGCAAGCCGCGACCGCCGGGCACGGCCATGATCCTCGCTTGTGCGGGAGATGCGGGGATGCTGGCAAAGCCTGGTGCGGACAAGAGGCCAATGGCAGCGCCGGTCGCCACACACTGCCGAGACCTCACTTTTTGTAGAAGAAGCTTTTGCCGGTGCGCCTCAGCGAGGCAGCGAAGTCGGCAGCGAGAGCCAGCCTACCCGGCGCCCCCGATGCGGTTGACTCAAGTCAACGCGCTGAGCGCTGCGCCACCACATCGTTCGATGAACCGACGCACGTGGTCAACACCCATGCCAAGACGCCGCGAACTGCACGACGAATTGCGCGACCTCCACGCCGAGATCGGCCGGAGTTCGGACATCATCAAGGCAACGCAAGACGATGCCGACGCCGAGCAGGCGACGAATGAATTGAAAAACCTGCTCAAGCAGCTGCAAGCCGCGGTCACCGACACTGCGGGTCATCTCACCACCGAGGCCGAGGAGGCGATCACCGCACACCCGATCGCCGGCGCTGCCGCCGCCTTCGCGCTCGGAATCATCGTCGGCCGGACGTGGACGCGAATCTGATGCGCTTTGAACCCATCATCCGCAATTTGCGCGTGCTGTGGCGCGCCGATGCGATCCTCGCCGAGATCCGCATCCGGCATCTTCTGTTCCGCTTCGGCCTCGGCGCCTTTGCCGCGCTGATCGCCCTGTTCGGGCTATTGATGCTGGAGCTCGCCGCGTATTTCGCGCTGGTCCAATATTCGACCGCGGTGGCGGCCGCGGCGATCCTCGGCGTTCTCAATTTCCTCGTCGCCGGGACGGTGTTGCTCGTCGGCTCATGGCGCAAGCCGGGCCACGAACACGAGCTGGCGATGGAGGTGCACGCATCCGCAATCGAGGCGTTGTCGGCGGACGGAGACCGCCTGGGGGCCGAGGTCAAGTCCATCATCAACTCGCTCAAGCACCCGCTCGACGGCGCGCTGCTCGGCCTGCTCGCGCCGCTGCTGACGGCGTTGATCAGGTCGCTGCGGAGACCGGCGGGTGACAAGCCTTAGACCTCACGACGAGCGTATGCCTGCGTCGGCACCTGCGGTGCTCAGCGGCGGAGCTCATGCGATGGCGCGGATGTTTGCAGCTTGGCGCAGTCAGGGCGCCTGGCGGCTGCATTTTCAACCGGCGCTGGCCTTGTTCGCGAGCGTGGGCCTCGCGCTCGGCGTGACCCTCGATATCCTTGGCCACGAGCGATCGGCACATCTGGTCTGGACTGCCGTCACCATCCCGGTGCTCGCCGCGCTGAGCGTTGACATCATCCGCAGCCTCGCGCGCGGGCATGTCGGGCTGGACATCGTCGCGGCCCTGTCGATGGCGGGAGCGCTCGCCTTCGGCGAAACGCTCGCCGCCGCCATCGTGGCGCTGATGTATGCCGGCGGCCAGTTGCTCGAAGCGTATGCCGGCCGCAGAGCGCGCCATGAGATGACCGCCCTGCTCTCGCGGGTTCCCCGCTCCGCGATGCGGCATCGTGAGGGCACGCTCGAGGAAATCCCACTCGAACGCGTCGAGGCGCATGATCGCCTCCTGGTCCGTCAGGGCGACGTGGTGCCGGTCGACGGCGAGGTGATCCATGGCGTCGCCGTTCTCGACACGTCGGCGCTGACAGGCGAAGCGCTGCCAGTCACGGCGAGACAAGGTCAGTCGGTGTTGAGCGGCTGCACCAATGTGGGCGATGCGTTTGATCTCGAAGCGACGCGGCGAGCCGAGGAAAGCACCTATGCGGGTGTGGTCCGCCTGGTCGAAGCCGCGCAGAAAAGCCGCGCGCCGTTTTCGCGACTGGCCGACCGCTATGCCCTCGTCTTTCTCGCGCTATCCGTGGCCATTGCCTCCGGCGCCTGGGTCCTCGCCGACGATCCGATCCGCGCGATCGCAGTCCTCGTGGTGGCGACCCCTTGTCCGCTCATCCTCGCCGTCCCTGTGGCGCTTGTTTCCGGGCTCTCGCGCGCGGCCAAGCTCGGCATTCTGATCAAGGGGGCGAAGGTCCTAGAGACGCTGGCACAGGTGCGCGCCGTAGTCCTCGACAAGACCGGCACGCTCACGCATGGTCGCGCGCGACTGATTGCAACCGCCGTCGCCGGTCAAATCGACCAGGACGAATTGCTGCGGCTCGCGGCGTCGCTCGACCAGGCGTCCAAGCACATCGTGGCGCAGACGCTGGTGGAGGAAGCGCGCGGCCGCGGACAACGGCTTTCGGTCCCGACCGAGGTCTTCGAGAGCGGCGGCCGCGGCATCACCGGGATCGTCGACGGACACGCAGTGACCATTGGCGGTCTGGATTTCGTCAAGGCAAACACGCCGAGCGGCGGGATGAACGTGCTCCCCGACGCGCCGGCGCCCGGGACCCTGTCGGTGTTCGTTGCCGTCGACGGCGCGATGTCCGGCGTGCTGTTTCTGGCCGACGCGCTGCGCAGCGGCGTCGCCAGGCTGCTGTCCGACCTTCGAGCATCTGGAGTCGAGAGGATCGTGCTGGCAACCGGCGACCGGCAGGACGTCGCCCACTTCGTCGCCAGCGGATTGCCGATCGACGCCGTACGCGCCGGGCTAACGCCGAATGAGAAAGTGTTGACGGTGTTGTCGGAGCGCAAAAACGGGCCGGTGATGATGATCGGCGACGGCGTAAACGACGCGCCGGCCCTTGCGGCCGCCGATGTCGGCGTGGCGATGGGGGCGAACGGAGCCGCGGCTTCCGCCGAAGCGGCAGACGTGATCCTGCTCGTCGATGAGCTGAGCCGGGTTGCACCGGCGATTCAAATTGCTCGCCGAGCCCGTGCGATCGCGCTCGAGAGCGTGCTCGCCGGGATCGGGCTGTCCGTCGCGGGAATGATCGCGGCCGCGGCTGGCCTGTTGCCTCCGGTCGAAGGGGCGTTGCTGCAGGAGGCGATCGACATCGCAGTCATTCTCAACGCCCTGCGGGTGCTGGCGGCATAACTTGCCGCTGCCACGACGCTGGAGCCACCATGCTAGGCGTCACGCCTGAGCCAGCGATCGCCAACCTTCTCGTAGGAGTGCTTCACCGCCGCCCAGGCGATGCGATGCGCGCGCTCCTCCTGGCCGCCCTCGCCGGCATGTGCCGCGAAAGCGTGATTGAAGGCCTCGCGGTAGATGCCGCGCGCGTGCTCGGGCAGCACGTGCCGCACCGAATCCGGCAGGTCGGCGTTGCTACGATAGGGCATCCAGGTGATCCCTATTCGCCGCGTGACAAAAGCGCATCACCGTCGCCCAGGCGACGCGATGCGCGCGCTCCTGCCAGCCACCATCGACGGGATGCGCGGTGAAGGCGTGATTGAAGTTCTCGCGATAGATGCTCAGCGCAGAATCGGGGAGCACCTGTTTGATGAAGTCAGGCAGATCGTCATTGCTGCGATAAGGCATCGGTCGTCCTTTCCGGCAGGTCAGGCGAAAGGCAATCAGGCGGCGTGCGACGTTCCCGGCGGCTCGATTACGGCTCCGCTGAGCGGCTCGATCCAAACCATGTGATCCTCGACGCCCTTGACGCCGGGAATGTTCTCGGCGGCGATCTTCATGGCCGCGCGCTGCCGCTCGTCCATGATCGCGCCCCAGAGGGCGACCACGCCTTGATGCACGACGACGTCGACCATCGGAGGCTTCCAGCCCTGCTTGTCGAGCTCGGCGATGAGCGCTTCGCGAATGGTGGCGTCGTCGTCGACCGCCGGCGGCGCAACATGCGACAGGCTCACCAGCGCGCGCAGCAGATTGGCGCGGGTGACGATGCCGACGACCTTGTCGCCACGAACGACAGGCACGCGCTTGATGCGATGCCGCTCCATCAGCTTGACGACGTCATCGAGCGGCACATCCTCCTCGACCGTATAAACCCAATCAGTCATCACCTCCGCCACGGTGCGGCCATGCGAATGCGCATAGTCACTGGCGAGCCGTCCCGGGCCCAGGAAGAATTCCAGCCAGCCAGGACGCCGGCGCTCGGTCCCGGCCTCGCCGCGGCGCAGGAAATCGCCCTCGGAGACAATGCCGACCAGCACGCCGTCGCTGTTGATGACAGGAAGGCCGCTGATGCGATTCTGCAGCAGCTTGCGTGCAGCTTGCAGCACCGTCGCATCAGGCTCGATCGACAGCACTTTGCGCGTCATCACGTCCTTGGCTTTCATCGCATCCTCCATTGATTGATCAAAGTCTAGGCGCGCGGGCAGGCGCGCCTTTGACGCAGGTCAACAGGAAAAGCAGACATGAAAGGGCCCCGGCGCTCACGCCCCGGGGCCAGTGAAACCGGACGGGTCAGGGAGGACTTGTCCGGTAAGGTATGGGAATGCTCTGGCGCGCTCGCGCAACCTCCAGTTGCTCAAATATGGCGCTCGTTCTTATCTTCGTTCTTATCTTCGTTCTTATGTTCGTTATTGTGCATTCCCGTTGACCTGGATCAATTCGCGGACTTAGCATCACGGCAAGCTCAGTGCGTGGCGTTTCGGGGGACGTGCGATGAGCTGTGCGTGGCGTGCGGCAACCGCCGATCGTAGCTCTTGGTCTATCGACCGCCTCGCCGAGGTCGCGGCTGCGGTCGGGGTGGCAATCGTCGTCTGCGCGCTGTTTCTCTTCGGCGCCGCGATGACTTCACCGGCGGAGGCGCTGCCGAGCTTCGCGCGCCAGACCGGACAGCCCTGCGGCACCTGCCACACCGACTTTCCCGGCCTCACACCATATGGACGCAGGTTCAAGCTGCTCGGCTACACGGTCGGTGGCGGTCCCTATCGGACCACCCCATTTTCCTTCTTTACCCGACCGAAGGTCGACCCGCTGGACGCTTATGTCGATTCGCTGAGCGACAAGCCGAAGACTCCCGCTTCAGCCGCCAACGCCCAACCCAGCGGCGGGCAAAGCGACATCTGGGTGCCGCCGATCTCGTTCATGGCGACCGGCGGCTATACGCACACGCAAACCTCGCAAGTGCCGCCGTGCGGCGGCCCGTATCCGTGCAACGACACACTTTCCGTCGCGCCGCTCAGCTTCTTCTATGGCGGCGCGATCACCGATCACATCGGCGCGTTCGCTCAAGTCACTTATAACGGTGCGCCGTTCGGCGCACCTTACGCGGCCAATCCGGGCTGTGCCGATCCATTCGGCAGCGGCACCGCCTGCGATCCGTTTCAGACCTTCCAGTGGTCGTGGGACAACACGGACGTGCGTTATGCGAACACGTTCAACATCCGCGGCACGGACGTGGTCTTCGGCATCACCGCCAACAACAATCCCTCGGTGCAGGATCTGTGGAACACGACGCCGGCGTGGAAATTTCCCTTTGCCGTCGGCTTTAGCGGGCCACGGCCTGCAACCGCGACGCTGATCGACGGAGGCCTCGGGCCAGGCCACGTGATCGGTGTCGGCGCCTACACCTTGATCAATGATCTGCTCTATCTCGAGCTGACCGGCTACCGCTCGGTCAGCTTCAGCGCGCAACCCAAGCTCGGGATCGATCCGTATGCGGTCGGCATGATCAGCGGTGTCGCGCCCTATTGGCGCATTGCACTCGAGCCGCATTGGGGCAACCACTGGCTGATGCTCGGCGCCTACGGGATGCAGACGCGCCTGCAGCAGTGGGACACGACGCAGATGGACGCCAACGGATTCCAGATCCCGGCGTTCCTCCCGTTCAACGATCGCTTCACTGACACTGCCGTCGACCTGCAGTACCAGTATCGCGGCTCGAATTACTGGTTCACGCTGCGCGGCACCTATATCCACGAGGATCAAAAGCTCGATGCCACGTTCAACGCCGGCGGCTCGAGCAATGCGTCAAATCGCCTGGACACATTGAGGCTGGAAGGCTCGCTGGCCTACGGCAACGATAATCGCGTCGTGTTCACCACGCAGTATTTCAACACCAAGGGCTCGACCGATCCGTTGCTGTATGGCGGCCTGGTCAGCCAGTTCGACCCGTCGGGAACAGCGCAGACCGACCCGAACAGCAACGGCTTTATCTTCGAGCTGGCCTACATCCCGTTCGTCTCGAGCAAGGCGCCGGGTTGGCCGTGGGCCAATATGCGCGTCGGGCTGCAATACACCTATTACAACCGCTTCGACGGCGACTCGGTGTTCGCGCACAGCAACAACACGCTGTTTGCGTATCTCTGGTTCGCGATGTGATCGGGACAATGGATCGGGCGTCGAGCTGACGAGACAGCGATGAGCACGAAGAGAACAAAGAACGCGATGCTGCCGAAAGCGCTCGGCCTGCTGCTCTGCTCGGCGGCGATCACCCTTGCCGCCACGGCGAGCCCGCAGGCGCAGAACGCCGCGCCGCCCGCCGTGACCAAAGCCGCACTCGACGCCAAGCTGCACTACTGCAAGACCTGTCACGGCGTCTCGGGCCAGGGTTTTCGCGGCTACTATCCGATCCCACGGCTCGCCGGACAGCAGGAGGAGTACCTGCTCAACCAGGTGCATGCCTTCATCGAGCACCGGCGGACGAACAACATCATGTTCAACGTCGCGCACGAGCTGCACCCGGGCATGGCCGAAGCCTTGGCCAAGAGCTTCCACGAGCTCAATCCAAAGCCGCTCGGCGGCGCGCCGAAGGCGCTGGTCGCGGATGGCAAGAAGATCTTCGATCAAGGCGTCGCCGGGAACGACATCCCGGCATGCGCCACCTGCCACGGTGCCGACGCCAAAGGCGACGGACAGTTCCCGCGCTTGGCGGGGCAGCTGCACGATTACGTCTTCAACAAGCTCACGCATTGGCGGCAGGAACGCGGCCAGAGTCCATCCGACACCGATCCGCAGGCGATCATGGAGCCGATCGCCCACGGATTGACGCAAGCGCAGATCAAAGCGGTAGCAGCCTATGTCAGCACCCTCGAGTAGACCGGCGACGGGCATGGTGCGGGTGCGATGCGCGCTGCAGGCGCTGCCGCTCGCCATCGCGCTGGCGAGCCCGGCGCTGGCCAGCGACGAGCTCGCAGCCAAGCTCAGCTATTGCCAGGACTGCCACGGCGTATCCGGCCAGGGCTATCACGGCTTCTACCCGATCCCGCGGCTCGCGGGTCAGCAACCGGATTACATCAAGAACCAGCTGCAGGCCTTCATCGAGCGCCGGCGGACCAACAACATCATGTTCAATGTCGCGCATGCGCTGCAGCCCTCGATGATCGACGGCCTGGTCGCGAGCTTCGCGCGCTTGAATCCGCGGCCGCTCAGCGGCGGCAGCAAGCGCCTGGTCGATGCCGGCCGCACGATCTTCGAGAACGGCGTACCGGAAGCCAATATCGCTGCCTGTGCCGCCTGCCACGGCCCCGAAGCCAAAGGCAGCGGTCAGATCCCGCGATTGGCCGGTCAACTTCCCGACTACGTCGCGAGCAAGCTGGCGCACTGGAGCGAGGAGCGCGGACAGCTGCGCGGCAAGCCGGATACGTCGTTGATCATGGAGCCGGTGGCGCACAGCCTGACCAAGGCACAGGTTGAGGCCGTCGCCGCGTATGTCAGTTATCTCCGTTAGGCTGGGAAAGCGCGCGTCATGAAGCTCACCGGATCAAGCACCGCCCTCCTCGCGCTGATCGCTTCGCTGATGCTGTCCGGCGCGTGCTCGGCCGAAGATCCGGCGGCGCGCAATTGCACCTGGTGCCATGGCTCCTCGGCGCAGGGCTACACGCCCGCGCCTCGCCTCGCCGGCCAGCGCCGCGCCTATCTCGAGCAACAGCTTGCGAGCTTCAAGTCGCACACGCGCGACAATCCCGAATCGAAGCAATACATGTGGGGCGCGGCTGCCAATCTCGATGCGCAGCTCGCGCGCGATCTCGCCGCTTACTTCGCGACGTTGCCGCCGCGGGCCGCCGCCGACGGGCGCGACGAGCTCGTCGCCACCGGCCGCGCGATCTATCAAACCGGAGCGCCGGAAGCCAACATCGTGGCTTGCGTCGTCTGCCATGGGCCCAATGGCGAAGGCATTGCGGCCATTCCGCGCCTCGGCGGCCTCTCTTACGAGTATCTGAAACGGCGCCTGGAGCAGTGGGCCGGCGGCTATCACGCGACCGCCCTGCATCCGATGCCGAGCGTCGCGCGCAAGCTTTCGGCCGCGCAGATCGATGCACTGGCCTCGTACCTGAGCTTCATCGGCTACGCCGACGCACGTCGATAATCCGCGCTATGCCGCCGCGCACGCATTGATGGCGCGCTCGAAGCGGCCGGCATTCGGGCAGAACGGCGGCGCCGTGCACGGCGCCTCTTTGCCGGCGTCGGCGAGCCAAGATCGGCAAGCCGCCTCGGCAGTGCACTTTTGGCAAGTCCGCACGACCGCATTGAGATCGAGCTCGGCGAGCGCGGGTGCGGAACTCCGGTAGAATCCGAGGCGCTCCATCATCGTCGACATGACCTGCAGCCGTGCTACCGCGCGATCGACACGACCGACAATTTGCAGCGCCCGGATGCCGCGTTGGTGCGATTGGGCGGGCAATGCGGCAATCCTGGGCCAGCCGGCCGGCACCATTTCGAGATCTCCGCGCCTGCGCACGCGACGGTGCAGATCGAGGCGATCATGCATCCTCACTGCCGCAACGGTGAGGCCGATCGAGATGGCCATGGCAATGGCAAACAAAGTAATCCACATGTGTGCCTCCATGCTTCGACCGTTCAGCGTCGCGTCGCCGAACACGCCAAGAGTGCGCTGACGACGCTGAGCAGCCCGACATTGCCGCAGTAATCCCGCCAATCGTCGGCGTCGGAATCGTCAGGACCGCCGTTCAAGCCGATCATGCATTGCGCGCGCGCTGCGCAGGCGTTGCAATTGATGCAAAGCATGCGCAGGAAGTCGGGCTCGACCTGCGCAACCTGGTCGACGGTAAAGCCGCAGCGTTGCAGACGTTGGGCGAGCAGCTCCGGTCCATCGAGATTGGCGGCGATGAAGGCTAGGAATTCATTGTCGGAAAGCCCCAGGAGCCGGGCGAGGCGCTCTCGATCGACTTGAGCTTGACGGGTCATGTCGGATGCCCTTTCTCGTCGACGATGTTTTGCTAGAGACTTAGATTCCCTACTTTGAATACTCTTCATAAATCATCGGCGCGATCGCCGGCCTGACATTGACCTGGATCAATCCATTTGCGCGTGCCGCGCCCATCACTTTTTCATGGCGTTCGCTGCTTGTACGCAACGCGTTCGCAATCCACTTGCGAGCTACTATCAATCAAGAACACACGACCTCGAATGTTCTCTTCGCGATCTACGCAGATTCGCGTTTCCAGCCCGACGTTGAGCGCAGCGGGCCCGCTCGCCCAGCGCCCTGATGCGCGCCAGCCATCCGGTGCGCTGCGCCTCGGTCGTGGCCTCGCGTCAATTTTTTGCAGTTGCCAACACGTCGCCAACAGGGCCAGGGAGTTCGTGCCCCGCACGACCTAGCGCCGCGACAACACCGTACTCTTCGATGGGCGCACGCGCGCGGCAAAAACCATGTTGGTCGCCGTGTAGTCCATGCTCAAGCCACGAACATAGCCAAAGCCGAGATTGGCCAGGATCTTGTTCGAGACCGCAAGCTTGGCAAGGAGGCTGACATCGTCCTTGAAGATGACATTCACGCGCACGTCACCGGCAAGAACGCTGCGCAACCGTGCCAAGTCCGGTCGTCCCGCGAGGGAGGTCAGGCAGTCGGGGTCGAACTTCGGCTTCTGACCCGGCCGCAGCCGATAAATGCGAGCCGACGAAACCGAGATCTCGACCCTGCGCAGGACTTCCAGCTCGTTGTCCTCCAGATTGAGGTCGGCCTTTGCCTTCTTCAGGCCGAGCGCCCGTCGCACGGAAAAATCGAAGTCGCGGATGACGTGAATATCTTTTCGCTTGGTCGCTCCGAGGGCGGAGAGCGGAATATTGGTCGGACAATACATGGACGATTGTTCGTTCCAATTGGCCGCCGCGGTGGCGGTCCTTGGATTGGCAAGCTCAAGCGCGATGATGTTACCCGGCAGGTAATCGTAACGGCCTTCGTCCAGAAGCACGCCCGAGGCCGGCGACAGTTGATCGTAGCCGGGATAGTAGTCCTTCAGGACACTGCGCAACGTCGGCGCGGGGGCGCAGGCCCCCACGAAACAGCACAGGCCCAGGATTGCAGCCCGCAGAGCGCGTGCGCGCCGCATCGTCTTACTTCAGCGTCGCGACTGGAACCGCCTGGACCGCGAAAATCTCAACATCGTCGGTTTGAATGATCAACGGCTTATCAGCCGTGCCATACTGAACGACGTGCGCGTGAACGCCCAGGTTAAACGAGATCTTGCTCGAGATGTTAGCAGCAATGCCGGCATCCACGCTTCGATCGAAAGTGACGGTGATGGTGGGTTTGCCCATCAAGACACCGGTAACGGCATAAAAGTAATCAGGACCGCATGCGCTCACCGCAGTCTTCACGGCGGCCTTGAGCACGTTACCCCCAGGCAGATACATCCGCTTCACCGAGGCGATGTCGGTCTTCACCGACTTCAAGTACTCGGCGTCAAGCGCGCTGATCTTGACGGGCCCGATCGTGATGTCGCCCGTCAACTTGAACTGTGTGAGATCCTGAAAGTCCTTGAAAACCGCCCCGCCCCCGGGAAAAGGTTTCGGCGTTTGTGATCCCGGGCAGTAGCTGTCCGCCTGCTCATAGACGGTGCCGCCCTTCGACGTCTTTGTCGACGTGAAATTCCACAAGTGACCGGGATAGGTTTCGCCTATCCGGTTGGCGTCATCGGCAGGCGCGGGTGGTGCGGTGAATGGGATGAAAACTGCCCAATTGGAGCCGTATACAGCACGGATCGAGTTGGAAAAGTTTTCATAGAAGACTTCAGCGGACTGCGCTGCATCGAATGTCAGAGCTGATACCGCAAGCGCGCACGCAACAAGATGACGGTTCACGATACACCCCCAAATCGCAAACATGATCAATGCAACTATATCTTTCGGCCGTCCTGGGAATCAAGGGGACTCTGCCAACCGCAGCGCCACGAGACGGTGCAACAGGACGACCTTGAAAGACGTGCCATCCGTGGCAACGTCGGGAGCCGGGTCCGCTTTCGAGATGAAGGCGGCTGCCTGACGCCGCGTCAAACCGCGGCCGGTGAACGTCAGGCTGATGTCGGCGATGACCGGGCGAACGATCATCGCGACCTTGGCGCGTTCGTCTCTTGCCGCGCAATTTGCGCCGCTCAAGGCCTTGGTAAAATTGTGCTGCGCATGCGGATAGGGAGTGTGGAGAGACGACGCGTCGAGCTTGACGTCGACATTGTCAACGCCGTTCATCGAACCGGCTGGCGCTCCGAGAAAGCCGCGGAGATCTTCCAGCTCCGCGCCACCTTGCGAACTGAAGGTGACGACAACCGCTTTGCCTCGGAACCATTGGTGCGGATTATCAACTGAGCAGGTTTTGAACTCACCGACGCGCAAGATATCGATGCCGTGGAATTGCTCCGCCGCAACCCCGAACACGGGCGTACCGGGGGCCATCGCGCGTTCGTCGAATGGCCGAATGGGGACCAGCAGCGGCGTCTTCAAAGCGGCCGCCATATTTCCGAGCGTCAGCCCCTGCCCATAGGCAATCGCCGGTAAGGCCGCCAGCGCGACGATACCCACGACAAGCCGAACAATCCGAGAGGCAATAATCATGCGCCTGGCTGGATGCTGCAAAAGCGGATGCCACCGTAGGATGTACGCACCCGGCGTACAAGCACGCGCGCGGCGGCAATCCATTTGCGAGCTACTATCAATCAAGAACACACGACGTCGAATGTTCTCTTCGCGGTCAACGTGCGTTCGAACCCGGCCGTTCAGCTCAGCGGGCCCGCTCGCCCAGCGTCTTGACGCGCGCGAGCCATCGGGCGCGCTGCGCCTCGGTCGTGGCCTCGATGGAGCCGATCAGCGTCAGCCGGTTGGGCCTGATGCCGACAAACCGAAGAATGCCTTGCTGGAAGCTCCTCAGACCATGACCGCCGAACCAGAGACGATAGACCCATGCCGGCATTCCCATAGTCACGATGGTGTGCGAGCTGCGACCGCCGAGCCGCGCACGCAATGCGCTGCCTTTGGCGGCAAAGGCAAAGCCGGGGCGAAACACTTGTTCGCAAAAGGCCTTCAGGAGCGCTGGCAGCGTTCCGAGCCACAAAGGAAAAATGAAAACCAAGTGCTCCGCCGCCTGGATGGCGGCTTGTGCAGCGTCAATGCCAGGCGGCGGCGGCGTGTCACTCTCCCAAGTCTGTCGCGAGCGAAGCACCGGGAAGTCCAGCGTAGCGATGTCGATAACGTGCACCTCGTGTCCCTTCGCGCCGGCACCGTTGCCGTAGGCCTTCGCCAAAGCGCGACAAAACCGGCCCGGATCGGCATCGGGATGGCCTTGAATGATGACGATTCGCGCCACGGCGAGCTATCGTTCGAGGGATTTCAGAAAGGCGATGAAATCACCAACCTGGTCAGGCTCGAAGCGAAACTCCGGCATGTTCGGATGACCGGTGACGATGCCCTCGCCGAGCGCTTCCTCCAGCGTCTCCACTGGATAACGCAGATGCAGCGTGCGAAACGGCGGCGCGAGCTTGAGCGGGCTCGGGCTCACCTTGTCGATCGCGTGACAGCGCGCACAATTGGCGCGCGCCAATGTCCGGCCGCGCTGCTCTGCGGGCGAGGTTTGCGCATGCGCCACACTCGCAAGGGACAGCAGCACGGCCAGCGAGCAAACGCCGGGCAAAACCTTCAGACGCATTAGCGTGTCTCCTTTGCGGCGAGATCATCGTCCTGCAGGATCCGCAACGCCGCGCCCTCGACGTCGTCGTACTGGCCGCTCTTCAACGACCAGAGAAATGCGAACAGCCCGGTGAGCCCGAGACCGAGCGCCATGGGAACGAGATAGATGAGCACGTTCATGCTCGCCTCGCTGATCGTTTCAACCACAGCATCCGCCGCTCCACATCGCCACCGCCGAAGCCTCGCTTGCCGCATGCTGTGGCGTGCGAAGCCGCAGCCGCAGTGCATTGAGCGTGACCAGCAGCGAAGAGCCCGACATGGCGAGCGCAGCGATCAGCGGCGTGATGGTGCCGGCGATCGCGACCGGCACGGCGACGGTGTTGTAGATCACGGCGAGCCAGAGGTTCTGCCGCATCAAGGCGCGCGCCCGGCGTGAGATGTCGATGCAGTCGAACACCGGGCGCAGCCGCTCGCCGAGGAACACGGCGTCGGCCTGGGCCTGGGTGACGTCGGCGGCGCTGATGGGCGACAGCGAGACATGCGCCGCCGCAAGCGCCGGGGCGTCGTTGAGGCCGTCACCGACCATCAGCACACGG
Source organism: Pseudolabrys sp. (assembly GCA_035651015.1). Classification (GTDB taxonomy): domain Bacteria; phylum Pseudomonadota; class Alphaproteobacteria; order Rhizobiales; family Xanthobacteraceae; genus Pseudolabrys. The sequence goes on along the minus strand of DASRGN010000054.1, from coordinate 35,769 downwards.
CGGCCCTGTGCTTTCAACGCCGCGATGGCAGCGATCTTGTCCGCCGGCTTCAACCCGCCGCGCCATCGGCCGATGCCGAGGGCCTGCGCGATCGGCTCCACTGCCGCGGCACGGTCGCCCGAGAAGATATGCAGGTCGAGGCCACGCGCGGCCAACGCGCGCACGGTGTCGAGCGCATCCGGCCGCAGCGACTGGCTGATGCGGAACACCGCATGCGTCTCGCCATGAGCGAAATAGATCAGCGAGGTCCCGGGCTCGTGGTCTGTCGCATCCGCATCGATGCCGCAGAACGCGGCGCTGCCGAGGCGCGCTTCGCCACCGCCGAGCAGCGCGCGCACGCCCTGCCCCGGCTCCTCGACGGCAGCAACGAAAGGAACGCGTTCCTGCGCAGCGCGCGCGAGCGCGGCGGCCAAGGGATGCCGGCTGCTCAGCGCCAGGCGCGCGGCCTCGTGCAAGGTCTCGGACGCCACAGCGCCGTCGTCGGCAAGCCGCGGCTCGGGCAGTGTCAGCGTACCGGTCTTGTCAAAGACGATGGTGTCGACCTCGGCCAGGCGCTCGATGGCGTCTCCCGCGTTGAGAATGACATTGCCGCGGAACAGCGCGCCGGAGGCGACCACCTGCACCGCGGGAATAGCCAGCGCCAGCGCGCACGGACAAGTAATAATGAGGACCGCGATGGCGGTGACGATGGCATCGTGCAGCGTGGCGCCGGCGATCAGCCAGCCGACGAGCGTCAGCGCCGCGGTCAAATGCACCATCGGTGCATAGAGCCGCGCGGCGCGGTCGGCGAGCCGCAGCGCCTTGGATTTCGCCGCAACGGCGTTATCGAGCAGGCGCTCGATCTCATCGATCAGCGAGCCTCCCCCGGCAGCGGTCACCTTCAGCGTCAAGGCGCCGGAGAAATTCAGGCTGCCGGCATAGAGCGCGGCGCCTGCGGCCACGTCGCGGCGCGCTGTCTCGCCGGTGATCAGGCTCTCGTCGATCTCGGAGCGGCCGCCGAGGATGACGCCATCGGCCGGCACGCGCTCGCCGGAACGCACCAGGATGCGATCGCCGGGCTTGAGCACGGCGGCGGGCACGCGCACGATTTCGCCGCTCTCCGTGAACCTGCGCGCGAACTCGGCCTTCAGGGCAGCGAGATTGCCAGCCACCGCGCGGGTCTTGCGCCGCATGGCGTGGTCGAGGGTGCGGCCACAGAGCAGGAAGAACAGCAGCATGATCGCGGAATCGAAATAGGCGTGCTCGGCGTGGCGCATGGTCTCGACCACCGACAGCCCGAGCGCCAGCACGACGCCGAGCGAGATCGGCACATCCATGTTGAGCGAGCGCGCGCGCAAAGCGGCAATCGCGCTGCGGAAGAACGGCTGTCCCGCATAGGCCGCTGCCGGCAGCGCGATGAGCGCCGAGAGCCAATGAAAGAAGTCGCGCGTCTCGCCGGTGATGTCGCTTCCCTCACCCGACCACACCGAGACCGAGAGCAGCATGATGTTCATGGCCGCGAAGCCGGCAACGCCGAGGCATTTGAGGAGCCAGCGCGCGCGCCGCGCCTCCTCGGCTTCGCTGCGCTCGGGGACGAAGGGGTAGGCGCGATAGCCGATGCGACCGAGCGTCTCGATCACCTCTCCCGCATTGAGCTCGCTTTGCCGCCAATCCACCGCCAGGCGGCGGTTCGTGTAATTGAGCCGCGCCGCCACTACTCCCGGAAGCTGGCGCAGGCTGTCCTCGATGCGGTGGATGCAGGCGGCGCAGACCACGCCGTCGACGGCGAGGTCGAGATGCGCCCGCCCACCGTCGCCCTGCTTAATATAGTGAGAGAGATCGAGCGCTTCGGGCATGGCCCTCACCGGATTCCGACGCGGTTCCTGGAGCGGAACAGGCGCTCGCCATTGCGCGAGAGCTCGATGATGAGGTCCCACTGTCCGGGCGCGGCCGCGACGCCGCCGCGGAAACGGCCGTCGCCGTGCGCACGCATCGCCACCTGGTGGTCGAATGTGCGGTCGGTCGGATGCACGAAGGTGAGTGAACAATCGAGACCGTCGAGCGGCAGTCCGGAGGCGTCGCGCGCCGTGAGATCGACACGCATGTTGCCGTCACCCGCGGGCCGAAGGGTCGCATCGACCTGCCAATGCCGCGCCTCCTGCGCGTCGGCACGCTCGATCTCGCGCGCGAAACTCAAGCCGGCTTGGTACGAGCTCGCCGTCTCCAGCCCGCCGAAGGTCGAGGTCGCGGCATAGGCCATGTAGGCGTTGACGGCGAAGATAATGCCGAAGAACACCAGGAGATAAAGTAGCACCATCCATCCGGTGAGCTGTCTGACTTGGCGCCGGTGCGCGGCTGCGTGCGCGATGCTGTCCATCTCAGCCTCCTATGGCCCGCGAAAATAATCGACCGCCGTGGCGTGCTCGCCGTAACGGCCATCGAAAGCGGTGAAGGTCAGCGGAATAGCCTCGCCAGGCGCGAGCTTCTGCCTGCTGGTGACCAGCAGACGCAGCTCGCGGGTCTGGTCGGAGCCGACCTCGATCATATGAAACTTGCTGCCGGCCGGCTCACCGACGATCTCAAGCTTGAAATCATCGAGCCCGTCGACCGACAGCGTGAACACGCGCGGATGCAGCATCTTGTTGAGCACGCGCACTGTGTAAGCATTGCGCAGCTCGCCGTCGGAAAGGCGCACGAAGATCGGATTGCGATCGTGGATGACCGCAAGCGCCTCGGTCTGCCGCGTGGCCAGCGTGTAGAGCATGACGCCGCCGACCACGGCGATGATCGCGGCATAGAGCGCGGTACGCAGGCGCACGATGCGCAGGAACGGCTTTTGGCCCTGCGTCCGGCGCTTGATGTTCACATCGGTGTCATAGGCGATGAGCCGCGCCGGACGGCCGAGCTTCGCCATCACCGCATCGCAGGCGTCGATGCACAGCCCGCACTGGACGCAGCCGAAATTGGCGCCGCCGCGGATGTCGACGCCGGTCGGGCACACATGCACGCATTGCAGGCAGTCGACGCAGTCGCCGGCGGGCTCGCCCGTGGCGCGCAGTTGCACGCTCTTCTTCACCGAACAACGCGGCTCACCGCGGTCGTAGCGGTAGGTGACGTTGAGCGCATATTCGTCGGTCAGCGCGCCCTGGATGCGCGGCCACGGGCACATATAGAGACAGACCTGCTCGCGCATGTGGCCGGCGAGCGCGTAGGTGGTGAAGGTGAGAATGCCGATCCAGGCATAGGCGACAAGCGGCGCCTGAAACAGCAGCAGGTCCTTCACCAGCGTCGGAGCGTCGGCGAAGTAGAGCACCCAGGCGCCGCCGGTCCACCAGGCGACGATGAGCCAGACGAAATGCTTCGCCGCCTTGGTGGCGTAAGTGGCGAGCGTCCATGGCTCATTGTCGCGGCGGATGCGCTCGCGCCGGTCGCCCTCGATGAAGCGCTCGATGGCGAAGAACAGATCGGTCCACACCGTCTGCGGGCAGAGATAACCGCACCAGACGCGCCCGGCGACCGCGTTCATCAGGAACAGCACCATGGCCGCAAGGATCAGGAGCCCGGTGATGTAGTAGACCTCCTGCGGCCAGATCTCGATGAAGAAGAAATAGAAGCGGCGGTTGGCAAGATCGACGAGCACCGCCTGGTCCGGCGCGCTGGCGCCGCGATGCCAGCGCACGAACGGCAGCAGGTAGTAGATGCCGAGGGTGACGAATAGCACCGCCCATTTGACGGTGCGGAAGGTGCCTTTGACCGTTTGCGGGTAAATCTTCTTGCGCGCCGCGTAGAGCGGCACGTCGTCGTCGAGCTCAGCCGATGGCGGAAGCTCGGCCTCCTTGACCAGCGCGAGGAGCTGCGGGGTTGCCTCGGACACGGCTGCTCACTTTTCCCCGCCGCCGAGCGTGTGCACGAAGACGGCGAGCGCCTTGATCGTCGTCGGATCGAGGCGAGCGCCCCAGGCCGGCATGACGCCGCCACGTCCGTTGCGGATGCCATCCACGATGGTCGCCTTGTCGGACGCATAGAGCCAGATCGCGTCGGTGAGATTGGGCGCGCCGAGCTCGCGATTGCCCTTGCCGTCCTCGCCATGGCAAGCGGCGCAGTTGTCGGCGAAGACCTTCTTGCCGGTGGCAACGTTGGTGCTCGCGGGAACGAGGCCGGACAGCGAGCGTACGAAATCGGCGACCGCGGAGATCTCCGCGTCCTTGAGCATGCCGTCGCGGCCGAAGGCCGGCATGCTGCCGACGCGTCCTTTGTCGTCGCCCGAGCGCGCGCCATGGGTGATGGTAAGCGCGATGTCGTCGAGCTTGCCGCCCCATAGCCAGTCGTCGTCGTTGAGATTGGGATAACCCTTGGCGCCACCGCCGCCGGCGCCGTGGCATGGCGCGCAATTGTCGGCGAACACGCGCCTGCCGACGGCGCGGGCGAAGTCGAGCAGCGTCGGATCGTTTTCGATCTCGCCGAGCGAGGCGGCGGCAAGCTTGTCCATCATCGGCGCGCGCTGCGTCCTAAGCGCATCGAGCTCGCCCATCACGGCGCTGCGCGAATTCCAGCCGATCACGCCGTTGCTCGCGGAGGAGATCAGCGGCCAGGCCGGATAGACGACCCAATAGCCGATGGAGAAGACGATGGTGGCGTAGAACACCCAGAGCCACCAGCGCGGCAGCGGGGTGTTGAGCTCGCGCACGCCGTCCCAGTCATGGCCGGTCGTGGGCGTCCCGGTGATGGGATCGATCTCGCGGTGAGGCTGGATGGCGGACATTCCCTAATCCTCCCGCAGCGGCATGCGCGCCGCCTGATCGAACTGCGCGCGCCGTGATGGCCACAGCGCGTAGGCCATGGCGGCAACGAAGACGATGACGAAATAGGCGAGCCCCCAGGTCTGGGCGAAATGCGCGAGCGCCATGTAGGTCTGATCCATGACCGCCCTCACCGCACGTTGGCTTTATCGTCGAAGCGCTTGAAATCGACCTGCGTGCCGAGCATCTGCAGATAGGCGATCAGCGCATCGGCCTCGGTGATCCGCGCGGGATCGCCGTCGAAGTCGCGCGCTTGTGCGTTCGGGTAGCGCTTGACGAGATCGGCCGCATCGGGGTGGTCGGGCGTCGCCTGGGCGACGACATCGGCCTTGGCGCGCTCGATCATCGCCTGCGTATAGGGAACGCCGAGCACCGCCTGCACCTTCAGGTCGTCGGCGATGTGGTCGTAGTCGAGCTCGGTTCGCGCCAGCCACGGATAGGCGGGCATCACCGTGCCCGGCACAACCGATTTCGGCGACTCCAGGTGATCGCGGTGCCAGTCGTCGGAATATTTGCCGCCGACACGGGCGAGATCCGGGCCGGTGCGCTTGCTGCCCCACTGGAATGGCCGGTCATACATGCTCTCGGCGGCGAGCGAGTAGTGACCGTAGCGCTCGACCTCGTCGCGCAGCGCGCGAATCATCTGCGAGTGACAATTGTAACAGCCCTCGCGCACATAGATGTTGCGCCCGGCGAGCTCGAGCGGCGTGTAAGGCCGCACGCCGTCGACCTTCTCGATGGTGTTCTTGAGATAGAACAGCGGCGCCACCTCGACGAGCCCGCCGATGGCGATGACGATAAGGATGCCGATCAAGAGGACGATCGAGTTCTTCTCGAAGACGGCGTGTTTCGACCAGAGCGACATGCGGGCGACCTCAGGTGGGGAAAACTGCGCGCACCGTCGCGACAGCGGGCACGGGAGCCGCGAGAGGAGCGGCGGCAGGAACGCCGGCGATGGTCTTGTAGATATTCCAAACCATCAGCAGCGCGCCGGCGAGGAACAAAGCACCACCAAGCGCGCGGATGACATAGAAGGGATGCATCGCCTCGACGCTCTCGACGAAGGAATATTCGAGGAAGCCGAGCGAGGTGTAGGCGCGCCACATCAGTCCTTGCAGGATGCCGGACACCCACATCGCGGAGATGTAGAGCACAATGCCGATGGTCGAGATCCAGAAGTGCCAGTTGACCAGCTTGAGCGAATACAGCGTGCGATTCCAAACCCAGGGCACCAGGCAATAGAGCGCGCCGAAGGAGACGTAGGCGACCCAGCCGAGCGCGCCCGAATGCACGTGGCCGATGGTCCAGTCGGTGTAGTGCGACAGCGAGTTCACCGACTTGATGGACATCAGCGGGCCTTCGAAGGTGGACATGCCGTAGAAGGCGACCGACACCACCATCATGCGCAGCACCGGATCGGTGCGCAGCTTGTCCCAGGCGCCGGAGAGCGTCATCAGCCCGTTGATCATGCCGCCCCAGGACGGCATCCACAGCATCACCGAGAAGGTCATGCCCAGCGTCTGCGCCCAGTCGGGCAGCGCGGTGTAGTGCAGGTGATGCGGACCGGCCCAGATATAGAGAAAGATCAGCGCCCAGAAATGGATGATCGACAGCCGGTAGGAATAGACCGGCCGCTCGGCGCGCTTGGGAATGAAGTAGTACATGATGGCGAGAAAGCCGGCGGTGAGAAAGAAGCCCACCGCGTTGTGGCCGTACCACCACTGCACCATCGCATCCTGCACGCCGCTCCACGCGATGTACGACTTGGACGAGAAGATGGAGATGGGGATCGCCGGATTGTTGCCGAGATGCAGCACCGCGATGGTGACGATGAAGGCGAGATAGAACCAGCTGGCGACATAGATGTGCGGCTCTTTGCGCCGCATGATGGTGCCGAGATAGACGAGCAGATAGACGACCCACACCACGGTGAGCCAGAGATCGGCGTACCATTCCGGCTCGGCATATTCCTTCGACTGCGTGATGCCGAGCGGATAGCCGGTGCCGGCAATGAGGATGAAGAAATTGTAGCCGAGCACGACGAACCAGGGCGCCAGGTCGCCGGCGAGCCGTGCGCGGCAGGTCCGCTGCACGACATAGAACGAGGTGGCGAGGAGCACATTGCCGCCGAAGGCGAAAATCACCGCCGAGGTGTGCAACGGCCGAATGCGGCTGAAGGTGATCCAGGGCAGATCAAAATTCAGCACCGGAAAGGCGAGCTCGAGCGCGGCATAAAGGCCGACGGTGAAACCGGCGATGCCCCAGAACAGCGCGGCAATCGAGGCGAACTTGACTGGGCCGTAGTTGTAGTTGGGCTTGCCGTCGATCTCGAGCGGCGGCAGCTCCAGAGGACGCTCATAGTAGCGGTTGACGATGGCGAACACCGCCGCGACGCTTGCAGCCGCGAACAAGTAGGCGTGAAACGCATATTCGGGCGTATAGGCCTTGGCGGCGATCACGACGGAAACGAAGGCCAGCGCCGCCATCGCCAGCGCCAACCCGCCCTCGCCCAGTGTCATGATTTTTGATTTGCCGTGTGCCGCCCTCATCGACCGACCTCATTCTCTCGCGATCTGCAAAATCGATTCTGGCGCCAGCCTCGTCGTTGACGCAGGTCAAGGTCGAAACGGGCTCGCGAACGCGCCGATCAAGGTCACGAATTGAGCCGGCTCAGCGCCGCGCGATTGCGCAACACGATGCGGCGCGCGGTGGGAAGCTCGATCGCCGCTTTGCTCTGGAAATGGGTGATCGTCCGCGACACGGTCTCGATCGTGAGCCCGAGATAGTCGGCGATATCCTGCCGCGACATCGGCAACTCGATTTCGTTGCCGGCGACGCCGGCTGCGCGCGCGAGAAGGAAGCCTGCGACGCGCTCCTGTGCCGTCTTCACCAGCAACAGGATGTGCTCCTGAAAGCGGGTGAGCTCGCGCCCGGTCCAGGCGCAGAGCTGCTGCGAAAGCTCAACGTCGCGCGCGGCAGCGGCCGCGACTGCGCTGCGCTTGACGACCAGCACCTTGGCGGCGGTGACAGGCTCCGCCGAATAGGCATGACGATTGCCGGTCTCGAGGCCGAACACATCGCCCGGGCCGTAGAATGCGCCGATCTGGCGGCGGCCGTCGTTCAAAATCTTGGAGGTGCGGACGGTGCCGCTGATCACCTGGTAGATGTACTCCGCCGGCTCGTTCTCGCCGTAAATCTCTTCCTTGGCGGCAAAGCGCATCGCAGCGCCCATCATGCTCAGCGGGCTGCTGAACGCCTTCGTCGACGCGGCCGGACGGAGACTTTGGCGACGCGAGGCAACAGCGGCGGTCTGGATCTGCATGCTCGGCTCCTCATGTTCGATGGAGCGAGCATGCGTGAGAACACGACACCGCGGTATTCAGGTCATCACCATATATGGGGTTGCCCGTAGGTCGCAGCGCCGCGCTAGCAGCGCGCCTCGATCCAAGCCGGACGCTGACGTGTCAGCAGTGGTCCGTAGACGACGATGAAACCACCGAACGCAGCGATCCACGCAAAACCCGCCGCATGCAACAGCGCGGTGGCGCCGACACAGGCGGCAGCAATGCGCAACAGCGCGGCGACGACGGCCAGGGCGTAAATCGTCTGCGTGGCCGCGCTTGCAATGAGCGGCCGGCCGGTGTGGCCAAGACTCGCGCGCGTCATCACCGCGAGCATCATCAAACCGGCGGCGCCCGCGGTCCAGGCATGCAGGCCGCCGCTCGCCGGCACGTCCGACGACAATCGCGAGGCACCAAGCAACAGGAAGCCCAGCGGCAGGAAGGCATAAGCGACATGCAGGACGAGCACGAGACGGTCCGCGATCGTGCGGTCCCCCGCCCAGCGCGCGAGGCGAACGAGCTGCACGAGCCCCGCGAGCAGGAGCAGCGCACCGGTGACGACATGATCGGGAACGACGATCCAGCTCGCCAGCGCCAGCGCACTGGCGACAAGGGTTACCGCATCGAAGCGCGAGAATGGGATCGGCGAGCGGCCAGGGTTGTTCCGTGTCAACCAATTGTTGGTGAAGCTCGGCACGATGCGCCCGCCGATGAGCGAGATGAGCAGGATGATCGCAGCAATCGCAATGCGGATGCCGTCATCGGCTGCGCCGCGGCTCAGGACCTCGAGATGAAAGACGACGTTGCCGGCGATGAGCCCGCCGAGCACGACGAGCACCCGCAGATTGCGCCAGTTGCGGCCGGCCATGATCTCGCGCGCGGCGACGGCGGCGAGTGTGACCAGGAAAGCGATATCGATGACGGCGGCGGTCACGAGCCCGATGCGCGCAGAAACGAAGATCGCGACGCGCCCGCCGAGCCAGAGCCCAACAAGACCCGCGAGCGGCCATCCGTTCACCGGCAAGCGCCCGGTCCAGTTCGGAATGGCCGTCAGCAGGAAGCCGGCGATGGCGGCGCCGACGGTACCGTAGATCATTTCATGGATATGCCAGTCGAGGGGGGCAAACGCGGTTGGCAGCGTGAACGCGCCGGAATATTGCGGCAACCAGAGCAGGATGCCGAGCACGGCCCATGAGGCAGCGGCGAGAAAGAACGGCCGGAAGCCGTAGGAGAACAGCGCGGGACCGGCATAGCCGCGGCGGCGATCAAGTGCGACGTTCATGGACATCAAAGGCACTCCCGGCTCAAGGGGCATTTCATTGTCGCAAGAGACCTGCGTGACGGTTTGATCTGGGTCATGTCGCATGTCATCCGGACGGCGTTGTTGAGGCGAGCCGAGGAATCAGCATGCCGGCACTCGACCGATCGGTTGTGGCGAACGTTCCGATGTTCGCGGGCCTCAATCCCGACGAGATCGACGCGATCCTGAGCGAGGCGCGCTCCGCGCGCTACGCGAAGGACACGGCGGTGTTCGAGCAAGGCGGCGAGGCGCATTCGTTCTTCCTGCTGCTGCACGGGCATCTGCGCGTGGAGAAGACCACGCCGCAGGGACAGCAGATCGTGGTGCGCTATGTGTCGCCGGGCGAGCTGTTCGGATTGGCGCAGGCGTTGGTGCTTACGCATTACCCGGCGACGGCGATCGCCGCGGTCGACAGCGTGGCGCTGGTGTGGCCGTCGCAAGCGTGGCAGCGGTTGACGACGACATTCCCGAGTCTCGCCGGCAACGCCCTGCAGACCGTCGGCAGCCGGTTGCAGGATACGCAGAACCGCGTGCTGGAAATGGCCAACGAGCAGGTCGAGCAACGCATCGCCCATGCGTTGCTGCGATTGGCACGGCAGGCCGGCCGCAAGATCGAAACCGGCATCGAGATCGATTTTCCGATCAGCCGGCAGGACGTCGCCGAGATGACCGGGACGACCTTGCACACCGTGAGCCGCGTGCTCAGCGCCTGGGAGCAGCAAGGCCTCGTCGAAGGCGGGCGCCAGCGCATCGTGCTGCGCGACTCGCATCGCCTGTTCGCCGTCGCCGAAGGTCATGGCGCCGCCGCGCACGAGAAACCCGGCTGTTGACCAATCAGGCCGCCGCGCAAAGCCGCGGCAGGAAGACCGTCGGATCGACATTGTGCTCGCGGCAGGCATCCTCGACCGAGTGAAAACACGCGATCGGGCAGCCGACGCAGTTGAACCTGAACTCAAGACAGACGCGGATCGTCGCCGGCCAGCGCCGCATCACCTCTTCCATTGTCAGGTCCGCCGTGGGCCGCTTCATTCTGCTCATGGATGAAGTGTTAACCAGCGCTCCCATGCGCTCGTTGCGCTGGCGCAAACAGCATCTCGATTTCCTGCTCCTCCGGGAATCCCCTTAGTCCCGGACGCTTCTTGCTTGCGCCAGCGCAAAGAGCGCTCGCCGCGGCCGCTCCATACTGCACTGCGAAACAGCCGAAGAGGAGACTGTCATGATCACCCGCAGGACCGCCTTGATGGGAGCCGCCGTCACCGCCTTGCTGGCGGCCGCGCCGGCGCTGGCCGACGAGCTGAAGCTGCCGCGCGAGCACGTCAACCTGGTGGCGCCGCCTTTCGTGCATCCGCATGAGCAGGCGACCAAGGCCGGACCGAAGATCGTCGAGTTCAAGCTCACGGTGCAGGAGAAGGAGGTCGTGATCGACGAGAACGGCACCAAGCTGCAGGCGATGACCTACAACGGCTCGATGCCGGGTCCGATGATGGTGCTCCACGAGGGCGACTACATGGAGCTCACGCTGGTCAATCCCGAGACGAACAGCATGCCGCACAATATCGACCTGCATTCGGCGACCGGCGGCCTCGGCGGCGGCGCGCTGACCAAGGTCAATCCGGGCGAGCAGGCAGTGCTGCGCTGGAAGGCGACGCGGCCCGGCGTGTTCATCTACCACTGTGCGCCGGAAGGCATGATCCCCTGGCACGTGGTCTCCGGCATGCACGGCGCCGTGATGGTGCTGCCGCGCGACGGCCTCAAGGACGGCAACGGCAAACCGCTGCACTACGACCGTATCTACTACATCGGCGAGAACGACCTCTACGTGCCGAAGGACGAGAAGGGCAAGTACAAGAGCTACGAGTCGCTCGCGGAGTCCTACGGCGACACCATGGAGGTGATGCGCAAGCTCATTCCGACGCATGTGGTGTTCAATGGCAGGGTCGGCGCGCTGACCGGCAAGAACGCGCTCACCGCCAAGGTCGGCGAAACGGTGATGATCGTGCACTCGGAAGCCAACCGCGATACGCGCCCGCACCTGATCGGTGGACATGGCGACTACGTGTGGCAAACCGGCAAATTCAACAATCCGCCGCAGAAAGATCTGGAAACCTGGTTCATCCGCGGCGGCTCCGCGGGCGCGGCGCTGTACACGTTCCGTCAGCCGGGCGTCTACGCCTATGTCAACCACAACCTGATCGAGGCGGTCGAGCTCGGCGCGACCGCGCACATCAAGGTCGACGGCAAGTGGAATGACGACCTGATGAAGCAGGTCACGCCTCCGGGACCGATCCCGCCGGAGAAAGTCGGCGCGGCCGACGGCTTGACCAGCGCGCGTTGACGCGACGGGGCCCGCGGCTCGCCGCGGGCCTTCTCTCGGGAAGACGACCATGCTCCTTGCCATGAAGCTCAAGCTTGCGGTGATGGCGGGCGCGCTTGCCGCCCCACTGGTGGCGGCGACGCTGGCGACGGGGCCGGCGATCCCGAAAGACCCCAACATCGCCGAGCTCTCCTCGGCAGACTTCCACTATCGCGCGGCGGGCGATTTTTCCCGCATGGGCAAGCCGGTCGAGGCGCCGCTGCACGAGGCACGGCTGAGCGCCAGCCTGATCATCATGAAGTCGCTGGTGACGGCGGCGGATTATGCCCGCTGCATCGATGCGGGCGCTTGTCCGAACGTGCCGCTGCCGCAAGGCCGCCGCGACGTGCCGATCACCGGCGTCAACTGGCACGACGCCTCCGCCTATGCCGCTTGGCTCACCCGCAAGACCGGGATGACGCATCGGCTGCCGAGCGACGAGGAATGGGTTTTCGCCGCCGCGGAGAAGGCGCAGGACGAAGCGCTGCCCGTGATCGATCCGGTCGACCCGGCGCAAGCCTGGATCGCCCGTTACGAAGCGGAAGCGGCGCGCGCCGGCGCCGAGGGCAACGCAGTGCCGCAACCGATCGGCAGCTTCGGACGCAACAGCAACGGCCTGCTCGACGTCGCCGGCAACGTCTGGGAATGGACCAGTTCCTGCTACATCCGCACCGCGCTCGATATCGAAGGCCATCCGCGCGCGGCGACCACGAATTGCGGCGTGCGTGTCGTGGAGGGCGCGCACCGCACCTACATGACCGACTTCATCCGCGACCCGCGCACCGGCGGCTGCGCCTCCGGCGTGCCGCCGGCCAATCTCGGCTTCCGCCTGGTCATTGAGAAGCGCAGTTTCCGCGTCCTCGGCGTCATGGACAGCGTGGTTCGGGCGCTGGGCCCGAGCTAAAGGAACAAAGCCGCGATTTGACCTGCCTCAATGCGCCCGCGGCTGATTTCGGCGCAAAATTGCTCAAGCATTTTCGTGAGCGGGCCGGCAGCGCCGGCGCGCTCGATTTTTCGTGAGTGGTCAGGCCTTCATGGGCGAAACGCCTCGGATTGCGGCAACCGCATCTCGTCTCGAGATGTGGCAATGGCTGCAGCAGCATCCCGCCATGACCTATGCGGGATCGCTGGCATTCGTCGTGGTGGTGTTCCTGCTGCGAAGCTATTTTGCGCCCACGCTCGGCAACCAGGCACTCTATTTGTTCCTGGTGCCTCCCGTGCTGGTGGCCGGCGTCGTCGCCGGCTGGGGGCCCGGACTGACGGCAACCGCGCTGGCGACGTTCCTGCAGCTGTTCATCACCGGCGATTACGCGACGCTGTTGAACACCGACGGCCCGCTGTTCGCGGTCGATCTTGCACGGGCCGTGACCTTCGTGACGATTGGGCTCACCGCGGCATGGTTCGGCAGCCGGTTGAGGGTCGCGCAAAAATCCGCCTCGCTCAGCACCGCCGCCGCGGAAGCGCGCGAAGCGCACGTCAAGTCGATCCTCGACACGGTGCCGGACGCAATGATCGTCATCGACGAGCGCGGCATCATCCAGTCGTTCAGCTCGGCCGCCGAGCGCCTGTTCGGCTACGCGCCGTCGGAAGCAATCGGCAACAACGTGAAAATGATGATGCCGCAGCCCTATCGCGGCGAGCACGACGGCTATCTCGAACGCTACGCGCGGACCGGCGAAGCGCGCATCATCGGCGTCGGACGTGTGGTCGTCGGCCAGCGCAAGGACGGCTCGACCTTCCCGATGGAATTGGCAGTCGGCGAAATGCGATCAAACGATCGGCGTTTCTTCACCGGATTCATCCGCGACCTGACCGAACGGCAGAATGCGGAAGCACGATTCCAGGAGCTGCAAGCCGAGCTCGTGCATATCTCGCGTCTGACGGCGATGGGCGAAATGGCGTCGGCTTTGGCCCATGAGCTCAACCAGCCGTTATCGGCCATCACCAACTTCATGCGCGGCTCCCAACGCATGCTCGAAGGCTATACCGACGAAACGATCGTCACGGTTCGCGACGTGCTCGACGAGTCGGCCGAGGCCGCATTGCGGGCAGGGCAGATCATCCGGCGGCTGCGCGATTTCGTGACCCGCGGCGAAAGCGAGCGGCGGATCGAGAGCATTGCCAAAATCGCCGAGGAAGCCAGCGCCCTTGCGCTCGTCGGCGCCAAGGATCAGGGGGTGCGAACGAGCCTGCATTTCGAGCGAGGCCAGGACCTGGTTCTGGCCGACAAGGTGCAGGTGCAGCAGGTGCTGCTCAATCTCATCCGCAATGCCATCGAGGCGATGCAAGGCTCCGCGTCGCGCGACCTGACCATCTCAGCTTCGCGCGACGGCGCCGATATGATCACCGTCGCGGTCGCCGATACCGGATCCGGCATCGCCCCCGAGATAGCCTCGCAACTGTTTCAGCCGTTCCTCACCACGAAACGCCACGGGATGGGCGTAGGCCTCTCGATCTGCCGCACGATCATCGAGGCGCATGGCGGAAGGATCTGGGCCGAAGCAAATTCACCGTGCGGCACGATCTTCAAGCTCACCTTGCGATCCGTGACCCATGAGGAGCTCAGCGATGCCAATTGAGAGCGTTGTCCACGTGATCGACGACGATGCGGCGATGCGCAAGTCGCTGGCCTTCCTGCTCAAAAGCGCAAGGATCAAGGCGCAGGTTTATTCCGACGTCGCCGCCTTCCTCGATGTCCTGCCGCAGCTCGAGCGCGGCTGCATCGTCACCGATGTGCGCATGCCGGGCATGAGCGGCATCGATCTGCTCAAGCGCTTGCACGACATGAAGTTGACGATGCCGGTGATCATCATCACGGGACACGGCGACATTCCGCTGGCCGTCGAGGCCATGAAATATGGTGCGTCGGATTTTCTGGAGAAGCCGTTCGACGAGGATGTGCTGCTCGGCGCCGTGAAGAACGCGCTTACCGAACAGGCATCCGACCAGGAGCTCACCGCGCAACGCATCGCCGTCCAGCAGCGGCTGGCAAAACTTAGTCCGCGCGAGCGCCAGGTTTTGGATGGGCTCGTCGCCGGACGCCCGCACAAGATCATCGCCTTCGATCTCGGCATCAGTCCGCGGACGATCGAAATCTATCGCGCCAACCTGATGACCAAGATGGAAGCCGGTAGCCTGTCCGAGCTTATCCGCATGGTAATCACCGCCGGCGCCTTGACGAATTGAAGCCGGCGGCACCGCAGCAGCGACGGGCCGTGCTCAGAGCGCATCAAGGGTTTCAACGGAAATGACTTTGAACGTGTGCTCGCCGCCACGGTCGCGCAACGTCAGGTACTCGCCCGGCGCAAACAGATGCGCGCCGAAACGATATCCCGTCTCATCATCGTCGGAGGAGCCGGGGTCATAGTCGAACACCCATCTCGCGTGTTCGCTGCCACCGGGCCGATGCACCAAATAACCGTCCTGGTCGTCCTCGCCCTGCCAAAATCGATGAACCCGACAGTCCTTTCGATGGTCCTTCCAAAGATCGACGTCGATGTGGTTTTTGGCGTCCAGAGGCGCCACAAGCTGGTAACCGCGATCGGCAGATCCGGCGGGAAACTCCTTCGAACGCGCAAGGTGAAGCTCAATTCGCTTGAATGCAGTAGGAAGTGGCATGACGTCGGCTCCTGACCAATGTGCCACATCATAGAATTGGGCGAGTTGCGATGAGTTTGACTTCAGTCAATCTGCCGAATTAAGCGGGGATGTCAGCTGCAGCCTGACCTGGGGCACGCGCCGTCATGACGGCCATGGACGACAACCAGGAGGCGGTTTTCCGGTTTCTCGAGGATCGTCTCGGGCAGGACGCCGACGTGCGTCGCTGCGAGACCCATGCCGCCGTCGTCTTTCTCGCGGCCGACCGGGCGCTGAAGATCAAGCGGTCGGTGAAATATCCGTTTTTGGACTATTCAACCTTGGAGAAGCGAAAGGCGGCGTGCGCCGCCGAACTCGAGGTCAATCGGCGATTTGCCCCGCAACTTTACCGTCGCATCGTGCCGATCACACGTGAGGCGGATGGTCATCTCAAGATCGACGGCAGCGGCCAACCCGTCGAATGGGCCGTGGACATGGTCCGTTTCGATGAGACCCGCACGCTCGATCGGCTGGCCGCGCGGCAGGAGCTCAGCGACGAGCTGCCGGAGAAGCTCGCCGCCATGGTGTCGGCGATGCACGCCGCCTCAGAGCCGGTCGATGCCGAGCCCTGGGTCCTGGCGCTGGAGCGCTACATTGCAGGAAATTCGGCAACGTTTCTCAAGAACGATGAGATCTTCGCAAAAGATCAGGCGATCGAGCTCGATCGTCATGCTCGTTCCGCCCTCATCCGCCTGACGCCGCTGCTGCGGGCGCGCGGACAAGCCGGGTTCGTGCGCCGCGGCCACGGCGACCTGCACCTCGGCAATATTGCCTTGATCGACGGCGTGCCGGTCGCCTTCGATGCGATCGAATTCGACCCCGTGATCGCGTCCGGAGACGTGCTTTATGACCTCGCCTTCCTGTTGATGGACCTCGTCGAACGTGGCCTGACATCGGCCGCCAATATCCTGCTCAACGATTATTTCAGGAATATCGGCGCGCTGTCCGATTACGACGGGCTCTCCGCCCTGCCCTTCTTCATGTCGCTGCGCGCCGCGATCCGCGCCAACGTGACCGCCGCGCGCGTGGCGCTGACGTCGGGGCCGGATCGCGCAGAACTCCTGGATTCCGCGAAGAGGTATTTCGACCTTGCCTGTGCGCTTCTGCGCACGACTCGCCCGCATATCCTTTGCATCGGAGGGCTGTCCGGCACAGGAAAGTCCGTGTTGGCGCGCGCCTTGGCCCCTCGCCTATTGCCAATGCCTGGTGCATTCGTCCTGCGTTCGGACGTCGAACGGAAAGCCATGTTCCGGCGGCGCGCCAACGAGCGGCTTCCCGCCAAAGCGTACGAAGCCGGCGTTTCAGAGCAAATCTACACGGCGTTGGCGCAGAAGGCCGTTCGCATCGCACGCGCCGGATCTTCCGTCATCCTTGATGCCGTCTACGCAAAACCCGCTGAGCGCGACTCAACTGCGCGTGCCGCACGAGCTGCCGGCATCGACTTTCTGGGTTTCTTCCTGACGACCGACTTGGTGACACGAATGGCGCGGATTCAGACGCGAACGTCGGATGTGTCCGATGCTGATAGCGCCGTGGCCCATCAACAGGAGGCTTACGATCTCGGCAGCATCGATTGGGGCATGATCGACGCATCAGGCACGCCCGAACAGACCCGTGACCTCGTGGTGGCAAAACTCGAAGAGCGCTAAGGCACCAGAACGGCAGCGCCGGTCAACCGGCCGGCGCGAAGATCTGCAAGCGCCTCATTTGCCCCCGCCAATGGATAAGCGGTCGTTTCAGTAACGATCCCAGCTTTTGGCACGATATCGAAAAACTCGTGGGCGTCGCTCCGGGTGAGGTTCGCGACCGAAAGCACCTGCCTTTCCTCCCATAGGAACCTGTACGGAAAGCTCGGGATATCACTCATATGTATCCCCGCGCAGACAACGCGCCCGCCCTTGCGTACACTCTTGAGGGCTGCGGGCACCAAGCTGCCAACGGGAGCATAGATGATGGCGCAGTCCAGCGACTCAGGCGGACTCTCGTCCGACGCGCCAGCCCAGAGCGCCCCGCACCTTCTCGCAAATTCCTGACCTGCAGTATCGCCCGGTCTTGTAAAGGCAAAGACCTCACGACCCTGCCATCTCGCAACCTGCGCGATGATGTGAGCGGCGGCGCCAAAGCCGTACAGGCCAACTCTCTTGCCGTTGCCTGCCATCCGCAACGATCGCCAGCCGATCAAACCAGCGCACAATAAAGGCGCAATCGCCACGTCATCCCCATCGGCCGGAAGCCGAAAGGTGAAACCAGCGTCGGCAACGACGTGCGTTGCGAAGCCCCCATCGCGGGAATAACCCGTGAACAGTGGCCGGTCACACAGGTTTTCGCGACCCTCCCGGCAATAGGCACATTGACCACATGTCTGCCCGAGCCATGGAACCCCCACGCGAGTCCCAATCGAAAATGCGCTGACGTCCGATCCGAGAGCCTCGATACGGCCGACAATTTCGTGTCCAGGCACAATCGGAAGCGTTGGATGCGGCAGTTCTCCGTCGACGACATGAAGATCCGTGCGGCACACGCCGCATGCCGATATTCGGATCAGAACTTCGCCTTTGCCAGGTTGCGTGTCGGGCCGCTCAGCCAATACAAGTGGCTCACCCGGACGCTCGAGTACCATCGCTTTCATGGCAGCCGACCAGCCTTGCGTTCGTTTTCAAGAAGCGGCCCGCCGCAATCATGCCTCGTCCTGCCACTCGCGCCAATGCGTCGGCTGGACGTCAAGGTACTTTCCATTTGCGGCGCGGACCCAGCCGCGCGCACGGCGCCGGCAGGGAAATTCCAAGGCGTACGTCACCGCGTCTTCGACGACGGCAAGCTCCAAGTCCTTATCAAATGGCGCCGTTACGATCGGCAGCCAAGTTCGCTCGTCAACCGTGGCTTTTTTAGCACTCTCCATAAAAACATTCTTAGGCTCTTGCTCGCGTCTGCGTTGACCTGCGTCAACTCGCACGAAGGTTCCAGACGGTTGACACAAATCAAGCCCGTCTCCCACGCAGCCGCGCAGTCTTAGTTACGTGAGATTTGAATTCTTCAGGAGCAAACGCATGTCACAGGGCAACACGCGCTCCAATGCGGAGCAGGTTTTAATCCTCTTCTTCCGCCTGACGATCGGCTGGACCTTTCTCTGGGCGGGCATCCATCACTTCGGTGACGGCAAGTTCGTCCTTGGCTTTCTCAGCCACGTGAAGACGTTTCACGACGTCTACGCACCGTTCACCAATCCAGCCATCATTCCGATCCTCACCTTCATGGTCGAGTACGGCCACCTGGCGATCGGCCTGTCGCTCATCTCAGGCCTGCTGGTCCGCGTCAGCGCGCCGTTCGGCATCATGCTGATGCTGCTCTACTGGACCGCGCATATGGACTTCCCCTACATCGAGAACGCCAACAGCTATCTCGTCGACTATCACATCATCTACGCCGGCGTGCTCGTTTACCTGATCGCCAAGCGGGCGGGCCACGTGCTCGGGCTCGACGGCTTCGTCAGCAACTTTGCGGCGCTGCAGAGGAGCCCGACGCTGCGCTGGGCCGTAGCCTGAACAGGCGTCCGAACGTCGAGACGGGCCACTGCGAGACGACACAGCCGATGCGGCGCACGCATGCCGCACCGGACCGGCCCAGCAAGCTTCAACACAGCCCGTTGAGATGAGACGCACGCCATGACCGATGCTTACATGCTGGCGCCAGGCTCGGCGGCGGACATCATGCCCGCCGGTTCTTTTGCGCCAAGCGCGCCGCGACACAATGTCAGCGCGCCGAGCTATCTGCATCGACACTACTGGTGGGCCTATGTGCATCCGCGCGCGGTGCACGTGTTTGAGCGGCAATGGCTGGTCAATGCGATCCTGTGGGGACATTACGGACGGCTGCGCGACGCAGCCCTGACGCAATTGGCGGATCGACGATCCGGCGCGACCTTGCAGGTCGCCTGCGCCTATGGCGATCTCACCACGCGGCTTGCCGCAAGCGTCGCCACCGCGGGCGGGACGCTGGACGTGATCGACGTGCTGCCCATCCAGCTGCAGAACTTGCGCAGGAAGTTGTCGCATCCGGCGAAGCTACTAGTGATGGATTCCTCGCGCCTGGAGCTGCCCGACCAGTCTTACGATCAGGTGCTGCTCTTCTTCTTGCTGCACGAGCAACCGGCCGCTGTGCGCCGGCGGACCTTGCGCGAGGCGCTCCGCGTCGTGCGGCCCGGCGGCAAGCTCATAGTGGTCGATTACTCGCGACCGCATTGCTGGCACCCGCTGCGCTATGTATGGCGGATGGTGCTCGCCGCGCTGGAACCGTTCGCGCTGGATCTCTGGCGGCAAGACGTCACGGCATGGATGCCGCACGATCATCCAAGGCCTGCGCAATCACGGTCTTTCTTCGGCGGCCTTTACCAGATGACGACGTTCATCCGCTGATGCCTTCCCGAGGGCGCCATCACGCGAATGTCGAGAGGCCACGGCTTCCGGCGCTATTCCGCCGCCTCGCCGAGATCGAAGGGGGCGGCCGCTTGCGGACCGGCCGAAGCGTCGAGTGTCACCGAGGCGAGGGCAAGATTAAGCCGCAGCTGGAACCCTTCGGGCGCAAAGTCGATGGTGGCGGCCTCCCTCCCCATGGCATTGAACGTCCTGGTCAAGAGTACAGTGCCGAAGCCTTGACGGCGTGGGGCCTCGACCGGCGGGCCGCCGGCCTCGCGCCAGTCGAACACGAGGCGTCGCTCACCGTCGCTCATGACGATGCGCCATTCGATGCGCACCGTGCCGCGATCGTTGGACAATGCGCCGTATTTCGACGCATTGGTGGCGAGTTCATGCACGGCCATGCCGAAGTTCTGCGCCCCTTTGGCGCTGAGAATGAGATCCGGGCCGTCAATAGAATAGCGTCCGCTGAACGGCTCCAGCTCCGCCTTCAACAAGGCCGGCAGCGAGACCCCCTGCCACTCACTTTGCGTGAGCAGATCATGCGTGCGCGCGAGCGCGTGCAGGCGCGCGACCAGGATGTCGCGGAATTTCGCGGCCGCGTCCGCGCCGGCGAGCGTGCGCGAGGCGACGGCGATGATGACGGAAAGGATGTTCTTGACGCGGTGATTGAGCTCGAGAATGAGATTTTCCTTGTGCCGCGACGACGCACGCAGCTCGTCCGCCTGCGCGGCAAGCGCGTCGTTCGCGGTTTGCAGCCGTGTGTTGATCTCGTGGATGGTCTCCGCGGTGCGAGCGAACGACGCCAGCAATGCATCGGTCTCGATCAGGCCCGAACGGGACGACTCGACGCGGTTGCCGACGGCAAGCTGCTGGGCCGCTTCCGCCGCGGTCGCGAGCGCAGCCGAAATGCGGCGCGCCGCAACTGAGCCCAGCGCGAGCACCAGAACCAGCATGGCGGCTGAAAATGAGGCAAGCAGCAGCAGATGCCATCGCAGCGGCGCATCGATCACCGATCGGGGCAATTTGGCGAGCACCATCCAGCCGGACAGCCGGCTGCGCACCGCCGCCACGCGCTCGTCACGATCGGACAATTCGGCGACGGTGCGCTCGTCATGCGGCAATCGCCCCACGACCGGCGAGAGCGCCCCATCCTCCTGCTTGGCCGCGCCGTGGCTGGTGATGACGACGCCTTTTCCGTCGACCAGCGTCGTGGTCCATTGCTGATCGAGCCGCTCTCCTTCCAGGACCTTGCCGAGCACGCTCGGGTTCATGCCCATGGCAAGGACGTACCGCACCTCGCCGTCGATCTTGACCGGCACATTGATGTTCACCACCGGACCTCGGCTCATTACGCCGATGAACCGGTTGGTGATCGACTGTTCGCCGGTGTCGAGCACGCGCTTCATCACGTCCTGGATGCCGCTGGGCAGGATCGGCGCGCCATAGGGAACGAGCGTATTGACCACCTGGTTCATCGAGCGATCGACCAGACTGATGAGCGCCTGCTCACCTTCGACGGCGGCGCGCGCCTGCTCGTAGAACCGCTCCCAGTCGCCGCGCGCGAGCGAGGGGCTGGTGGCGAGCGTGTGCAGGATGGTGATGCGGCGCTCCAGGTCGCGGTCGATATCGCCGCTGAGCGATTCCGCCACATTGAGCATCGTGCGATCGACGGATTCCTGCTCCGAACGATGCAGCTGCAGCACCATCACGGCAACGGCGATGAAGGCCGGCAGCGTCACCGAGAGCCCAAAGGCAATCAGATAGGTCCGCAGCGAACGGCTCGAATGACCCCAGAAAAGGCGCGCGCGATGCATAGAAAATCCGCTCCCCGGAGGGCATTTTAGCCTGCCGGCCCAGGCCCGTGCCAAGCTTTCTGTCTGCATCCGAAGGGACAAAATTGCGGCGGCAGACCGCGACAACGTCGCGCAGCCGCGTCTGGCCCGCACGCGGCTGTCCGACGGGGGGCACGGGATGTGTCGGGTCCTTGGCGAAGCGAGACTGGGCCGGGCGGCGCTTCGACGCGAAATCGCTGCCAGACGATACTTTTTGCGATGCTCTCGTTTCTTTGATTTAGACGCGGGTCGCGCTAAGCTCACGGCATGCGTGCTGGTTCGTTGCGGCTGTTGAAGCTGGCGCTCGCCGTGGCCTTTGCCGCGAGCGGCTTCTGGCAGCCGTGCTTTGCCCTCACCATGCCGGCGCCAGCGGCCGCAGTGCCGATGGCGCATCATGCGGTGCATTCCGATGCCCACGGCGCCATGCATATGACTCATGCGGACCATCATCACGCGCTGGCCGCGCTCGACGACGGCGCGTCGAAGCCGCCAGCATCTGCAGACAAAGACTGTCAGAAATGCTGCGGGCTCTGCGCGCCGGGTACGTTGAGCCCGGCCGCGCCACTTGCCGCGATCACTCTCTCCGTTGCCAGCCCCGTGGTCGCGCCGGCACCCCGCCCGCTCGTTGCGAGCCTCATTCTGCTCGATCCCGGGATACCCAAACGCATCGCCTGACCTGAGCACCCGCGTGGGTGCGTGAGCCCGCATGCCTCGATCGGCGTGCGGAATGCGTATTCTTTCAGGAGACGATGATGCGTTCCGACCGACACTGGTTGCGCTCGGCTGCGATTGCAGCAGCGATCACTTTGGGCGCCGCGGGTACTGCGCGTGCGCAGATGCAAGACGACCACCCGATGAGCGATCATGAGATGCATGAGCATCACATGCATCATGAAGCGACGCCGACACCGGTAGCGCCGGGCGCGCCCGCCGATCAGATGCAGCAGATGGACCACATGGATCATGGAGCTCACGGCCAGCACAAGGCGGCAAAGCCGGTTGAGAAGATGAAGCATGATCCCACGCATCACCCCATGAGCGCCGCCAAACCGGCGAGCGGAGACGGCGAACATGGCGGACACGATGAGCACGGCGGCCATGATGCATCGATGACTGGCATGCAGCACGGCGGCGGCGAACACATGATGATGATGGGCTTTTACGGCCCCTATGGCATGGCGCGCGAGGCCTCGGGCACCAGTTGGCAGCCCGACACGACCCCGATGGAAGGCGTGCACGCCCAACACGGCGACTGGAGCACGATGTGGCACGCGCTGATCAATCTCACCTATGACCACCAGGGCGGGCCGCGCGGCGGCGACAAGACCTTCGCCAGCGGCATGGTGATGGGCATGGCGCAGCGTCCGCTCGGCGACGGCACGTTCGGCCTGCGCGCGATGCTGTCTCCGGACCCGTTCATGGGCGCGAACGGCTATCCGCTGCTGCTGGCGACCGGGGAGACCGCCGATGGGCGCACGCCGCTGATCGATCGCCAGCATCCGCATGATCTGTTCATGGAGCTGGCGACGAGCTACAGCCATCCGATCGACGCCAAGTCGAGCGTATTCGTCTATGCCGGCCTGCCCGGCGAACCCGCGCTCGGTCCGCCGGCCTTCATGCATCGCACGAGCGGCATGGATATCCCCGAGGCGCCGATCACGCATCACTGGCTCGATTCGACGCACATCACCTTCGGTGTGGTCACCGCAGGCGTCGTGCTCGATCGCTGGAAGCTCGAAGCGTCCGGCTTCCGCGGCCGCGAGCCGGATCAGTATCGCTATGACATCGAAGCGCCCAAGCTCGACAGCTTCTCCGGCCGGCTGTCGTGGAATCCCATCCGTGAGCTGTCGATGCAGGTCTCCTGGGGCCGGCTGCACTCGCCGGAGCAGCTCGAGCCGCAGCTCAACGAAGACCGCTTCACCACGTCACTCATCTATACGCAGCCCTTCGGCAAGGACGACCTGTGGAGCACGACGCTCGCCTGGGGCCGCAAGATGAATCAGCCGGGCAACACGCTTGACGGCTTCCTCCTCGAATCCGCGGTGATCCTGCAGAAGACCTACACATTGTTCTTGCGCGGCGAGCATGTGCAGGAGGACGAGCTCACCGCCACGCGCTCCGTCTACACCGTCGACAAGGTGTCGCTCGGCGGCATCTGGGATTTCTATCGCACCGACCATGCCAAGGTCGGCATCGGCGGACTGGTCAGCTTCTACGGACTTCCGGGCGATCTCCGCTCGCTCTACGGCGATCCGACCAGCGCCATGGTGTTCGCACGATTGAAGGTACAGTGATGTCCAGAAGAGCCAGGAGTTCAACGAGTCTGGCGGCATCCGTGATGATTGTCATCGGGGCGGTCAGTGCGGCCTTCGCGCATGCGCATCTGGTGGCCAGCAGTCCGGCCGCTGAGAGCAGCGGCAGCCCACCGACGGAGATTTCGTTGCGCTTCAGCGAAAAGCTCGAAGGCGCGTTCAACGCCATCGTGGTGCGCAATGCCGCCGGTGAGCAGGTCGACAAGCGCAACGTGCAGCTCGACAAAACCGACCGCATGACGCTTCGCGTCTCGCTGCCTGCGCTGCAGGCCGGCATCTACACGGTCGAATGGCACGCGGTGTCGACGGATTCGCATCGCGTGCAGGGGAGCTTCAGCTTCCGGGTCAAAGAATAAAATAGCAGGACCGCGACGCGCGATGTTTGACGCGCTCATCTTCATCAGAGCCATCCACTTCGCGGCAACGGCGGCCGTGACTGGAGGCGTGCTCTTTCTGGTCTTCGTCTATCGGCCCGCATTGCAAGAGAACCGCGGCGGCGGCCCTGCCCCGGCCATCAGGGCGTTCGCGTGGAGTGGCTTGCTGATCGCCGCCCTGTCGGGCGCGGGCTGGCTGATCTTGCAGACCGTCTACATGAGCGGCCTGTCCGCTGCGGAGGTGCTTGCCGAGCGAGCAGTGTGGACCACGCTGTCGCAAACCGGATTTGGACACATCTGGATTGTCCGCGCGGCCATCTGGATAGCCCTTGCGCTCGCTTTTCTTTGGCTCGACGTGGAGCGTCGCGCCAGGTGGGCCGGGATGCCGGTTGCTTTGCTCGCCGCCGCTTTCGCCGGCGCACTCGCTTGGGCCGGCCACGCGGCGGCAAGCGAGGGTATTTTGGGCAGCGTGCATGTGGCCGCGGACGCATTGCATGTAGTCGCGGCGGCCGCCTGGGTCGGCGCGCTGATTCCCCTCGCGCTCGCCCTCGGCGTGGCCGCGCGCGAACATCATGTCCGCGCGCTCACGGCCGCTTGCTCGGTGACGCTGCGCTTTTCGAGCTTCGGCATTGCTTGCGTTGCGACGGTGGTGCTGACCGGCGCCGTGAACACATGGATGCTCGCAGGCAGCGTCGATGCCCTCGTCGGCACGGCTTACGGCCGCCTGCTGCTGATCAAGATCGCTCTATTCCTGTGCATGCTGATGATCGCCGCCATCAATCGGCAGCGGCTGACGCCGCGCCTTGTCGATGCCGACGACGCCGGCGCGGGCAAGCGCGCGCTCAATCGGCTCCGGCGCAACAGCCTCATCGAAGTGGCGCTCGGCGCGATCATTCTCTGCATCGTCGGCGCGCTCGGAATTCTTCCGCCCGGAGCTGAATGAATCTTGGTCTTCTCGCAAAGGAGAACGACATGCAGGCACGGTTTGTTTTGATGCTGAGCGCAGCGATCGCGACGCTGGCCGCGCTGCCGTCTGCGACGGCGGCTGAAGGCAATGCCGCGCGCGGTGAGCGTGTTTTTCGCGCTTGTTCCGCATGCCATTCGCTGCAGCCGCACAAGAGCATGACCGGCCCGAGCCTGGCCGGCATCTGGAATCGCAAAGCCGGCAAGTCGCCGAGCTTCAGCCGCTATTCCGCGGCCCTCAAAGCCTCCGGCGTCGTGTGGAACGAGCAGACGCTCGATCAATGGATCGCGGACCCGCAGCGCCTGGTGCCTGGAAACGAGATGACGTTTCCGGGCGTCAAGGACGCGCAACAG
The DNA here is from genome assembly GCA_035651015.1 of Pseudolabrys sp. GTDB lineage: Bacteria > Pseudomonadota > Alphaproteobacteria > Rhizobiales > Xanthobacteraceae > Pseudolabrys. The sequence continues at coordinate 10,111 of DASRGN010000054.1, read as the reverse complement.
CGCGCAGACCTTCTCGCCTTCCTGAAGGATGCGACGCAGGCCGGACGCGCGCCGGCCGCCTCAGCCGAGGGCCAGATGGGTGGCATGATGATGGGTAGTGGCGGCGTCCCCAATTTAAAGAGGCTCGATCCGGAGGATCGTGTCGCCACGATCAGCCGCTGCAACGACGGCTACAAGGTGACGACGGCTGGCGGCAAGACACGGCATTTCTGGGAGCGTAACCTGCGCTTAAAGACCGACAGCAGCGACGACGGCGCACAAAAGAACACCCCCGCCCTCGTCGGCGCGGGGATGATGGGCGACCGCGCCGACATCATCTTCGCAGCGCCGGAGGAGATCAGCTCGTCCATCGGCAGCGGATGCTGAGCCGCCTTGAATCGGCGGCTTTGATCATCGAGATCGTGTTAGGAGCGCGTGGCTTGATCCCTCAGGAACCCGCCTGGAACGGTTTTCTATGGCACCTGCTCGTGCGAAAATGACGTGCCGACGATCGGGAGAACGGATCATGTGCGATCAGGATCATTTTGACGAAGATATCCACGAGTTCGAAAAACGCGGCCTGGTGACGCGCCGGCAGTTCGGCGTGCTGCTCAGCGCGGGCGCGTGCATGGCGCTGCCGCAGGTCGCCAACGCGGTCACGGTGACCGAAAGCGATGTGAACATCACGACGCCAGCCGGCACGGCGGATGCCTATTTCGTCCACCCGGCCGCGGGCACGGCTCCGGGCGTGCTCATCTGGCCGGACATCTTCGGTCTGCGCCCGGCCTTCCGGCAGATGGGCAAGCGGCTCGCCGAATCCGGCTACTCCGTGGTGGTGGTCAATCCGTTCTATCGCGTGAAAAAAGCGCCGACCGCTCCGAACGGTGCGGCGACGCCGGTTCCGGACTTGCTGCCGCTCGCCAAGGCGCTGGACGAGAGCGTGCAGATGACCGACGCCAAGGCGTTCGTCGCGTGGCTGGACAGCCAGCCGTCGGTGGCCAAGAACAAGAAAATCGCCACGCAGGGCTACTGCATGGGCGGCCCGATCGCGCTGCGCACCGCGGCGGCAGTGCCGGGCCGCGTCGGCGCGGTCGCCTCGTTCCACGGCGCTGCCCTGGTGACCGACCAGCCGAACAGCCCGCATCTGCAGGCGGCGAAGAGCAACGCGTCGTTCCTGATCGCGATTGCCTCGAACGACGATCAGCGCGCGCCGAACGACAAGACCGTGCTCAAGGAGACCTTCGAAAAGGCCAAACGCCCGGCCGAGATCGAGGTCTACTCCGGGGCGCACGGCTGGTGCCCGCCGGATACGCGCGTGTACAACGAGCCCGACGCGGAAAAAGCCTGGAAGCGGCTGCTGGTGCTGTACGGCAAGGCGCTGGGTTAGCCGTTCACTGTTTCCGTCGTGACAGTCCCGCACGACGCCCTCGTGCGGGACCACCGCAAGGCCGCGCATTGGCCGCGGCGCGTTGCAGTCTTATTCCTGGCTGTAAGCCCAGGCCTCAAGCTCGACCTGCCCGCCCCGGGAAATCTCGTTGACGCCGACGACGGTTCGAGCCGGTAGATGCGATCCAAAGAACTCGAGATACATCTCATTCAGGCGGGCGCGGTTGCGCATATCGATCAGGAAGATGCTGACCTTCGCGACCGATGAACGGGGGAGATTCCGCTCTGCCAGCATCTCGCCAAGACGTCTGAGGATGCAGGCGAATTCCTGATCGAAGCCGCCGGGCACGAGATTCTCACCGACGCGGCCCGTTATCCCGGAGGCGATGTACCATTCGCCTACGCGATAGAGAGGCGTGTTGACCGCTCTGTCGCTCATCGGCGCGACTCCGCGAGCGGTCCGGTCTCAACGATCGTATCGAAATCCTCCACAGTCGCGCAGACGTGTGCGTACATCAGACGCGCCGCACCCTCGGCCTCGCCCCGGCGCATCGCCTCGTGGATGCGTCGGTGCGCCGCCTGCTTCTTCGCAAGCCGCTTCAGATATATGCCTTGTTCCTGACTGCTCTCGCGTGCCGCGCGCAGTGCATTGACGCGGTAGAGCAGGATCATGTTGCCGAGGGATTTGAGAGAATCCCTGATGAAGGCATTGCCCGAAATCTCGACGATGAGATTGTGAAATCGGCTGTTCAGCTGGAAGACCTTTTCAAGATTGCCTTCCGCGATGGCACGCTCGTTCTCCTCGACCACGGCTGCGATCTTATCCAGCTGCTCGGGTGTCGCCGCGGCGGTAGCCTCATGCGTTGCCGCAAACTCGAGCCCGGCCCGGCACCGATACAAATTCTCGAGATCGTCTGCAGCGAGGCGGCGGATCTCATAGCCGCCGGCAGGCAAGGCGACCAGCAGTCCCTCTTGGCCGAGCTTGCGCATTGCTTCGCGAACCGGTGTCCTGCTGATGCCCAGCCGGGTCGACCATTCGCTATCCTTCACACGCTCACCCGGCAGGAGCGCGCCGGATGTAATCTGCGCAACCATATGGTCGTAGACCTGTTCGAAAACGTGCACCTTCTGGGCGAAGTCCAGTTCTGCCTCGGTCACGCGCCAGCCTCCTAAAATTCGATCGACTTGGAGATGTCGATGACGTCGACGGCCTTGTTGCGCCCATCCCAAATGCGCGACGGGATGAAGACGGTCCCGCTGAACAGCCGGCGCGTGGTGCGCAGAAGATTGGCCTGCATCAGCGAGAACGCGCCGCCTTTCATGGCTCCTTCAACATCCATGTCCATGCGACCACCCGGGTGCTCGATGCTGATGGTCATCAGCGTGTTCAACGGCGTGCCTGCGATGCGGTTGGCGATGGTCCCCGGCACCACGCAAGCTGTGGCGAGCGCCGTCGCCCCCGTCACGGAATGCGTCGCATGGCAGTTGTACGGAACGAAATCGCGCGATGCGATGCTGCCGCCCTTGCGCGGCCGGCTGACGACAAGCGGCTTGGGGACGACATAGTCGGTGCAGTCGCCCATGCCCATTCTGTGTCCGGCTTCGACGCGGATCCGGTTCAACCGCGCAATCAATTCCTGCCGCGAGTCGAGATCGGCTTTCGTCTCGTTGCCTTCAAGTCCTAGCGAGGTCGCATCGATGATGACCGCCGGCACTGCCACATCGATGCACGTGACCTCGACACCGTCGATGCTCTCCGCGACATGACCTGTCGGAAGAAGCTTTTTGGTCTTGCTGCCGACAGTCTTCGCGAAGTTCTCAATCACCGGCGCTGCGGTGCCGGGCACACCGTCGATCGCAGCATCGCCGTCGTAGCAGACCTCGCCGTTCTCGGTTTCGATCGTCGATTCGACCACCGAGTCCGTGTTGATGTTGTAGATGCGGACCGTCGTCTTTTCGCCGTTCGCCGCGACGAGGCCGTTCTCCACGGCAAACGGCGCGATGGCGCTGAGCATGTTTCCACAATTCGATTTGTAATCGACGAGCGGGCTCTCCGGATTCACCTGAGCGAAAAGATAGTCGACATCGGCGTCGTTGCGGTTGGAGCGCGAGACAATGACGACCTTGCTCGTCAACGATTCCGCCCCGCCGATCCCGTCGACCTGGCGCTTATGCGGCGAACCCATGACCGCGAGCAGCACCGCGTCCAATTTGTCTTTGTCTCTCGGCAGATCGCTCGCGTGCAAAAGGGGGCCCTTTGAGGTGCCCCCGCGGAACATCGTCGCTGGAATCGGCAGCAGATCGGCCATGGCAAATGAGTCTCGGTTCGAATGGAGGTCCAGTCTCTAGCACTTTCCAGGGCTCTTGCGAACCCAAGAATTCTTGGATACAAGAATTCAGCATGGCATTCAACCCTGCCGGAGGCGTGTCCATGATCAATCGCCGAAGATTTCTGTGGTCGGCCGCGGCAGGCGTCGCCAGCATCCGGATGGCACGGGCAGCGCAGCCTTTTGCGGGAGGACGCCCGGTCACCATCATCGTGCCGTTCGCGCCGGGCGGCGGGTCCGACGTGATAGCCCGCATCCTTTCGTTTCCCCTGGCGGACGCCCTGAAGGTGCCGGTCATCGTCGAGAACCGGCCCGGTGCCGGCGGCGTCGTGGCCGCGCGTTACGTCAAGGCAGCGACCGCTGACGGAACCACGCTTTTCATGGTCGACATGGGGTTCAGCGCCGGCGCGACGCTTGATCGAAACGCCCGTTATCATCCCTTGAAGGACTTCACGGCTGTCGCTTCATTGGGCTCGGTCTCGTCCATCCTGACGGTGAAAGAAGGTTCGCCCTATCATTCCCTGAAAGAGCTTGTTGCTGCGGGCCAACGACAAGCCGGTGCAATCACCATGGCCTCCGGCGGAGTCGGCGGGAGCGCTCACCTCATCGGCGCGATGTTCGCCTCGCAGGCCGGCTTCCAGCCGACGCACATCCCGTACCGAGGCATGGCTCCGGCGATGACCGACGTCCTCTCGGGACAGGCCGACTTCATCGTTGCGACTGCCCCCGTCGCGCTTCCTTATATTCGGAACGACGGCATTACGGCGTTCGCTGTCACCTCGACGGCACGCATCAATGCGTTGCCAAACGTCGCCACGTTCGCCGAGCAAGGCTATCCGGGCGTGATTGCTGATGATGTCTACGGCATCGTCGCGCCGAAAGGCTTGTCCGCCGAGCTGACCGCGGTTCTCTATCAGGAAATCACTGCGATCGTGCGGGGAGATGCATTCGCGGCTCGATTGGCGCCGCTCGCCACGACCGCGCTTCCGATGGACTCACCGCAGGCCTATGCAGCCTTCCTGGAAAGCGATTTCGCCAAATGGCGAGACGTGATTCAACAAAACCACATTGCACAATGAGCGCGTCGCCGGCGAACTGACCGGCTTTGAACTCGTTACCGCGAACTCAACAGCGCCACGGCTTCGATCTCCACGAGGATGTCGTCACGCATCAGGTCGGCCTTGTAGCAGGTGCTGATCGGCGGGTTGTTGCGGAAATACTCGCCCCTGACCGCATTCATCTTCTTATAGTCGGCGGGATCCTTGAGCATGATCACGACCTTGAAGATGTCCTCGACGCTGCCGCCGGCGGCTTCGACGCATTTTTTGATGTTCTCCATGGTCTGGCGGGTCTGCGCCTCGATGCCTTGCGGCAGCGGCCGCTTGTAGTAGTCGCCGGACACGTGGCTCAAAGCCGTGGTGCCGGCAATATAGAGATGATCGCCGATGCGCACGGCGCGCGAGAACGGCCCGACGGCTTCCGCCAGCCCGTCCGGTTGAATGTATTGCTTCCCAGCCATCGCGAACTCTCCTTAGCTCAAGTCATTGCCGTCGCGCGGCCGGCGGGCCGCGCGATCAGATCCTTGATGACGGAACACAGGCGCTTGACGCCTTCCTCGAGCTCATCGGGACCGTGCAGACCGAAGCTGACCCGCAGCGCGTGCGCCGCGGCCGGCGATGCGTAGAACACGTCGCCGGAGACAAAGGCGACGCCGCGTCTCACCGCCCGGAAATAAAGCTCCGACAAGTCCGCATCCGACGGCAGCGTCAGCCACAAGCTCAAGCCGCCATCCGGACGATTGATCTGCGTGCCATCGGGCATACCATCGCGAAGTCCCTGGTAAAGTGTCTGCTGGCGTCGCGCATAGCTCTTCGCCATCCGCGCCGCTCTCGCCGCCAGATCGTCCGTGGCGAAGTAGCGCGCCACCGCTTCCTGGACGAGCCCGTTGGAGTGCAGGTCGCTTTGCGCCTTCGCCGCTAAGAGCTTGGGGATCAGCTTCGGCGGCGCGAGAAGACATCCGATGCGCATCCCCGGCAGGAACACCTTGCCGAAGCCGCGGGCATAAAGAACGCCGTCGCCCTCCCCCGCCAAGGAACGGATCGCGGGGATCGGCCGGCCGCGAAAGCGCAGCTCGGGAGAATGATCGTCTTCCAAGAGCAACGCGCCACGCGCGCGGCACAAGGCCAGAAGCTCGCGGCGCTTCTCCAGAGTGAGCGTGACGCCGCTCGGATTCTGGAAGGTCGGGTTGGTGCAGACGAGCTTGATCTTGTGGCGCTGAAACAACTGCTTCAGCACGCCGAGATCAAGCCCATCCGCGGCGACCGGGACCTCCAGAATGCGAGCGCCGGCGGCGCGCAGCGGATTGAGCACACCGTAATAAGCGGGCTGCTCGACAACGACGGCGTCGCCCGGCTCGAGCAAGGTCCGCGTCGCCAGATCGATCGCCTGCTGCGCGCCGTTGGTGATCACGATGTGCTCGGCGCTGGCCTTGATCGCCTGCCGCGCAAAATAATCCTGCAAGGCTCTGCGCAGGCGGGCGCGGCCGATCGGCGGGTCGTATTGCAAGCACCCGCCAAGCTCCGCCTCAGCTGCCTCGGAGATGCAGCGCGACAAGATCTCGGCCGCATCCTTCTCGATGCGCGGATAGTTCGAGGTGAACGCAATCACGCCCGGCGCATGCGCAAGCTCGTACAGACGCTCGGCCAACAAGGGGCGGCTGACGTCCTGCGGTTTGTGGCTGCCGTTCGCACGCTGGAATTTGCGGCAGACGAAGGAGCCGCCTCCGCGACGGCCCTCGATGAAGTTCGAGGTCGAGAGCTCCCTGTAGGCGCGCGCGACGGTGATCTGGTTGACGCCGAGCTGCCTGGCGAGATCGCGGACCGACGGCAGCCGCATGCCCTCTTTGAGAACATCGCCGTCGATACGCTCAAGGATGTTTTCGCGAATTTGCACGAAGAGCGGACGCCGGTCTGCGTCCGAGAGCGCAAAGGCCAGCGGCTGGGCGGGAGCAGCGCGCGGCCGTTTGATCGGTTTTGTCGCCACACTCACTCTCCCGCGACCTCGTTTGTATTACTCTTTGTACTGTTCGCGCGCGCACCGCGATTGCGCAATGAAGTGGCAATGGGCCGCGCGCCTGCTCAGCTTTCTGCGTTGCGGACCACTGTAAACTCTGTTTAGCTTCTTTGCACAGCGCGAGTTTATTTGTGTGGCTCCAGGAGTCTACAAGTGAGTTCGACGATTAAGGGACTCCGCGTCGTCGGATATTTCGATTGTCCGGGTGGCGGGCAAGTCGTCGTCCGCAACGACGTCGCCTATGTCGGCCACGTCAAGCCGCCGAACGGAACGACGCTGATCGACGTCAGCGATCCCGCCAATCCGCGCAAGCTCGCCGAGATCAAAGTCCCGGAAGGCACGCTCTCGCACAAAGTGCGCGTCGAGCACGGCATCATGCTGGTCAACCGCGAGATCTTTCCGATTGGCCGCATCGATCCGAATTTCAAGGGCGGCCTCGAAGTCTTCGATGTGAGCAAACCGACCGCGCCGCGCCACATCGGGACGTGGCCGACGCGCGGCATGCACCGCTTCACCTTCGATGGCCGTTACGTTTACGGCTCACCCGAGCTCGAGGGCTATCTCGGCAACGTCGTCTCGATCATCGATTTCCAAAAACCGGAGCGGCCGGAGGAAGTCGGGCGCTGGTGGATGCCGGGACAATGGACCGCCGGTGGCGAAAAGCCGACCTGGAAGGGCACCGATCATCGCTGCCACCATCCGATGCGCGTCGGCAACCGCCTCTATGTCAGCTATTGGCATGGCGGCTTCGTCATTCTCGACATCGACGACATGGCGAAGCCGAAATACATTTCCGGCTTCGACTGGAGCCCGCCCTTCCCGTGGCCGACGCACACCGCCTTGCCGGTGCCTTTCCTGCTGCGCGGACGGCGCGTGATGCTGGTGGCCGACGAAGACGTGGTGCGACTGCCGGGCCCCACCGCGCCTGCCTTCCTGTGGCTCGTCGACATCACCGACGAGACGCGGCCAGTCCCATTCGCCAGCTTCCAGGTGGATGAAGAGGACGGCACGCCGAAGCGGGATTACACCGGGCTGCATCAGTTCTGCGAGGAGATCCGCAGCACGGAAATCCCGATCGCCTGGTTCGCCAGAGGATTGAAGGTCGTTGACATCGCCAATCCGCATGCGCCGAAGGAAGTGGCGTCATTCATGCCGCCTATCCCGGAAGGCGCCGACCGGGTGCAGAGCAACGACGTCTGCTTCGACGAGAAGGGCCTGATCTATCTGATCGACCGCACCCGCGGCCTGCACATCCTCGAACGCATATAGCCCGAGACCGCTGCCATCATGGACACGATCATCCGCAACGCACGGCTGAGAGACCGCAAAGAGACGGTCGATATCGGCATCGAGAAGGATCGCATTGCCGCGCTCGAGGCAAAGCTGTCCGCGAAAGCCCGCGCCGAGGTCGATGCGGCGGGCAGTCTCGTGCTCCCCGGGCTGTTCAATCTGCACTTCCACGCCGACAAGTGCCTGCTGGGCGAAATCATGCGGCCGAATGTGTCCGGCACGCTCCCCGAGGCGATCGAGATCACCAACGACTTCAAACGTAAATACGATCCGGCGGAGGTTGCCGCGCGCGCGATGCGGGCGCTGGACATCGGGGTGAAGAACGGCACCAGCTTCTTCCGCCTATTCGCCGACGTCGGAACGATCGGCGGCCTGCGCGCCGCCCGCGGCCTCATCATCGCGCGCGAGAAGTTCAAGCCTTACTGCGACGTGCAGGTGGTGGCGTTTCCGCAAGAGGGCATCGCGCGCGATCCCGGCGCGGCCGAGCTGCTCGACGAAGCCATGCGCGAGGGCTGCGACATCGTCGGCGGCCTGCCCTGGTACGAATACACGGACGCCGACGCGCGCGAGCACATCGACATCTGCTTCGAGATCGCCAAGCGATACGACCGCGACATTCATATGCTCGTCGATGACACCGACGATCCGAATTCGCGCAGTCTCGAATATCTCGCGGTCAAGACGATGCGCGAGAACTTCCACGGCCGCGTCGCCGCCAGCCACTGCGGCGCCATGGCCTCCTACAACGACGTCTACGCGGCGAAGATCGTCGACATGATCGCCACCGCCGGCGTCACGATTTCCGTCAACGCCCACATCAACCTGGTCTGCTCGTCGCGTATCGATCATGAGCCAAAGCGCCGCGGCATCGCCCGCGTGAAGGAAATGCTCGCGCGTGGCGTTAACGTGGTGACCTCGCAGGATGACGTCAACGATCCGTATTATCCGTTCGGCAAGCCCGATCCGATCGAATGCGTCTCGATGATCGCGCATGTCGCGCAGCTCACGCTCCCGCATGAGCTTCAGCAGGCAATGGCGATGATCACCGAGAACGCGGCGAAGGCGGCGCGTGTTTCCGACTACGGGGTCGCGCCCGGGAAGCGGGCCGACCTGGTGGTGGTCGGCGCGCCCTCCGTGCACGAAGCCATCCGCCTGCAGCCGCCGCGGCCGCATGTCTTCAAGCGCGGCCGGCCGGTTGCGCGATCGACGATGTCGCAAGAACTCCTGACCGCCTGATGGGATGACCATGCAGACCAGTCTCGCCAGAAAGCTGCGACTGGCTGTTGCCGAAGCCGAGCCGTTTGTCCGCGTCCGCGGCGTCGACAAGGTCTTCGCCACCAAGGGCCGCGCGCCGCTCAAAGCGGTCGACAATGTCTCCTTCGACATCCAGAGCGGGCAATTCATCTCGATCGTCGGGCCGTCGGGCTGCGGCAAGAGCACGCTGATGATGATGGTGTCCGGGCTGACACTGCCCAGCAGCGGCGACATCGTCATCGATGCAACGAAGGTGACGCGGCCTTACACGAATTTGGGCATCGTGTTTCAGCGCGACGCGCTGCTCGAGTGGCGCACCGTGCTCGACAATGTCCTGCTGCAGGTCGATATCGGCCGTCTCGACCGCAAGGCGCTGGAGCCCAAGGCGATCGATCTGCTGGCGCGGGCGGGTCTCGCCGGATTCGAAAAATACTATCCCTGGGAGCTGTCGGGCGGCATGCGCCAGCGCGTCGCCATCTGCCGCGCGCTGCTCAACGATCCGGCGCTGCTGCTGATGGACGAGCCGTTCGGCGCGCTCGATGCCTTGACCCGCGAGCAGATGAACCTCGATCTCCAGCGGATCTGGCTCGAGAATCGCAAGACCATGCTGTTCGTGACGCACAGCATCTGGGAAGCGATCTTTCTTGCCGATCGTGTCATCGTAATGAGTCCGCGGCCGGGCCGGATCGCGACCGCGATCGTGATCGACCTGCCGCGCCCGCGCCGGCTGGCGGTCCGGGAGACGCCCGCGTTCGGACGCTACGCGGCGCAGGTTCGCGAGCAGTTCCAGACCTTCGGATTGC
>DASRGN010000053.1:0-26984 GCA_035651015.1 Pseudolabrys sp. | reverse complement strand
TCGTGTCGCTGATCCTGTTGAAGATCATCGACGCCGTGATCGGCCTGCGCGTCACCAAGGAGGTCGAGCAGGAAGGTCTCGACCTCGCGCTGCACGGAGAGGCCGTGCAGTAGGGAAAACGCAGCGCGCGCATCGCATCCCGAAAAGGGAAGACCGGTTTTCCGGCCAAGCCGATGCGCCACTGAAGAGATACGGTTGGGGTGGAGACCCGGCACCGCCCCCTCCGTCGAGAGGCCTCGGCTCACCCCGAGGCCTCTCACTTTTTGGGGGTGTACGTTTGGCGGAAGTCTTGCCACGCGGGAGGCCTGATTCCCTCCCCCGCTTGCGCGGGAGGGTAGCGAAGGGGCCCCCTCCCGCTGGTGGTCGCTGAGGTTTCGGCGCCGCCCTCCCCCGCAAGCGGGAGGAGGGCACAGCAACGCGCACCGCGTGCTCGGCAATAGTGTCGCGCCAATCTATGAGGGTAGGGGCCGCACCCCCGTTTGCCGGAACCGCCGCGATATCATTAGTATTCGGCTCGATTTCCCCTCCGCCGATGGTTAATCGCGCCTTAACCTGCCCCCTTCTATGGTGGACGCCCGGCGGGGCGTTCCTGCCGAGTCAATCGGGTACATGAGCATCATCGAACGCGCCTCAGCCGCTCCTGTTCGGACCGTCGACACGCGCTCGCCGTTCGTGCGGCTGGCGGAGCTATTGGCCGACGTGAAACCGGGCCAGCCGCCGATCAACATCTCGGTCGGCGAGCCGCAACATCCGGTCCCGTCTTTCGTCGGGCCGGTGCTGGCATCGCATATTCCGGACTTCGGCCGTTACCCCGGCAATGCCGGCACCGATGGCTTCCGCCAGACGGTCGCCAGGTGGCTCGCTCGCCGTTATGCATTGCCGCGCCCGATCGATCCCGCCAGCGAAATTCTCGTCCTCGCCGGCTCGCGCGAGGGTCTGTTCCTTTCGGCCATTGCGGCGAAGCGGTTCTGCGGTCCACGCGCCGGCAAGGCGGCGATCCTGGTGCCGAACCCGTTCTATGCGCCTTACGCGGCGGGTGCGGTCGCGGCCGAGTGCGAGCCGGTCTATCTCGATGCGACGGCGGCGAACGGCTTCCTGCCCGACCTCGATGCGCTGTCCGACGAACTGCTCGCGCGCACGGTCGCGTTCTATCTCGCGACGCCCGCAAACCCTCAAGGGGCGGTCGCGAGCCGCGACTATCTGGCGCGCGCCGCGGCGCTCGCGCGCCGGCATGGTTTCATGCTGTTCGCCGACGAGTGCTACTCGGAGATCTTCTGGCGCGAACCCCCGACCGGCGCGCTCGAAGTCGCCGGCAATGACTTTGCCAATGTGGTGACGTTCAACTCGCTGTCGAAGCGCTCGTCGCTGCCCGGGCTGCGCGTCGGTTTTGTCGCCGGCGACAAGCGCTTCCTCGCGGCGTTGCTCAATCTGCGCACGGTGAGCGCGCCGCAGGTTCCGGTGCCGGCGCAGGAAGTCGCGATAGCGGCCTACTCAGACGAGGCCCATGTCGAGGAGAACCGCGCGCTCTATCGCGCCAAGTTCGATCTCGCCGACCAGATCCTCGGCAATCGCTACGGCTACAAGCGCCCGGCCGGCGGCTTCTTTCTCTGGTTGGACGTCTCGCAACACGGTGGCAGCGAAGCCGCGACCCTGAAGTTGTGGAAGGAAGGCGGCCTGCGGGTGGTGCCCGGCAGTTATGCGGCGCGTCCGCGCCCCGATGGCTCCAACCCCGGCGAAGGCTATATCCGCGTCGCGATGGTGCAGAACCGCGAGGTGACAGCCGAAGCGCTGCATCGCCTCGTTGCGGTGCTGGGCTAGAGGGGTGCCATGGCGGTCCGCTACACGCTCAGCGCCTCGGACTACTTCTCCGACGAGTTGCGCACGGCGCTGCGCCGCCGCCTCTCGGAGATCATCGGCGCCGGGCTGCTGCTGATCGCCGGACTGTGCGCGCTCGCGCTCGCCACCTGGTCGGTGCAGGACCCTTCGCTGAGCCACGCCACCAATGCGCCGGTCCGCAATATGCTCGGGCTCACCGGCGCGATCGGCGCGGACCTGATGATGCAGCTGTTCGGCATCGCGACCATCGCGCTGCTGCTGCCGATCGCGGCCTGGGGCTGGCGACTGATGACGCATCGTGCGCTGACGCGCGAACGCACGCGTGTCGCGCTGTGGATCCTCGGAGCGCTGGTGGCGGCGAGCTTCGCGTCGTGCCTGCCGGGGAGCAAGGCGTGGCCGTTGCCGACCGGGCTCGGCGGCGTCGTCGGGGACGCGCTGCTGCGCGCGCCGGCCTGGGTCTTCGGCGCACCGCTCGCGGGCGCGACCCGCTTCACCATCGCGATCATCGTCGGCACCGCGACCTGCGTCACGCTGCTGCTCGCCGCCGGCTTCGGCCTGCAGGCGGTCGACGAGGAGGAAGCGGAAGAAGCGCCGCCGCGCAAGAAGCGCGCCGCCAAGGCGAAGCCGGTTGCAAAGGAAGAGGTCGAGGAAGACGAGGATGAGGCCGAAGACGAAGGCGCGACCGAGCGGCGCAGCTTCGTCTCGCTCGGCTGGCTCTATCATTTCCTCTATGCGTTGCGCGCGCGGCTTGCGCTGTTGCCGTCGCTCCTGCTCTCCCTGATCTTCCGCCGCGGCCACCGCGTGGTGGCACTGCATCGAGACCCTTCCGCGGTGCGCCTCGAGGAGCCGCACAGCGCGGCTTACTCCAATCCGGCCGACGACCAGGCGGAGGAGATCGAGGACGCGACCGAAGAGGGCGAGGGCGAAGAAGACGAAGAGGGCGACGAGGAGGACGAGGCGCCCAAGCCGCGTGCCAAGGCGCCGCCCCCGAAGCTCAAGATCAACAAGAAGGGCGGCTACGACCTTCCCTCGCTCGCGCTGTTGACGGCGCCGAAGGCGAGCGACCGCCTCACGTTGTCGGACGAAGCGATCGAAGAGAATGCGCGCGCGCTCGAAAGCGTGCTCAGCGATTTCGGCGTGCGCGGCCAGATCATCAAGGCGCATCCAGGCCCGGTCGTCACGCTCTATGAGTTGGAGCCCGCGCCCGGCATCAAGTCCTCGCGCGTGATCGGCCTTTCCGACGACATCGCACGCTCGATGAGCAAGGTGTCGGCGCGCGTCGCCGTCGTCGCCGGGCGCAACGCGATCGGCATCGAGTTGCCGAACCCGAAGCGCGAGAAGGTGCTGCTGCGCGAGCAGCTGTCGTCGCCGGACTACACCGACTCGCAGGCGAAGTTGCCGCTCTGCCTCGGCAAGACCATCGGCGGCGAACCGGTGATCGTCGACCTCGCGCGCATGCCGCATTTGCTGATCGCCGGCACCACCGGCTCGGGCAAGTCGGTCGCGATCAACACCATGATCCTGTCGCTGATGTACCGGCTGCGCCCCGAAGACTGCCGCGTCATCATGATCGACCCGAAGATGCTCGAGCTCTCGGTCTATGACGGCATTCCGCATCTGCTGACGCCGGTGGTGACCGATCCGAAGAAGGCCGTCGTCGCCCTGAAATGGGCGGTGCGCGAGATGGAAGAGCGCTACCGCAAGATGTCGAAGCTCGGCGTGCGCAACATCGACGGCTACAATGCGCGCGTCAACGAGGCGAAGAGCAAAGGCGAGGCGTTGAGCCGGACCGTGCACACCGGCTACAACAAGGAGACCGGCGAGGCGATCTACGAGAAGGAAGATCTCGAGCTCGAGCCGATCCCCTACATCGTGGTCATCGTCGACGAGATGGCCGACCTGATGATGGTCGCCGGCAAGGACATCGAGGGCGCGATCCAGCGCCTGGCGCAGATGGCGCGCGCCGCCGGCCTGCACGTGATCCTCGCCACCCAGCGGCCTTCGGTCGACGTCATCACCGGCACCATCAAGGCGAATTTTCCCACCCGCATCTCGTTCCAGGTCACCTCGAAGATCGACAGCCGGACGATCTTGGGCGAGCAGGGCGCCGAGCAGCTGCTCGGCCAGGGTGACATGCTCTACATGGCCGGCGGCGGCCGCATCAGCCGCGTGCACGGGCCGTTCTGCTCCGACGACGAGGTCGAGAAGGTGGTGCGCCATCTCAAGTCGCAGGGCGTGCCGCAATATCTCGAAGAGGTGACCGCCAGCGACGAGGAAGAGGGCGAGGACGGTGCGGTGTTCGACGCCACCGGCATGGGCCTCGCCGAGGGCGGCGACCTCTACCAGCAGGCCGTTGCCATCGTGAAACGCGACCGCAAGGCCTCGACCAGCTACATCCAGCGCCGCCTGCAGATCGGCTACAACCGCGCCGCCACCATCATGGAGCGGATGGAGCAGGAAGGCATCGTCGGGCAGCCGAACCACGCCGGAAAGCGCGAAATCCTGATCGGCGAAGAAGAACACGAACGGTACTGAGAATCCGCTGTCAGCGCTGAGAATCGGCTATACCGGGCGTCCGCAGTACTTTGGCCGTGAAAACGCCATAGCTGCTTCCTAAATCCTGACCGGGGCGCAGGGAGATCCAACAACATGAGCCGCGCTGCGGTTTTCGGCGCTTTCCTGGGCACTCTTGCCCTGACGCTTCCGGCTGCGGCTCAGACCCAGCAGCGGACCCCGACATCCCCGCCGCGCCTGGCCGCCCCGGTGCAGCCGCAACAGCCGGCGCAGCAACAGGCGCCGGCGGTGGTCAACAACCCCTTCGCCGCCCTGTTCGGCAAGGTCGGCGAGACCACCGCGCTCAATCCCGAGCAGCGCGCGATCATCGACAAGATCAGCAATTATCTCTCGAGCACGCAGGTGCTCACCGGCAACTTCGTCCAGGTTGGACCCGACGGAAAGCGGACCCAGGGCGAGTTCTACGTCCAGAAGCCGGGCAAGATCCGCTTCGAATACGATCCGCCGACGCCGATCGACATCATTTCCGATGGCCAGTCGGTGGTGGTGCGCGATCGCAATCTGGCGACGCAGGACCTTTATCCGCTGTCGCAGACCCCGCTGCGCTTCCTGCTCGCCGACCACATCAACCTGCTGAAGGACACCAATCTGATCGCGGTTTATGCCGACGACGTGTTCGTCACCGCGGTCATCGAGGAGCGGCAGGCGATCGGCGGCACGAGCCGGCTGATGATGATGTTCTCCGCCAAGGACATGCAGCTCAAGCAGTGGACCGTCACCGATCCGCAGGGCTACGACACCACCGTCGCCGTCTACAATCTCGACACGACGAAGAAGCCCGATCCGGGCATGTTCAAGATCGACTACACGCGGAATATCCAGTAATTGCGAATGTTCGCCGGCGTCGCGGGTGACAGGCTGTGCCGCGACTGAAAATCACCAGCTGGAACATCAACTCGGTCCGCCTGCGCATCAATCTGGTGGCGCGCTTCATCCGCGCCGAGGAGCCGGATGTGCTGTGCCTGCAGGAGACCAAGTGTCCTGACGACAAGTTTCCATTCAAGCGTTTCGCCAAGCTCGGCTACGAGCATGTCGCGATCAACGGGCAGAAGGGCTATCACGGCGTCGCTCTGATCTCTCGCTTGCCCATCGAGAACGTGCGCGTCGAGAGCTTCTGCGACAAGAACGACTGCCGGCACGTCTCGGCGCAACTCGGCGAGCGTGCCGGCCTGCGCGATCCGATCACGCTGCATAATTTCTACGTGCCGGCCGGCGGCGACGAGCCCGATCCGCAGATCAATCCGAAATTCGCGCACAAGCTCGCCTTCCTCGACGAGTTGCGGGCGCGCGACACCGTCAAGCCGCGCAAATCCGAGCGCGCGATCCTTCTCGGCGACCTCAACGTGGCGCCGCTCGAACACGACGTCTGGAGCCACAAGCAGATGCTCCGCGTGGTCTCGCACACGCCAATCGAATGCGAAAAGCTCAACACCGCACGCAACGCCGGCGACTGGGTCGATTCCATGCGCGTGCTCACGCCGGAACCGGCCAAGCTCTACACCTGGTGGAGTTATCGCGCCGCAGATTGGCAAGCGTCCGATCGCGGGCGGCGGCTCGACCATGTCTGGTCGTCATCGGCGCTGGCCGACCGCGTGTCGCGCATCGATATCGCCAAGAACTTCCGCGGCGCCTCGCGCCCGTCCGATCACGTGCCGGTCACGGCGACGATCGAACTCTGAAATCAGCCGCGCTCGTCGGGAATATCGAGGACGCGCTTCACATTGGTGATCTCGCGCGTCCACTGGTCGACCCGCTCGGCCAAGAGGTCGCGCAGCTTTTTCGCCGCTGAGGGATAGCCCTCGAGCATCTTCATGAACAGGTTGCGCGAAATGCGGATCACCGTCGACGGCTCGAGCGCGGTCGCGGTCGCCGGCCGCACGGTGTCCGTCATCAGCGCAAGCTCGCCAAGCAGCGTGCCCGGTCCCGCGGTGATTTCCTCGTGTCCGTCCGCTGGCGTGCCGGGCTCGAGCAGGAATTGTCCGTCCTGGATGACGTAGCCGCCGTCCGCCGGGTCACCGGCATAAAACAGCACCTGCCCGCTCGGCACATAACGGCTCTCGGTGCCGATGGCGAGAATGCGCAGCGCTTGCGGGCCAAGCATGGCCAGCGTCGGCACTTGCGAGAGCAGCGAAATGTCGTCCTCGATGCTCATGAAGCCTCGTGAATGGGACGACCGCGCTCCCGCTTCACGGCACGAGCTTGTAGCCGCCGGCTTCGGTCACCAGGATCGCGGGCGTGGCCGCATCCTTTTCCACCTTCTGCCGCAGACGGTAGATGTGCGTCTCCAGCGTGTGGGTGGTCACACCCGAATTGTAGCCCCACACTTCCTGCAGCAGCGTCTCGCGCGACACCGGCTTCTGTCCGGCACGATAGAGATAGCGCAGGATCGCGGTCTCCTTCTCCGTGAGCCGCACCTTGCTGCCCTTCGGGTTGATCAGCAGCTTGGAGCTCGGGCGGAACGTGTAGGGACCGATATTGAAGACCGCGTCCTCGCTTGCCTCGTGCTGGCGCAGCTGCGCGCGGATGCGGGCGAGCAGGACGGCGAAGCGGAACGGCTTGGTGACATAGTCGTTGGCACCGGATTCGAGCCCGAGGATGGTGTCTGAATCGGTGTCGTGCCCGGTGAGCATGATGATCGGCGCCTTGAAGCCGTTCTTGCGCATGATGCGGACCGCTTCACGGCCATCCACGTCAGGCAACCCGACGTCCATGATCACCAGGTCGATCTGCCCGCCCTTGGCCTCCTGGACGCCCTTGGCCCCGCTTTCCACGGCAATGGCGACGAACTCCTCGTGCAACGCCAGTTGCTCGACCAGCGCCTCGCGCAGCTCGGTATCGTCTTCCACAATCAGGATTGTTCGCGCGTTGGGCATCTCTTGTCCGGCCCCCATTCTGGACCAAAGGCCCCTCGCCTGCCGGTATCGCGAAGTAGAACATCCGGCAGTGAAAGAGCAAGCGGCAACTGGTATTTAGAGCGAGCAGGCCCCCTTCGGCTAGTACCCCGTTCCATGTGCAAAAAACCGCTCAGCCGCCTCTATGTTCGGGCCAAAGCCGGCTTTCCGACGCGGGGAGTCCTGCGCGCTGGGCCAATGGCCCTGCCGGTCGCCCTTGGGCGCGGCGGAATCAAGGCGAACAAGCGTGAGGGGGACGGGGGCACGCCCAAGGGGCGCTTCCGGCTGAAGCGGCTGTGGTGGCGGGCCGACCGCCACACTCGGCCACTGACCCAGCTGCCGGTCCGACGGATCCGCGCCGACGACGCCTGGTGCGAGGATCCGGCAAGCCGGCTCTATAACCGGCCGCTGCGGCTCGCTCCCGGAAGCACGGCCGATCGCCTGGCGCGGACCGATGCGCTCTACGATTTCATTATCGAGATCGATCACAACACCCGGCCGCGCGTCGCCGGGCGCGGCAGCGCCGTCTTCATTCACATTGCAAGGCCCGGATTTTCCCCGACCGCGGGCTGCGTCGCGCTGGAACAGAACGCCCTGCGGCGGCTCATCAGCCGGCTCGGCCCGCACACCACGATCGCCATCAGCTGACGTCGCGCATTTGAGTGATGCCGGCAACCACCGGTTAAACATATGCGCGAACCGCTGTCCGATCACCGCACGCATTAAGGGAAAGGCGAGCAGTTTCGCCTAAGCTGCGCACCCAACATAAGAAAAGGGGCGGGGGCGTATGGACGGCGCTTCGACGATTTCACCGAGCTTGGCAGCGCCGCGCGCCGCGCGCGAGCCGGTGGGCCGCGTCATCGCTGTCGGCGGCGCCGAACTCAGCGTCGGCTTGACCACGACGGCACGCAACACCAACAGCATCGTCACCGTCGGCGAATTCCTCGGCATTCTCAGCGGCGACTGCGTGACCATCGCCATGGTCACTGAAATCTGCGAGCAACCGTCCGGCGCCGGTCGTGACTATCGCAGCGTTGCGGAGCTTGATCTCGTCGGCGAGATCAAAGGCGCGCAGTTCCAACGCGGCGTCACCGAATATCCGATCATCGGCGAACCTGCAGTGCTGATCAGCGAACGCGAGATGCGGCTGATCTTCGGCGCCGTCGACGCCGATCACGCACATATCGGCGAGCTGCAACAGGATTCTTCGATCGGCGCGCATATCAATATCGACGATCTGGTGAGCCGCCACTTTGCCATTCTCGGCACCACCGGCGTCGGCAAGTCCAATGGCGTCGCCATCATCCTGCAGCAGATCCTGCAGAGCCGGCCGAACCTGCGCATCTTCCTGGTCGACCCCCATAACGAATACGCCAACTGCTTCGGCGACAAGGCGCAGGTACTGACGCCGCGCAACCTGCGGCTGCCGTTCTGGCTGTTCAACTTCGAGGAGATCGTCGACGCCTTCTTCGGCGCACGCCCGGGCATCGATGAGGAAGTCGAAATCCTCTCCGAGGTGATCCCGCAGGCCAAGGCTGCCTATCTGCAATATCGCGGCGGCAGCGCGGTCGAGCGCACGCTCGCGAAGAAGAAAGATCCAAAGTCGACCGGCTTCACCGCCGACACACCGGTGCCTTACCGGCTCGAGGATCTGATCAATCTCATCGACGAGCGCATGGGCAAGCTCGAGAACCGCTCATCGCGTATGGTCTACCACAAGCTGATGCAGCGGATTCAAACCTTCCGGAATCATCCGCGCTACGCCTTCATGTTCGAGAACGCCAATCTCGGCGGCGACACGATGGCGGAGATTATCGGCAACCTCTTCCGCCTGCCGCCAAACGGCAAGCCGATGACCATCATGCAGCTCGCCGGCTTCCCCGCGGAAGTCATCGACTCGGTGGTGTCGGTGCTCTGCCGCATGGCGTTCGACTTCGGGCTATGGAGCGACGGCATTGCGCCGCTGCTGTTCGTCTGCGAGGAGGCGCATCGCTACGCGCCGGCGAACTCCAAGATCGGCTTCGGCCCGACGCGCCGCGCGCTGTCGCGCATCGCCAAGGAAGGCCGCAAATACGGCGTGTTCCTCGGCCTGGTGACGCAGCGGCCTGCGGAAATCGATCCGACCATCATCTCCCAATGCAGCACGCTGTTCGTGATGCGCATGTCGAACGACAGCGATCAAGCCTTGATCCGCTCAGCCGTGTCGGACGCGGCGGCCAATCTGCTCAACTTCATCCCCTCCCTGGGCACGCGCGAAGTGTTCGCCTTCGGCTCCGGCGTGCCGCTGCCGACGCGGCTGAAGTTCAAGGAGATGCCGCCGGAGTTGCGCCCGGCGAGCGAGGCGAGCGGCAGCACGCGATCAGACCGCGGCGCCACGTATGACGGCGATATGATCAACTCGGTGATCGAGCGCTGGCGCGCGGCCACGATGAGCCACAAGGGTTCGAGCGACGACTTCGATCTCGGCGGCTTTGGCGCCGAAGCGCCGGCACTGCAGCCGGCGTCACCGCCCGCACCGGCGGCGCCTGCCTACCCGGCTCCGACGCCAACTCCTGCCGCGGCACCCCGCGAACCGGTGCGCTCGAGCCTGTTGCGCAAGCCGCTCGACGCTGGCGCGGGATTGTCCCCGCCGCCCCCGGCACGTCGCTGGTAGCGCTTTCTTATTTCACCGCCACCAAATCGATCAGCGCCGATATCCCGGCGTGGCCGGCGCCTTCGCTGATGACGGCATCGTGCTCGACGACGGAGATCGACGAAAACTCGGCAAAGGCGTTTTCCAAAAGCTCCCGCGTGTAGAGCCGCGCAACATCGGACGGCCCGCCGGTCTTGTATTCGAGCTGCTTCGGTCGGTAGCCCTCGAGCAACAGCAACCCACCCGGTTTCAGCGCCCGCTTGATGCCGGCAAAGATCCGCGCGCGTTGTTCGGGCGTGGCGAACTGAAAGAAGATCGCGGCGACGACGTCGAACTCCGCCTGCGGCCAATCCCATTGAGTGACGTCCGCCTGCTCGACACGCAAGGTCACGCCGCGCTGCGCGGCGAGCGCACGCGCTTTTTCCTGTGCGACGGGTGAGAAGTCGAGCGCAAGCACGTCGAGACCCTGCTCCGCGAGCCAAACGCCGTTGCGGCCTTCGCCGTCTGCGATCGTCAACGCTTTTTGTCCGCGCCGCAGCCGATGTGCATTGCTCTTCAGGAACGCATTCGGCGCGGTGCCGAAGAGGTAGCCTGGCGCCGCAAAGCGCGCCTGCCAGCGCTCAAACTCGGCTTGGTTTTCGCCTTCTTTCATCCGCGCGCTCCGAAAATTGCGCTGCCGACGCGCACATGCGTGGCACCGAGCGCGATGGCCGCGACGTAGTCCGCGCTCATGCCCATGGACAATAGCGCGAGCCCATTGCGTTCGGCGATCTTCGCGGTGAGCGCGAAATGCGGGCCGGGCGCGTCCTCAACCGGCGGAATGCACATCAGCCCGGCGATCTTGAGCTGATAGACATCGCGGCAGCGCTTGATGAATTCATCCGCATCCTGCGGCAACACGCCGGCCTTCTGCGGCTCGGCGCCGGTGTTGATCTGCACGAACAATTGCGGGCGACGCTGCTGCTTCGCGATCTCTTTGGCGAGCGCCTCGCACACGCTCACCCGATCGACCGAGTGGATGGCGTCGAACAATGCCACGGCATCCTTGGCCTTGTTGGATTGCAGCGGACCGATCAGATGCAGCTTCACATGCGGATGCGTGGCCAGCAAAGCTGGCCATTTGCCCTTGGCCTCCTGCACGCGGTTCTCGCCGAACGCGCGCTGGCCCGCGGCAATGACCGGCTCGATCGCGGCCGCGTCGAACGTCTTGGAGACGGCGATCAGGCTCACCGATGCGGGATCGCGCCGGGCATCGCGGCAGGCCCGCGCGACCTCCTGCTGCACCGCCGTCAGTCCGGAATGAGCCATGTCGTGGGAATCCGCAGGTTCAGCACGGTTAAGAGAGGGTTACGCGCCCGATATCCATAGAACTTTAGCAATGTTCCGCAAGGCATCTTTAGAGGCCTTTGCGTACAACGGGACGCGGGGACCACAGCCACGATGTTCGACCTGTTTCGACGGCCGCAATCGCAAACCACGCGTCCCAAGCGCGCGCTCAGCATTCGCGCGCGGCTGATGGTCCTTGCCCTTATCGCCATCGCACCGCTGCTCGTCGATCACCTGCGCGACATCCAGAACGAGCGTCGCGATCTGATCGCGCAAGCGAACACGCAGGCATTGACGCTGGCCCGGCAAGCGATGAGCGCCGACAGCGAAGTAATCCTGGTCACTCGCGCCTTTCTTCAGGTCGTCGCCAGCGCGCGCTCGACTTTCACCACCTCCGATACATCTTGCAGCGAGTTCCTCGGCAAGAGCGCCGGCCGCGTGCCGTGGCTGAAGACGCTCTCCGTCGCCAATCTGCAGGGACAGATCATCTGCTCGAGCTTTTCCGACGCGATCGGCCTCGACATCTCCGAGCGCGAATATTTCAACCGCGCGATCGACAGTAGCGATTTTGTAGTGAGCGATTACTTCATCGGAACGCGCGTGAAGAGTCCGCTCATCGCCGCTGCACTCGCGCAGCGCGGCACCAACGGCGCCGCGGCGGCGGTCGTCATCGCCACGATCGACCTCAGCTGGTTCACACGCATCGCCGCTTCGTTCTCGCTGCGCCCCGGCGCAATGATGATGCTGATCGACAGCAAGGGCACCGTGCTCGCCCGCTACCCCGACGCCGACGCCTGGGTCGGCCGGCAATTCACGCAGCACCCATTGACGCACGAGCTCATGGCACGGGTGGAGGGCACAGCCACCATGGCCTCCTACGACGGGACGCGCCGCATCGTCGGTTTTGCCCAAGTGCCCGGTACCGAGACGCGCGTCGCTGTCGGCCTGAGCGAAAGCGACGTGCTCGCCCACGTGAACCGAGCGATTTACTCAACGCTGATCGAGCTCGGCGGCATCGCCGCGCTGCTGCTGCTCGCCATCTGGTTCGGCGGCGAGCGCATGCTGGTGCGTCCGATCCGCGCGCTGTCGGCAATCGCTACGCGCATCGGCCATGGTGGACGGGCCACGTCCCCGGCCGCGGAGCTGCCCTGGGCGGCCGAGTTCGTGCCGCTGGCCGCCGCGCTTGACGATATGGCGGGGCAGCTCGGGGCACGCGAGCGAGAATTGCTCGATTCCAACATGCAGCTGCGGGAGCTCGCGCAGATCGACCCGCTCACCGGTCTCGCCAATCGTCGCCTGTTCAACACGCGGCTGGCGAGCGAATGGACGATGGCGGGCAAACAGGGCCAGAAGCTCGCGGTGCTGATGATCGACGTCGACTTCTTCAAGCTGTTCAACGATCAATACGGCCACGTGCAAGGCGACAACTGCCTGCGCAAGGTTGCCATGGCGATCAAGGCCAGCGTACGGCTCGGCGCCGAGCCGGGAGACGAAGGCGAGGATCCAGCCCAGGCGCTTTGGCGCCTTGCGGCGCAATCGCGCAAGCCGGATTGCGCGGCGCGTTATGGCGGTGAGGAATTTGCCATTCTGCTCCAAGGCGCCGATCTCGACACGGCCATGCAGATCGCTGAACGACTGCGCGATTCCATCGAGCGTCTGCTGATCGCGCATGCCGGCTCGCCCCACGGCGTCGTCACCGTCAGCGTGGGCGCCGCGTCCATGCATCCGGTCGTGGGTGCCAATCCGGAAGCGCTCACCCAAGCCGCAGACGCTGCTCTCTATCAGGCGAAACAACGTGGCCGAAACCTGGTCGTCGCCGGCGCCGAGATCGAGCTGTCGCGCGCGTCCTGACGCTTACTCAGCCGTCCGCCGCGAGCCGGCGCAGCGCGTCGCGATCCAGGAGCTCGAAGCTGCGGCCGCGCCAGCGGACCGCCTTGGCCTCATAGATCCGTTTGAGCGTCTTGTTGGTATGCACCAGCGACATGCCAAGCGTGTCCGCAAGGTGCTGCTGGGTCAGCGGCAATTGCAGCTTGCCCTGCTCGATCAGGTCTTCTTCCTCCGCGCGCGCGAACAGATGCAGCAGCAGGCACGCGGTGCGTTCGAGAGCACTGCGCTGCCCGACGCTCAGCAATTGATCGTCAAGGGTTTTGAGCTCGCGCGCCGCCAGCCAGGTCAGATCGAATGCGAGGGAGGGGAAGCCGCTGTAAAGCTCCCAAAGCCGGTGGCGCGAGAGGCCGCACAGCGTCAGGTCGGTCAGCGCTTCGACAGAGTGATGCAATTCCTGCATCAAACAACCCTGCAAGCCGAGCATGTCCGAGGGCAATGCGTAACCCAGGATTTGGCGGCGGCCGTCGTCCAGCGATTTGTAGCGAAACGCCCAACCTTTCAGCACCGTGTACAGGTGCTCGCCCGGCATTCCCTGCTGCATGAATGTTGTCCCGGCAGCAATGTGGAATTGTTCGGTCTTGAACGTTTCGGCAAAACGCAGCCGTTCCTCCGCCGAGCTGTTCAGCGCCTTTTCCCGGCTCCTCGGCCACAGGTCACATAAGGAAACTTTCTCCACCAGCATGCCCAGCCCCGTATGTCTTTTTTAAATGACGCGTCCCTCAATTTCGGTTTCGATTCCGCAGCAGACACAATGGGTTGGAAACGCGAGCCCCTTGATCTGCCTAGGAAAAACGTCCGCGCCGCATGCACGGTTCGGGCACGGGGGAACGCGTCGCGGTCACAAGTTTTTCAAAATGAGCGGGGAACCGGGCGAGCAGCGCCAGCTGCTGAAGGGCAAACACTGCCTCGTGCTCGAGGATGAGTTTCTCATCGTTCTCGATATCGAGGAGACGCTGCAGTCGCTTGGCGCGGCTGCGGTGGTTTGCGCCAATGCCGTCGCGCCAGCGCTTGCCGCGCTGGATGGCGCGGCGACGTTCGACTTTGCCGTGCTCGATTTCAAGCTCAACGAGGAGACCAGCGAGCCGGTCGCGCGCGCCTTACATGCGCGCGGCATTCCCTACGTCTTCATCACAGGCCTGATCAAAGCAGCGCAGCCCGGCGACGAGTTCGCGCACGTGCCGACGGTGACCAAGCCTTACGATCAGCCGAGCCTGATCGCTGCCTTTGCACGCGCGCTGAAGAACAGGTGATCTGAGCTGTCACGCGGTCGCCCGCCAGGTCAGCAGCACCTCGCGCGCCGGCTTATTGAGATGCACATCGGCGTCGACGTGATCGACGAAGCTCATCGGGATCAAATGGTGCTGGCCGCCGGACTGCGGATCGCCCTTGGCCAGCTTGAGCGTGTCCGCGCCTTCGATGCGATCAACGGTGCCGACGTGCTTGCCGTCGGCGCCCAGCACCTCCATGTGTTCCTTGATGTCGTCGGTTTTGGCCATGGTCTGTCTCCCTGTGACCCGGATCAACCCATTGGCTTCGTTGATGTTCCGGGCGACTGGCGAGGACGTTGACCGCGCCGCGGCTTTCGTGTCCTAGTCGCGCCCGCGCGCGACGTACAGACACCCCCGCCGATTCGGAAAGACCGCGAAAGACAATGACCACCGAGCGTTACAACGCCCGCGACGCCGAGCCGCGCTGGCAAAAGGTCTGGGACGAGGGCGGCATCTTCGCCACCAAGAACGACGATCCGCGGCCGAAATATTACGTGCTGGAGATGTTCCCGTATCCGTCGGGACGCATCCACATGGGCCACGTGCGCAACTACACGATGGGCGACGTCGTCGCGCGCTACAAGCGCGCGATGAATCTCAACGTGCTGCATCCGATGGGCTGGGACGCCTTCGGCATGCCGGCGGAGAACGCGGCAATCGCCGGCAAGACGCATCCGAAGAAATGGACCTACGAGAACATCGCGACCATGAAGTCGCAGCTCAAGTCCATGGGACTGTCGCTCGACTGGAGCCGCGAGATCGCGACCTGCGATGTCTCCTATTATAAGCATCAGCAGAAGATGTTTCTCGACTTCCTCAAAGCGGGGCTGGTCGAGCGCAAGCAGTCCAAGGTCAACTGGGATCCGGTCGACCACACGGTGCTCGCCAACGAGCAGGTGATCGACGGCCGCGGCTGGCGCTCGGGCGCGCTGGTCGAGCAGCGCGAGCTCACCCAGTGGTTTTTCAAGATCACCAAATATTCCGACGAGCTGCTGACGGCGATCGACACGCTCGAGCGCTGGCCGGAAAAAGTCCGCATCATGCAGAAGAACTGGATCGGCCGCTCCGAGGGGCTGCTGGTCCGCTTCATGCTCGATCCGGCGACGACGCCCAATCGCGAGACCGAGCTCGAGATCTTCACCACGCGCCACGACACGCTGTTCGGCGCGCGCTTCATGGCGATCGCGCCGGATCACCCGTTGGCAAGCGCTGCCGCCGCGAAAAATCCAGAGCTCGCGGCCTTCATTGCCGACTGCAAGCGCCGCGGCACCGCGCAGGAAGCCATCGAGACCGCGGAGAAGCTCGGCTTCGACACCGGCATCAAGGCGGTGCATCCGTTCGACCCGAGCTGGAAGCTGCCGGTCTATGTCGCCAACTTCATCCTGATGGAATACGGCACCGGCGCCATTTTCGGCTGCCCGGCGCATGACCAGCGCGACCTCGATTTCGTCAACAAATACGGGCTCGGCAACACCCCGGTGGTATGCCCGCCGGACGCCGATCCGAAGACTTTCGTGATCACCGACACGGCCTATGACGGCGACGGCCGCATGATCAATTCGCGCTTCCTCGACGGCATGACGCCCGATGCGGCGCGCGAAGAGGTGGCGCGGCGGTTGGAGCGCGAGACTCGCGGCAATCGTCCTGTGGCGCAGCGTCAGGTGAACTATCGGCTGCGGGATTGGGGCATTTCGCGTCAGCGCTATTGGGGCTGCCCGATCCCGATCATCCACTGCGAAGCCTGCGGCGTCGTGCCGGTGCCGGCCAAAGACTTGCCGGTGCAGCTGCCCGAGGACGTCACCTTCGATCGGCCCGGCAATCCGCTTGATCGCCATCCGACTTGGAAGAACGTCCCCTGCCCGCAATGCGGCAAGGCCGCGCGGCGCGAAACCGACACGATGGACACCTTCGTCGACTCGTCCTGGTACTTCATCCGCTTCACCGATCCGTGGAATACGGCAGCGCCGACGACGCGCAACGTCGTCGATCGCCTGATGCCGGTCGATCAATATATCGGCGGCATCGAGCACGCGATCCTGCACCTGCTCTACAGCCGCTTCTTCACCCGCGCCATGAAGGCCACG
Organism: Pseudolabrys sp.; assembly: GCA_035651015.1. Classification (GTDB taxonomy): domain Bacteria; phylum Pseudomonadota; class Alphaproteobacteria; order Rhizobiales; family Xanthobacteraceae; genus Pseudolabrys. The sequence continues at coordinate 10,486 of DASRGN010000053.1, read as the reverse complement.
GGCCACGCCGGTCTCGACGAGCCATTCGCCGGCCTGTTCACCCAGGGCATGGTGGTGCACGAGACCTATCGCACCAAGAGCGGCGAATGGGTGATCCCGGCGGATGTTAAGATCGAAACCGTCGGCGAGGAGCGCCATGCGACGCTCGCCTCGACCGGCGAACCGGTCGAGATCGGCTCCATCGAGAAGATGTCGAAGTCGAAAAAGAACACGGTCGACCCCGACGACATCATCGCCACTTACGGTGCCGACACCGCACGCTGGTTCATGCTCTCGGACTCGCCGCCCGATCGCGACGTGATCTGGACCGAAGAAGGCGTGCAGGGCGCCTGGCGCTTCGTGCAACGGCTATGGCGGCTCGTTGGCGAGATCGCTGAAGTAACCGCGCCGACGTCTCGTCCACCCGCATTCGGCGCGGCAGCCTTGGACGTGCGCAAGGCCGCGCACCGCGCTTTGGCGCATGTCTCGGAAGACATCGAGCGCCTGCGCTTCAATCGCTGCGTGGCGCATATCTATGAGTTCGCCAACACGCTAAGCGATGCCATCGGCGCGATCGCTAAGAAGCCGGCGGACGACCTAGCCTGGGCGCTGCGCGAGGCGGGCGATATCCTGGTGCGCCTGTTCCACCCGATGATGCCGCATCTTGCCGAGGAGTGCTGGGTGGCGCTTGGGCACAAGACCCTGGTCGCCACCGAGACCTGGCCGACCGTCGAGCCGGACCTCCTGGTCGAGGCGACGATTACGCTGCCGGTGCAGATCAATGGGAAGAAGCGCGCCGATGTGACGGTCGCCCGGGACGCTGGAAAAACCGACATTGAGGCTGCCGTTCTGGCGCTTGATGCGGTAAAAAAGGCGCTCGACGGCAGGGCCCCCAAAAAGGTCATTGTTGTCCCGCAGAGGATCGTCAATGTGGTTGCCTAGGCAGGATGTAGCCCGGTTCGCGCGGCTGGGGGTGGTGCTTGCCTTGAGCGCGCTCCTGGCCGGCTGCTTTCAGCCACTCTATGGCGAGCATTCGGTGACGGGCGGCGCCGGCGTTTCCGACTCCCTCAAGGGGGTCGCGGTGAAGATCGACGCACCCAACGGGACCATCGAGTCGCGGCTTGCCGTCGAAGTGACCAATTCGCTGTTATTCGGCTTCCAGGGCGGCGGTGGCGGCAGCGCGCCGACCCATCGCCTCGACGTGAAGCTGTCCTCGACCAATCTCTCGGTCATCGTCGACGTCAACAGCGGACGGCCCGACATCCAGAATTTCGGCATCGACGCCAGTTACGCGCTGGTCGACCTCGCCACCAACAAAGTGGTGGTGCGCGGCACGACGTTCTCGCGCGTCTCTTACGATATCCCCGGACAGCAACAGCGCTTTGCACGTTCGCGCGGCCAGCGTGATGCCGAGAACCGCGCCGCCAAGGTCATCGCCGACCAGATCCAGTCGCGCATCGCGTCTTATTTCGTCAACGGCGCATAGCGCTGCGGCGACTGCGCATGGTCGCGCTCAAAGGCTCCGACATCGACAAGTTCGTGGCCAGGCCCGATGCGGCGCGGCCGATCGTGCTGGTGTTCGGTCCCGACGCCGGTCTCGTGCGCGAGCGCGTGGATGCCTTGGTGCGCGCCAGTGTCGATGATCCCGCCGATCCTTTTGCCCTGGCACGTATCGAAGGCGACGAGCTCTCCGCCGAGCCGTCGCGGTTGATCGAAGAGGCGCACACCGTGCCGCTGTTCGGCGGCAAGCGCGCAGTGTGGGTGAAGGCCGGGTCGCGCAACATCGCTGCCGCCGTGGGGCCGGTGATTGACTCACCCTCCGCGGACTGCCGCGTCATCATCGAAGCCGGCGACCTCAAGCGCAATGCGCCGCTGCGTGCGCTCTGCGAGAAAGCGAAGAGCGCCGTTGCCATCGCCTGCTACTCGGATGACGAGCGCACGCTGCCGCGTCTCATCGATGACGAGATGCGCAATGCCGAGCTGACCATCGCGCCGGAGGCGCGTGCGTCGCTACTGTCGCTCCTCGGTGGCGATCGGATCGCCTCGCGCAATGAGATCCGCAAGCTCGCGCTGTACGCGCGCGGCAAGGCCCGGGTCGAGCTCGAGGATGTGATGGCGGTGGTCGCCGATGCCTCGGCGCTGGCGCTTGACGGCGTGCTCGACGCGGCCTTCGCCGGACGCACCGCCGACGTCGAGACCCAGTTCAACAAGGCGCGCGCCGGCGGCGCCAGTCCCGGCGCGATCGTCTCTGCGGCGCTGCGCCAAGTCGCGCATCTGCATCGCATGCGGCTTGCGGTCGAGGGCGGCGACAGCGCGCGCGAGGCGATGGAGAGCACGCCGCCGCCGGTGCATTTCCGCCGCCAGCCGATGGTGGAGCAAGCGTTGCGGACTTGGACCGCGGAGCGGCTGTTGCGGGCGATGGATCAGCTTGCCGATGCCACGCTGCAGACGCGCAAGCAGCCGGATCTCGCGGAGACGATCGCGCAGCGAACGCTGATGTCGATTGCCGCTAACGCGCGGCGCAAAGCCTGACGGCGGATTATTCGGCGGCGTCGAGCCGCTCGGCGAAATAAGCCACCGTCTGCGAATAGATCTGGCTCTTGTTCCACTGCAGCAGCACGTCGAAATTCGGCGTGCCCGGGCCCCAAGGCTTGCCGCGCTGCCAGCCGTAGCCTTTGAGATAGTTGGCGGTCGAGGCGAGCACGTCCGGCACGCTGTGGATCAGGTCGCGGCGGCCATTGCCGTCGAAATCCACGGCAAATTTCAGATATGACGACGGCATGAATTGCGTCTGCCCGATCTCGCCGGCCCAGGCGCCGTGCATCTCCGCAGAGTTCATGTCGCCGCGCGCGACAATACGCAGCGCATCGAACAGCTCAGGACGGAATTTGTCGGGCCGCCGGCAGTCATAAGCCAGCGTCGCCAAAGCACGCACCGTGGAGAACTTACCGAGCACCGCGCCGAAGTCGGTTTCCAATCCCCAGATCGCCACGATCACCGCGCCGGGAACGCCGAATTGCGCCTCGATGCGCGAGAGGATCGAGCCGTATTTCTTCATCATGTCGGAGCCGCGCTTCAGGCGCGGCGGCACCATGCGGCCGGAGAACTGCTCGAACGTCTGATTGAACACGCCCTGATGTCGATCGCGGGAAATGACGTTGTCGTCATAAGTGACGCCATCCAGCGCAGCGAGACCTTGCGCGGAGATGCCCTGCGTTGCTGCTTCCTTGCGCACGCTATCGAGGAACTGCGGAAATCCGGATGCATCGTTGCCGCAAGATTGCGCGCTGGCGATACCGGTCTGCGTCAAGAAAGCTGCCAACACGGCAGCAGCGGCTGTCCTCGAAATCAGCATGCGACTAAGTCCATCATTGAACAGATGTGTGAGAACGATCACCGCTCCCATGAACGCCGAGCGTGGCACGTTCGTTGCGGCGCACTCTTGATCAGCGGCACCGCTGGCGCCAGCACAATGCTGCGATATGGTTTCCTCGCGGCACGCGTTCCGTATTAACGACTGTGACAGGCAAATGATGACCGGCGATCACGACGTCCTGGTTCTGGTCGACATCCAGAACGATTTCTGTCCCGGGGGCCGGCTTGCGGTTCCACGTGGCGACGAGATCGTAGCTCTCGCGAATCAACTCGCGGCGCAATTCCGTCACGTCGTACTGACGCAGGATTGGCACCCACCAGGGCATCTGTCGTTCGCCTCTGCGCATCCCGGTAAAAAGCCGTTCGACGCCGTGACACTCGACTACGGCACGCAGATCCTCTGGCCAGAGCATTGCGTGCAGGAGAGCGCCGGCGCGGCCTTTCATCCCCGTCTTGCGGTCCCGCAGGCCGAGCTGGTGTTGCGCAAAGGCTTCCGTCGGGAAATCGACTCTTACTCGGCGTTCTACGAGAACGATCACCGCACGGCGACCGGGCTCGCCGGCTATCTGCGCGAGCGCGACCTGACCCACGTTTATCTCGCCGGCCTCGCCTTGGATTTTTGCGTGCGTTACTCCGCCGAGGACGCGCGACGTTGCGGCTTCACCGTCACCGTGATCGAGGATGCCTGTCGCGGCATCGACGTCGACGGTTCGGTCGAGGCCACGCGTGCCAGCCTCGACGCGCTCGCGATTGCCCGGATCGCCAGCAGCGCCCTGCCCTGACTGGCGCTGAAGCCCTGTGCCGCAGCAAGTTCCCGGAACGCACTCCGCAGCCGCGCGTTACAGCGCTGGACCTCTTCGGGGGACCCCGCCATGGCCGTGCTCGCTTACATCGTCGCCATTCTTGCCGTCGTCAGTGGCCTCGCCTGGGCGGTAGAGGGCCTTGCCGTCACGCCGGCAGCGCAAGCTGTGCGCACGCTTGCCGAGCGGGTCGAGCCGCCGAAGCCGGCGCCCGTCGACCTCAATCTCGGTGGAGGCGGGCGGCTAAGCCCGATCTATCCGGCTACACCGGGCAAGGAGCTTCTGGCAGCCTACGCGCGGAGCCAGACGGATAAAGCACCGGCCTTCCGACCGACCGAGCGGCGCATCGCCATCCAGAAGCGGCTCGAGCGCCAGTTCGCCGCCCGCGCGGGCAGCAACGAAACACTCGGCTATGCGGAGGAGACGACGCCCCAGCCGGTGTTCAAGCGCGAAATCGCCTATTGATGGCCACGTCGCGCGCGAGCACTAAGCGCGACAATCGACCGCCGCGCCGGGAGCGATGCGCATGACCTCGCGACGCTTGATTTCAAGCGCGTGCAGGTGACGCAGCATGTGCGAGAGCAGCTGCAGCGGCGCTTCGGTGGAAAATCCGCGCTCGCCCATCACCACGACGAGCTGCCGCTGGCGATCGATCATGCTGGCGGTCTCGACGAGCCGCCGTTCGATATCGGCAAGATTGCTCTGCATTACTATCCCCGAATAACGGATGCCTAAGGCGCGCGCGAGGCCATCGTTCCCTTCTCGCGCGCCTTTGTCGGCGCGACGGTAAATGCAAGCCAAAGGCAAATAGGACGATTTAAGTCTTGTCCGCGTGATGCGGCGTATCGGGCGGCAGGAAGTGGATCACCCACAATTCGAGCGCGGCGAGATACATCACGATGATGCCGATGCTGAGGTTCACGACCATCGCGCTGGTGTGCTGGAAGCCGAGCACCCAAGGTGAGACCACCAGCCAGACGCCGAGCAGAAAGGCCAGCCATTCTTCCCATTCGGCGAAGCCGACTAGGGTCGCCAGGGAAACGATGACGATGATGGCGCTGGAGAACCACGCGTCCGCGGCCACGACCCCATGGGCGAACGCGAACAGCCAGGGCGAAACGAACAGAAACGCGCCGAGCACCATCTTGTAGATATCGAGAATGGCTTCGCGTCTGGACATGGCCTCCCCTCCTTCAGCCCACACGTCGCCTCTATTCGCCTCAACGTTGAAGATGCGGCGCCTGTTCCGCTCGGCGACGAACCGATTCGGGAATGCGCGCCAAAGATTCGGTTAACAAATTGCCTGTGGCAATTCCGTCACCCGATTCACCGATCTGACGGCATGCCCGTCAGGCCCGTTTGTGCCCCGTCACGAATCGCATACACGCGTAGCGACGCCTCAAAACGCGTGTCAGTTGCGTCGCTTCCTGACGATTTGGGCAAACAACGCCGGCTCCGTTCCCGGACGGCGATTACGGAGATATCGATGAAACGTTTGATTATTGCGGCGCTGGCACTGGGCGCGCTGGCGGCTCCGGCTCTCGGCGCTGACCTGCCGCGGAAGGCGCCGGCCTACGTGTCGGCAGGCTACAGCTGGACCGGGTTCTACGCCGGTATCAATGGCGGCTATGCCTGGGGTAATTCAGCTTGGACGCTGACGACCGGCGGCGGCACCGGCAACTTCAACATCAACGGCCCGCTGGTGGGTGGCACGATTGGCTACAACCTCCAGACCGGCGCTTGGGTGTGGGGTCTCGAGGCTGATCTGGACTGGACGAACATCAAGGGCAGCAGCAGCTTTGCCGGATGTGCCGGCGGGTTCTGCGAGACCAAGAACAGCTGGCTCGGCACTGCTCGTGGCCGCATCGGCTACGCCTTCGATCGCTTCCTGCCCTACATCACCGGCGGCGCCGCGTTCGGCAATGAGAAGCTTTCGACGGGAGCTGGCGCCGTCGGTACGACGACCCGGATTGGCTGGACTTTGGGCGCGGGTCTCGAATTCGCCATCAGCGGTCCGTGGACGGCCAAGATCGAATATCTCTACGCCGATCTGGGCAAGGCCACCTGCGATAGCGCCTGTAACGGTGGCGGCACGCCGTTCGACGTCACGTTCAAGACCAATATCGTCCGCGCCGGCATCAACTATCGCTTTTGATCGAACGCACAGACCAAAATACAAAGGGCCGGCTCGCGCCGGCCCGGCCCTTTTTCTTTTGTGTTGGCCCTACTTGCCGATCGCCCGGCGCAGCACGTCGTTGAGGCGATCTTGCCAGCCCGGCCCGCCCCCCTGGAAGTGCTCGATCACGTCGCGATCGAGCCGCAGCGTGACCTGCTCCTTGGCGTGCGGCACGACGGGTTTAGCGACCGGCGCGTCGAGCGGCTTGGTGGTGAGCTGCTTGAACGCCTTCTCGGCGGCGCTGCGCGCATCGCCGGATGATCCTCGCGAGCGATCGCCGGGCGGCCGGTTCATGCGCGCCGTCCGAGCTTGCGCAGCACCGCGTCGAGCTGATCGAGATCGCTGTAGTGGATGTGCAGCGTGCCTTTTTCGCCGCGGCTCTCGATGACCACTTGCAGCCCGAGCGCGTCGGAAAGCTGCTTCTCCAACGCCGCAATGTTTGGATCCTTGCGCGGCGGCGGCGCGGCTTTACCGGAGCGTGGCGGTGCCCCGCCCACTTCGCGCATCAGCGCCTCGGTCTGCCGCACATTGAGCCCGCGCGCGACAATGTCCTTGGCGATGTCGTCGGCCTTGGCGTGACCGACCAGCAGGCGCGCGTGACCCGGCGATAAGTCGCCGCCGCGCACGAGCTGCTTCACTGGATCGGGAAGCTTGAGCAGTCGGACGGTATTGGCGATATGCGGCCGGCTCTTGCCGACGATCTGCGCCACTTCGTCCTGGCTGTGGCCGTACTCTTCCATCAGCGCCAGGTAGCCTTCGGCCTCTTCGATGGCGTTGAGATCGGCGCGCTGCACGTTCTCGATGATCGCAAATTGCAATGCCTCTTCGTCGGTCGCCTCGACGAGCGCGATCGGCACGTCATGCAGGCCAGCGCGTTGCGCCGCTCGCCAGCGCCGCTCGCCGGCGATGATCTCGTAGCTCTTCGGATCGTTGCGCAGCGCACGCACCACGATCGGCTGGATAACGCCGCGCTCCTTGATCGAGGTCGCGAGCTCGTTGAGCTCCGCTTCGGAAAAGGCCTTGCGCGGATTGCGTGGATTGGCGCGCAGCTGCTCGATGCCGACGCGACGCGGTGGCCCGGCGCGCCCCGACTTTTCCTGGGCAATTGCGCTTTCCTCACCGACGTCGCCCATGAGCGCGGCAAGTCCGCGTCCCAGTCGCGATTGCGCTTCAGCCGCCATGGCTGCGTCTCCTGAACTCATCGCTGCACACACCTCTGTTATTGTCTTGATGTTTCTTGGTCGCGCCGAGGTGCGAGCATTCAGCTCGCGCGCAGCTCCTTCTCCCGTTGGATGATTTCGGTGGCGAGCCGCAGATAGGCTTCGCTGCCGACGCATTTGAGATCGTAAACCAGCACCGGCTTGCCGTAGCTCGGCGCCTCGGAGATGCGCACGTTGCGCGGGATTACCGTGTCGTAGACCTTGCTGCCCATGAACTGGCGCACGTCGGCAACGACCTGGCCAGAAAGGTTGTTGCGTGAGTCATACATCGTGAGCACGACGCCGTGGATCGACAGCTCAGGATTGAGCGTCGCCTTCACCGACTCCACGGTCTTCAAAAGCTGCGACAAGCCCTCGAGCGCGAAGAACTCGCACTGCAGCGGCACGAGGATCGCGTTGGCTGCGGCCATGGCATTGATGGTCAAGAGATTGAGCGATGGCGGACAGTCGACCAGCACGTAGGTGAAGTCGGCACCGGCGATCTTCTGTGTCGCGAGCGAAGCGATGGCGCTGCGCAGACGGAACGCGCGATCGCGCGCCTGGCCGATCTCGAGCTCGAGACCGGAGAGGTCAAGTGTAGAAGCGGCAATATGCAACCGCGGCACGGCGGTCGGCAAAACCGAATCGCGCAGCGGCGCCTGGCCGGTGAGGACGTCATAAGTCGAGGTGCGGCGCGAGCGCCGGTCGATGCCGAGACCGGTCGAGGCATTGCCCTGCGGATCGAGATCGACGATCAGCACGGTCTCGCCAATGGCGGCAAGCGCCGTTCCGAGATTGATCGCAGTCGTCGTCTTGCCGACGCCACCCTTCTGGTTGGCGATGGCCAGCACCCGAGGTCGGCCATTGGCCGCCTTGGGAATGAACGGCACGACCTCGGGCTCGGCCTTGGTCGGCGGCTTGTCGTCGATCGTGTCAGTCATGATTTCCGCATCACTTTCAATGAGTTACGTCTTACGGGCGGCTTTGCGCGGTTTCAGGCTGCGGACGGCAACGATACGGCCCTCCGGACTGGTCTTGCTGGTGACCAGTTCGGCATCGATATTCCAATATCTAGCGGCTTCGGTCAATTCAGCCTCTACATCTTGACCCTTATGGAACAGCGCGGTTGTCTTAGGTCCCATCAGCGGCAACACGTAGCCGCAGAGGACCTTAAGCGAGGCGACAGCGCGTGCGGTGACCACGTCGGGCTTGTCCCCAAAGCTGTCCCCAAAATTCTCGATGCGCGTCGTGTGGACGGTCGCTGGCAGGCCGAGGACGCGACTCACCTCCTCCAGGAAGCGGGCTTTCTTGCCGATGCTCTCGACCAGATGCACATGCGCGCCCTTCTTCTCGGCGAGCGCGCAGGCCAGCACCAGGCCGGGAAAGCCGCCGCCAGAGCCGAAATCAACCCAGGTCTTGGCCTTTGGCGCCAACGGCAAAAGCTGCAGTGAATCCGCGACGTGCCGGGTCCAAATCTGCGGGATTGTTGAGGCGGCAATGAGATTGGTACGCGTCTGCCAGATCAGCAGAAGCCCGACAAAAATCTCCAGCCTCTGCAATGTTTCACGTGAAACATCGATCAGAGCCAAAGCCCGGGCACGATCGGCGGGATCCGCCTCTGGCCGCGGCTCGCTCATGCGCTTCTCGCGACCCCACGGGTTTTTCGGCGCACATGGCCGACAAGCAGAGTCAGCGCCGCCGGCGTGATACCGTCGATCCGCCCAGCCTGTCCGATGGTGCGCGGCCGATGCTGTTGGAGCTTCTGGCGCACCTCGTTGGAGAGCCCTTTGACGGCGGCATAATCAATGGCGTCCGGGAGCTCTAGGCTTTCGTCCCGACGATAGGCTGCCACGTCAGCCGCTTGGCGGGATAGATAGACATCGTATTTGGCGTCGATCTCCAGCTGTGCCGCGATCTTCGGTTCAAGCGCGGCAAACCGCGGCCAGATCTTCGCCAGCACATCGATCGACATGTCCGGATAGGCGAGCAGCTCGAAAGCGGTGCGACGCTGCCCGTCGCGATTGATCGTGAGTCCGTGTGCTGCCGCCTCCCTTGGCGCGACGGAGACAGACTTGGCGAAATCGCGGGCTTCCGCCAGCGCGGCCGAACGTTTCACGTGAAACACCGCCCGCTCGGACCCCACGCAGCCGATGCTGATGCCCTTATCGGTGAGGCGCTGGTCGGCGTTGTCGGCGCGCAGCGCCAGACGGAATTCCGCCCGTGACGTGAACATCCGGTATGGCTCAGTAACGCCCCGGGTCACCAGGTCGTCGATCATCACCCCGAGATAGGCCTCGGCGCGATCGAAAATAATCGGACGAGCCTGCCCGGCCATCGCCGCGGCGTTGAGCCCAGCTACCAGGCCCTGCGCGGCGGCCTCTTCGTAGCCGGTGGTGCCATTGATCTGGCCGGCCAGGAAAAGCCCTGCCATCCGCTTGGTTTCGAGCGTCGGCCCAAGCTCGCGCGGGTCCACATAGTCGTATTCGATGGCGTAGCCTGGCCGGACGATCTTCGCCTTTTCCAGGCCGGGGATCGTCGCCACCAGCGCGTGCTGGACCTCCTCCGGGAGCGACGTGGAAATGCCGTTGGGATAGACTGTGGTGTCCTCGAGGCCTTCCGGCTCGAGGAAAATCTGATGCCCGTCGCGCTCGCCGAAGCGGACGATCTTGTCCTCGACCGAGGGGCAGTAGCGCGGCCCCCGGCTCTGGATCTGACCGGAATACATGGGCGAGCGGTGCACGTTCGCCCGCACGATCCGGTGGGTGGCCTCGACCGTGCGGGTAATGCCGCATTGCACCTGCGGATTGGTGATCCGCTCGGTCAGGGCCGAGAACGGCTCGGGTGGGTCGTCCCCGGGCTGCATCTCGACGGCCGCCCAGTCGATGCTGCGGCCGTCGAGCCGCGGGGGCGTGCCGGTCTTCAGCCGGCCGAGACGAAAGCCCAATCGCTCCAGCGTG
>DASRGN010000052.1:0-75381 GCA_035651015.1 Pseudolabrys sp. | reverse complement strand
CCGTAGCGGAATCGTTTGCCGTGCTGCGTCTCGAGCGCGAACGTCTTGCCTTCCTGGATGTCGATCGGATGATCGAGCGACCAGATGCGCGAGATCACCGGCGGATCGTATTGCGCGAGCCCGAGCCCATGGCCCCACAGGTTGGCGGCGGCCTGGTCCTCATCCTCGTAGCCCCAGGTCTTCATCGCCGACGGCCACTTCATGGCGATGTCGCGCGTGGTGGCGCCGACCTTCACGGCGCCGATCGAGTCGTAGAGCCATTTGAGCGCGGTGGCGTGGTCTCTTTCTGCTCCTTGGTCGGCTCCTTGCCGACGCAATAGGTGCGGTAATAGCAGGACTTGTAGCCGTTCCAGGTCAGCGCCGCCAAATCCATGAACACGATGTCGCCGGGCTGGATGATGCGGTCGGAAAAATTGCGCCAATTCGGCCAGGTGTTCGGGCCCGACGACACGATGACGTCCTCGACGTCCTCCATGCCCGGAATGCTGTAGAGATATTCCATCAGATGCGCGGTCACCTGGTTCTCGGTGACGCCCGGACGCAGGAACTTCATGCATTCCCAATGCGTGGCGTCGCCGATGGCGCCGACGATGCGGAAGCATTCCTGCTCGTCGGGGCTCTTCACCGCGCGCGCTTCCATCATCGGCGTCATGCCGTCGGTCCAGTTGATCCCCTTCTCCTGGAAGATCTTGATCATGTTGATGTCGATGAAGTCACAGCCGAGCTTCTGCCCGGCGACACCATGCCGCTTCATCTCCTCGATGATCGCGTTGGTGAACTTGGTGACTTGCTGCGTCGCCGCCGGACCGGCCGCGCCTTTGATCCAGGCGAAGGAGTGCCGCACGTTCTCTTTCGGCAGCCACGGCGAATGCCGCTCGATCTGGAAGCCGAGATCGCCCTGCTCGAACAGCACCGGCCGGCCGTCGCCGCACAGCATGGCGTAGCGCAGGCCAGGCTTGAGCCGGTTCCATCCCGGCGTCAGCGTGCCGGTGATGTAGCGCACGTTCTCGTCATACATGCAGAGCATGGCGCCGAGGCCGTGCTTCTTCATCATCTTGCGCGCGCGCTCGATGCGGTATTCGCGCATGCGGTCCCAGTTGACGCGCTGCTGCCAATCAAGACCGGCAATGCCGAAATTCGCTCCCATGACGTCCTCCCGTTCCGGCTGCCTGCATGCGGGGCAATCGGTTGCTTTCGTTGAAAATGTTATGCGGATGACAGGCTCGACAGAAATAATATATTCTGCCTGTTGGCATCAGCTTTTCTAATAGCGATCCTCTATGGCTAATATTCCCCTGCGGCAGGTCCGCGCCGTCATCGCCGTGTGCGAGGAAGGCTCCTTCACCCGCGCGGCCGAACGCGAGAATGCCACCCAGTCCGGCATCTCGCAGCACGTCGCCGCCGTCGAGCGCAGCCTCGGCATCAAGCTGTTCGAACGCTCTGCCGGGCGCGTGGTTCCGACACCGGCAGGGCTGCGCTACTACAAGAGCTGCGTCGCCGCCGTCGGCGCGCTGGAGCATGCGGCGGAGGAAGCGCGCTCGTTTGGCGGCGCCGTAACCGGCGAATTGCGCATCGGCCTGATGCCGACCTTCACCCGCGCGGTGCTGGCGCCGGTGATCGAGGCCTTCGTGCCGCGGCATCCCGAAGTGCGGCTGCATATTGTCGAGGGCTATAGCGGCCTGCTCACCGAGATGGTGCTCGCCGACGAGCTCGACTTCGCGGTGGTGCCGGCGTTCGAGGGCACCATCGGGCTCAAGGCGCGGCTGCTGGTACGCGACCGCGAGATGCTGATCTCCGGGCCGAAGCGCGGGCTGTCGGCATTGGCGCCGCTGCGGCTCAACGAAATCCGTCCGTTGAAGATCGTGGTGCCGGGCCCCGACAACATCCGCCGGCGCAATCTCGAGACCTATTTCCAGACGCATGGCGTCGAGGTCGACGGCCTTTTGGAAATGGACGCGATGATCGCGACGCTGGAGTTCGTCGCCCGCTCCGATTGGATGACCGTGCTGCCAAGCGTGATTTCGGTGAACGACATCGGAAGGAACGAGCTCATCGTCAATCCGATCGTCGAGCCGGAGCTGCATGCCGAATTCGTGGTCATCCAGCCGACGCGGCGCACCTTGAGCACGCAGGCGCGGCTGTTCCTCGAGCGCTTCGAGGCCGAGGTCGCGCACATCCACGAGGTCTGGGACGCGGCTATAGCGCCATCCACGCGCCGTCGGCGTCGACGGATTTGAACACGGCTTCGAGCGCGGCCACCGTGTGCAGGATGCCGGCGTCGTCGATGTGAAAGCGGCCGCGGCCAAGCGCCGCAGCCGCGAAGGATTCGAGGTTGAGGCGCTGGTGGATCACCGGAGCGAAATCGCGCACCTCCGGCTCGCCGGTCGGGCGATGGATCACCAGACGATTGTCATTGACGCTCTCCGCCCAGACATGTTCGCCGAAGATCGCGATGCGCCAGATGTACGGCGTCTTCAGCGTGGTGCCGAGGACACCTGTGGCACCGTTGGCGAAATCAAGAAGCGCCGCAGTCGTGTCGCCGGCAGGCAGATCGAGCACGCGGCGACGCGACAGCGCGCTCAGGCGCCGCATTGGCCCGACAAGATAGCTGAAGCTGTCGAGCACATGGATGCCCATGCCGGTCATCCCGCCGGCCCGGCTCTCCTCGAGCGCCGTGCGCCAATTGTCGCGGCCCTGGGCGGCCAGCCAATCGTGGCTGTAGTTGCCCTCCGCATGCATGATGGTGCCGAGCGCGCCCGATGCAACGAGCTCGTGCAGCGCCGCGATCGAGGGCAGGAAACGGAAATTCTGCCCCACACCGAGCGCAACATCGGCGCGCCGACACGCGGCGATGGCGGCCTGCGCATCGGCCTTGTTCAGCGCAAACGGCTTCTCGCAGAACACGTGCTTGCCGGCGGCGGCCGCCTTCTCGACCAGCGAGCGATGCGTGGTATGCGGTGTCGCCAGCACCACGGCCTGGATCGTTGGATCGACGAGCACATCGTCCAGTGAGGTGCTGAGCTTGAGCCCGTGCTGCCGGCAGAAATCCGCCGCGAGCTCGGGCTCGAGCGTCACCCCGCAGGTGAAGCAGATCAACTCCGAACCTTGGATCGCCTCGGTGAGCTTCTTGCCCCACCAGCCGAGGCCGACAATGGCTGCGTTCAACATGCCCGCGGAAGAACCCTAGGCCGCCGCCGGCGCGCCGGGCTGCTTCAGCGGATGCGCGCGGGCAAAGGCATCGTTCTTCATGCAGGCATCGACGATGCGCCGCACCGTCGGATAAGGCGCGAGATCGACCTTGAAGAAATTTGCGCCTGCGACCTGGCTGGCCAGGCAGATGTCGGCGATGGTGATCTGCTCGCCCTGGCAATAGGTGCCGGTCTCCTTCTCGGTCGCGAGATGCTCCTCGAGGCCGCTGAGCGCCGCGCGATGCCAATGCTGCGCCCATTTGTGCACGCCGGGCTCGTCGATCTTGAACTCGTGCGTGAGATATTCGCGCACCCGCGGCACGATCAGCGGATGCGAGTCGGCGGCGACGATCTGAGCGAGACCGCGCACCCGCGCACGTGCCTTCGGCTCCTTCGGCAGTAGCGGCGGTTGCGGATGCGTCTCGTCGATATATTCGATGATCGCGAGCGACTCGTAGAGCGCCGGTCCATCGCCGTCGACCAGCGCCGGAAGCGCCATCATCGGGTTGACCGCCTTGAACTTGGGGTCGCGCTGATGACCCTGCATCAGGTTGACCTCAACGACCTCGGGCGTGAGCCCTTTGAGATTGAGCGCGATGCGCACGCGATAGGTCGCGAGCGAGCGCCAGAACGAGAACAGCTGCATCACGTCCTCCCTATTTCTTGCTGCCGCCCGGATCGGCTTTGAGGCCCGCGGCCTCGATGCCAGCTACCGCACAAATTTCGTCATTGTCGCCGGTGTCACCGGAAATGCCGACGGCGCCGACGATCTTGCCGCCTGCATCGCGGATCAGCACGCCACCAGGATTCGGCACCAACCGTCCGTCGCTGGAGCCGACGATGCCTGTGAGGAAATTCGGGTTCTGCGCCGCGCGCTCCATCATGGTGCGCGAGCCCCAGCCCATGCCGAGCGCGCCCCAGGCTTTGCCGAAGCCGATCTCGAAACGCACGATGCCACTGCCGTCCTCGCGCTTGGCGGCGACCACGTGCCCGCCGGCGTCGAGCACCACCACGGTCTGCGGCATGCAATTGGTGTCCCGCGCCTTCTTCAGCGCGGCATCCACGATGGTTGAAGCTTGTGCAAGCGTAACGGACATGTGCTTCTCCAAATGAACTTCAGGATTTCTTCCACTGATGCGCAAAGAACGCCGGGATGTTGGTCTGGTCCTGCGGACCAAGACCGGCGCGGCTCGCGGCATCGAAGGTCGCCAGCGTTCGCTCGATCAGCGGCAGCTCGGCGCCGCGAAGTTTGGCCTCGGCGAGCATCGTGCGCATGTCCTTGCGCGCGGAATCGATGTCGAAAGCTGTGGCGCCTGCGTCACCGCCGGACAGCACCTTGGCAATCACCGGGCCGCGCTGCTTGAGGAAATTCGGGCCGCCGGACGTGTCGGCGAAAATGTCCATCAGCCGCACCGGATCGACGCCGACATGCTGGCACAGCGACACGGCCTCGCCGCAGGCCTGCCAGTAAATCATCAGCGGTAGATTGATCGCGAGCTTGACCGAGCAGCCGGCACCGACCGGGCCGCAATGCTCCAGTCGCCGGCACAACTGCTCGAGGATCGGACGCGCCCGCGCCGCATCCGCGTCGCTGCCGCCCATGAAGCCGATCAACTTGCCCTGCCGCGCCGGGCCGACGGTACCGCCGACCGGTGCGTCGACGAAGCCGGCGCCTTTGGCGTGGACCTTCTCACTGAGTGCGATCGCGGTGCCGGGCTGCACGGTGCTCATCTCGATGAACAGCTTGCCTTTGACGTCGCCAGACAGCAGCCCGGAGGCGCCGTTGTAGACGGCGTCGATCGCCGCGGCGTCGGTGAGAATGCTGATGATCACCTCGCTCGCCTTGGCGAGCTCGGCCGGCGTCGCGGCGACTTTGGCACCGGCCTCTGCCAGCGGCTTGGTCTTGTCCGCCGAGCGATTCCACACCGCAAGTGTGTGCCCGACCTCCATGAGCCGCGCGACAATCGCAGCTCCCATCCGGCCAACGCCGGCAAGTCCGATCTGCATGGATAGCGTTCCTCGTCAACGATGGGCGTTCTTCGCAAGCGCCCTTTGCGGGGCGCGACGATATGCGATCGCGACGTAACCCGAAAGATACCAAGTGGCTCTCGACAGAACCGGCTCGAACCGCTTAAGAGGCATGCGGATTTCTGATCGGCGCAAGCAAGCGGGGACATTGGAATGGCGACGAGGAAGAAGAAGGGCACGGTCGGCATCGTCGGCCTCGGCATCATGGGGGGTGCCTTTGCGCGCAACCTCGCGGCCGCCGGCTGGCGCGTCGTCGGCTTCGACATCAGCGCCGCGCGCCGGCGCGAAGCCGCGCGCGCGGGCGTCGAGATCGCCACTGATGCCGCCGACGTCGCCGCCAAGGTGCCGGTCGTCATCACCAGCCTGCCCACGCCGAAAGCCCTCGACTTCACCGCCAAGAAGATCGCGGCAGCCAAGCTGCCGCGCCGCACGATCGTCGAGGCCTCGACGTTCACCATTGAGGACAAGCAACGCGCCGCGGCCGTTCTGGAAAAGGCCGGGCACAGCGTGCTCGACACCCCGGTCAGCGGTACCGGAGCGCAGGCGAAGAAGAAGGATCTGATCTTCTATGCCAGCGGTAATTCCGCGGCCATCAAGAAGCTGCGGCCAATGTTTCGCGACTTCGGGCGCGAGGTTTACGACCTCGGCCGCTTCGGCAATGGCAGCCGCATGAAATACGTCGCCAATCTCCTGGTGGCCATTCACAACGTCGCCGCTGCCGAAGCCATGGTGCTCGGCATCAAAGGCGGCCTTGATCCGGAGATAGTCTACAAGCTGGCCAATGCCGGCGCCGGACAGTCGCGCATGTTCGATCTGCGCGGTCCGATGATGGTCAAGGATCGGTATGACGACGTGACGATGAAGGTGAGCGTCTGGCAGAAGGACATGAGTGTGATCGGCCATTTCGCCAAGCAGATCGGCGTCAAAGTGCCGCTGTTCACCGCCAGCGAGCCGATCTACTCACGTGCGATCGCGCTCGGCCATGGCGAGCATGACACCGCGTCGGTCTGCGCGGTGATCGAGAACATGGCGCATTTCAAGCGGCGAAAGACCCGCGCGCGCTAAACGGCAATCCCTCCCGGGTCACATTCTCGACGGAGCAACCTGCTCCGATCGTTTGTGCGCGCTCATCTGTCGCGTGCACCGGAATCCGGTCATGTGACAGCCGCAGGGCAGACCGGGCTTTACAGGCCGGAATGCATTGGCCGATGATGGGGTTCTCTGCTGCATCACGCATGCGCAAACACCCGCGCAACAGCCTTGATCAAGGGGCGAGCGAACCAAGAGGAGGAATCGATGTCACGCAAACTGAGCCGCCGCACGTTCATGGCGGGCACCGCCGTCGGCGCCGCGGCGGCCACGTTCCGCTTTCCCGCGCCGGCCATCGCGCAGGGCGCGCCGTTCAAGATCGGCCTGCTCACGGTCAAGACCGGCCCGCTGGCGCAGGGCGGCATCCAGATGGAGCAAGGCATCGCCACGTTCCTGAAGGAGAAGAACAATACGTTGGCCGGCCGCAAGATCGAGTTCGTCTCCGCCGATACCGGCGGCAAGCCCGACGGCACCAAGACCAAGGTTCAGGAATTGGTCGAGCGTGACAAGGTCAATGTCATCCTCGGTCCGCTCGCGGCCTTTGAGCTCCTCGCGATCACCGATTACGTCCGCGATCACGAGACGCCGCTGATCAGCCTCGCCGCGGCCGAAGACGTCACGCAGCGCAAAGCCAATCCCTTCGTCATTCGCCCGTCGGCCACCTCAGCGCAGTGCTGCCACGTGATGGGCGATTACGCCGCGAAAGACCTCAAATACAAGACGGCGATCACGATCTCGGAAGACTTCGCCTTCGGCTATGAGCAGATGGCGGGCTTCCAGCGCGTGTTCGAGGACGACGGCGGCAAGGTGGTCAAGAAGCTGTGGCCGCCGCTGGTGACCCCGGACTACACGCCATACATCGCGCAGATCCAGGACGCGGATTGCTGCTTCAACGGCTTCGCCGGATCCAACCCGGTGAAGTTCATGCGCGCGTATCAGGATCTCGGCGTCAAGGCGAAGATCCCGCTGCTCGCCGGCTGGACCGCCATGGACGACGCGCTGCTCAAGAGCCTCGGTGACGAAGCCGTGGGCGTTCTTTCCGCGGCCTGGTACTCGGCGGACATCGATACGCCGAGCAACAAGCAGTTTGTCGCCGACATGCAGAAGGACTACGGCGTGCTGCCGGGTGGTTATTCCGCTGGCATGTACATCGCCGGCCAATGCGTCGAGGCGGCGTTGAAGTCGCTCGGCGGCAAAGGCGACACCGGCAAGGAGCTGGCGGCGGCGCTGCACAAGATCTCGCTGACCGACACGCCACGCGGGGCGTTCACCATCGACCATCTCGGCAACGTGGTGGGCACGGTGTTCATCCGCAAATGCGAGCGCAAGAACGGCAAGCTGACCAACACCATCATCAAGACCTACCCGAAGGTCAGCCAGTTCTGGACCTATCCGGAGAAGGACTTCCTCGAGAAGCCGGTCTATGCGCGGGATTATCCGCCGGCGAAGAACCTGAGATAGGCACGCCTGCCTCAGCACTGACCTGAAATGCCGGCGGACATCTATCTTTGGGCCACACTGGCAGTGAACAGCATCGCCTATGGCGGCCTGCTGTTCCTGCTGTCCGCCGGCTTTTCCCTGATCTTCGGGCTGATGCGCATCCCCAATTTGATGCACGGCTCGTTCTTCATGCTCGGGGCTTATCTCGGCGCGCAGTTCCTCTCCGCCGGGCTGAACTTCTGGCTGGCGGCGTTGCTGAGCGGTCTGGCCATGGCCGTGGTCGGCGGCCTGGTCGAGCGCTTTCTGCTGCGCCGGCTCGCCGGCCAGGAGCTCGCCCAGGTGCTGCTGACGCTGGGGTTCTCTTTCATCATCGCCGACCTGTGCCTGATGATCTGGGGCGGCGATCCGATCCAGCCCTCGACGCCGGCAGGCACCGTGGGCTCCATCCGCGCGTTCGGCCTGTTCTTCCCCGTCTACCGCCTGGTGCTGCTCGGGATCGCGGTCGCAACCGCGATCGCGCTGTGGGCGCTGATCGACTGGACGCGGCTTGGGGCGATGATCCGCGCCGGCGTCGATGACGCACCGATCGCACGCGTCGTCGGCATCAAGGTCTCCGGCCTGTTCACGCTGATCTTCTGTCTCGGCGCGGCGCTCGCTGCCTTCGCCGGCGTGATCGGCGCGCCGATCCTCTCGGTCTATCCCGGCCTCGACGTCGACATGCTACCGCTCGCTTTGATCGTTGTGATCCTCGGCGGCACTGGCAGCCTGCTCGGCGCCCTGGTCGGCAGCTTCGTCATCGGCTTCCTCTACAATTTCGGGCAAGCGATGCTGCCCGATCTCGCTTACGTCATTCTGTTCCTTCCCATGGTCCTGGTCTTGGTGCTACGGCCGCAGGGTCTGTTCGGCCGGATGCTTCCATGACCCGCAGCTCCGCTCGCTGGCTTGCGCTAGCCGTCGCGCTTCTCGCGCTCGCCACCCTGCCCTTCTGGATGATCGGCGACTACTACACGAACATCGCCAGCCAGATCCTCTATTGGGCGATCTTCGCGTTGGGGCTCAACGTGCTCGTCGGCTATGCCGGCCTGGTGTCGCTCGGACATGCGGCACTGTTCGCCATGGCCGGCTACACCGCCGGCCTGGTGCTCGAGGCCGGCCACGGCCACATCCTGGCGATCGTCCTGGGCTTGACCGCAAGCGTCGCCACGTCCGCCGTGTTTGCCGTGTTGGCGCTGCGCTCCACCGGTATCGGTTTCCTGATGATCACGCTGGCGCTCGGCCAGATCGTCTGGGGCATCGCCTATCGCTGGGCCGATCTCACCCATGGCGACAACGGCGTGGTGCTGCACGGCTATCCGCGGCCGTTCGGGCTTGGCATCGATACGCCGACCGGCTTCTATTATCTGACGTTCCTGTTCTTCCTGCTCGCGCTGGCCTCGATGACGATCTTCGTACGCTCGCCATTTGGCGCGAGCTTGCGCGGCACGCGCGACCAGGCGCGCCGCATGACCGCGCTCGGCTACAATGTGTGGCTGATCCGCTTCTTCGCGTTCCTGATATCCGGCTTGTGGGCGGGCATCGCCGGCCTGCTTTTCGTCTACTACAACCAGTTCATCTCGCCACAGATCGTGGCGCTGCAGACCTCGGCGGAGGTGCTGCTGATGGTGATCTCCGGCGGCACCGCGACGCTGCTCGGCCCGATCGCCGGCGCCGCCATCGTCGTCATCATGAAGAACGTGGTCAGCGCTTATGTGGAGCGCTGGAATCTGGTGCTCGGCGTCATCTTCGTCGCCATCATCAGCTTCATGCCCGAAGGCCTGGTGCCCGGATCGATCCGCCTGTGGAAGATGGGCTGGCGCGCGTTGCTGACGCGCAAGAAGGCGCTGCCGAACACCGGAGCGCCGCCGTCATGACCGCCCTCGGTGTCAACAGACTGTGCAAGTCGTTCGGCGGACTGCGCGTCACCGCGAACGTCAATCTCGACATTGCGGCCGGCGAGCGCCGGCTGATCATTGGTCCCAACGGTGCCGGCAAGACCACTCTGTTCAACCTGATCACCGGCGAGCTGACGCCGGACAGCGGCTCGATCACGCTGTTCGATCACGACATCACCAAGACGCCGAGCCGCCGGCGGCCGCATCTCGGCATGGCGCGCACCTACCAGATCATCACGCTATTCCCGCGCGACAGCATCCTGCGTAACGTCACACTGGGGTTGCTCGGCCTGTCCGATTTGCGGTGGAGCCCGTTCCACGATCTCGCGCGCCAGCAACATCTCGTCGACGACGCGCACGAGGCGCTCAAGCGCGTCGGGCTCACTCATATCGCCGAGCGGCCGCTGGCGCAGACCTCCTACGGCGAACGCCGCCGGGTCGAGATTGCCATGGCGCTGGCGCAGAAGCCGAAGGTGCTGCTGCTCGACGAGCCGTTCGCCGGCCTGTCGATCGACGAGCGCCGCGACGTCAAGGAGCTGCTGCTGACCATCCCGCGCGACGTCACCATGGTGATGATCGAGCATAATATGGACGTCGCGCTCGACTTCGCCGACCGCATCACGCTCTTGCATTTCGGCGAGGTCATCGTCGAAGGCACGCGCGCCGAGGTCGTCGACGATCCGCGCACGCGGGAGGTCTATCTTGGCCACTAACGCGTTAAGCCTCCGCAACGTCGACGCCTATTACGGCGACAGCCATGTGCTGCAGGACGTGTCGTTCGCGCTCGGCGAGGCGCGCATGCTTGGGCTGCTGGGCCGCAACGGCGCCGGCAAGTCGACCTGCATGAATGTCGTGGTCGGCCTCCTTGCCGCGCGGCGCGGTGAGGTCGAAGTCTTCGGCAAGCCGGCGACGCGGCTGCCGCCCGAGGCGATCTCCGCCTGCGGCGTGGCGCTGGTGCCGCAGGGCCGCCGCATCTTCCGCAGCCTCACCGTGCGCGAAAATCTGATCGTCGCCGCGCGCAAGCCGACAACGACACAGCACGCGCCCTGGACCATGGACACGGTGTTCAGCATGTTCCCGCGGCTTGCCGAGCGAAAGAGCCAGATGGCCGCGCACCTCTCCGGCGGCGAGCAGCAGATGCTGGCGATCGGCCGCGCGCTGATGGGCAATCCGCGCGTGCTGCTGATGGACGAGCCGTCGGAAGGCCTCGCCCCGCAGATCGTCTCCGAGGTGATGGCGACGATCCGCAAGCTCAAAGCCAGCGGGCTTTCCATCGTGCTCGTAGAGCAGAACCCGCAGCTCGTCTTCGACGTCGCCGACGACATCGTCATTCTCAACAGCGGTCGCGTCGCCATCACCGATACGGTCGAGTCGGTGCGCGGCCGCCAGGCCGACCTGCGCCAGCATCTCGGCGTGTTTTAGCTTCGAAAGGACAGGGCAATGGCCACGATGTGGAACAAATACGCGGACACCGCGGCGCGCAAGCACGGCAAGCCCGGACGCGAGGTGCGACCGAAATCGACCACCATCGACCTGCACGCGCATGCAGCGGTGCCGCAGGCCGCGCAATTCGTGAAGCCGCATCTCGATCTGTCGACGATTCCGCTCGGCCATTTCGCCTCGCCGGCGACGAAAGAGCTCAGCGCCAAGCAGGAGCAAGACATCCGCTCGCGCATGCTCGAATATGACGACCGGCTCAAGGACATGGACGGTATGGGCGTCGACATGCAGCTGGTCATGCCGCCGCCGCCGCAGTGCTACCACACTGTCGCCGTCGACATCGCCGTGCCCGCCGCGCGAATGGTCAATGACGGCATCGCCGAATACTGCGCACGCCACGCCGACCGTCTCATCCCTTGCGGCACCGTGCCGATGCAGGACGGCCAGGAAGCGGCGAAGGAGCTCGAGCGCGCGGTAAAGGAGCTCAAGGTCAAGGCCGTCGAAATCCTGACCAATGTGAATGGCCACGAGATCTCCGAACCGCAATACGCGCCGTTCTGGAAGAAGGCGGAAGAGCTCGGCATCCTCGTCGTGCTGCATCCCAATGGCTTCACCGAGGGCAAGCGCTTCTCGCGCTTCTATTTCAACAACGTCATCGGCAATCCGCTCGAGACCACGATGGCGCTGCACTACCTCATTTTCGACGGCGTGCTGGAGCGGCATCCGAAGCTGAAGATCCTCGCCGTGCATGGCGGCGGTTTCCTCGGCGCTTATTGGGGGCGCATCGACCACGCCTGGGGCGCGCGCTCGGACTCCCACGGCGACCTGCCGAACCCACCGACCAGCTATCTGAAGAAGGTTTATTTCGACACCATCGTGTTCACGCCGCTGCAGCTCGAAGCACTGGTGAAGGCCTTCGGCGTCGATCACGTGGTCATGGGTACGGACTTCCCGTTCGACATGATCGAGCACGATCCGATCGGGCACATTGCCTCGGTGCCGGGCTTCGACGACGCGACGCGCGCGGCGATCGCCGGCGGCAATGCGAAGAAAATATTGGGGCTTTGATTCCAGAGCTGTCATGCCCCGCGAATGCGGGGCATCCAGTACACGCCGCACCCTCTGTGATTACTGGGTCGCCCGCCTTGGCCGCGCCGCCGAGCTTAGCGAGGTCCGGCGCGGCCGCCGAAATATGCTCGCGCTGTGCGCTCGCCTTCGGCTCGCCAGCGCGAGTTGGGCGACGACAACGGAGAGTCACGCGTAGAGGAAATCCAGCACCGCCGTCTCTTCCAGCACCGCATCGGCGGTGCTGTGCTTTTCCGAACGGACCTCCTCCTCGCGCGTGCGCGAGGCTTGAAGGTAGGCGCCGAGATGCCGCGCCCGCTCGATGATGCGGCGGTTCTCCGGCAGCCGCGCGGCCTCGAAGCGCTTGAGTGCCGGCTCGACATCGGCGGCGGCCAGCGCTTCGGTCAGCGCCGCTGCATCGTCGGCCGCCTTGGAGACGCCGGCTGCGACATGCGGTCGCGCCACGAAAGCCGCATCACCGAGGATGGCGACGCGGCCGAACGCCATGCGTGGACTTTCCAGATCGTAGATCGGCTGCAGGATCGGCTCCTCGATCAGCCTCACGATGGCGCGGAATTGCGGCGCCAGCAGCTGCTCGGCATCGGCGCGCATCTCCGCGATGGCCTCGCGGCGAATGAGCGGCGGCGGGATCGAGATCGCATGGGTGACGCCGCTTTCGTCGGTAAGCAGCCATTGCAGCTTGGTCTGCTCGTCGGCGGGGCGATACCAGACCACGTTGTAGCGCCGGTGTCCGCGCCGCAAATCATTGTCCGGGCCCGCTACGGGATAGCCGAGGAACTGCTCGCCCGGCGGCAGCCCGAAGGCCATGCAGTCGGCGAGCTCGCCGTGCATCGGCTCGGGGATCGCGCTCTCGGCGAGGAGCGCGCGCCACGCGGTGTAACCGGCATAGAGCGGGCCGAGCTCCGGCAGAGACTGCGCCCGCACCGTCGAGCGGATGCCGTCGGCGCCGATCAGCAGATCGGCCGTCGCGCTGCGGCCGTCGGAAAAATGCGCGACCACGCCGGCGGCGTCCTGCGTGAAGCCGGTGAGACCGCAGCCGCGATGATAACGCTGCGGGCCGAAGGCATCGCGCAACAGTCGATAGACGCGCTCCCAGGCCGTGAGCACTTGCGGACAGTCGAACTCGCTGACCAGCTCGCCGCGGCGATCGAGCACCTTGCGCGTGACCATCTTCACGCCGAGGTCGGTCGAATCGAGGCCGAGATTTTCAAGGCGCGCAATCAGCTCGCCTTGCGCCACGATGCCGGCGCCGCGGCCTGAGAGCTCGCTCTCCACGCGCTCATAGACATCGACGTCCCAGCCGCTGCGGCGCAACAGCAACGCCGCCAGCAGGCCGCTCATCGAGCCGCCGATCACCACCGCCTTGGGCAAACGTCCTCCACCTGTTTTTTCCCGCACCGGGACTTGCTATATATCGCGCTGAGACAGCTTTGGAGGAATGCCATGGCGATGACCATGCTGGATAAGGCGCCCGTCAACAAGGACAAGTCGGCCTGGCCGGCGGAGATCGCTGCCGAGTTCGAGCGCGAGCGCAAGAACCCCAATCCCTGCGTCGGCTCGATCCTCATTTCGCAGAGCGACCGCGTGCGCGTGTGGATGATCCGCCTGCAACCCGGCGAGCGCATCGGGTTCCATCGCCACGTGCTCGATTATTTCTGGACCTCGGTGAATGGTGGCCGCGGCCGCCAGCACGTGCATGACGGCACCACCGTCGAATACACCTATCAGCCGGGCGAGACCCGCCACGAGACCTACGGCGCCGGCGAGTTTAAAGTTCACGACCTGGAAAATCTCGGCGACAAGGAGATGGTCTTCATGACCATCGAATTCCTCAACAGCGCCAACAAGCCGATGCCGCTTCCCGCCCACGTGCGCTCGCAAGCGGCGGCTTGATCGCCCTCTGCTCAAGCCGGCGTCCACCGTGTGGTGGGCGCCGGTATTGTTTTGTCTCCAACAATCGCGCCTGCGGCCCGAAAGCTCTAGCCAAGCCGTTGAGCTTTCTGCACACTCACGTTAAATGCGCAGGCCGGCTCAACGGCCCGGCGCCGCGGCAACGCGGTCAAGAAACACCGTTTGGGGGAAACATGCGGCCTGATGGGACTCCGGCGCTGTTGCCGGGTTTGTTGCCGGCTTGCACTGAAACCGCCGCCAGGCTCGGGCGCGCGTTCGGCGCGAACTAGTCGGGGCCGCGTATGTTCGAGTTATTCCTCAACGCTTGCATCGCCGGGATCCTGCTCGGCGGCTTCTATGCCGCGGTGACCATCGGCGTTTCCATCTCTTTCGGCATTCTCGACATCGTCAACATCGCACATCCCGCCTTCATCATTCTCGGCTCCTACATCGCCTACATCATCAACATCAATTTCGGCGTCGATCCGATCCTGGTCAGCATCCTGGTGCTGCCGCTGTTCTACGCGCTCGGCGCCAGCGTCTATCAGCTCTATTACGTGTCGTTCGAGAAATACGGCCAGGAAGCGCTGCGCGGCCTCGCCTTCTTCTTCGGCCTGCTGTTCATCACCGAGGTGCTGCTGATCTTGGTGTTCGGCGTCGACTACCGCTACGTCAACGCGCCCTATATCGACACGACCTTCCACTACTCGTTCATGGATCTGCCGCTGCGCATGGTGATCCCCTGCGTGATCTCGCTGATCCTGCTCGTCGCGCTGCAGCTGTTCCTGACACGCACTTTCCTCGGCCGCGCCATCATGGCGGTGGCGCAGGACCAGCTCGCCTTGCAGCTGATGGCCGCCGACCCGATCCGCATCAAGCGCATCGCCTTCGGCATCTCCATCGCCACCGCGGCGATCGCCGGCGCCTTCCTCATCGTCATCCAGCCGGTCGAGCCGTCGATCGGCCGCGACTATATCGGGCGCATCTTCGCCATCTGCGTGCTCGGCGGCCTGCAAAGTCTGCCCGGCATGCTGATCGGCGCCATGCTGCTCGGGATCATCGAAAGCATCACCGCGACCTTCTACGGTCCGTCCTGGGCGCCCGCGGTTTCCTTCGGTCTGCTGTTGCTGACGCTGGCGATCAAGCCAGCCGGATTGATGGGAAGGTAGATCGATCGTGCGCTCACCCGTATTCTTCCTCGTCTGCGCCGCGGTCGGCATTGCCGTCTTCATCTTCGGCAAGGTGCTGAACAACGACTACTTCTTTTTCGCCGGCTACACGGTGCTGCAATATGTCGTGCTCGCCACCGGCTGGAACATCCTCGGGGGCTATACCGGCTATGTGAATTTCGGCTCCGCCGCGTTCTTCGCCATCGGCGCCTACAGCTCCGTGGTGCTGCACAAGACCATCCCACTGCCGATCCCGGTCCTCGTGCTGATTGCCGCCGTCATCTCCGGTGTGATCGGCCTCGGGATGGGCTATCTGACGCTGCGTCTGCGCGGCTCATTCTTCGCCATCGCCACCCTGGCCCTGGCGGTGGTGCTGCAGACGCTGGTCGTCAACTGGGATTTCGTCGGTGGCTCGCGCGGTGCCTACATCATCCGCCCGAACACCGTGCCGATCATCGGCAGCTATATCGAATACCTGTTCCTGATCATGCTGGCGCTGGCGGTGATCGCGCTCACCGTGGCGCGCGTCATCGAGCGCTCGCGGCTCGGCTATGGCTTCGCCACCATCCGCGATGACGAGCTCGCCGCCGAGGCCTGCGGCGTTCCGACGCTGCGGCTCAAGCTCATTGCCACCACGCTCTCGGGCGCACTGATGGGCATGGCCGGCGCGCCGTTCCCCTACTACATCGGCTATCTGCAGCCGTCGTCCGCCTTCGGACTGGAATACGCGGTGAACTCCATCGCCATGCCGATGATCGGCGGCACCACCAGCTGGGCCGGCCCGCTGATCGGCGCAGTGCTGCTCGGCACGCTGCAGCAGCTCGCGACCGTGACCATCTCGTCCGCTGTCAACCTGTTGATCGTGGGCCTCCTGCTCACCGGCTTTGTCATCATCGCCCCGAGCGGCATTCTCGGCCTGGTGCAGAAATACTGGAAAGGGCGCGACGTCGGCTTTGTCGGCCGTCGCCGCGTCAGCGCGGGGGGCTCATGAGCGCCGCCCTCCTCGAGGTCACCAATCTCAGCAAGCGCTTCGGCGGGTTCGTCGCGCTCGACGGCGTCAGCCTCAGCGTGGCCAAAGGCCAGCGCGTCGGCCTCATCGGGCCGAACGGCTCGGGCAAGAGCACGCTGGTCAACTGCATCTGCGGCACCTTGCACAACGAGGCCGGCAGCGTGCACTTCGAGGGCGAAGCGCTCGACGGCATGGTCGCGCATGAGCGCACGCATCGTGGTGTCGCCCGCAGCTTCCAGCTGCCGCGTCCCTTCGTGACGCTCACCGTTGCCGACAATCTGCGCGTACCGCTGCTCTACACCGCGCATGTGCGCCGCGGCGGACATCTCACTGTCGCCGAGGCCAACGACCGATGCGCCGAGCTGCTTGGCCTGGTCGGCCTCGCCGACAAGGGGCAGAAGTCGCCGAAGGAGCTCACGCAGATCGAGATGCGCAAGCTCGAGCTGGCGCGCGCCATGGCCGCCGAGCCGAAGCTGTTAATCGCGGACGAGGCGATGGCCGGCCTGTCGCAATCCGAAGTCAACGACATCGTCGCACTGCTGATCAACCTCAACGAGCGCGGTATCACCATCATCCTCATCGAGCACATCATGCGCGCGGTGATGAGCTTCTCGCAGCGGCTGGTCGTGCTGGTCTCCGGCAAGAAGATCGCCGACGGCGATCCGCAGGAGGTCGTGCAGCATCCAGAAGTGGTGGGAGCCTATCTTGGCCAATAGCCTCACCATCGACGGCGTCGACGCCGCCTACGGCGCGGTGCGCGTGCTCGAGCATGTGAGCATGGACGTCCGCTCCGGCGAGACCGTGGTGCTGCTCGGCACCAATGGCAACGGCAAGAGCACGCTGATCAAATGCATCATGGGCATGCTGCGCCCGCGCTGCGGCACCATCGTCGCCGAGATCGAAGGCGAGAGGCACAATCTCGTCGGCATGCCGACGGAACGGATCGTCGACCTCGGCATCGCGCTGGTGCCGGAAGGCCGCCGACTGTTTCCGCGGCTCACGGTCGAGGAGAACCTGCTGCTCGGCGCCTTCCGCAAGAAGGCGCGCGCCGAGCTCAAGCGCAATCTCGATTTCTGCTTCGAATGCTTCCCGCGGCTCGCCGAGCGCAAGAGCCAGCTCGCCGGCAGCATGAGTGGCGGCGAGCAGCAGATGCTGGCGCTTGGCCGCGCCCTCATGCTGGCGCCGAAGATCCTGCTGATCGACGAGCCTTCGGTCGGCCTCGCCCCGATCCTGGTGAGCCGCACCATCGACAAGATCAAGGAGCTCAAGGACAGCTATCAGCTCACCGTGCTGATGGCCGAGCAGAACTTCACTCAGGCGATCCGCATCGCCGATCGCGGCTATGTCATCGTCCACGGCAAGATCGAGTTCTCCGGTGCGTCGGCCGCCGAGCTCAACGACAACGAGCTGATCCGCAAGTTTTATCTGGGGCTGTAGGCCCTCGTCCCTGCCGCATGCGCCAAGAAAAACGCCGCGCGGTTTCCCGCGCGGCGCCGAATGTGGCCAGCAGTTCGAAGGTTATTTCTTCGCGTTCTCGTACGGATAGATGAGCTTGCCCGAGGCATATTCCGCAGGCGAGATCACCACCTGGTGCGTGACATCCTTGAACTCGTTCACGTCGCCCGATTTGGTGATGCCCTGGAACTGCACCTGCAGCACGCGCGACTGCGCCCATTCGCCCCATTTTCCGAACTTCACGTCGCCGAGCACCGTCTTGAACGTGCCCTTGCGGATGTAGTCCGCGAGCTTGTCGTCGTTGAGGCTCTTGGTCCCTTCGATCGCCTGCGCCAGCACCTGCAGTTGCGCGTAAGCCTGCGGGGCCATGTAATAGCCGAGCGCATCGACGCCGGCGGCGGGCGCCTTCGCCTGATACTTCTTCATCAGCTCTTCGATGCCGGGGAACTTCATCTTCGGCACCGGCAGCCAGAAGTCGTAGGTGGTGAAGCCGTTGAGCTGCGGTCCGAGCTGCGTCTTCATCGCTGTGTTCTGCGGACCGACCATGCCGCCGCCGATCATCTTCGGCTTGAAGCCGATCTCGTTGACGGCGCGCACAATGCCGACCGAGTCCGGCGGATACGAGCAGACGACGACGATGTCCGGATTGCTCGCCTGGATGGCGCGGACGATCGGCGTGAAGTCGGTCGTCGACGGCGGATAGGACTTGTCGTAGACCACCTTCAGTCCATATTTCTTCGCGTTCTCGCGCGCGCCATCCGAGGCGTTCTTGGAGAACTCCTGGTCCGCGGCGACGATCGCGACTGTGGTCGGCTTCGGGTTCTGCGCCATGGCGGCTTCGAAGAAGCCTTGCGTGAAGGCCGGCTTCGGATCCGGACCCGACGGGATCATCACGAAGTACTTGTTGTAATCGAACGCGGTGTTCACGCCGAGCCCGAGCAGGCCGATGAACAGCTTGCCGCGCTGGATGACGACCGGCATCGCCGGCGCCAGCATGGCGGTGGCGTAGCCGCCGATGACCAGGTCGACTTTGTCGACGTCGAGCAGCTTGGTGTAGATGCCAGGCACCGTCGAAGGATTGCTCTGGTCATCGTAGGAGATGAGCTTCACCGGCCGGCCGAGCAGCCCGCCCTTGGAATTGACGTCCTCTTCCCAGATCTGCTGGGCCAGCAGCGCCGACTTTCCGTTCGGACCAAGTCCGCCGGTCATTGCCATGCTGTAGCCGATCTTGATCGGCTCCTTGCTCTGCGCAGCCGCCGGGCCGGCGAACAGCGCACAGGCGGCGACTATGCCGACTGTGCCTGCTGCGCAGGCCAGGACTCTCGTTTTCAGATTCTGAAACATTCGCTTCCTCCCGATTTGTTGTGTTTTGCGCATCTTAGGCGGAATTCTCGAAGTCTTGCTAGACCCCTTCGACGATGACGTTTTCGACCTCGCCGGCTCCGCTGCGCCGGAACGCCGCGGCGGCCTCGTAGTCCGGCGATTTGAAGCAGGCGACGCCCTGCGCCAGCGTGGGAAATTCGATGACGATGAAGCGGGTGAATTTATCCGGGCCCTCCATGATCTGGTAGCGCCCGCCGCGCGCCAGCACCTTGCCGCCGAACTTGGCGATGATGCCGGGCACGAGGTCGGTGTACTTCTTGTATTCGACGGGATCGTTGATCTTCGAGCGGGCGACCCAGTATGCGGGCATGCATTCCTCCATTCTCGGGCGTCATCATCCGCGAAAAGCGGATGATCCAGTATCCGCAGTTGCTGCGATAGGGTTTACTGGATGCCCCGCCTTCGCGGGGCATGACAAGCCTTGAGTGAGGTTCAATGCCGCGCCAGCTGATCGACATCTCCGTGCCGCTCGAGAACACCGTGCATGCCGATCCGCCCGGCTACGCGCCCGCGATCGACTATCACACGCACCGGCAGACCGCGCCCGAGGTGGTGAAATTCTTTCCCGGCCTCACCGAGGACGACCTGCCCGATCGCGAAGGCTGGGCGATCGAATGGATCAAGCTGTCGACGCACAACACCACACATCTCGATGCGCCTTATCACTTCGCCTCCACCATGGATCACGGCAAACGCGCCATCACCATCGACGAGGTGCCGCTCGACTGGTGCCTGCAGCCCGGCGTGAAGCTCGACTTCCGGCATTTCGCCGACGGCTATGTTGCCACCGCCGCCGATGTCGAAGCCGAGCTCAAGCGTATCGGTCACACCCTTTCACCTCTTGAAATCGTGCTGGTGAACACCAGCGCCGGCGTGGCTTACGGCCGCCCCGACTACGTTGCTAGGGGCTGCGGCATGGGTCGCGAGGCGACGCTGTATTTGCTCGATCGCGGCGTGCGCGTCACCGGCACCGACGGCTGGAGCTGGGATGCGCCGTTCATCCACACGATGAAGCGTTATGCCGAGACCCGCGATGCGGGCCTGATCTGGGAAGGCCATCGCGCCGGGCGCGAGATCGGCTACTGCCATATCGAGAAGCTGCACAATCTCGAAGCGCTGCCGTCAACCGGCTTTATGGTGAGCTGCTTTCCGGTGAAGGTCCGCGGCGGTTCCGCCGGCTGGACGCGCGCCGTCGCGATCATTGATGCTTGATCGCCCGCGTCTCCGGGCGATAGCATCACTCCACAACAAAGGCCGGCGCTAAGACTGGTCGAGATCACGGGAGGATCACGTGGATCGACGCCGTTTTCTGGCCGGCTCCGCGGCGGCTGTTGCGCTTTCTGCAGGTCCGTCGCTGGCGCAAAGCAAATATCCCGATCACGCCATCACCATCATCAATCCGTTTCCGCCCGGCGGCGCCTCGGAAGTGGTGACGCGTCCGCTCGCCGCAATTCTCGAGCCGATGGTGAAGCAGCCGGTGGTGATCGAGACCAAGGCAGGCGCGGCCGGTGCCGTCGGCACGCAGGTCGCGGCATCGTCGAAGCCTGATGGCTACACGCTGCTCTCGCACATCACCTCGATCTCCGCGCATTCCGAGGTCGACAAGCTGTTCGGCCGCCCGGTGAAGTTCACCCGCGCCGATTTCGTGCCGCTGGCGCGCTTCGTCGCTGACCCTTGCGCGATCCTGGTCAACGACCAGCAACCGTACAAAACGCTGAACGAGCTCACTGAAGACGCCAAGGCGCGTCCTGACGCCATCATCTATTCGTCGTCCGGCCTCTACGGCGCGCTGCATATTCCGATGGCGCTCTATCTCAAGGCCGCGAACATCAAGATGCGGCATCTGCCGACCAATGGCGGCGGCCCGGCCCTGACCGCGCTCCTCGGCAACAACTCGCAGGTGCTGGTGTCGTCGGTGTCGGCGAGCCTTGCCCAGATCAAAGCCGGCAAGGTGCGTCCACTCGCGCTGTTTGGCGCGAGGCGCTCGAAGGCGCTCCCTGACGTACCGACGATGAAGGAGAGCGGGTTCGACCTCGAATATTATCTCTGGGTCGGCATGTTTGCGCCCAAGGCGACGCCCGAGCCGGCGGTCAAATATCTGCGCGAGGTGCTCGACAAGGCGGCGCATACCGAGCAGTTCAAGACCGCGCTCGCCAATCTCGGGCAAGAGCTCGACTATATGGACCAGCCCGAATTCGCCAAGTTCTGGGATGCCGACGCCAAACGCATCGAGGACGCGGTGCAGCAGATCGGCAGAGTGCAAGGCTGAACAAGAGAGCAGCGCGTCTGCGACGCTGCCGTTTGAGGAGAGCGCCATGGACAGACGAAATTTCATGGTCGGCGCCGCTGCGTCGGCTGCCGCAGTGTGGACGCGCGGTGCTAGCGCCGAGGATATCTTTCCTTCGCACGCCATCACCATCATCAATGCGTTTCCGCCGGGCGGCATCAACGACATCGTGACGCGCCCATTCGCGGCGGCGCTGGAGCCGATCTTCAAGCAGCCGGTGGTGATCGAGACCAAGGCCGGCGCCGGCGGCCAGGTCGGCGCCCAGGTCGGCGCCACCGCAAAGCCCGACGGCTACTCGCTGCTCTCTCACAACAACGGCATTTCCGGCTACGCCGAGGTCGACAAGCTGTTCGACCGGAAGCCGAAGACTACGCGCGCGGATTTCATCCCGCTGGCCCGTCTCGTCGCCGATCCGGTGATGGTGATCGTCAATCCCGAGCAGCCGTGGAAGACGCTGAAGGATTTCGTAGATGACGCCAAGAAGCGTCCGGAAGCGATCATCTACTCGTCGGGCGGACTTTACGGTGCGACGCATCTGCCCGTCGCGCTCCTGGAAAAGGCCACCGGGTTGCCCAAGCTGCGGCATTTGCCGACCAATGGCGGCGGCCCGGCGATCACCGCGGTGCTCGGCAACAACGCGCAGGTCAGCGTGCAGTCGGTCTCGGCGTCCATCCAGCATGTGCGCTCAGGCAAGCTGCGCGCCCTTGCCGTGTTCGGGGCCAAACGGGCCAAGGCGTTGCCCGACGTGCCGACGCTGAAGGAGCTCGGCTACGATCTCGAATACTATCTGTGGGTCGGCCTGTTCGCGCCGAAGGGCACGCCACCCGCAATCATCAAGACGCTTACCACGGCAATGGACAAGGCGGCGACCGCGCCGGAATTCGCCAATGCCGTGGCCAATATCGGTCTCGACGTCGCCTATCTCGACGCCGCCGGCTTTGCCAAGTTCTGGGATGAGGACGCCAAGCACTCCGACGAAGCGGTCAAGCTGATCGGCCGCGTGCAAGGATAACATTCATGCAATTGCGCGCCGACCATGTCGCCGGAACCGGCTTCATCGTCTTCGGCCTGCTGATCTTCGCGCTCAGCGGCGACCTGCCGACCGGACAGCTGTCGATGCCGGGCTCGGGCTTCCTGCCCAAGATCTGCGCCGGCCTGATGATCCTCGGCGGCGGCGTGCTGGCGCTGCGCGGACAGGAAAGCGGGCCGTTCGCCGACGTCGACTGGACCGACGGCAAGCACGCGCTGATGGTGATCGGCATCACCGCGGCAGCGACTGTGCTCTACACCGAGACCGGCTTCGTCATCACCATGATCGCGATGATGATGGGCTTCCTGCTCATCATCGAGCGCAAGAACGTGCTGCACGCGGCGCTCTACTGCATCGTCACCGTCGGCATCACCTATGTCAGCTTCGTCTACGGTCTGAAGCTGCAGATGCCCACCGGCCCGCTCGGCTTCTAGGACTTCAACGCGTATGGAAAGCACCCTCATCAGCCTGGTGCACGGGTTTGGCGTCGCGCTGGCGCCCGCCAATCTTTGGTACGCGTTTCTAGGCTGCCTGGTCGGCACGCTGGTCGGCGTGCTGCCCGGCATCGGGCCGCTCTCCGGAATCAGCATCCTGCTGCCGGTGACCTTCGGGCTCAATGCCACGCAAGCGGTGATCATGCTCGCCGGCATCTATTACGGCTCGCAATATGGCGGCTCGACCACCTCGATCTTGATGCGCATTCCCGGCGAGGCGTCGTCGGTGATGACCTGCATCGACGGCAACGCCATGGCGCGCAAAGGCCGCGCCGGCTCGGCACTGTGCATCGCCGCCGTCGGCTCCTGGGTCGCCGGCACATTCGGGGTCATCGTGCTCACGGTGGTGGCGCCGCCACTGGCGACGCTGGCTTTGCGCTTCGGGCCGCCGGAATACACGGCGCTCCTCGTGCTCGGCCTCATCTTCCTCGCCTACATGTCGTCGACCTCGCTGGTGCGCACACTGCTGATGGCCTGCATGGGCCTTCTGTTCGGCATGGTCGGTATCGACAACATGACCGGGCATTTCCGCTACAGCTTCAACCTTGCCGAGCTCGGCGACGGCATCGGCATCGTGCCGGTCGCCGTCGGGCTGTTCGGCCTCGGCGAGATCCTGGCGACGCCGAGCTCCAATGTGGTGAGCGAGATCATCACTCCGAAGCTGCGCGAACTCTTGCCGACGCGGCAGGAATGGCGCGAGTCGGCGATGCCGATCGCGCGCGGCACCGTGCTCGGCTTCATCATCGGCATCATCCCCGGCTCGGCGCACATCATCTCGAGCTTCCTCTCCTATGCGCTGGAGCGCCGCGTCTCCAAGCATCCGGAAGAGTTCGGCAAGGGCGCCGTCGCCGGCGTCGCCGGGCCGGAATCCGCCAACAACTCCGCCTCGACCGGCGCCTTTGTGCCGATGCTGGCGCTGGGCATTCCCACCGGACCGATCACCGCGGTGCTGATCGGCGCGCTGATGGTACACGGCGTCAATTCCGGGCCGCAGCTCGTCACCGAGCATCCCGACGTGTTCTGGGGCTTCGTTGCCTCGATGTATGTCGGCAATCTGATGCTGCTGGCGCTCAACCTGCCGCTGGTCGGCCTCTTCGTTACCGTGTTGCGGATCCCCTACGCCTACCTCTATCCGCTGATCATCATGTTCTGCATCATCGGCGTCTACGAGGTCAGCCATTCCATCGTCGACGTCTGGATCATGCTGATCATGGGCGTGCTCGGCTACATCCTGCGCAAGTTCAAGTTCGACCCGGCGCCGCTGGTGCTCGGGCTCGTGATCTCGCCGATCTTCGAGCAGAGCCTGCGCCAGTCGTTGATCATGTCGAACGGCAATTATCTGATCTTCTTCAGCCGGCCGATCTCACTGAGCCTGCTCGTCGTCAGCGGCGCCCTGCTCCTGCTCTCGGCCTACAGCTTCTTCGTCAAGCGCAAGGACTGGCGCGACACACTGGCCGAGGCGGAAGCAGGAGAGATGGAGGCATGACGCAAGCCCGAGTGACCGCCTCTCGTAAGCTGCTTGCCATCGACAAGAACGGACGTGAGTTCGAGCTCACCATCGGCGTCGGAGCGCCTTACGAGATTTCCAAAGACCAGTGGATCTGCGCGGCGTCCACGCAGGGACTGCACGAGCGCGTGTTCGATCTGCACGGCGTCGATTCCTGGCAGGCGCTGCAGCTGGCCTCCCAATTTGTGGCGCAGACGCTGGCCTATTTCATCGAAGGCGGTGGACGACTGTTCTCCTTCGAAGAGCGCGCGCCAATCGCGCTAGAGGATTTCATCCCGCGACTTGGTGCGCGATCTGGCTGAAGCGCTGCGCGACCGGCCGGCAGCCATTGCACTGAAGGAACCAAGTTTGCCGTAGGCTCGTTGTTCGAGCGGCATTGCACGTTCATTGGTTTGCAGGTGCGAATTGGAATATCTGGTTCGCTTTCTCGTTGGTGGCATCGCTGTTTCGCTGTTCGCCGTGATCGGCGACGTGCTGCGCCCAAAGAGCTTTGCCGGTCTCTTCGGCGCCGCGCCATCGATCGCGATCGCGACACTGGCGTTGACCGTCGCGAAGGAAGGCAATGCCTACGCGGCGACGGAAACTCGCTCGACCATTCTCGGCGCCGTCGCGCTTTGCCTGTACAGCATCGTCGTCTGTCAGCTGCTCAAGCGATATCGGCTGAACGCCTTGCTTGCCAGCGCGGTGTCCATGGTCGTCTGGCTGATCGCTGCGCTCGGCTTTGCACGCCTGATACTCGGGTGACGCGATGCTTGTTCGCATCAAGCTTTCCGCACTCGGCGAGACACGCTGGTACGAATGTCTGATCCGTTTCGTGCTCGGCGGCGTGGCGACGGTGCTTGCCGGTGTCATCGCCAAGATGTACGGGCCGGTGATCGGCGGACTGTTCCTGGCTTTCCCGGCGGTCTTTCCAGCCAGCGCCACGCTGATCGAATCCCATGAACGCAAGCGCAAGGAGCGCGCAGGACTGCGGCGGACCGTTCGCGGCAAGGATGCCGCCGCGCTCGATTCGGCCGGTGCGGCGCTGGGCAGCATCGGGCTCGCTGCTTTCGCGGCGGTGGCCTGGTTGACGCTTCCGCACGCGACTTGGTGGCCGCTGCTCGCCGCTACCATCGTCTGGCTGCTGGTCTCGGTGCTCTGCTGGTATGTGCGCCGCCTGCTGCGCTCGACCCGCTAACGGACTAGGTGCCGGCTCACTTCTTCACCCAGTCCGCGCATTTCGGCACGTCGGTCTGCGTGCCCCAGGGCATGATCGGCACGGACGACGTCGAGTTCTTCGGCGAACCTTCGATGATGCGGTCGGAATAGACCATGTAGACCAGCACATTGCGCTTCATATCGCAGCCGCGCACGATCTGCATCTTCTTGAAGAACAGCGAGCGGCGCTCGCGAAACACATCCTCGCCCTGCTCGAATTTTTTCTTGAAGGTGATCGGGCCGATCTGCCGGCAGGCGAGCGAGATGTCGGAGACCTGCTCGGCGACACCGATCCAGCCCTTCAGCCCGCCGCGCTCCGGCACCGTGAAATGGCAAGCGACGCCCTCGACCTCGGGATCGTCGAGCCCGTAGGTGGCGAGCTTGTCGTTCGGCGTCAGCCACTTGAACACCGTGGAGCGCTT
Source organism: Pseudolabrys sp. (assembly GCA_035651015.1). Taxonomy (GTDB): domain Bacteria; phylum Pseudomonadota; class Alphaproteobacteria; order Rhizobiales; family Xanthobacteraceae; genus Pseudolabrys. The sequence goes on along the minus strand of DASRGN010000052.1, from coordinate 49,336 downwards.
GAAGATCAGGTCCGGCTCGTCGGCGCTGCGGGCGGGCGCCGCAACCATGAGCACAAGCGCCGCGGCAAGACAGGCAAGCATGAGCTTTCGCACGGGACCCTCCGAAGCTGATCCCAGCGAGATAAGCAGGCCACTTACGAAATGAAAGCCTCTACTTGGCTTTCGGCTGCCACAAGGCGAGGTAGGCGCCCGTCGGATCGACGAAGATCGAGAATTCGCCCGCACCCGGCACCTCGGTGACATCACGGATGATCGTGGCGCCGAGCGATTTGGCTTTGGCGGTTGCGGCGCGAACATCATCCACGCCGACATAGGCCAGCCAGGCGGATGGCGCATTTGCCATGGGATGCTTCATCATCCCCCCGCCGGTTCCGTCGCCGACCTTGACCAAGGTGTAGGTCTGGCCGCCGCCCATGTCGTGATCTTCGAACTTCCAGTCGAACAGCGACTGGTAGAACGAGCGGGCTTTCGGCAAGTCCTGGGTGGCAAGCTCGACATGGACGAACGGATTACCCATGGTCAACTCCTGAACAGGTTCGGGGGGAGCGGCCATGGTGTACGCAGCATTTGCGACAGACAAATCACGCCTGCGCGACCGGCAGCGTGTTGGGGACGGGACAAGCGCGATGCACGACGCGCAAAATTTCGGTGCGCGCTGAACCCCGCCGAGCGCGCGCGAAAGCCCCTACTCGGCTGCCCGCCGTGCCGCGATGATCTGGTCCGCGGTGCGACCGGTCAGCTCGGCCATGTGGTCGAACTTGAAGCTGAAGCCGCCGACGCCCGCCGTCGCCGAGCGCACTTCGATGATGAGGTCGCCGATCTCGGACTCCGGCATCTGCGCGCGCACTGCATCCCAGCCGTCCCAGCCCTCGCGCGTGTCGAAGCCGAGGATCTGCCCGCGACGCCCGGAGAGGATGGCGTTGATCTTCGCCGTGGCTTCGTTCGGACAGACGATCTCCACCGCATGGATCGGCTCGAGCAAGACCGGCTGACACTGCGGCAATGCCTCGACGATGCCGAGGCGGCCGGCGGAGCGGAACGCCTGATCGGAGGAATCGACGGTGTGGTAGGAACCGTCGATCAGCTTCACCGCGATGTCGACAACCGGGAAGCCGAGCGGCCCCTGCTTCAATCCGTCGATCACGCCCTCCTCGACCGAAGGAATGTAATTGCCGGGGACCACGCCGCCTTTGATCTCGTCGGTGAAGGTGAAGCCGGAACCGCGCGGCAGGGGCTTGATGTCGAGCACGACATCGCCGTACTGGCCGTGGCCGCCGGACTGTTTCTTGTGCCGTCCGCGCTGCTGGATGCCTCTGCGGATGGTCTCGCGATAGCCGACCGCCGGCGGACGCGAGGCCACCGGCACACCGAACCGGTCAGAAATGCGCTCGGTGGAGACGCGCAGGTGCATTTCGCCCTGGCCCCATAGGATCACTTCGTGGGTCTCGGCATTGTGCACGATGTTCAGCGCCGGATCTTCCTCGCTGAGCTTGGTGAAAGCCTGGCCGAGCTTGACGTCATCCTTGCGCTCCTTGGCATAGAGCGCGATGGCGAGCACCGGCGGGGTCGGCTGGACGTTGACCACTGCCGCATGCGGCTGCTTCCCGGTCGACAGCGTGTCACCAGTCTTCATGTGATCGAGCTTGCCGAGCGCCACGGTTTCTCCGGCCTGCGCCGGACCGCGCTTCTCGTAATGCTGGCCCATCACTTTGAACACGCCGGCGACACGGCCGGCCTCGCCGTTCCGGTTGCTGAATGTCGTGCCCTCGGCAACTTGTCCGGCGAGCACCCGCGAGATCGACATCTTGCCGCCATGGGCGCTGTGGAAGGTCTTCAGCACGACCGCGACGGTCTCGTTGCCCGCGTTGACGCCGAGCCGCTTCGCCGTCGCCTCGATGCCGGGCGTCTCGTGACGCAGCGCCTTGAGCAGCCGCAGCACGCCGTTGGTGCGTGTCGCCGAGCCGAGCAGCACCGGACACACCAGTCCTTCGCGCAGCTCCTTGGCGAGGTCATCGAATACCTTGTCGCGCGGCGGCTGGATGTCTTCGAGCAGTTGCTCCATCAGCTGGTCGTCATGATCGGCCAGCGTCTCCAGCATGGAGAAGCGCGCGGTCTTCTCGCGATCGAGCGCATCGCCCTCGAGATTGATCACCTCGGAGGCGGCGTGCTCCTTGTAGACAAAGGCGCGCTCGAGCGCGAGATCGACGAAGCCGGTGATGAGCTCGCCGGAGAAGGTCGGAATCTGCCGCAGCAGCAGCTTGCAGCGCGACGCCGGCTGCAGCAGCGTCAGGGCGTCGTAGACGGCGTTATTGGCCTTATCGATCTTGTTGAGGAACAGAAAGTGCGGGATCTTCTGCTCTTCGAGCTCGCGCAGGATGAGCTGCAGCTGGGGAACCTTCTTCTCATCCATCTCGCAGACGACCACCGCGGCGTCCACGCCCGGCAGCGCCGCGCGCATATCGTGGATAAATTCGATGGAGCCCGGGCAGTCGAGGAACGTGTAGCTGTCGCCCATGAAGGTCGTGGTGGCGACGGTAAGTTCGACGCTCATTTTGTGGTGACGTGCTTCCTTGCTCGCATCACCGACCGAGGTTCCCGCATCGACGGTGCCCTGCCGCTGGATCGCGCCTGTGCGCGCGAGAATACCTTCTAACAGCGTGGTTTTGCCGCTCTGGAACGGGCCCACGAGCGCGATGCACCGGGGACCTCTGGCACCGTTTTGCGCCATGAACAGCCTCCCTTGCTGGCCTTAGGACGTTTTTTCAACGATCCTTCGGTCAACATCGTCTCAGGCCTTGGGGAATCTGGCAAGAGGCGGCTAGTGGTCCGATTCCGAAGTTCGCCCTTACTCACTGCGACCTCGGTAGCGAACTTCGGAATCAAAGGACCACTAGCAAGATTTTACGCTCCTAGTGCCCCTTTTGAACTCGAAGTTCGCGAACGAGCCCGCCGCACCCTTTGCGCGACCTTCGAGTTCGGGGCACCAGTCAACGCGCGTTGGTAAAACTCGGATCCACCGCATTGCGGGCATCGGCCGCCGAGTCGATCAAGCCCTGCGCCTTGAACCAGGCGAACTGCTGGGCAATGTCGTCGACGTTGATGCGCGCCTGCGGGTCCATGGCGTAGGCCGCGTTTTCGACGAGGGCCACGGCCTGCTCGACCGAAGTCTTCGGATAGACGATGCGTCCAATGACCTCGGCCACAGCCTGCGCCTTCGCGTCGGCGACGCGCTTGTGCGAGCTGTTGTTGCGCAACAATGCAGCAGCGTATTCGCTGGCGCCGCGCTGATAGGCGCGCACGAATTTTTCCACCACGGCGCGGCGCGCGGTGATCATCTTCGCCGTCGCGAAGACGCCCCCGAGCTGCGTCTCACCGAGGTCCGAGCACCAGCCGATCAGCCGCGCATAGCCCGACGCCAGCAAATCGCGCGCCACGCTGCCGGGCAAAATCGCCGCATCCACGCGCCCGGCAACGACGGCATCGGCAAGCGCATCCGCTGACGGCATCGCTTTGATGACGACCTTGCCGAGATCGAACTGCTTCAGCTGAGCAATGCGACCCACCTGGTAGTGATAAGAGGAGCCGTACTGCACCAGACCCAGGGAATGATCCGGCAGGTTCTCGTATTTGCGCAAGCCGTTGGCATAGGCGGCGTTGGAGGCAACAAGCTCGTTGCCCTCGAAATTCTTCTCCTCGCGCGCCTGCCCGGCGATCAGGCGGATGTCGCCACGGCCGGCGAGATTGAAGAGCTCCGGTCCGAATGACGAAGCACCGATGTCGATCTCACCTTTGGCGAGTGCGTCGGCAATCGCCGCCGGCGTCGCATAAGCCTTAATGTCGGGATTGATGCCTTCGGCCTGGAAGGCGCCGTTCGTCACCGCCAGAAACAACGGCCCGTTGGTGACCGTGCGTAAGACGCCGACGCTGACGCGCTCCTGCGCGATGGCGCCGGCAATCGTTGCAACGAGAAGAACGAAGGCCCCGAACGCGCTGCGAATCATGCGTGCAAAAATAGCGGAGACAATCCGGATTTGCGCGCTACTTAGCCCGGTTTCTCTTAAAGAGGCGTTCCGCGGCGTCCTTAACGGGACGTCTACGTCAAATTGCCGCAGAACCGCTGGATACGGCGGCAGGCCTCTTCGAGGTCCTCGGTTTTGGTGGCGTAGGAGATGCGGAAGGCCGGGCCGAGCCCGAACGCCGTGCCCTGCACCACCGCGACGCCTTCCGCCTCGAGCAGCTCGGTGACGAAGTCCTCATCATTCGCGAGCTTCTTGCCGGTCGAAGCCGTGCGCCCGATCGTCCCGGCGCAGGACGGATAGACATAGAATGCGCCTTCCGGCTTCGGGCACTGGATGCCTTTGGCCTGGTTGAGCATGGAGACGACGAGATCGCGGCGCTCCTTGAACACCTTATTGTGCTTCGGGATGAAGTCCTGCGGCCCGTTGAGCGCTTCCACCGCGGCCCATTGCGACACCGCCGCCGGGTTCGAGGTCGACTGCGATTGAATGGTCGCCATCGCCTTGATCAGCGGCTCGGGCCCGCCGGCGTAACCGATGCGCCAACCGGTCATGCAATAGGCCTTGGAGCAGCCGTTGATGGTGAGCGTGCGGTCATAGAGTGACGGTTCGACCTGCGCCGGCGTCGTGAACGCGAAATCATCGTAGACGAGATGCTCGTACATGTCGTCGGTCATCACCCACACATGCGGATGCTTCACCAGCACGTCCGTGAGCGCCTTGAGCTCAGCCTTGCTATAGGCCGCCCCGGTCGGGTTCGACGGCGAGTTGAGCACCACCCACTTGGTCTTCGGCGTGATCGCGCGCGCGAGCTGCTCCGGCTTCATCTTGAAGCCATCTTCCATGCGCGTCGTCACCGTCACGGGCTCGCCGCCCGCGAGCAGCGCCATGTCGGGGTAGCTCACCCAATAGGGTGCCGGGATGATCACCTCGTCGCCGGGATTCAGCGTCGCCACGAATGCGTTGTAGAGCACCTGCTTGCCGCCGGTGCCAACCGTAATCTGCGACGGCTTATAGTCGAGCCCATTCTCGCGCTTGAACTTGCTCACGATCGCGGCCTTGAGCTCGGCGATGCCGTCGACATTGGTGTATTTGGTGGCGCGGCCGCTCTTGATCGCCTCGATCGCGGCCTGCTTGATGTTGTCAGGCGTCTCGAAATCCGGCTCGCCGGCGCCGAGCCCGATGACATTGCGTCCCGCGGCTTTCAGCGCGCGCGCTTTGTCCGTGACGGCAATCGTTGCCGACGGCTTGATGCGCTTGAGCGTATCCGCGAGGAAGGCCATTGGGGAATCTCCAGTTTCGAGCTAGCGGCTGTGTCGTAAAGGGGCAAAGCGGCGACAGCAAGACTCAAAAGAACCTTATTCCGTGATGCGTCCATCAACCCGGTTGATGGCCCTAACCCTCTTTCGAGCCGCTGTCGCTAAAGTCTTTATTTGGCGGCTCTTCTCGGGGCTTGGCCTTCGGTTCCGGCGGCTGCACGACCGACTCGGGCGGCCTTTGCCAGCGATTTCGTGTCTACCAGCTGGTCCTCCGCGGGAGTACAATAACGGGCAAAGAGCGGCTCAAGCCGCCAGGACACAGGGAAACGCCATGAAGCTCAATGCCGAGCAACTGCGTGCTTTTGACGAGCTGGGCTACGTCTTCTTCCCCAATTGCTTCTCCGAGGAAGAGATCGCGCTGCTCCGCGTCGAAGCGGACAACATCCTCAAGCTCGATCGTCAGGAAGTCTGGCGCGAGAAGACCGGCGCCCCGCGCACTGCATTCGCGGCGCACACGTTCAGCGACGTGTTCGGCCTGCTGGCGCGGCATCCGCGCCTGGTCGAGCCGTTGCAGCAACTCTTCGGCGAGAGCGTCTACGTCCATCAATTCAAGCTGAATGCCAAAGCCGCCTTCGAAGGCGACGTCTGGCAATGGCACCAGGACTACGGCACCTGGGCGCGTGACGACGGCATGCCGGAGGCGCGGGCGATGAACATCGCCGTGTTCCTCGACGATGTGCTGCCGATCAATGGCGCCTTGATGCTGATTCCGAAGAGCCACAAGCAAGGCGTGCTCGCGGCCGGCCACGACAAGTCCACGACGTCCTATCCATTGTGGACGCTCGACAAAGAAACGGTCACGCGGCTTGCCAAGGAAGGCGAAGGCAAGGACGGCGTCGGCATTGTGGCGCCGACCGGCAAGGCTGGCTCGGTGCTCATGTTCCACGGCAATCTGGTGCACGCCTCGCCGCCGAACATCACGCCTTATCCGCGCAAGATCGTCTATCTGACGCTTTGCGCAGTCTCCAACCACATCACAAAGTTCACCCGCGCGGAGTGGATCGCGCATCGCGATTTCACGCCGATCGTCCCGACAGAGGACGACGCACTTCTGGATTATGCGCGCGCGCACCGCGTCGCCGCGGAGTGAATCTTCTGCGTCTTTTCGCAGATGCGAAATGATGTGCCGCGTAACCCTCATGTGACAGCACGAGTCACATCTTGTTGAATCGCGCGATCACAAGAGCCATCTAATCGCCGGAGTTTGTCCGCTTATGGCGAGCAAACAGAATGCAAGCGGGGCACGAGGGCCAATGCATACGCTCTATTCGATGCAGCGATCCGGCAACAGCTACAAGGTGCGGCTGGCGCTGGCGCAGCTCGACATCCCATATCGGCTTGTCGAGGTCGACATCCTCAAAGGCGAGAGCCGTACGCCGGAATTCCTGACGAAGAATCCCAACGGCCAGGTGCCGCTGCTGGAAACGCCGAACGGCCGTTTCATCGCCGAGTCGAACGCGATCCTCTGGTACGTGGCGCGCAGCACCCTGCTCGCGCCCGAAGACCCGATCGATCGCGCGGAAGCACTGCAGTGGATGTTCTTCGAGCAGCACAGCCTCGAGCCCAACCTCGGCGCCGCCTATTTCTGGCTGTCCCTGATCAAAGGTGGCCGCGAGCTGCAGCGCCACGCGCTCGAGGACTGGATGGAAGAAGGCTATCGGGCCTTTGGCGTCATGGAGAAGCACCTCCAGGACCGCCGCTATTTCGCCGCCGGCCGCTACACCATCGCCGACATCGCGCTTTATGCCTATACGCACCTCGCGCATCGGTGCGACTACGAGCTCGGCAGCTTCCCGGCGATCCGCTCCTGGCTCGCCCGCATCGCCGACGAGCCAAGCCACATCCCGATGGATTGGCAGCCCGAGACCCTGCTCGAGGTGGCCGAATAGTCGCCCGCGGCCGTCCGGCGGCCATACTTGTTCACAGTTCATTTACCGTGGACACGAAAACGCCCCGGTTCGTGACGCAGTCCGCCCAACTCCGGCCGAACGGTTGCCGGGAACCTCCGTACACTGGACGGCATTGAAGAGGCGATTCGATTTTCCTCAGGCCAGCCCGATGCGTCCGATCCAGGATTCCGGTTTCGCAAGTCCGCCCCAAGGCGGACGGCCGGCCTTTGCCGGCCTTTTAGCCACCCTCGGCCTCGCCGCCGGGACCGCGATCGCCGCCACCGTCGTCTCTATCGGCATCGCCCGTGCGGACACTATCGGCGGCATTGTCGACAACGACGTCGGCATGTTCGCGCTGGCCCTGCTGTTGGGTCTGATTTTCGTCGGGATGGGCGGCATCACCGCCCTGATGCTCCCGACGCCGCGCCGCCGCGATTAACGCACCCGAACCTTCCGGCTGCCCCGAGCGTTCCCGTCACGCCAACTTAGGCGGGAGCGAAACATGACCCAACAGACGAGGCATGAGAGCGACAATGCCACCTCGGTCGCCGCCATTTTCGGCAGCGTCGTTGCGGTGTTCGTGATCGCCGGAGCGATCGTCTACATCAACAGCGGGGGCAGTCACATCGTCGCGCTCAACGGCTCCGAAACGACTGGTGCTGGCGGCGGCGTACCGCCAAGGATTCCGACCGTCATCGATCGGACCGTGCGGATGCCAGGTGCACCAAGCACCACGGTTCCGACATTGGGCAGCAGCAGCGGCAAGTAACGTGTCGCAATCAGAGCCAGAGCAGGCCGATCGCGATGGTAACCACGGTCAACGGTGCGCCGACCTTGAAGTAAGGCCAAAAGCCCAGTTGCACGCCGCGATTCTCGGCGCGCCGCGCCACGATCAGATTGGCCACCGAGCCGACCAGGGTGAAATTCCCCGCGAAGGTGGCGGCCATGGCGATGAGCAGCCACGCCCGCGAGGGCTCCGGCAAGCCCGACACGAACGGCTTGAGCATCAGCACTGCCGGCACATTGCTGACGATATTGGATAGCACCGCGGTGACGACGCCGAGTGAGACATTATTGTCTAGATGCAGTCGGCCGACGGCGGCGATGGTGTTCGGCGTGACCGCGGTCTTCTCCAGGCCGCCGATGACCACGAACAATCCCGCGAACATCACCAGCAGTGGCCAGTCGATCTCGATATAGATCTTTTCCGGCTTGACCCGCCGCGTCAGCAGCAGCACCGCGCCGCCGACGATGGCGACGGTGGCGACCGGAAAGCCGGCGAAAAACAAAGCCACCATGACACCCATGGCAATGACGGTCTTGAGCAGCAGCGGAGCGTGAAAGCGCGGAGGCTCGTGCGCCTCCGGAAAGCTGCCATTGCCGAAAAACTCCTTGCGATAGACGAGCGCGATCAGTGCGGTCGCGATCACCAGGCCGATGAACGCTACTGGCGCGAGCTTCGCGGCAAACAGGCCATAGGGCACCTGCGAGATGCTGCCGATGATCATGTTCTGCGGATTGCCGGTGATCGTCGCCACGCTGCCGATATTCGAGGCAGTGGCGATGGCGAGAAGATAGGGCAGCGGATTGCGTTTCAATCTGAGCACCAGGTCGAGCACCAGCGGCGTCATCACCAGACAGATGGTGTCGTTGACCAGGAAGGCGGAAAGGATTCCGGACGCCAGCACCACGGCGATCAGCAGGGCCAACGGCTGCCGAACGTGCATCGCGATCCAGTGATGCACCAGACGGAAAAAGCCCGACACGCGCAGATTGGCGACCACAATCATCATGCCAAGAAGGAGCGTGATGGTGTTGAAGTCGATCGCGCGATAAGCCTCATCCGCCGAGAGCACGCCGAGACCGACCATCAGGCTGGCGCCGACCAGCGCCGCGCCGGCACGGTCGATGCGGTACACTGGAATTTTGCCGATCGCGACCACGGCATAGGTCGCGACGAAGATCACGACGGCGATGGTGAGCTTCAATTCAGGGAAGACAGTCGCAGACATCCGCCACGCTCTAGCATGCGGCGCCGTTTCCCGTCTTGCTAATGACGCAACACCGCCTGCCGCTGCTGCAAGAAGCGGCGCACCGCCGGATCGGTTTCAAGGCCGATGGCGCGCGCATAGGCGGTATGCGCGGCATCAGCGCGGCCGGCGCGCGCCAACAGCCCGGCACGCGCTGCCCAATACGGCTGATATTGGACAAGCCGCGGCTCCGCGGCGAGCGCATCGAGCGCCGCAAGCCCGGCCTCGGCGCCCTCAACTTCGGCAATGGCGATCGAACGGTTGAGCGCGACCACCGGCGAATGCGTGAGATCGAACAGCGCATCGTAGAGTTTCTCGATCGCCGCCCAATCGGCACTGCCGGTGCGCCGGCGCACGACATGTGCCGACTGCACCGCCGCCTCGAGCTGATAGCGGCCGATCTTGCCGAGGCGGCTGGCACGCAGCAGCAAGGTTTCCGCCTCCGAGATCAGCAACGCATCCCAGCGCTCCGTGTCCTGCTCGGCGAGCGGCACGTAATTGCCATCGTCGTCGCGCCGGGCGCCGCGGCGCGCTTCCGCGTGCAGCATCAACGCCAACAGCCCGAGCGCCTCCGGCTCTTCCGGCAGCAGCGAGACCACGAGCCGCCCGAGCCAGATGCCCTCGGCCGCCAGATTGCGCCGGCGCGCCTCAGTGCCGACCGGATCCGACCAGCCTTCGGCGAAGGCCGCATAGATCGCCGCCAGCACCGCATCGAGCCGCTCGCGCAGCTCGCTTGCGTCCGGCACGCGGAAGGGAATGCCGGCGTCCTTCATCTTGCTCTTCGCGCGCACGAGGCGCTGCCCCATGGTGCTCGGCGCCACCAGGAAGGCCGAGGCGATCGTTGCCGCGTCGAAGCCGAGAATGGTCTGCAGGATCAGCGGCGCGTGCAGCGCGCTGTCGATCGCCGGATGCGCGCAGGCGAACATCAGCGCCAGGCGATTGTCGGGAATTTCGTGCTCGGTGCTCACGCTCGATTCGATCTCCTCGGCGATCAGGCGCAGGTGATCCGATGCCTCGGCGGCTGTGCGCCGTTGCCGTGCGCCGTCGATGATGCGGCGGCGGGCGACCGTCATCAGCCAGGCCTCCGGTGTGTCGGGAACGCCCTTGACCGGCCAGTCGGTGAGCGCCGCCGCGAAGGCCTCGGACAACGCGTCCTCGGCCGCCGCGACATTGCCGGTCAGCGCGGCGAGAAAGGCGATGAGCTTGCCATAGCTGGTGCGGGCGACGCCTTCGGCGGCTGTCCGCACTTTCTCGCCAATCTCCTCCGCCATAACCCCAGTCACATTTCCCAGAGCGGGCGGACTTCGATGGTGCCGCGTTCGGCGCCGGGGCAGCGTGCCGCCCAGGACAGCGCGTTATCGAGATCGGGGACATTGATCATGTAGTAGCCCGCGAGTTGCTCTTTGGTCTCGGCATAGGGACCGTCGAGCACCTGGGTTTTGCCGTTGCCAACGCGAACGCTGCTGGCGGAGCTGGTCGGGCGCAGCCGGTTGCCGCCGACCAAAACGCCGGCTTGCTTGAGTGCCTCAGTATAGGCGGAATAGGCGGCCAGGGTCTGAGTCACGGTTTCCTTACTGGCGCTGAGCATATTGGCTTCATTGCCATAGATCAGAAGCATGTAATTCATGGTCGGGTCCTCAACAGTTCGGGCGGGCACCATGCGCCGCCAACCCCATGACGTTCGAGGCCGGCGCGTTTCGACAGCACCGCAAAGATTCTTCGTTTGCCCTAGCTCAGCCAAAATCCACCACCTTTTGCAATTGGGGCAACTGCCTGTCACCGGGACGTCATCGGCGCCCTTTACTCCTCGCGCTGTCCTGTCGTTTCGTTACCAGAGTAACCCCTGCGGTCCCGCTCAGCGCTTGCTGCCTGGGACCGCATCTTTTTTGCCCGAGGGGTCCTCATGCTGCGGCTGATCGTGGTCGGCGTCTCCTTCCTCACACTGACGGTCGTGCTGATCCCGGTGCAGGCGCTGGCCGTCGCGCGGCGCTGGGCGCTGCGCCGCTCGCTGCCGACCCGCTATCATCGCCTGGTCTGCCGCATGGTCGGGGTGCGCATCCATGTCGTCGGCCAGCCGGCAACGCAGCGGCCGCTGCTGATCGCCGCTAATCATTCCTCATGGCTCGATATCCCCGTGATCACCGCGGCCACGCCGGTCGTGTTCATCGCCAAACGCGAGGTGTCCACCTGGCCGCTGATCGGGTTGTTGGCGAAGCTGCAGCGCTCGATCTTTGTCGACCGCGAGCGTCGGCACAAAACCGGCGAAGCCAATTCCGAGATTGCTGCGCGCCTGACCGCCGGCGACGCGGTCGTGCTGTTCGCCGAAGGTACCTCGAGCGATGGTAACCGCGTGCTGCCGTTCCGCACCGCCTTGCTCGGCGCCGCCCGCGATACGCTGGCCAGCGCGGAAACCGACGAAATCCTTATCCAGCCCTTGTCGATCGCTTACGTGCGCAAGCAGGGGCTGCGCATCGGCCGCAGCGAGCGCCACCAGGTTGCCTGGTATGGCGGCCTCGACCTGATGCCGCATCTCAAAGAGGTGCTGCGCACCGGCGCGCTCGACGTCGTGCTCACTTGGGGCGAGCCGGTCGCTTACGACGGCCGAAGCAGCCGCAAGGAACTGGCCAAGGCGCTGGAAGCCCGCGTGCGTCGCATGACCGTGGATGCCTTGCGCGCGGCCTGATTTTTGTCGAGCATGATGCGTCCCCCCACTCCCAGGAGTGCCGCGATGCGCTTGTGCCTCACGATTGCCGCCACCCTTGTCGTCTTCACCGCCGCTCCGGCGCTGGCGCAGCAGCAACAGAAAATGGCGCCACCGCCTGGCGCCATGGCGCCGGGAAAGCCGGCGCAGGGACAACCGCCCGGCCCGCCACAGCAGGCGCAGCCCTCGCCGCCGAAGCCGTACAAACCGGTGGCGATCAAGCTGCCGGAGCCGGTAACGGACCCGAGCTTCGAAGCCTTCCGCAAACAGGTGAGCGACGCGGCGCAGAAGAAGGACCGCGCAGCGCTCAGCAAGCTCGTGGTGGCGCAAGGCTTCTTTTGGGATCGCGAGAGCGGTGACGGGGCCGACAAGAAGAAACCCGGCGTGGACAATCTCGCCACCGCGCTCGGCCTGAACAACAAGGACAGCGCCGGCTGGGACATGCTCGCCGGCTATTCGCAGGACCCGACCGCATCGCCGACGCCCGACCACAAAGGCTCGGTCTGCGCGCCCGCCGATCCGACATTCAACGACAAGGATCTTGGCGACCTGCTCAAGGCGACCAAAACCGATGTCCCGGAGTGGGGTTACCCCGTCACAGCCGGCGTCGAGGTGCGCGACAAGCCGCAAAAAGACGCGGCCGTGGTCGACAAGCTCGGGCTCAACCTGGTGCGCGTGCTGCCCGAAAGCACGCCCGGAGCCGCGGTCGCCGCCATGATCCGCGTGGTGCTGCCGTCGGGCAAGACCGGCTACATCTCATCCGACGCGCTCGCGCCATTGGGCAACGACCAGATCTGCTACATCAAGGACGCGAGCGGCTGGAAGATTTCCGGCTATGTCGGCGGCGGCGAGTCGCCGTGACCGCGTGAGCGACGCCGCCCCTCGCTCGGTCACCTGCGCGCGCTGCGGCACGGTGTTCGCCTGCGGCTTGAGCGCCGACTGCTGGTGCGCCGCCGAGCCCTATCGGCTGCCGATGACCAAAGCCGCGCTTGAGGACTGCCTCTGCCGCGACTGCATGCGCAAGCTTGCGTCCGCGCTGGCGGAGAGCCATCGCGCGGCGAGCGAGAACTAGGCGACGAGCCCTGCCGTCGGCTTCACGCCGGCGCTGCCTGGGAACACCGTCGTTGCCAGTGCCTGCTCCGAGACGCGTACATGATCGCGCAGCAGGCCTTTGAGGACGGCGCGCAGATCGGTGGTCGGCTTGAGATCGCGGTTCTCGTAGAGCGCGCTCTCCTTGACGCCCGGCCAGTCGGCGACGACGCGGCCGCCGCGCAGCGCGCCGCCGGCGAGCAAAGCGACTGTCGCGGTGCCGTGGTCGGTGCCTTCGGTGCCGTTGATGCGCGCAGTGCGGCCGAACTCGGTGATAACGGCGACGGCGGTCTCGCGCCATGCAGCGCCCATATTGGTCTCGATCGCGGCAATGGCGCCGTCGAGCGCGCCAAGCAGGTTGGCGAGCCGGCCACTGGCCACGCCTTCATCGGCATGGGTGTCCCAGCCATCGAAGGCGAGCGCGCCGATGCGCGGACCGTCAGGCCGCGCCAGGAATTTCGCCGCCGAGCCGGCGGCGTCGGCGAAGTAGGCGCGCACCGCGGCGAGCGGCACGCCGGGCTGTGGCTGTCCGGGCTTCTGCGGCTGATCCATTCCGCCGGCCTTGGCGATGGCGGCAAGCCCCATGCGCTCCTCGAGCACGCGCGCCAGCACCGGATCAGTGTGCACATAAAGATCGTGCAGCCGCATCACCGTGTCGTCCGCGGTTGGCGCCAATCGGGGCGGCGTCCAGGACAGCACCGGCGCGGTGCCGCGCACGACGAGCGGCGTCACCGGACCAACGGCGAAGGCATTCTGTGCCTTGGCTTCGGCGCGACCGGCAGGCTCGAGCGCGGCAAGCGCGCGATTGAGCCAGCCCGAGTCGGTGAAGCCCGGTTTGGGGACGCCGCTTTCCAGCACGTCCTGGCCGTCGAAATGCGAGCGCTCGCGATAGGGCGTCGCCGCCGCGTGCACGATGGTCGCCTGCCCGGCCTTATAGAGCCGATGCAGGTTCGGCATCGCCGGATTGAGCGCGAACATCGAGTCGAGCGGCAGCGCCGCGACCTGGCTGTCGAGGGTGAGCGCCTTGTCGCCGCGCAGCCGCACCCAGTCCGGATCGCCGACCGGCGCCACGGTGGCAAGGCCGTCGAGCGCGCCGCGCAGCACGATGACGAGCAGCCGCGGATCGCGGCCTTCGGCGAGCGCGACTTTCGGTAGATAGGCCCAGGCGAACAGCGCGCCCGAAGCCAGCAGCAGTTCGCGGCGGGATGCGGCGTGGAGCATTTTGGTCATGGCACTACTCGATCGTTCAGTGGCCTCATCCTTCGAGACGCGGGCTTCGCCCGCTCCTCAGGATGAGGATTGAAGCTTTTCTCCTCATGGTGAGGAGCATCGCGAAGCGATGCGTCTCGAACCATGAGGCCCGTGTCTTCATCTCCTCTGGAATTCCGGCGACATCAGCAGCAGTGTCAGCGCCTGCGGACGGCTCTCGGCCCGGCGGAGCGCCTCGCGCGTCTCCTTCGAGGCGAGCGAACCGAGCGCGGTGTCGGCCACCGCATCGGGATCGAGGCGTTCGCCGATCTGCCGCGATATCTGATTGGCGATGTCGAGACGCTGCGCCAGGCCGTCGTTCCAGGCCGCGTTCTCGTCGGGGAAACCTTTCGGCGCCGGCGGCCGCCACAGCGGCTCACCCAGCATATTGAGCGCGCCGATCACGCGGCGCACATCCTTGATCTCCATGCCGGTCGCGCGCATCGAGGCGACGATCCATTCCGCCGGGCGCTTCAGCTTGTTGCGCGGCGCGTCGTAAACGTCCGCCGTCGTCACCAGCGCCTTGCTCACCTCCTTGAGATCGCCGTCGGTTTCGCGGAAGCGCTTGGCCAGCCGCTCGACCAGATCCGGCGACGGCTCGTCGCTGACGAAATGCCGGAGCAGCTTGGTGGCGATGTGCTTGGCGGTTTCCGGACGCCGCGCCAGCGCCTGCAGCACGGCACGGCCCTGCTCGAAGCCACCGTCGAGATAGTCGTGACCGATGACCCGTTGCGTGCCCGGCTCGTGCATGCGCTCGTTGAAGGTGAAGCTGCCGCCACGCTCCTCCTGCCGCGGCGGCACGATGGTCCAGCCGGTGATCACCTTCGCGAAGTTGGTGACGTCGTCCTGCGAGTAGCCGGTGCGCACGCCGAGCGTATGCAGCTCCATGATCTCGCGCGCGAGGTTCTCGTTGAGGCCCTTGTTGCGACGCTGCCCGGCGATCGAATCGGGACCGATCGATTGCGCATTGTCGAGATAGCGCAGCATCGCCGGGTGCGACTCCACCGCGAGCAGCATGTCGACAAACTTGCCGAGCACATGCGGGCGGATGGCTTCACGCTCGAAAGCGCCGGCGAACGGACGCACCTTGTCGGCGGACACGCAAAAATGGTTTGACCAGAACCAGGTGAGCCGCTCGACATAGCCGACATCGGCATTGAGTGCGGCGTTGAAATGTGCGGTCGCCTCGTCGAGATAAATCTGCTGTGGAAGCTGCGGACCTTTCGGCTTGGCAGGTTGCGCCGCCTCGTTGGGCGCCGCCACATTGCCATTGTCCGCCATCTTCGTGGCGGCGGTGCGCTCGGCTTTCTCGGCCTTCTTCTCCTGGCGGAACGCGAAGACCGCACGCGCGGCCTCGCTCGTGCTGCGCAGATCGGCTTGGGCCAGCTGCAGGTTCTTCGGTTCGAGATCGGCAATCAGCGCGCCGCGCGGATCGGAGGCGATCGTGGCCAGAGAGCCCTGCTTGGGACCGAAACCGTAGCGATGCAAGGCGACGGCGGCTTGCGCCTGGGGGTCGAGCGCCATGACGGCCTCTCTCCAGCTCGTTTTGTCGCCCGCCCCGCTCCGGATGTGCCGGAACGGTGGCGATCCTAGGGCAGCCAAGGTGAACGGTAGCTGACCATCCGCATTACATTTTCGTAAAGCGCTACCCAGCCTTGCATGCGTCGGATGCCAGCCCGCCACGCTGTGGTCACGATGGAACCCTAGAAGCCTCCCGAATCTGATTGAGTGATGGGAAAGGCCGACGCCGAGCCAATTGCCCGGCGGCGGATGCATGCGCGATGTTCAAACGACTGGAACAAGCCTTAACGGTGACATCCACGCCCGAGCGGCCCGAGCCGCCGTCCGGGCTGCTGGCGTTCTATTGGCATTTCGCCCGCCAGGCGAAGCACCTGTTCGCGGCGCTGTTCGTCTGCGGGCTCATTGTCGCGCTGCTCGATTCCACGATCCCGGTGTTCATCGGCCGCGTGGTGACGCTGGTCACCGCGAGCGATCCGAGGACGCTGTTTGCGCAATCCTGGCACGTGCTCGCCGGCATGGCGGTGATCCTCGTCGTCGTGCGCCCGCTGGCCATCGTCGCACAGCACATGGTGAGCAACCAGGCGATCTCGGCCAACGTCGCCAACCTGATCCGTTGGCAGAACCACTGGCATGTGGCGCGGCAGAGCTGGACGTTCTTCCAGAACGACTTCGCCGGACGTATCGCCAACAAGGTGATGCAGACCGGGCCGGCGCTGCGCGAGAGCCTCGCGTCGCTCCTGTCCAGCGTTTGGTACATCATCGTCTACGGCACCAGCGCCGCGTTCCTGCTGGCGCACGCCGATCCATGGCTCGCGCTGCCAATCCCGATCTGGCTCGCGGGCTACCTGGTGCTGCTGCGCCATTTCGTGCCGCGCATGCGCGACCGCTCCAAGGACGTGTCGGAAGCGCGCTCGATGCTCACCGGCCGCATCGTCGACACCTACACGAACATCCTCACGGTGAAGCTGTTCGCCCGCGCGCGCGAGGAGGACGCCTATGTGCGCGAAGCGGTCGAGGAGCACACCGGGCTGTTCCACGCCTCGCTGCGCTTGAACACGCTGTTCACCTTCAGCCTGTCCACCCTCAATGCGCTGCTGGTGACCAGCACCGCCGGGCTCGCCATCTATCTGTGGACGCGCGGCACCGTCACCGTCGGCACCGTGGCGATGGCGCTGCCGCTCACGTGGCAGATCGTCAACATCGCCGGCTGGGTGGCGATGCAGGTCACCTCGATTTTCGAGAACATCGGCGTGGTGCAGGAAGGCATGAGCGCCATCGCGCGCCCGATCGGGCTGATCGACCGGCCGGACGCGAAGACGCTCAATGTGACGCGCGGCGAGATCGTGTTCGACGACATCCGCTTTGGCTACGGACGCGAGACCGGCGTCATCGACGGCCTATCGCTGAAGATCAAGCCGGGACAGAAGATCGGTCTGGTCGGCCGCTCCGGCGCCGGGAAGTCGACGTTGGTCAATCTGCTGCTGCGCTTCTTCGACATCGAGGAAGGCCGCATCCTCATCGATGGAGCGGACATCGCCGGCGTGACGCAGGAAAGCCTGCGCGGGCAGATCTCCGTGGTGACGCAGGACACCTCGCTGCTGCATCGCTCGATCCGCGACAACATCCGCTACGGCCGCCCCGGCGCCAGCGACGCCGAGATCGTGCAGGCGGCGCGGCTCGCGCATGCGCATGACTTCATCCTCGAGCTCGAGGACTGGAAGGGCCGTCGCGGCTACGAGGCGCAGGTTGGCGAGCGCGGCGTCAAGCTGTCCGGCGGACAACGCCAGCGCGTGGCCATCGCCCGCGTGATCCTGAAGAACGCGCCGATCCTGGTGCTCGACGAGGCCACCTCCGCACTCGACAGCGAGGTCGAGGGCGCGATCCAGTCGTCGCTCTCGACGCTGATGAAGGGCAAGACGGTGATCGCCATTGCGCACCGGCTCTCCACCATCGCGCAGATGGATCGCTTGGTGATCCTCGATCGCGGCCGCATCGTCGAGCAGGGCACACATGACGAATTGCTGCGCGCCGGCGGACATTACGCCGCGTTGTGGCGTCGGCAGTCCGGCGGGTTCATCGACGTCGCCGAGGTCGCCGCGGAGTAGTGATCGAGAGCGTGCTGCCACAACCACCGCCGTCATGCCCGCGAAGGCGGGCATCCAGTAAACACCGAGAGCTCGGTGATTACTGGATCGCCCGGTCGAGCCGGGCGATGACGCTGAGTATGGGGTTCGCGCGCCACTTCAATCCGATTCACTTGTCAAACAGCCCGGCGTTGCTCCACTCGCGCAAAGCTTCGCACTTTCAGCACGACGCTGTTTTTTGAAATCAGCGCCGCTTGAATAGGACCAAGGGCGCGCGGGACATCCGTGATCCTTCGGGATCTACGGATCCTTCGCCCCTCGCGGAACGAAGGCAGATGGTAGTCAAACCGCAGGTCTCGTCGGATCGAGATATCCCGCGCGCGATGGGTTACGGCTTATTCCGCAAGCCCCCCGGTGGAAGTGTTCTTACCTTCTATCCACCGCTGATGAGACTACACATCCGGTCCGACCGGTGACTCGACCTAGACCGGGTAGACCACACGTCTCGTGATGCACGGGATCTGTGCAACGGGAGCGCTGCGACTTCACCGCCGAATGGATTGGGTGTTCGTCTAAGCTCACCCGTCATCCGGCCATCGCATCCCGCCCCGCGACTGTAGACGCTTGCGCAGACGCCCCTTGGTAATGGAGCGGGATAAGCATCCTTATCGGGAGCGGGCGTGAAAAGAAAAGAGGGCGCGCCGATTTTTTGCAGTTGCCAACATGTTGCCAACAGCATCCTCCCGCTTTCCACAGGCACAGCCCTCCCCCATCATCCTGAGGTGCGCGCTCTTGCGCGCCTCGAAGGATGACGGCCGCAGACTCTCGGGCCGCTCATCCTTCCCGCCTTCGCTCTTCGAGCTTCGGCGAGGTCTGGATCGGAGTCTCGCCGAAGCGCCTGCGCGCAGGCGGACGAGGGCCGCTTCGCGGCCGCCGTCAGGATGACGGAGAGACGTCACAAGGCCCTCGGCGGTCAGGCTGTAATTCTTAACAAACTATTAACCTTCACAATTCATGAATGACCGGGGCGACGGGGACAATGGGAGCCTTTTATGGCCGAGAGTGCAGCGAACAATCGCGTCGTTCTCGGAGATCCGGTCATTCGCTTCAGCGCGCCGCTGGTCACCGGCGGCAACTTCGACCTGCACGTCTCCGCCGGCCGCTGGGTGGTGCTGAGCTTTCTCGGTGCGCCGGACAATCCGCGCGTCGACCAGGAGATCGCCGCGCTGCTCGAGCTCGGCACGCTGCTGCAGGACGACCACATCGCGGTCAAATGCATCTTCACCGCGCCGCCATCGTCTCCGGAAAAATTTGTCGCGCTCGCCGGCAAGGGCCTGTCGTTCCTCGCCGACTATGATGGCACCATCAGCCGCTGCTTCGGCGCCTTCGACATGCCGCGCACGATCGTGCTCGATCCGATGCTGCGCGCGATCGCCGACATCCCCTGGGACTTCCCGAGCGGCCATGCCATCACCATCGCCAACATGCTGCGCGGTCTGCCACAGGTCGACGACTCCGCGGGCGTGCCGCTGTTCCCGCCCGCGCTGATCGTGCCGCGCGTGTTCGACTTCCCGATGTGCGACTTCCTGATGGATTTCTACGAGAAGAACGAGTCGGAAGAATCCGGCTTCCTGTTCGATACCGACGGCAAGACCAAGACCGTGCTCAATTACAATCTCAAGCGTCGGCGCGACGTTCCCGTTGCGCACGCCGAAGTGCGCGAGCTGGTGCGCACGCGCGTCATCCGCCGCCTGCTGCCCGAGATCGAGCGTTTCTTCCAGTTCCGGGTCACACGCATGGATCGCTACGTGGTGGCCTGCTACGACGCCGCGGTTGCCGCGCACTTCCACCGGCATCGCGACAACGTCAATGCCGGCGCCGAGCATCGCCGCTTCGCCGTCACCATCAATCTCAACAAGGATTATGACGGTGGCGACCTGATCTTCCCCGAATTCGGCCGCAAGGCGCATCGCGCGCCGGCGGGCGGCGCCATCGTGTTCTCCTGCGGCGCGCTGCATCAGGTGACGCCGGTGACACGCGGCAAGCGCTACGCCTTTCTTGCCTTCCTCTACAACGAGGCGGACGCGGCCAAGCGCGAAGCCAACAACGCCAAGCTGCACGACGGCGAAGGCCGCTACGACGGCAACTGGGATCGCCTGTTCCCCGCTGCGGCCGAGTCGGCACCGCGCAGCGAGCCCGGTAAGGCCGCCTGAACCATCCGACGCCGTCGTCGTCGGTCAGTCGTCTCCAATGAGAGGTGATACGGCGATGCGCTATCGCAAATCCCGTTTCGTGCATCAGATCCCGGTTGGCGCAGACCGCGTGCTGGTGGTGCATGCGGTGAGCCAGGTCCGGCTTACCATCGACACGAATGTCAGCGGCATCCTCGATTACTTCGCGACCGCGCGGAATTGCCCCGAGTGTTACATCGAGCTCAGCGCGCTGACCGGCGCCGACGCCGCAGCACTCGAAAGCTGCATTGCCTCGCTGGTCGAACGCGGGCTGCTCACGCAAGCCGACGCCGAAAGCGAGCTCGACGAGACCGCGGCGAAGCTCACCTCGACCTATGGCCGCGATCCGCTGGAGCTGCTTGATGCCTACCGGCAGTCACGCAAGGAGGGCGCACAGCAATACTGGACCGCTACGACCGCGCAAGGCATCGGCGATCTGCAGGGCGCCAGGCAACGTGTCGATGTGGTGCTTTTCGGCGACTGCGACATCCAGATGGAAGCCGACTTCTTGCGCCGCGAGGCGGCGCGCCGCGGCATCGACCTGCGCGTCGCGGCGACTTTTCCCGACGATTTCCGCTTCGTCAGCGAGCACAAGCATGACGCCATCATCATCGGCGCGCTGCGTGCGCGGCACACCCTCACCCTTCCCTCTTCCGGAACCGACCAGGCGGCGCACGCCGGCTACAGCGCGGAAGCGAGTCACATCATCGAGAAGCTGCGCGAGCGCAGCGCCGCGCCGATCCTGATCGACAATCTGCCGGAGCCGACGGTGCAGCCGCTCGGCCTCGCTGAGCGCGGACTCAACGGCCATCGCACCCGCTTCCGCGTCACCAATGTAATGCTGGCGAACCTCGTGGACTCCTTCGCCGACGTGCATGTGGTCGACATTGCCGCGGCGCTGGCGGCGACCGGCACCGAGGCGCTGATCGACGATGGCCTCGTCGGGTTCACGCATCTCGGCTCGCCCGGCTGGCTGCTGCAGCGGCCGCCGGAGGAAAAGGCCGCCGTGCACGGCATCTTCCCCGACCCGGCGCCACTGGCGCACAGCGTCGGCGGCGACCCGTACCGCCGCGAGGGCATCGTGGCGCGCGCGCATGTCGATGCGCTCACCGTCGCGCTCGCCATCGACCGCAAGAAATGCGTGATCGTCGACCTCGACGGCACGCTGTGGCCCGGCGTGCTGGCAGAAACCGGCAGTCCGTTCGCCTTCGATCCGGCGATCAGCGGCGCCTTCTCCTATGTCGGTTTGTATTTCGGATTGCACGAGGCGCTGCTCTGCCTGAAGCAACGCGGCATCGTGCTCGCCTGCGTCAGCAAGAACGACGAGGCCACGGTGCGCGAGCTGTGGAAGTACAACGGCCGCTACCCGACCGCGCGCCTGCTGACTCCCGACGATTTCGTCACCTGGCGCGTCAACTGGACCGACAAGGTGGAGAACATCCGCTCGATTGCCGACGAGCTCGGCTTCGCGCTCGACACTTTTGTCTTCATTGACGACCACCCGATCGAGCGCGACCGCGTGCGCATCATGCTGCCGCAGGTAGAGGTGTGGGGCGAGGACCCGTTCGCGCTGCGCCGGTGGCTGCTCAACGATCCGCGCCTGCAGCTGCCGCGCCTGACCAAGGAGGCGGCGGCACGCACCGAGCTGACCAAGGCGCAGCTCAACCGCCAGCAATTGCGCAACGAAACCACGGACGAGAGTGCGTACCGCGCCTCGTTGCAGATCGAGACGCGCATCGGCCGCGCCGCCGATCCCGCCGATCTCGCGCGCATCGCCGAGCTGTTCCAGCGCACCACCCAGTTCAACGCCACCGGCCGCAAGTTCGCGGCCTCCGAGCTCAAGGCGCTGAGCCAGGACGCCAATGCCCGCGTCTATGCCATCGAGGTGTCGGACCGCTTCGGCGACCAGGGACTGGTCGGCGCCGCCGTGGTCATCGGCAACGAGATCGCCGGCCTGGTGATGAGCTGCCGCGTGCTCGGCCTCGGCGTCGAGCACGAATTCATGCGCGCCGTCATCGGCGACCTGCGCGCGAACCACGCAAGCCTCAGCGCCCGCATCATCGAGACCGCGCGCAACACGCCGGTGCGCAACATCTATCGCGACCACGGCTTTACGCGCGATGCCGAGGGCGTCTGGCAGCTGTCGCTGTCGACCGACGCGACGCGCGCGGTCGCCTAAGTCGCAGCTTCCTGTTCAGGCGAACAATCGCGCCGGCGTGTCCACCAGGATGCGCCGCCGATCGTCGCCGCGTGGCGTCCAGACATGGAACAGATCGAGCAGGTGCCCGTCGTCGGGCATGATCTTCGCCGGGATCGAGGGATGCGGCCAATCGGTGCCCCACACCAGCCGCTCGGGATTGGCCGCGAGCAGCGCCTCGTGGAACGGCCGCGCATCGGGATAATCGGGAAAATTGTCCGAGAGCCGATAGGCCGCCGAGAGCTTCACATGCACGTGGCCGTCGCCGACGAGACGGAGCAGCGCCTGAAAGCCCGGGTCGTTGACGCCGCGCGCGGCCGGGATGTTGAGCATATGGTCGACGACGACCGGCATCTCGGCGGCAATGCCGCGCAGCGTCGCGGCGACGTCGGCCATCAGCTGCCAATCGCACCACACCTGCATGACCAGCCCGAGCTCGCGCATCACCGCGCGGAAGTGTTCGAACACGTCGAGGCCGACGCCTCGGATGTAGCCCGGCTTGCCGGCGCCGGAGAACAGATGAAAGCGTAAGCCGCGCAACCCGCGTGCGTGCCAGTCGCGCAGCGTCTGCGGCGCGATGCGCGCGTCGGTGATGATGACGCCGCGCAGCCGCTGCGGAAAGCGCGTCAGCGCATCGAGCACCACGCGGTTGTCATAGCCATGCGCGTTGCCCTGCACCACGACGCCATAGGCGAAGCCGAGATGGTCGAGCAGCTTGAGATAGCGCTCGACCGGCGCGTCGGGCGGCGTGTAGCCGCGGCCCTCGGTGTAGGGGAATTTGTCGGCTGGGCCGAAGACATGCGCGTGCGTGTCCCAGGCGCCTGGCGGCGGCAGCGTGTCTGGCCGCTTCGGGTTGGCGACCGGACCGGCGATGGTGGGGGGAATTGCCACAGCGAATAATCGGAACTCGACCGGATTTCGTTATTCGTATGTAGAAGCTGTGAGCAGAATTCTCGCAAAGGTGCTCCAGGCCGGCAGCGCGTGCAGCATCTCGTGGCCGACCAATTCCGGCCGCTTGGACGTGGTCTCCAGCCAAGCATGCATACATTCAAGGAATTGCACGGTGTCCGGATTCTCAAGCTCCTTCGTGCCGCGGTGCAGCGCCTGCCAATAGCGATCCAAAAATCCGACGAAGTCGTCGAGTGTGCGAACGCGATCTGCGCGAATAGACAGCTCGAGGTGCTTTGCGATCTGCTCCGGATCCTGGTCTCTCAGCAGGGCTTCAATTTCACCTCGTAGTTTCCGCGCGTTCCATTCGAAGGGCTCGATCGTGAATTCGCCTTGAGAAGCGCGAAAATCCGGACTCGCCTTGTGCGACGCAACCGCTGTCTCAGCATCGTCCCTGTCCAAATGGACGCTCAGAAGCTTTTCGTCAGGGGTACCGTCGGGCCCGCCGCTCCAGACCAAATAGAAAACCATTCTCGATAGCCGTGTGACCAACCTACCCCAACTTAATATTCGCTTCCTTCACCACCTTGCCCCACTTCTCGGTCTCCGCGGCGACGAAGGCACGGAAGTCGTCGGGCGTGTTCTTCTTGTAATCGACATTGAGCTGGTTGAGCCGGTTGGCCACCTCGGGCGTGTCCAGCGTGGCGTTGAGGCTTGCATTGAGCTTGGCCACGATCGGTGCCGGCGTCGCCGCGGGCAGGAATACGCCGTTCCACTCATAGGCCTCGAAGCCGGGCACGGTGTCTTCCACCGCCGGCAGATCGGGCAGCGTACGCAGATGACCCTTGCCGGTATGCGCGATCGCCTTCACCAGGCCGGCCTGGATATGGCCGAGCGACGCAGCGCCATTGGAGAAGAAGAACTTCACCTGGCCGGCGATGACGTCGTTGAGCGCCGGACCGCCGCCGCGATAGGGGATGTGGTTGATCTTCACGCCGGTCATGAAGCGGAACAGCTCGAGGCACAGATGCTGCACGGTGCCGTTGCCCGAGGAGGCAAAATCGAGCCCGCCTGGCGTCGCCTTGGCGAGCGCGATGATGTCACCGACGGTCTTCGCCTGCACCGAGGGATGCACGATGAGGATGTTGGGGACCAGCGACGCCAGGAACACCGGCTGGAAGTCCTTGGTGAAATCGAAGGTCAGCTTCGGATAGAGCCACGGGTTCACCGAGAACGCCGTCGCATCGTAGAGCACGGTATAGCCGTCGGGCTCGGTCTTGGCGGCGACCGCCTCGGCGATCGTGCCGCCGGCGCCGCCGCGATTGTCGATGATGAAATTTTGACCGAGCTGGTCGCTGAGCTTGGCGAAGATGATGCGGCTCACCGTATCGGCGCCGCCGCCCGGCGGATAGGGAACGATGACGCGCACCGTCCTGCTCGGCCAGGTTGTCGTCTGCGCCCGCGCCAGCGCCGGCAATGTTAGCGCGCCTACAGTTCCCGCCAGAAATCGGCGTCGCGTCGTCCGTCCCACGTGATCCTCCCCTGCAATTCGGGCTTATCGCTATGCGCGCCCGTGGCTTTTCTTCATCATAGCAGCCAGTCCATAGTCCGGCGACAGTCAGAGAGGCTAAGGTTAAGGACTGAGGGGAACAGCATGATCATGGAAATCGCCCGGATCGACGTAAAGCCGGGCAGCGAGGACGCGTTCGAGAACGGCGTCAAGCAGGCGGGACCGATCTTCAAGCGCGCCAAAGGCTGCCATGGCATGGAGCTCAAGCGCTCGATCGAGAAACCGCACCGCTACCGGCTGTTCGTGAAGTGGGAGACACTGGAGAACCACACCGTCGACTTCCGCACCTCGGCGGACTTCCAGGAGTGGCGCAAGCTCGTCGGCCATTGCTTCGCCGAGCCGCCGGCCGTGGAGCATGTGGTCGATACGGTGAAGGCGTTTTAGGGGATCTCGACGCACTCCGATCTCGACGCATTCCGATCGCGTCGCCTCACTCTCGGCCGTCATCGCCCGCGAAGCGAGGGTCCGGCGCGGCGAATTTATAATGCTGGCGCTGGCCGCTCGCCTTCGGCTCGCCAGCGCGAGGGCGATCCAGTAAGCACAAACGATGGCCATCGATTACTGGATGTCCTGCTTTCGCGGGGGCATGACCGAGGAGGGTGTCGCGAGGCCAGCTAGCCGATGATCCGGTCGGCATAGCGCGCGCCGCCCAGGTCGCAGACCGTCTTCTTGCCGAACCAGCGATAGCGGTTGCGCGCGATGACGCCATAGAACGCGTCGCGCAGCGGCCGCGGCACCAGCCGAAACACGCGCATCCAGCGCCAGCCGGGCAGCACCCCGAGCGCGGCCAGCGCCGAGTCCAGGCGCAGATGCACCTTCCCGTCGAGCAGCACGGCATTGCTCTGCGGATTTTCCGGATCGATGCCGAGCCTCTGCGCCAGCACGCGGCCATAGTCCGACTGGATCGCCGTGAACATGAAGCGCCGCGCCGTGTCGCGCTCGGCGACGAAACGGAACCAACCCGAGCAGAGAACACACACGCCGTCATAGAGGATGAGCCCCGGAGCGCCGGGCTTGCCGAGATCGACGATCGAGCTTTGGTGCGTCTCATTCATGCGACGCCCGCTCAGAACGGCTTCGCGATCATCAGCCAGAGGATGGCGATGACCGCACCGAAGCCGGGAAAGCCGAAGACGAACCAGAGCCGAAACAGCCGGCGGTAGCCCTCCGGCAGTGCATTGCCGTGCGACGCCGCATCGGCGGCAAGGTCGCGCATGCGGATCTGCAGCCAGACCGCCGGAAGCCAGAACGCGCTAGCGATGAGGTAGAGCGCAATCGATCCCAGCAGCCAGCCCTGGGTGAGCGGAAGGCCGACCTCGCGCGCGAGCAGCGCACCGGACAGCGGCTGCACCACCACCGCGGTCGTGGTGAAGAGGACATCGGCGAGGACCACCGTCGCCGCTGTCTTCGCGATGTGTGCGGCATCGCCGCTGCGATGCGCCATCAGCATGAAGAAGGCGATGCCGGCGCCGGTGCCGAGCAGCACAATGGCGCCGAGGACATGCAGGAATTTGAGCAGGAGATAGGCCATTGCGCCCACGGAACCATCGATGGCGCGGGAAGACAATCCGCGCCACCAGCCGCAAGTCTGATCCGTCACCCTGAGGTGCGAGCGAAGCGAGCCTCGAAGGGCGACGGCCCCGGAATCCCGGCCCTTTTATCGCCGTCTGACTAGGCCCATATTCTCCGCAATGGCGAAATCCCCCGACACGTCTTCGCGGCATCCGGCGAAGCATTCCAAGAAAGATCCGGCCAAACCGACACGCGCCAAGGCGGCGCGGCCGGAGCTGCCGCCGATCGCGCCGGCGCTCGCCGACCTGCTCAATCCCGCCATCAATCGCGGCGAAGCCGGCATCGGCTCGTCGACGGGCGGGCAGGACGTGAAATCGGGACTGCAGCCGCCGCCGGACAATTCCTTCGACCGCCGCGCCGACTTCGCCAAGGCGCACCAGGCGCGCAAATCCACCAAGGGCTTCGAGGAGGCGCCGCAGCGCGGCTTCACGCCGCCGCCAGTGACCGGGCTCGACCCGCGATTGGCGGAAGAGCTGGGCCTCACGGACGACGCGCTCACCAATACCCCCCTCCCCAACCCTCCCCCTCAAGGGGGGAGGGAGCACGGTGGTGCAAGCGGCGATGCCAAGTATCGATTGCCGCGCGCCGACCTTCCCGCGCCGGGCAGCGGGCTGTCCTCCATGGGCGTTGCCGCCACCGCGGAAGCGCTCGACCGGCTGTTGCGCGAAGGCCGCAAAGAATTCACCGATCCCGACGGCGCGGGAAAAATTTGGACGCCGCATCGCCCGCCGCGGCCGGAGAAGTCCGAAGGCGGCGTGCGGCTCGTCATCAAGTCCGATTTCGAGCCGAAGGGCGACCAGCCGCAGGCGATCGAGGAGCTGGTCGAAGGCGTGCAGCGAAGCGACCGCACGCAGGTGCTGCTCGGCGTCACCGGCTCGGGCAAGACCTTCACCATGGCCAAGGTGATCGAGCGCACGCAGCGCCCTGCCCTGATCCTGGCGCCGAACAAGACGCTGGCGGCGCAGCTCTACGGCGAGTTCAAGAATTTCTTCCCCGACAACGCGGTCGAGTATTTCGTCTCCTATTACGACTACTACCAGCCGGAAGCCTACGTCCCGCGCACCGACACCTATATCGAGAAGGAATCCTCGATCAACGAGCAGATCGACCGCATGCGCCACTCGGCGACGCGCGCGCTGCTCGAGCGCGACGACGTGATCATCGTCGCCTCGGTGTCGTGCATCTACGGCATCGGCTCGGTGGAGACCTATTCGGCGATGACCTTCGCGCTGAAGATGGGCCAGCGCATCGACCAGCGGCAATTGCTCGCCGATCTCGTGGCCTTGCAATACAAGCGCTCGGGCGGCGACTTCTATCGCGGCAGCTTCCGGGTGCGCGGCGATTGCGTCGACATCTTCCCGGCGCACTACGAGGACCGCGCCTGGCGGGTGAACCTGTTCGGCGACGAGATCGACAAGATCGAGGAGTTCGACCCGCTCACCGGGCAGAAGACCGACGACCTGGAATTCGTGAAGATCTACGCCAACTCGCACTATGTGACGCCGCGGCCGACGCTGATCCAGGCGATCGCCGGCATCAAGGCGGAGCTGCGCCACCGGCTCGACGAATTGAACCGCGCCGGCCGCCTCCTGGAAGCGCAGCGCCTGGAGCAGCGCACGATCTACGATCTGGAGATGATGGAGGCGACCGGCTCCTGCGCCGGCATCGAGAACTATTCGCGCTATCTCACCGGAAGGAAACCCGGCGAGCCGCCGCCGACGCTGTTCGAATATGTGCCGGACAACGCGCTCGTCTTCGTCGACGAGAGCCATGTCACCGTGCCGCAGCTCGGCGGCATGTATCGCGGCGACTTCCGGAGGAAGGCGACGCTCGCCGAATACGGCTTCCGCCTGCCCTCCTGCATGGACAACCGGCCGCTGCGCTTCGAGGAATGGGACGCGATGCGGCCGCAGTCGGTCGCGGTGTCGGCGACGCCGGGCGGCTGGGAGCTCGAGGAATCGCGCGGCGTGTTCGTCGAACAGGTGATCCGCCCCACCGGCCTGATCGATCCGCCGGTCGAGGTGCGCCCCGCGCGCACGCAGGTCGACGACGTGATCGGCGAGGTGCGACAGGTGGCGCTACGCGGCTACCGCGCGCTGGTGACGGTATTGACCAAGCGCATGGCGGAGGACCTCACCGAATATCTGCACGAGCAGGGCATCCGCGTGCGCTACATGCATTCGGACATCGACACGCTGGAACCCATCGAGATCATCCGCGACCTGCGGCTCGGCGCGTTCGACGTGCTGGTCGGCATCAACCTCCTGCGCGAAGGCCTCGACATCCCCGAATGCGCGCTGGTCGCCATCCTCGATGCCGACAAGGAAGGTTTTTTGCGCAGCGAGACGTCATTGGTTCAAACCATCGGCCGCGCCGCGCGCAACATCGACGGCCGCGTCATCCTCTATGCCGACCAGGTGACCGGCTCGATGGAGCGCGCCATGGCGGAGACCAACCGCCGGCGCGAGAAGCAGATGGAGTACAACACCGCCAACGGTATCACGCCGGAGAGCGTGAAGAAGTCGATCGGCGACATCCTCTCCAGCGTCTACGAGCGCGACCATGTGCTGATCTCGACTGGCGGCGGCGGTGCCGGCGAGTTCGAGGACGCGGCGACCATCGGGCACAATTTCGAGGCGGTGATCGCCGACCTGGAGACGCGCATGCGCGAGGCCGCCGCCGATCTCGACTTCGAGGAAGCCGCGCGGCTGCGCGACGAGGTCAAGCGCCTGCGCGCCACCGAGATGGCGGTGGTCGACGATCCGACCGCGCGCAGCCTGATCGCCGCTTCGGTGAAGGGCTTGCGGGCAAGACCGCGGGGACCACGGAAGCCCGAGCTGGACGAGATGGGCCCGGGTGTCGAGGCGGTGCCGTCCGGTGGTCGGTCCAAACTCGGGCGGCCGGGCCAAAGAGGTGGTTTCAAGCCCAGGCGGCGCTAAGGAGGCGCATTAAGAGCCTGTTCAACGCGGCCCGATATGCTCGGCCGCGATGAAGCTAGGTTTCGAGGAATCCCAAACTCCCTATTCGAGCGGTAGCCAGAGCGCTCGCGCATGGACGGAGCGCTGGGTCAAGGATTGGATTTACTGCCCCAATTGCGGCGGCAAGAACATCACGCCATTTCCCGCCAACCAGCCTGTCGCGGATTTCTTCTGCGCAGTCTGCAAAGAAGAATACGAGCTGAAGAGTCAGAAGAAGACGTTCGGCGCCAAGGTCGTTGATGGCGCGTTTCGCACGATGTGCGAGCGATTGGCCTCTCTGAACAACCCCAACCTGCTGCTTCTCAACTACGATCTAGGGCTGCATGGCGTAACAAACGTCTTCGTGGTTCCGAAACACTTCTTCGTTCGCGAAATCATAGAGCGACGCAAACCACTCGCTGTAACGGCACGCCGCGCAGGATGGAGTGGGTGCAATATCCTGTTGAAGGACATTCCACAGGCCGGAAAGATTTATTTCGTTCGCGACGGGGTGCCTTTGCCGAAAAGGTCCGTTCTGGCGCAGTGGCAGCGAACACTCTTTCTTCGCGAGGCGGGAGTTGAAGCGCGCGGCTGGCTGGTCGAAGTGATGAAATGTGTCGAAGCAGTCGGCGAGCAGGAATTCGAACTCGACGACGTCTACGCGTTCGAGGATCGCCTGAGTCGTTTGTATCCAAACAACAGACATGTGAAGCAAAAGATACGTCAACAACTCCAGGTTCTTCGTGATCAGGGCTACCTCGATTTCGTTGCAAGAGGCTATTATCGGTTGCGATCGCCGTCCTGACTAAATTTGGAAGGCTCCCCCATGGCTTGGTTTCGCAACCATTACACCTGCGCAGAGTGCGGCAAGGGCTGGGAGGACGAGTGGTCCTGCATGTGCGACGACGACTGCCCGCATTGCGGCGCTCGCCATATGTCGCCAGAAGACAGCGATGACCTGACGGAAGTAATCACGTGCTCCGGCGATGAGTTCGTGATTTATCGCTCGCCGGACACGGCGGAGCACAAGCCCGACTACCGCGAACTCGGCCGGTTTCCGACCCTTGAAAAAGCCGAGGCTTTTTTGACCAGCTCCGTCTGAGCCGTCATTCCACAACCGCGTTACGCCATATTGTTGCGCCTAGTCTTGCGGTGCTAATTTCCCCACCCTGCGCGGGCGACTCATCGACGGGAGACCACCATGGCCAAGGGACAGATGCGTTCGACCAAGGAAAAGAAGAAGCAGAAAGCCACGGACAAGGTGAAGCAGGTGTCGGCCTACAAGGCCGCTTTCGGCAAGCCGTCCACCTCCTCGACCGTGATGCCGAAGAAGTAAGATCCGCGGTCCGCGTCGCACGCGGACCCACGAGAGACCATCATGACCTATCGCCTGCCGCCCGCGGCCCGTTGGCCGCTTTTGCTGTTGCCGCTGCTGCTTGCCGCCTGCGCCGGCTCCAGTTCGGAATTTCCGCCGCCGAGCACCGCCGCCGCGCCGGCATCGTCGGCGAGCGCCGCTGACACCGGCGAGCCAAAAAAGCCGAAGACGCAGGCCCAGGCCAGCGCCGAATGCTGGATGCAATATGAGAAGGGCCACGCCTCGCTGGACGTGCGCATGAAGCTCGTCGACAAGTGCATTGACGAGAAGATGAAGGCGGCGAAGCAGTAAATCAGAAAGACGTGGATGCCACCGAACGTCGGGCTTGCCCCACTTCCGCATTAAATCAAAGACCGCAAGTCGGATGTATCCGACTTGCGGGCGTCAAGCCCGGGCATGACGGCGGAGAGTCACTCGATCGGTTCGAGACGCGGCGTCGGCCGTCGAAAGCCGGCGCGACGGCGCCTGGATCCATCGCAGCGATCTGGCGAAGTAGCTATTTCATCTTGCGCGAGCGGGCCGGAGTGCTGGCGCTGCCCACGCCGGGGAGCCCGGCATTCTGGTCCTGCTCGGCCTTGGCGTCCTTGGCGACGTCGCGGGCCATTTCCAGGCAGGTGAGCAACTCGACATAGCTGGGCTGGCCACCCAGCGCGGCGAGCCGCATGCAGCGGTCGCGGTCGGACGCGGGGAAGCTGGTCCAATCCTTGGCCAGCTGGTCGCGCGCCTTGTACTCGTCCTCCTGGCAGGCATTGGCGTTGCGGCCGGGGCCGACCCCGGTATCCGCGGCGGCCCGGCAGCCGGGCTCGACATTGAGCTTGGGCACGCTGTTGTCGGCGACGAGCACGAGCTGGGCCGACACCAGGGCTGGAAACAGCAGAGGAAGGACCATGTCCGCCTCCCCTCCTTCACAAGAAAGCCGCGCAGCGTGCGGTCAACGCGCGTCCGGCGGCCAGGTTGCACCGTAAATAATCTAGCCGAAGGCCGTGAACCTGTCGCCCCGGTCCCGACACTAACGGGAAAGAATTCGGGGAGTTTGTCATGCCAGCCCGCCTTGCCATTGCCCGTTTCGCCCTTGCGCTACCCGTCGCGCTGATGGCGCTGATGCTCGCAATCCTGGCGATCATCGTCGCGAAGCCCGCCCGGTCCGCGCAGCTCGATCCCGCCGGCTGCACCCGCAATCTCACCGAAACCACGGCCAAGCTGGCGGCGCTCAAGGTCGAGCTCAAAGGCACCGCCACCGGCAAGCGCTGCACGGTGACGCGGCTCTATTTCCTCGAGGCGGTGAAGGCGCGCGCGGTGACCGCACTGTGCAAGAGCGGCCCCGACCGCATCCGCGAGCTCGAACGGCTCGACGCCGACGTCGAGACGATCAATCAGGCGATTGCAGCTTGTGAGTGAAAAACCAAGCGGCCCCGTCCGACGGCGGGGCCGCTCAGCTCAGAACTGCCGTCCGCAAACGAAGTGCAGACCCGGGCAGGTCCTGAGTCCCCAAGAGGGATTAGTCGCAGCTGCGGCGCGTCTTCACGATGACGTCGCCATTCGGCAGCCGCGTGCGCACCTTGACGACACGGCAGTCGCCGCGGAATTCCGCGTGGCTGCGCCGCCAGCCCCAATCGTGGTCGTGACGGACCACGACGCCGGGCGCGTCACGGTCTTCAATTCGCACCTGCGCCGCCGCCGGCAGCGCATAAGCGAGTGTCGCCAATCCGGCGCAAGCAATGATGAGTTTCTTCATAGGCACGTCCTCCTCTGGTTTAGGTTTGATAGCGGCCGCACCGGCCCACCTAGAGCGGGATGGCTTTAAGTTGAATCAGCATCCCGCTCTAGATTCTTGTTGGCGCATGATCTTTTCCGACCTGCCTTCGCCCGCCGAAGCTTCGAGCACCACGAGAACGCTTACCGAGGGCTTCGCGCAGGCGGGAAACCGGTATCCACTTTTCGGGATCATGCGCTAGGAGCCCCAATCACCTCGCGGCGCGGCCGCCATTCTTAATGCTTACTTGATCGAGCCACCGGTCCCGACGTTCGTCGATCCGCTGGTCGATCCGCCGGCACCCACGGTGCCCGACGCATTCGTCTTGTGCTTGATCATGGTCTTGTGGTGCTTGGGCTTCGGCGCCATGGCGTAGCCCAGGTGCCGCGAGTGCGAGAAGCCGCGATGCAGACCACGGTCATGCATGGCCAGGCGCGACTTCGACTTCATCTTCGTCGACACCCTGGCGCTCTTCTTCTTGCCGATCTTGGCGCCGCCGCTCACATTCGCACTGGTGCTGGCGCCCGAGCTCGTGCCCGCGCTGGTGCTGGTGTTCGCACCGGCATTGGCTTTGATACCGGCGGCGCCGGCGTTGGCACCGGCCTTCACGTCGGTGTTGGCCTGCGCGAGATGGTCATTGGCAAAAGACGGCGCTGCGAACGCGAGCGCGCTGACAGCGGCAAGAGCTAAAACAACCCGTTTCATTTTCTCCTCCATCGGCACGATCGCGCATGCTGCGATCGGCTCGGGAAGGAAAGTCAGCAGGCGGCGCCACCGTTCCTGCCGACGCGCAAAACTTCAACGGCAGTTGAACGGCGATGAATGCGCGTTGGGTTTCATGAATGGAGGTTCAGGAAAGTGGAGTGATCAGCGAGTAGTGAGTAGTGAGTCGTTAAGGGCACAACCACCCTCGGCACTATCCACTACTCACTACTCGCCAGTGACTACTTCACTGGGAAATCGAAATAAGTATGCGGGTAAAGCTCATGGTTCAGCGTGAAGTGCCACCACTCCATGTCGTAAGGGCGGAAGTTATGGCGGCGCATCACCTGCGCCAGCAACATGCGATTGGCGTGCTGCTCGGCGGTGACGCTCTTGTCGTCCGGTGACGAGCGTTCGCTGAAGAAATCGAACGGCGTGCCCATGTCGAGCTCCTGACCGTCGCTCAGGCGCACCAGCGTGAGGTCGACGGTCGAGCCGCGCGAATGGCCGGAACGGGTCGCGACATAGCCGTCGCGAAACACGTTGCGCTTGTCGACGTCAGGATAGAATTCGGCCTTGGTCTTGGTGTCGTGAACGTCGCCCGCCCAGCGCATGAAATCCGCCACCGCACGCGTCGGGCGGTAGCAGTCGAACACCTTGAGGCCGAGCCGACGCGCCGCCAGATCGCGCTGCACGGCGGCGAGCGCGGTCGCCGCTGGCGCGGTAAGCAGACAGCGCGCGCCTTCATAGCCGGCGACCGGACGGCCGACGAAATTGTGCGAGCCCGCATAACGCATGTCGACGACCAGGCCGGGCACCTGCGCGGCAACGTCGACAAAGCCGTAGGGCGTGGGGGCCTGCGCCTGCGCGACGGCGCAGCCGAGCACGATCGCCGGCAACACGGCAGCCACACCTGCGCGCATCTAGTTTCCCCCAACCTTAGCTAGTGTCCCTTATCTTGGTACCGTTGTTACACGAAATCTGCCGCAATCGCATCCAGAAGCGGCCATAGTTCCGTGTCGCAATTTGCCGCGCGACAAAACAGAACGCGTCAAACAGGAGTACCAGCATGAGCGCGATCAAAGAACGCGATGCCGAGCAGGCCGCGGCAGCGTTCGAGGGCGAGATCCGTGAATTCGTGCGCAAGGACGTGTCCTTCCTGCGCCGTCCGCGCCAGGACGCACAGGCAGACAATTCCGCAGCCGACAGCGTGAATTCGGCGATCCGCCGCGTATCCGCATCCTCGATGGAGGAAATCGATCGCGTCATTCTCGAGCTGCAGAAGGTGCGCGACATGCTACGGCACGAAGGCGAGCGCGTGCAGCGGGAAATCTCCGGCTATGCCAGCCTCAGCCATTCGGCGATGACGGCGATGAAAGTGATCGCCGACAGCCTCGAGCAATGGAAGTCCGCGCCGCCGCCCCGGCAGGACGCGAATTAACAATTCCCGATTGTTGATTGATGAAGTGTTAATCCCCGCGCCGGCGACGGCGCGGGGATTGTTGTCGATGCCTTCTCTCTGCCGCATCCGGTGCGTAGAGATTCTTCCAGTGCCGTTTCGGGGGTCATTCATGCAGCGTCGTCTCGCGCTCGCCGCCGTGCTTCTCGTTGTCGCGTCCGCATCTGCGCTGGCCGACGATCCGGGCAAGGACAAAGGGCCGGACTTCTCCAGCAAGAAGGACAATCCCGACGGCTCGACGCTGTACACCGTCGGCAGAAAGCTGCCGACCGAGTGGACGACCAAAGTCGGCGTCGATGTCGGCGTGCCGGCCGACCAGCGCACGACTTATGATCTCAGCCGACCGGTCCCGCTCACCGCCGACCAGCAGTCCGGCGCCGGCTGGGCGAACGTGACGACGCCGTCACTGGATACCGCGCTCGGTGCCGACAAGATGTCGGTCGACGCCAAGGTCGATCCGCTGCAGGAGCAGAGCAAGCTCGGCACCACGTTCAGCCATTCGGTGCCGGTCGGGACGAACCTCGCGGTGACGGTGGAGAACGGCTATGCGGTGACGCGCAGCATGCCGGGGCCGGTGGCCAATCCGACGCAGCCGCAAGAATTCTGGACCAACGACCGGACGGTGAAATTCGACGTGCGCGACACCGGCACCAGCTTCCTCGCCGGCACCTCGACATCGACGGTCGACAATGTCACGCATCAGAAGCTTGGCGCGGAGCAGAAGCTGTTCGGCGACTTCAACGTGAAGACGCAGGTGACCGACTTCGGCACCACCGCCGCGAATAAGAGCATCACCGCGGGTTTCAAGAAGACGTGGTGAGCTCAGGGTCGAGATTTGGCGCTAGCCAGCTGTCACTTCACTCCTTGATCTCGCCGACGACGGCGCGATCGGCGGGATTGACCAGGACAATCTTGTCCGTGAGCTTGAGCACGCGATAGTCCGCCGCCTCGGGAATTTGCGCGGTGAGCTCGTTGGGCAGCGGATAGAGCGCGAGATTGTAAGGCACTTGCTGCGCGGGCGCAGCGGCGAAGTCCACCGTCGAATGCGAATCCTTGCGCACGGCCTGCGCGATCTGCTGCTTCTGCGCGTCGCTGAACGGCAGCGGCAGGGCCATGATCGGCAAATGATCGAGCTTGTCGTTTCGCGACGAGAATTTCGCCGGCATGGTCTGGTCGGTGGCGCCGATCGGGCCTTGGCCGGGCGCCGGCGCGGCGGCGGCCTCGTCCGGATCAGGCACCGGCGTTTCGCCCGGCGCTCCCGCCTTGGCATCACCGACGGGCGCTGCCTTGTTTTGCACCGCGTCGCCCGAGCCGCTTTGCTGCATCACCCCGGGCGGCGCGCCCGCGGGCACTGGTTGCGGATGGCCCGAGTTGATCTTGGCGCCATCGTCGGTCGCGTCGGCGCCAAAGGCGAGCTGTGCGCCGGCGAACGCGAGCGTCAGTCCAAGCAAACCTGTGGCGATTGGAAATCGTGTCATGGCCGCGTCTCCTTGTCCGATGGAGACAACGGCCGCGGCAGTGATTTTGTTGCCCGCGCCGGCCCCTCGCTTTCGCTCGGCGGCGCGAGACCGTGATTTTGTTGCTCGCGCCGGACGCTTGCTTCCGCCTACGCGCAAGAGCGCTTCCACCTGCGCGCCATGGCGCTTCGGTGGACTC
Organism: Pseudolabrys sp.; assembly: GCA_035651015.1. Lineage (GTDB taxonomy): Bacteria > Pseudomonadota > Alphaproteobacteria > Rhizobiales > Xanthobacteraceae > Pseudolabrys. The sequence goes on along the minus strand of DASRGN010000052.1, from coordinate 13,079 downwards.
AAACCCGTTCGAAGCTCACGGAGTGAGCGAAGGCGGGTCGGCGGACAGGTCGCTCGGCGGCAGCGATTTTGTTGCTCGCGTCGGACCCTCGCTTCCGCCTACGCGCAAGAGCGCTTCCACCTGCGCGCCAGGGCGCTTCGGTGGACTCAAACCCGTTCGAAGCTCACGGAGTGAGCGAAGGCGGGTCGGCGGACAGGTCGCTCGGCGGCGCGAGAGTCAGCGCAGTGTGCGGGTTACGGAGGAATCGTCGAAGTTGAGGCGGCCGGTGATGTGGTCGCCGACGATCCAGATCGCGATGAACACGACGGCAGCGGTCACGCCGCCGAACAGGAAGCCGATATGTCCGAGGCTGATGCGGTCTGCCATTGTTGTCGTTTGGTGGGCGAGCGACATAGTGGGACGGGAACGCGGCCGTCCTTCGATTTGTTCCGTAAGGCGGGAGCTTAGGGCGCGGCTAGTTGGCGACCTGGGTCAGCTTGCGCGGCAGCGGATAGGCTTCGCTTTCGTACAACTGGCGGATGCCGTTGCCGTCGAAACGCTCTTCCTCGACCTCGAGATAGGCGCCGAGCAGCAGCTCAGCCGGAAGCTCTTCCATGGCGAAGCGAATGGCCTCGGCAGCCGTCTGGAAACGCTTGTAACCGATGGGGCGGCGGGCCTTGCGGCTCCGGCTGGGAAACAGCTCGGATGGGGCCTGATAATTGATGTTACGCATAGAAGAACCTCCACGCCATTATATGGGCGTCTGCCTCGAAAAAATCCAGCCATTCGCCGGTCCGACAGCGTGTGACGCATCGCAAGGGTAAACAGGGATATGGCCGGAAGCGGGCCAATTCCAAGGACTTAGCGTGGCGCCTGGCGTTGCGCCGAAGTTCCATCGTAAACGCAGAACAGCCCGGCTCCTCGACGAGAGGACCGGGCTGTTCTTAACGACAATCGGCTTCGCGGCTTACTCGCTGATCTCCTCGACGACCTCGCTGGTCGCCGGATCAACCAGCACGACCTGGTTGTTCACCACCATGTATTTGTAGGTGCGGATCGCCGGCACTTCGGTCACCACCGCCGGCGGCAGTGCTTGGAGCCGGACATCCGCCGGCACGCGCGTGCCGACGCGATATTCGGTGACCGCGCCACCGCTCACCGCGGCCGGCTCGTGCACGACGCTGCGATAGATCGTGGTGCGCTGCGCCGGTGTGAGCTTGATCACCGTGCGCGTCTGCGCCGGCTCCCGCGTGATCACCGTCGTCTGCGCCGCGGCTGTGCCCGCGCTCGCAACGCAGGCGAGCGCAATGAGCGCGTAGCGGAACTTTGCCATCATAGCCTCCTGTGTCTGGCACGCGACGATGAACTCTGCCGCGCACGACTCGTTCCGAGGCCTCGCGGGTCTCACAGCAACTTAGGCGTCGGGACTACTGGTAGATCTCCTGCACCACGACGTTCGTGCGAGGATCGATCAGCAGCACGTGACGGCCAATCGTCGCGTAGCCATAGGAGCGCAGGCCCGGCGCGGTGGCGATCGCCTCCGGCGGCAATGCGTAGACCGGCACGCCCGCCGGTAGCGGACCGCCAATGCGATAGCTCACCGTGGTCGGCGCGAGCGGCGCCGCTGCGGGGACGGCATAGCCGGTCGTGCTCGGCACCGTGGTCGCAACGACGCGCGGCGGCGGCGCGGCAACGACCGGTGCCGCGGGGACCACGGCTGGCTCGGTGATGACCTCTTCGGTCACCGGCGGCGCGGGCGTCACCACGCGTTCGGCAACCACCGGCGGAGCCGGCTCGGGAATGGCGATGGTCGGCACGCCCGGAATCGTCGGCAGCGGCGTGTAATACGTCGTGGCCGGCGCGACGTAGGTCGGCGGCGGCGCCACGTAGGTCGGCGCCGGTGCGGCCACGACCGGAGCCGGCGCCACAACGGGCTCTTCAGCCAGCTCGCGATAGATCGTGGTGCGTTGCACCGGCGTCAGGTCGAGAGGCGGGCGCACCTGCGTCTTCGCCACGCGGGTCACGCGTGCCGTCGCGGGACGCGTAGCGAAACGTGAATCGGCTCGACTGATCCTGCGGGACGCGCTGCGCGTCGCGGCTGCTGCGGCGCGCGTCGATGTCGGCATCGCGCGGCGCGACAGGATCCGCTTCACCCGCGCGCGCTGGTCGTAGCGGTTGCTGGTCTGTGACTGCGTGACCTGCGCCACCGTCGGTGAAGACTGCGTGCTCGTCGTCTGGGCGTGCGCGACGCTTGCGCCCACCATCAAAGCAAACGCGAGCGTCGCATTGCAAATGCGCATGTTCATTGGGAACCTCCGTGCGGACACTCGTCGCTTCGGATCAGAAGGCCGCCCCGCCCGCACAGCTTTAGCGGCGGGCTTCGGATACGGAACACGAATGCAATGAACCAAACGCAGCGACAACATACGTTGTTCCGGGTTCCGGGCCTGGTTCCCCAGTCTACGCGGTATGCGGAGGCTCGCTCATCAGTGCGATCTTGGCTTCGAGCGCGTGGATGCGCCGCGCCGCTTCGGCGCGTGTGAGCGTCGGGTCGAATGCATCCGGCTCGTAAGCGTCTTCGGCCAGCTGCTTGAGGATCGCGCGTTGCCCGGCGCTCATCGGCTCGTCGCGGCCGGGCCCAGCGGCGGCCGGAGCGTTCAGTGGGGTGTGCGCGTCGACGTCCTCCGCGCGCGCATGCTTTTCATTCTTGCGAAGGGTCATGACGTGTTCCTTCGACGTTGGTGCGGAGGCAATGCGACGGATTGCGCCCGGTTCCGGCGCGCTCCCTACTGTGTGATCAGCTCCACGATCTGCTTGCTCTTCGGATCGACCACGAGCACCTGGTTGGCGACCATGGCGTATTCGTAATCCTTGGTCTGCGGCATCAGCTGGACGATGGTCTTCGGCATCGCCTCCAGCCGCACAGTTTCCGGAACGACGGAGCCGATGGCGGCGCGAAATGTCGGCGGCGCGGTCTCCTTCTTATTCTGATTGCTGATGCTGGTGTAGATCGTGTGCTTTTGCTCATCGCTCAGCTTGAGGTCCGGCGCGTTGCGCAGATTGCGCTCCTCCTGCCGCAGCCCTGGATCGGCCGGCTGCTGCGCGACAGCCGCGTTGGCGGCGAGCAATGCGAGCGCCAGCATCGACATACGGATCACGCACATGGCGTTCCTCCTGCCTGCCCTCCCCTCTGGAAGCTCGCAGAAAACGGCCGATCGCATGGTTCGGTTGCATCAAGTTCCCGTTGGTTCCCGGTTCGTTGCCCCGACTCACCGCGCGTGTTCAGATGCTGCGACTGATTCGGGGTGGGGCTCTCATGATTCTCAAATCGCTGGTGGGACTGTCGCTGCTTGTCTCGGCGTCGCTCGACATCGGTCCGCCTGCCGAGCGCAACGATGCCGCGATGCAGCTGTCGGTCCGGCAGAAGGAAGCGGCGATGCTGCCGCTGGTGCGCGGTGCCACCGACTGCATCGTGCGCAACGTCTCGGCGGACTCCCGCTTTGCCGACAATTTGCAGGGGGCGGAGCTCAACGACCTGATCGTCGATGCCATGAGCGCCTGCGCGGCGCCGGTGCGCGCGATGATCGACCAGCACGACCGCATGTTCGGTCAAGGCTCGGGCGAGGCCTTCTTCATGGGCCCGTATCTCGACGTGCTGCCAGCGGCGGTGATCAAGCAGGTGAAGGCGACACCGCCGAAGCGCTAATCCTTTAGCGCAGGTCGCAGCACCCATACGAGCGGCAGATTGATCAGCACCATGGCGGCGACGACGATCAGTGCGGTGATCACGCCCAGAGCGTCGCCGAGCAGACCGTAGAGAGCGGGCGCCACCGCGCCGGAGCCGATGGTCCCGGTGTAGAAGATGCTGAAGGCGCGCGTGCGCCACGCCGGCTCAACCAAGCTCGGCACCGAGCCGTAGAGCACCGACGAGGTGCCGTTGAGCGCAACGCCGATCACCGGCAGCAGGACGAGCACCGCGTCGAGCGGCAGCGGCAGGAGTGCCATGATCCCCGCCGCGGTGGCGATTTCCGTGACCCACACCGTGGCGATGGTGCCGATGCGCGCGCCGAGGAAGGCGCAGACCAGTTTGCCGGCGGCGCCGCCCGCGAACACCAGCGTCAACGACAAACCGACCGTCGGCAGGCTCGCGCCCTTGGCGGTCAGCACGAAAGGCAGGAAGGTGAGGAACGCCATGCGCGTGGCGCTGTCGAGCATGCCGACCACCAGCAGCGTCCAGAACGCCAGGTGCCGCGTGCGCACCGGACCGTCGCGCTCCGCGCTTTTCGCTTGTGCGGCAGCGGAAACGGCCGCGAAGCGCGGCATGGTGATGTAGATGAAAATGCCGGCGAGCAGACCGACGGCGCCGAGGATGGCTACGGCTTCGCGCCAGGGCAGCGCCACCAGCAGCAGCGAGGCCGAGGCGGGCACCACCATCTTGCCGATGTCGCCGGCGAAATTATAGGTGCCGAGGGCCTTGAGCGAGCGCGGCCCGGCAAAGGCGCGCGCCATCAGCGACGAGGCGAGCGGATGTTGCGTGCTGGCCCCGGTGCCGACGGTGAGCAGGGCCAGCGCGAGCATTGCCAGACCGCTCGAGGCGCCGGCGATGAGATAGCCCACGCCGGCGAGCGCGGTGCCGAGCGCCAGCGTCAACGGGGGGCCGATCCGCTCCGAGAGATAGCCGGAGGGAATTTGCAGCGCTGCCATGGTGCCGGACGACAGCGTGCGCAGCGCGCCGACGGCGGCATAGCCCAGCGCAAATTCGGCCTGCCACACCGGCAGCATGATGTAGACGAGATCGGTATAGCCGTCGTGCAGCGCGTGCGCGCCGCAGGCGACGGCGGCGGCGCGGCGCTCGTCGGTCTTGCTGACGGTGTCGACGATATCGTTGCCGGCCGCAACGCTCATTGGCGTCGCTCCACAAAGACGGTGCTGACGAACGAGATCACCGCGTCTCCGTTCTGATTCGTGCCGACGGTGCGAAACTTCATAATGCCCCAGCGCGGATGCGATTGCGATGTCCGCAGGTCGGTGACCTCGGTGACATAGCCGATAGTATCGCCGGCATAGACCGGCTTCATCCATTTCAGCTCGCGGAAGCCTGGCGAGCCGCCATGGCGGCCGACGCCCTCGCCGCGCGCACGCATCTCGGCATCGGCGCGATCGCGATGATCGACCATCAGCCGCATCCAGGCCGCGGCCGTGTGCCAGCCGGAGGCAACCAGTCCTCCAAAATGCGAGTGCCGCGCCGCCTCCTCGTCGAGATGGAACGGCTGTGGGTCGAAGCGCCGGGCGAAAGATTTGATGTCCTCGGCCGTGAACGTGTGCGCGCCGACCTCGAAGCGCTCGCCGACCTTTATGTCTTGGAAGAGCTTCATTGGCGTCTCGCGATCATCAGCGGCGAGGTCAGCTGCATCAGCACTGTGTCCTGCGGATCGAGCACCTCGAACTGATGCTTGACGAAGCCGCGGTCCGGCTTGCTGTTGGAGACGCGTGTCTCCAACACCGTGACGCGCAGTCGGATCTGTGTGTCGGGACGCAACGGTGCCAGCCATTTCACCTCATCGACGCCGGGTGAGCCCATCGAATGCGAATCGTTGACGAAGCCGTCGGCGGCCATGCGCATCATCAGGCAGCAGGTGTGCCAGCCCGACGCGCACAGCCCGCCGAGCGGCGTCATCCGTGCAGCGGCTTCGTCGAGATGCAACGGCTGCGGGTCGTAGTCCTTGGCGAAGGCGATGATCTCGTCGCGTGTGACCAGCAGCGGCCCGTAGACGCTGACGGTCCCGGCCTTGAAATCCTCGAAGTAGCGCTTGGCCATTCGCCCCCGCCGATTCGGCGTTGATCGGCGCGCACTATAGCGGACGCGCGCGGCGATGAATGTGCATTTGCGGCGGGGCAGCACCGCACATGCCGCGGACCCTAGGCTCGGCCTAGGTGGCAAAGCGAAAATGCAGGACGTCACCGTCGGCGACGATGTAGTCCTTGCCTTCGAGCCGCAGCTTGCCGGCGTCGCGAGCGCCCGCCTCGCCGTCGTACTTGACGAAGTCGTCGTAAGCGATGGTCTCGGCTCGGATGAAGCCGCGTTCGAAATCGGTATGGATCACGCCCGCCGCCTGCGGCGCGCGGCTGCCCTGCGTCACGGTCCAGGCCCGCGCTTCCTTCGGGCCGACGGTGAAGTAGGTGACGAGATGCAGCAGCGCGTAACCGGCGCGGATCAGGCGATCAAGGCCGGGCTCCTTGAGCCCGATCGCGTCGAGATAATCGATGCGCTCTTCGCGTGAGAGCACCGCGATCTCGGATTCGATCTTGGCCGAGATCACCACCGAGACCGCGCCCTCCTCCTTGGCGCGCGCCCCGACCTTCTGCGAAAAAGCATTGCCGGTGCCGGCGCTCGCCTCCTCGACATTGCAGACATAGAGCACCGGCTTCGAGGTCATCAGGCCGAGACCGCGGAAGGTCTTCTCTTCTTCGGCCTTGCGCTCGACCAGGCGCGCCGGCTTGCCGTCGCGCAGCAGGACGAGCCCGCGATTGACCAGATCAAGCGTCTCCTTGGCTTCCTTGTCGTTACCTTTGGCCTTTTTCTCCAGCGCGTCGACGCGCTTCTCCAGGCTGTCCAGATCGGCGAGCATCAGCTCAGTCTCGATGGTCTCGATGTCCGCGATCGGATCGATCTTGCCTTCGACATGGGTGACGTCGGTGTCCTCGAAGCAGCGCACCACATGGATGATGGCGTCAACCTCGCGGATATTGGCGAGGAATTGATTGCCGAGCCCCTCGCCTTTCGAGGCGCCGCGCACCAGGCCGGCGATGTCGACGAAGGACAAGCGCGTCGGAATGATCTGCGCCGACTTGCCGATGCGCGCCAGCTCATCGAGCCGCGAATCCGGCACCGCCACCTCGCCGACATTCGGCTCGATGGTGCAGAACGGATAATTCGCCGCCTGCGCCGCCGCGGTCTCGGTCAGCGCGTTGAACAGCGTCGACTTGCCTACATTCGGCAGGCCAACAATGCCGCATTTGAATCCCATGAATGATCCGCGTCAGTTCGTCGTGTTGTCTTGATTGTCGTTCAGTCCGCCGCCTCCGGCTCATCGTTCGATTTGCCGAAGCCTTTGGCATCCATCGCCAGGTGCACCTTGTTCTGGAAGCTCGCATCCTGGCCCTTGGCGAGCAGCTCGACATTGTCGGCAACGATCTCGCACAGTGCGCTCACCCAATCGCGCTCGTCCTTGGCGAAATCCTGCAGCACGTAAGGATGCACCAGCTCCTTCACCCCGGGATGACCGATGCCCATGCGCACGCGGCGATAGTCGTTGCCGACATGCTCGGTGATCGAGCGCAGACCATTGTGCCCGGCATTGCCGCCGCCGACCTTCACGCGCACCTTGCCTGGCGGCAGCTCAAGCTCGTCGTGGAAGACGGTGACGTCGCCGACAGCGAGCTTGTAGAAATGCATCGCCTCGGCGACCGCGCGGCCGGACTCGTTCATGAACGTGCCCGGCAACAACAGCTGCACGCGTCCGCCGCCAAGCTGGCCTTCGACGGCAACACCCTGAAAGCGGCGGCGCCACGGAGCAATGTTGTGCCGCTTGGCGATGGTTTCCAGCGCCATGAAGCCGATGTTGTGGCGGTTCGCGACGTATTTCGCGCCGGGATTGCCGAGGCCAACGAAGAGCAGCATGGCGATGGAGGACGCGCGTTGGTCCGCCCGCAGGATGCGGGCGGACGTGATGAGACGCGTGCTTACTTCTTCTCGGGCTTCGGCGCCGCGGCACCGGCGGCGGGCGCAGCGCCCGCAGCAGGAGCAGCACCGGCAGCCGGAGCTGCGGCACCTTCGGCCGGAGCCGCACCAGGCGCAGCAGTGGCGGCGGCAGCAGCGGCGGCAGCCGCAGCGGCGGCTTCGGCGGCGGCCTTCATTTCTTCCGCATAGCCCGACGGCGGCACCACCGTGACCAGCGTGATGTCGCCATGGGCGATCACGCGGACATTTGCCGGAATGGTCACGTCGCTCAGATGCTTCGAGTAGTTGATCTCGAGACCGGAGATGTCGACGTCGATCGAACCCGGAATCGCGTCGGCCGGACACTCCACCTCGACCGTGTGGGTAACGATGTTGACGGCGCCGCCGCGCTTCACGCCCGGCGACTGATCGGCGTTCTGCACGTGCACCGGAATGCGCACGCGGATCGACGCGCCTTCGGCAAGCCGAAGGAAGTCGACATGCATCGGCAGATCCTTGACCGGATCGAGCTGGAAGTCGCGCGGGATCACGCGATGCTTGGCGCCGTCGATCTCAAGGTCGTAGATCGTGGTGAGGAAGCGGCCCGCATAGATGCGCTGCTTCAGCTCGGCATGATCGATCGAGATCGGAAGAGGGGGCTGGTTGTTTCCGTAAATCACGCCCGGCACTCGGCCGGCGCGACGCTCCGCCCGGGCGGCCCCCTTGCCGCTCTTCGGACGTGCCGTCGCTTTCAATTCCCTGACGGTCGCCATGAGTTAAGTCCTTTTGGATTCAAGAGAAAAAGGCCGCTTACGCGGCCGGTTCCGTGCGCGGAAAGCCTCCAGGGGTGCCGGGGTCCGCGAACGGGCGGCGTTATAGCCGCGAGACCCTGAAATGACAAGGAATTAGGGCTCGGACGTGTCCGCCGCTTTACTGCTGGCCGCCGAGCCTTTTTTTGCGGGTTTAGCCGCTTCCAGCGCCTCGATCCGGGCTTTGAGCGCCTCGTTTTCCTCGCGGGCGAGGCGCGCCATCTCCTTCACCGCCTCGAACTCCTCGCGCTTGACCAGGTCGAGATCGCCGAGCATCCGCTCGATCTGGGTGCGAAACACGGTCTCCGCCTCGCGTCGCACCCCGTGCGCCACGCCGGCGGCGTCGTTCATCAGCCGCGCGATTTCGTCAAAGAAACGGCCCGATGTCTGTGTCATGCCTCGCCTCCGCGTGTCGCGGTCAACAATGGCGATCCGCCGACCGCGTCGCAAGACCTTGATGGAATCATGCGCTAACGTGTCCTGACTCGCTTGCTCGACGGATGAGGCCTTATTAACGGAATGCCCCTGCTCGCCATCCCCTTCCCCGCTTTCGACCCGGTGCTGGTGCATCTCGGCCCGCTGGCGATCCGCTGGTACGCGCTGGCTTATATCTTCGGCATCCTGCTCGGCTGGGTCTATGCGCGCGCGCTCATCCGCAACGGTGCCCTGTGGGGCGGCCGCTCGCCGATGACCGTCGTCGACTTCGATGACTTCGTGCTCTGGGTCACGCTCGGCATCATTCTCGGCGGCCGCACAGGCTACGTGCTGTTCTACAATCTGCCGCACTTCTCCCAGCATCCCTTGGAAATCTTCGAGCTGTGGAACGGCGGCATGTCGTTTCACGGCGGCTTCACCGGCTGTGTCGTCGCGGTGATCCTGTTCGCGCGCAAGCGCGGCATCTCCATTCTCTCGCTCGGTGACGTCACCTGCGCGGTCGGGCCGATCGGCCTGTTCCTCGGCCGCATCGCCAATTTCATCAACGGCGAACTGTGGGGCCGCGCCGCCGACGTGCCGTGGGCGATGATCTTTCCCAATGGCGGTCCGATCCCGCGGCATCCGAGTCAGCTTTATGAAGCCACGCTCGAAGGCCTCGTGTTGCTCACCTTTCTCTTTGTGCTCATCCGTCTCGGCGCACTGCGGCGGCCGGGCTTGATCATCGGTGCCTTCGCCGTCGCTTACGGCTTCGCCCGCATCTTCTGTGAATTTTTTCGCGAACCCGACATCCAGCTTGGCTTTCTCTGGGGCGGCTTCACCATGGGCCAGCTCCTGTCGGTGCCGCTGATCCTTGCCGGCGTCGGCTTCATCGTCTTCGCGCTGCGGCGCGATCCGCTGCGGGCAACCTCATGAGTGACATCGCGGGAGGCATTGCGAGCGACGTCGGGCCGGTCGAGGCCGAGATCCGCCGCCGCATCGCCGCCGCCGGCCCGATGCCGGTCGCGGAATACATGCAGCTCGCGCTCACCTTGCCGCAGCACGGCTATTACGTGACGCGCGATCCGCTCGGCACCGATGGTGACTTCATCACCGCGCCCGAGATCAGCCAGATGTTCGGCGAGCTGATCGGACTGTGGATGGCGGCGACCTGGAAGCAGCAGATGGGCGCGCCTGGGAATGTGCGCATCGTCGAGCTCGGGCCGGGGCGTGGCACCATGATGCTCGACGCGCTGCGCGCCGCGCAGGTGATGCCGGGTTTCCGCGAGGCCGTGACGCTGCATTTCGTCGAAGTAAGCCCGGCGCTGCAGCAGCAACAGGAACAGGCGTTTCTCGGGTCGAAGCTTCCAGCTTCATGGCACGCCTCGCTCGACGACGTGCCCCGTGAAGGCCCGGCGATCATCCTTGCCAACGAATTCTTCGATGCGCTGCCGGTGCACCAGGCGGTGCGGCAGGCCGACGGCTGGTACGAGCGGCTGATCGACATCGATGCCGACGGCATATTCGTGTTCACGCTGGCCCGCGAGCCGCTGCGGAACTTCGACACGATCCTGCCGCCGCAGGTGCGCGCGGCGCCGGAAGGCGTCGTGTTCGAGTGGCGCACCGACACCACGGCCATGGAAATCGGCCGGCGCATCGCCCATACCGGCGGCGCCGCGCTGATCATCGACTACGGGCACGCGCAGAGCGGCTTCGGCGAGACGCTGCAGGCCGTCGGCGGCCATGCCTTCGCCGACACGCTCACCGCGCCCGGCACCTGCGATCTCACCGCGCATGTCGACTTCCAGGCGTTGGGTGATGCGGCGAGCGCGATGGGCTGCAAGGTGTTCGGACCGATCGTGCAGTCCGAGCTGCTCGGACGGCTCGGCATTCGCACGCGCGCCGCTGCGCTCAAGGCCGGACGGCCGTCCAAGGCCGCCGAGGTCGACGCCGCGCTGGCGCGGCTCATCGGCCACGGCCGCACCGGCATGGGCGAATTGTTCAAGGCCATCGCTCTTGCCGACCCGAAACTCGGCGTACCCCCAGGATTCGATTGATGACCGAATTTCCGCTTCCACCACTTCAGATCGCGGCGCCGTCACTGCAGGCAACCTTGCTCTCCAAGCAATCCGGCATTCGCCACGCCTTCTTCATGCGCATCGGCGGCGTTTCCGAAGGCGTTTATGAGAGCCTCAATGGCGGCGTCGGCTCCAATGACGACCAGGCGCGCGTCAGTGAGAACCGCGCGCGCATGGCGACGGCGCTGCGGGTGAAGCCGGAGAACCTGCTCACCGCTTACCAGGTGCATTCGCCCGACGTCATCGTGGCGACCGAACCGTGGACGCGGGAGACGCGGCCGCGCGTCGACGCCATCGTCACGCAGGTGCCGGGGCTCGCCGTCGGCGTCTCCACCGCCGACTGCGGCCCGGTGCTGTTGGCGGATGCGCAGGCGCGGGTGGTCGGCGCCGCCCATGCCGGCTGGCGCGGCGCCTTCACCGGCGTGCTCGAGGCAACGCTCGCCGCGATGGAAAAGCTCGGCGCACGGCGCGAGCGCATCGCAGTGGGAATCGGCCCGATGATTCGGCTGGCGAACTACGAGGTCGGCGCGGAATTCGTCGACCGCTTCCACCAGCAGGACCCGGAGAACCTGCGCTTCTTCCGGGCGGGGCGGCGCGAGGGCCATGCGCTGTTCGACCTGGCCGGCTACATCACGGCGCGGCTCAAGCAGGCCGGTGTCGCCAGCATTGGCGACCTCGGCAACTGCACTTATGCGGAGCCGGAATTGTTCTACAGCTATCGCCGCTCGACGCACCGGTCCGAGCCGGATTATGGCCGGCATATCAATGCGATTGCGCTGAGCGACTAGAACGGTCCCGCGGCTGCCTCTTTTGACCTCGTCATGGTTTGACGCTACCAAGCAGCCGTCGGCCGAAGAAATCGGGTCCATGAGGCCTGGTCGCGGCGACACGGGGACGTGTCGATGTTGCTGGACAAGCGCTTCTGCGCCGCTTTGGCGCTCCTGACGGCGGTCGGCCTGACCGGCTGCACGACTGACGGCCAGCCGAGCCTCGCCGGCAATACGCCGAAGAACAGCATCGCTTTCGAATCAATCGACGGCCCCCCGCAGGGCGTGTTCCAGAAGCTCGTGCGCAACCTCGACGACGAGGCGCGCTCGCGCAGTGTCGCGGTGATCTCGCGGGAAAACCCCGCGGCCTATCGCGTGCGTGGCTATCTCTCCGCCCACGTCGTGCGCGGCAAGACGTCGATCGCCTGGGCCTGGGACATCTATGACGCCGAGCAGCGCCGGGCGCTGCGCATCACCGGCGAGGAGCCGGTGGCCGGCAAGCCCCACGACGCCTGGAACGGCGCCGACGACGAGCTCCTGCGCCGCATCGCCCGCGGCAGCATGGACCGCATCGTCGCCTTCCTCAGCGCACCCGGGAGTGCCGAGCCCGTGGTCGGGCAAGCTCCCGCCGCGACCAGTGTCGCCAGCACCTCACCGGACGGGACCGCGACCCCCGCCTCAGTCAACAATTAACGCTGAAATGAAGACCTGCCGGGCGCTCCGCGCAAAAGCCGCGGACAACGATTTCCGTTGTATTGCAGGCGCTTTGCCGCCTTGTTATGACCACGCCGCCAAATGTGAGGGGTCAGGAGAGCGGTGATGGCGGCGAAAAACGGAGCGATCAAGCTCGTCGCCGGCAACTCGAATCCGGTCCTCGCTGCGGCGATCGCCGACTACCTGAAAACTCCGCTGACCAAGGCCGTGGTGCGGCGCTTCGCCGACATGGAGATCTTCGTCGAGATCCAGGAGAACGTCCGCGGCGCCGACGTGTTCGTGCTGCAGTCGACGTCCTATCCGGCCAACGACCACCTGATGGAGCTCCTGATCATCATCGACGCGCTGCGCCGCGCCTCGGCGCGCCGCATCACCGCGGCGATCCCGTATTTCGGCTACGCCCGGCAGGACCGCAAAACCGGCTCGCGCACCCCGATCAGCGCCAAGCTGGTCGCCAACCTCATCACCGAAGCCGGCGCCAACCGTGTGCTGACCATGGACCTCCACGCCGGCCAGATTCAGGGCTTCTTCGATATCCCGGTGGACAATCTTTATTCCGCCCCGCTGTTCGGCCGCGACATCCAGGAACGCTATGCCGGCC
>DASRGN010000051.1:0-65724 GCA_035651015.1 Pseudolabrys sp. | reverse complement strand
TAGGCCGTGTAATGGGCCTTGCCCTGCTCCGCCAGGACCTTGGTGATCGCCGCCGTCAGCGACGTCTTCCCATGGTCCACGTGACCAATCGTCCCGATGTTGCAATGCGGCTTCGTGCGAGCGAATTTCTCTTTGGCCATCTTTGATCTCTCTTGGAGGCCGCGGCGGTGATCGCGCGGCCGATTCTGCCGGCCTCATATGCGGCGGCAATGCGGATTTTTCAACTCATCTATCCTGTCCGCCTACGCCGCTTTGCGGCTTCGGCGCGACAGCCTTCGCCACGAAAGGGCTTGCCGAGCCGAAGCTTGCGCAGCAAGCGAAGGCTGGCCTGCCAACCCAAGCGCCGAAGGCGCGAAGGTTGGAGCGGGTGAAGGGAATCGAACCCTCGTCATCAGCTTGGAAGGCTGTTGCTCTACCATTGAGCTACACCCGCGAACCGAGGCTCTTTTTTACTGAAGGCTGCCCGCCTTCGCTACGCTTCGGCGCGGCAACCTTCGCCGAGCGAGGCTGGCCCGCCAACCGCAACCGCCATGGCGGCGAAGGTTGGTGGGGGAGGTAGGACTCGAACCTACGAAGGCATAGCCAGCGGATTTACAGTCCGCCCCCTTTGCCGCTCGGGACACTCCCCCGCTCGCCAACATGACATTGATGCCAAAGGACAAACGGTTCTGCCCGCCGGCCCGGCAGGTCAGGGCGCGTTTATGGTGAGACGGACCCGCGAAGTCAATGCGGGCGCTGCGATTTCATGGGTTTGCCAAATGTGCGCTCCGCGTGGGAAGAACCCGCCCATGGCGCGACCTCGTCCGCATCACGATCGAAAGCATCACCAACACCGGCCACACGGCCGGCGTGATCGCCGCGACCGCGCCCCGCGGCCCGCCGACGACGTCGTCACGCTCTATGGCTGGCATAGCGTGAAGGCCGCGCTGGAAAACCCGGCGCGCCGCATCCGCCACCTCTGGGCCACCGAGAACGCCGCGCGCCGGCTCACCGAAGAGAAGGTGCCGCTCTCCGTCGACCCGGAGATCGTGCGGCCGGACACTCTCGCTGCGCGGCTGGCGCCCGATGCCGTGCACAACGGGCTCCTTGCCGAGGCCGATCCCCTGCCCGCGCCCTCGATGCAGGAGCTCGCCGACGGCGGGCTGGTCCTCGTCCTCGATCAGATCACCGATCCGCACAATGTCGGCGCCATCTTCCGCTCCGCGGCGGCATTCGCTGCGAGCGCGATCATCACCACCGCCCGGCACAGTCCGGAGGCGACTGGCGCGCTCGCCAAGGCCGCCTCGGGCGCGCTCGAATATGTGCCATTGATCACCGTGCAGAACCTTGCGCGCGCGCTCGCCGAGCTCAAGGAGCGTGGCTTCCTCCTGGTCGGGCTCGACTCCGACGGCGATGTGGATCTTGCAGGAGCACCCCTGCAGGCGCCGCTCGCCTTGGTGCTCGGCGCCGAGGGCAAAGGCTTGCGACAGCTCACACGCACCACTTGCGATCATGTGGCGCGCCTCGATCTGCCGGGCGCGATCAAGAGCCTGAATGTGTCGAATGCGGCCGCGCTCGCGCTCTATGTGGCGCGCAGCAAAATCTAAACCCGGCAGTGATTTAGTTTTCCGACGGCTCCTGCGCCGCAGGACCCGCATTGCGCTTACGGAACAAGCGAATGCTCATGCGGTCGGGACCGATGATCGTCACCTCGGCTTCGGCGCGGATGACGCGTCCGGTCGAACCGGTGATGTCGGCGCGCGTCAGCGGAGCAGGCTTCACGGCAACCCGCGGCTTGACCGGCGCGTCGACTTCGTCGGCCAGGCGCTTGTGCTTGCGCGGAAGCGGGCGCTCGTCGACGACCTCGTTCGCCGGCCGGTGCACGACTTTTGCGGTGGCGCGCGGCGCATGCGGATAGGCGTAGTAGTACGGCACCTGCATCTCCTGGCGCGGACCGACATAGGGATAGGTCCGTCCAGCCTGCGGTGCCGGCATCACATAGGTGTAACTGCCCTGCGGCGGCGCATACGGATCGATCGCCTGCGGCTGCGCATAGGTCTGCGCCGACGCGCTTGCGGCGGGCAGCGCGGCGAGCGCCAGGCCCGCCAACATAAGCTTCGGAACACGGATCGCGTTTTGCATTGTTCTTGCCCCCTCTTCGCCGCTTACGGTCGTGCCGGATCGACCTGTGGCGGCTCGATCATGTCCGGCTGCGACACCGGCCTTCTCGTGCGCGGGCGCTGCGGCGTGTCGAAATTGATGATTGCCGCCGAGGTCGACCAGAACCGGTAGTAGCTCTCGGCCGGCTCCGGCATCTCGCGATCCGGTCCCGGGATCACCTCGTCACGCCCGAGCACGGGCGGCTTGTCGCTGGTCGGGAAATAGTGACGGTGGCGCCACGGCGAACGGAAATAGCCACGCACCATCACGCCCGGTTGATAGTCGTAGATCACGATCGGCGCGGCGCGTGAGGTGATGCTCACATCACCGAACTCGTAGCCCCCGAGATCGGCCGCGCGCGCGCCAGCGGTGCCGAGCACACTGCAAAGGCAAAGGGCCGATCCGAAAGCGAGCGCTGCGCGCATCGTCGAAAATCCCGCGATTACACCGAAACTCGTAAGCGCACTCTATACGAAGACTTCACCGTGCTGACCGCGTGCGGCCGTGGAATTGTCGGGTAACATTAATCGCGCAGAAGATGCGCGGGCGCAGTTGCAATGCGGTGGATAGGATCGGTAAAACTTGCAGCAGTACGGTTAATCCACGATGGCGAAACAACCAGACGATCAACGTCCCGCTGCGTCGCGCCCGCGATCGGGTGCGCATTTTCGTAAGCGCTACGAAGAGCTGGAGACGCGCCGCAGCGTCTTGATCGATCGCTTGCGCGCGCTCGGCGACAAGGGCCGCACGCATGTCGGATACAAGCGCGCCCTGAAGCTGCTCAACGATACGTTCCGCAGGTCGTCGCTGGTGCAGCGTGTGGCCATTCTCGAAGCTGCCGCCTGGCTGATCGACATCCTCGAACGGCTCACGCAATCAATGTGAATACGTGCGTTCCGGTGCGGTGAACGCTGGAATCTCGGGATCATTGTGCAACGCCGCAGACGACAAATTGCGCACCTTTATCTTTTGAAAACAAACGCTTGCTGCGTTATTAGACTTAAGGCGTAAGACCTGAGGCGCACAGACCCGGGCTTTTTTGCGGCGTACTGCAAACCTTGGGGGGCGTCTTCTCAGTACCGTGCTGGCTGCTCGTCTCCCGAAAAGAAACGCATATAGGGAACGACGCCCATGACAGCGATGACAGCAGCGTCATACCGCGAAGGCGGCATGACGGCCGAAGAGCGGATGGTGATTTTCGCCTCGTCTCTCGGCACCGTGTTCGAATGGTACGACTTCTACATCTACGGCACGCTCGCGCCGATTCTCGCGGCGCAGTTCTTCTCCGGGGTCAATCCGACCGCAGCCTTCATCTTCACGTTGTTGGCCTTCGCCGCCGGCTTTGCAGTGCGCCCGTTCGGCGCGCTATTCTTCGGCCGCCTCGGCGACCTCATCGGCCGCAAATACACCTTCCTCATCACCATGACGCTGATGGGCCTCGGCACCTTCTTCATCGGTGTGCTGCCTTCCTATGCCAGCGCCGGCATCATCGCGCCGGTCATCCTGATCGGGCTTCGCCTGTTTCAGGGCCTCGCGCTCGGCGGTGAATATGGCGGCGCCGCGATCTACGTCGCGGAGCACGCGCCGAAGAACAAGCGTGGCCTCTACACGTCGTGGATTCAGACGACGGCGACGGTCGGCCTGTTCATGGCCCTGCTGCTGGTGCTTGCCATCCGCACGTCGCAAGGCGAACCGACCTTCGCGGCCTGGGGCTGGCGCATTCCGTTCCTGCTCTCCGCCATCCTGCTCGCGGTCTCGATCTGGATCCGGCTCAAGCTCAACGAGTCACCGGTGTTCCAGAAGATGAAGGATGAGGGCAAGGCCTCCAAGCGTCCGCTCACGGAAGCCTTCGGCAACTGGGACAACGCCAAGATCGCCATCTTCGCTCTGCTGGGCGCAACCGCCGGCGAAGCCGTGATCTGGTACGGCGGACAGTTCTACGCGTTGTTCTTCTTGACGCTGACGCTGAAGGTGCCTGCCGTGACCGCACAGATCATGATCGCGATCTCGCTCGCTCTCGGCACGCCGTTCTTCATCGTCTTCGGCTGGCTGTCCGACAAGATCGGCCGCAAGCCGATCATCCTCGCCGGCTTCGCGCTTGGCGTGGTGACGTACTTCCCGATCTTCCAGGCGCTCACGCACTATGTGAACCCGAAGCTGGAAGCGGCTCTCGCCTCCGCGCCGGTGACCGTCGTCGCCGACCCGGCCGAATGCTCGTTCCAGTTCAATCCTGTCGGCATCGCCAAGTTCACCACCTCGTGCGACATCGCCAAGTCGGCACTGGTCGCGCGTTCCGTGAACTATGCGAACGAGGCGGCGCCTGCGGGAACCAAAGCGAGTGTGAAGGTCGGCGATGCCACGATCTCGACGACCGCGCCGGACTTCGCAAAGCAGCTCGGTGACGCGATCACCAAGCACGGCTATCCAGCCGCGGCGAACACCGCCGAGATCAACTATGTGATGGCGATCATCCTGCTCACCATCCTGGTGATCTATGTGACGCTGGTCTACGCGCCGATCGCGGCCTGGCTGGTCGAGCTGTTCCCGACCCGCATCCGCTACAGCGGCCTGTCACTGCCGTATCACATCGGCAATGGTTGGTTCGGCGGCTTCCTGCCGGCAACCGTCTTCGCCATCGTCGCTGCGACCGGAAATATCTATTCCGGCCTGTGGTATCCGATTGCGGTGGCGGCGATGAGCTTCGTGGTCGGGCTGATCTTCCTGCCGGAAACGAAAGACCGGGACATCACGCATATGTGAGCCCCGCAGCCTGCGGACCGCGCCAGCGGCCGCAGCCGAAAATGCGACAGCCCCGCGCCTTCGAGCGCGGGGCTTTTCATTTGTGCAGCAATGTTCGCCGCTTGCTTGTCCCCCGCCGGGGACGCTGATAGCTCTCGGGATTGGGGGCCGGCTTAGCTCAGCTGGTAGAGCACGTGATTTGTAATCACGGGGTCGGGGGTTCGAGTCCCTCAGCCGGCACCATTCACGGACGTCTTTTGCAAAACACCGGCAGCATCAGCGCGCCTCGCGCGCCGAGACCCTGTTCATCACTGTCCAACTGTGCGAAACTCATGGCGTTTCGTAACTTCGGAGATCTAGCAATGCCTCAGGGCACCGTGAAGTGGTTCAATCCGACGAAGGGCTATGGCTTCATTCAGCCGCAAGAAGGTGGGAAAGACGTGTTCGTACACATCTCCGCCGTCGAGCGCGCAGGCCTTAGCACACTGAACGAAGGCCAGACTGTTCAGTTCGAGCTCGTCGAGAACCGCGGAAGGACGTCCGCCGAGAATCTCAAGGTCAAGTAGCCCTTCACCTCTCTTCTCTGCCGACCCATCAGCGACAACAGAAACCTGCCGAGCCGCCGCTCGGCGGGTTGAATTCTATGGATCGATTTGGTCGCCTTCTCCGGCGGCTGATCAGCGCTTCAGCTGCTGCAATTCCGGGAACGGCAGATAGCTCACACCCTTGCAGACCTCGCGCACATCGGGGCGCTCGCGTGACTCACGCGGATCAGGATTGCTCACGACAAATCGGTCGAGGTGCCCGGCGAGATAGATCACCGCGGCCTCCCGCTGGCCCGCATATTGCCCGCTGCTCTTCTTGGCGTTGTATTGAATGCAGCTCACATAGCGATCGCCGGGCCCTACCGACTTGAGCACCGGTTCTGACAACGCGGCGCCACGCACATTGGTCGGATCGTTCAAATATGTGCGCATATAGGCGACCACGTCGGCCTTGTAGCTCGCCGGATAGACGTTTTGCTCGTTCCAGCGCGCTTTGAACTGCTCGGGGCTGATGTAGTCGGGATCGGTCGAGCAGGCGCCAACAGCGAGCGCCGCTAGGCAAACCACCCACAATGATCGCATCCAGATCTCCGCCCTCACCGCCCCGGCGCAGATATCGCCTGAGACCATGGCACGATCAAGCCGGTGCGCTGTCCGGTAAACAATTGTATCCTGGTTGGATCAAAACGCCGGGCCAATGAGCACCGGCGATCGAGGGGGCAATCACATGAAAATTTCCCGACGCACCGTCGTGCTCGGCGGCATCGCAGCGCCGCTGGCAGCACCTTTTGCCGCGCAGGCGCAGACCTGGCCGTCCGGCGTCATCAAGATCATCGTGCCGTTCCCGCCGGGCGGCAGCGTCGATCCGATCGCGCGGCTGGTGCAGCCGCGCATGCAGGAGAAGCTCGGCGGCGCCACCATCATCATCGAGAACCGGCCCGGCGCCTCCGGCAGTGTCGGCACTGCGGCGGTGGCGAAAGCCAATCCCGACGGCAACAGCTGGGTGTTCGTATTCGACACCCATGCGGTCAACCCGTTCCTGCAGGACCTCTCATTTAATACCGAGAAGGACCTCGACCCGGTGCTGCTGATCGGCACCGCGCCGAACGTGCTGTGCACGCATCCATCGCGGCCGTTCAACTCGTTCGCCGAGGTCATCGCTGCCGCAAAGCAGAAGCCGACCACGATCACCTACGCCTCGATCGGCTCCGGCAGCGTCGGTCACCTCACCATGGCGCTGCTGAGCAAGCGCGCGGGCGTGTCCATGGTGCACGTGCCCTACCGCGGCGGCGGTCCGGCGGTTACTGATGCCATCGCGGGCCATGTCGATCTGATCATCGGTAGCGCCGCACTGGTGACGCCACAGATCAACGGCCAGCGGCTGCGGCCGCTGCTGCAGACCGGCAAAGCTCGCATCGCATCGCTTCCCAACACACAGACGGCGATCGAGGCCGGCTTCCCAGGCTTCGAGTCCTACGCCTGGTGGGGCGTGTTCGCGCCCGCCAACACGCCGAAGCCGATCATCGAGAAATTCGGCGCCGCGCTCGCCGACAGCCTGCGCGATCCGGCCGTCGCCAAGCAGCTGCAGGAAAACCTGCAGATCACCCTGCTCGTTCAGGATCCGGAGGCGGAACGCAAATTCCTGCAGCAGCAAATGGCGCTGTGGGGCCCGGTGGTCAAAGAGAACAACATCAAGGGCGATTAATTCGGCAGCTTTGCCCCCGCAAGCGCGACAGCTTTCGCCCAGCGCGCCAGCTCTGATTTGGTGAGCGTGAGCAGGTCTTGCGAACTGCCGCTCACCGGATCGATGCCCTGCACGATCAGGTGCTGCCGCACTTTCGGCGAATGCATGATGTCGGCGAGCGCGTCGTGCAGCTTGGCGACGATCTCCGGAGGCGTCTTCGCCGGAGCGTAGACACCAAACCAGGCGGAGACCTCGAAATCAGGCACGCCGGCTTCCGCCATGGTCGGCACATCGGGCAGCGCCGAAATGCGCGTCGCGCTGGTGATCGCCAGCGCGCGCAGCTTGCCTTCCTGGATATGCGGGAGAAGCGGCAGGTAGTGATAGAACATGAACTGCACTTCGCCGCGCAGCAGGTCGATGATCGCCTGCGCGCCGCCGCGATACGGCACATGCGTGGCGGTGAGGCCTTCACGTGCGGCAAACATCGCACCGGAGAGATGGTTCGACGTGCCATTGCCAGAGGACGCGTAATTCACCTTGCCTGGACGGGCGCGGATGTACTCGATCAGCTCCTTGACCGAATGCACGGGGAGCGACGGGTTCACCGCCAGCACATTGGGCGCGGTGCCGAACTGGATGATCGGCGCGAAATCGGCGATCGGGTCGTAATTGATCTTCGGATAGACCGCAGCATTGATCGCGTGTGTGCCGATCGTGCCCATCAGGATGGTGTACCCGTCGGGCGCAGCCCGCGCGACAAGCTCGGAGCCGATGCCGCCACCGGCGCCGCCGCGATTATCGACCACGACTTTCTGACCGAGCGCCTTGCCGAGCTCATCGGCCATGATGCGGCCGACCAGGTCAGTGGTGCTGCCGGCGGGAAACGGAACCACGAGGATCACAGGCTTGGTCGGATAGGCGTCCGCGCGCGCGCCGGTCGCGGGACATCCGATCAGCGCCAGCGCTGTGAGCGCGCCCAGAATTCTCAGCATGAGCCCTCTCCGTCCGCGCTCACCACCAATTGGCGCGTTTGCGCAGCGCCGCGTTGGCGGCTGCCGCCTCCTGCGCGACCTCTTTCGCATTGATGCCGACGAGCTTGCCGCCGCGCTTGAGGATGCGGCCGTCGACCATCACCAGATCGACATTCGCCGGCTGCGCCGCAGTCACCAGCATATGCGCCGGATCGCCGAACACCCCGAGATTGACGTCGCGCGTCGATACCATGATCAGGTCGGCGCGCTTGCCCGGCTTGAGCGAGCCGACCTTGTCGTCGATGCCCATGGAGCGGGCGCCTTCGATGGTGCCGAGCTCGAGCACGCGGCGCGCCGGAAGCTTGAACTCGCTCTCGCTTTTGCCGTCCTCCACGTTCTGCACGACCTTCATGATGCCGAACATGTCGGCGTTGCCGGAGAGCTCCACCGTATCGACCGAAAGCCCGACCGGGATCTTGGCGGCGATGAGCTCCGCCATCTGCGGCAGGCCGAAGCCGATGCGCATCTCGGTGAATGGCGAGCTCGACACCGAGCATCCCGCTGAGGCCATGGCGGCGATCTCATCCTTGCTCGCCATGTTGGCGTGGATGATCTGCATGTCCTTGGTGAGCAGACCCGCCTTGTTGAACGCGTCGACCTGCCCCATTGCAGGGCGCGAGCCCGAAGCATGCACGGAGATCGGCAAATCGAGCTTGCGCGCCGCCTCGAACTCCGCCTTCCACACCTCCGGCGGCACCGCGGTCGCGGGATTGTTGCCGCCCTGCCCGCGCCAGGCCATGCCGAGCGAAATGAGCCCGCCATTGGCGTAACTCGTCCAGTTGCTCTTCAGCCGATCGAGTGTCGCGAGGTCGATGGGCTGGTTGTTCGGATGCCCCTGCATGGGGCCGAAGGAAAAGCGCGCGCGCAGTCCGGACTCGCGCAGCGCCTTGAGATCCATCTCGGCATGCGCGGGCGTGCGGATGTTGTGACACCAGCTGTGCACATGTGTAATGCCGGAATTGATGGCTTCCGCCGCGGCGAGCCGCGTGCCCTGATACATATCGGCCGGTTCGAAGAGCTTGCCGAGCATGGCCGTCGTGCGGAAATAGCCGAGCTCCGGCTTGTCGCCGGACATCGAGCGCAGCAGCGTGTTCCACATATGCCAATGCGTCTCGACCAGGCCCGGCAGCACGATCGTGCCGCTGCCGTCGATGCGCATCGCGCCCGGCGCATCGAGCTTGCTCCCGACCGCGACGATAGCGCCGTCCTTCACGTGCACGTCGCCATTGGCGATGTCGCCGGCGGCGTCCATGGTCATCACATAGGCGTTGCGGATGAGGATATTGCCGCGTTCCGACTTTCCTTGCGCGCGCATCGTGGTTGCATTCCCGGCGCTCGCCGCAGCGAGCGCTGCCGCACCGCTCAACAGTGCGCGGCGGCTCATCGTGATCTTTGACATGTTCCCTCCCCGGCTTTCTTGCTTGTTGCTTGATCGCCAGCATATCGGCGCGGCGGCGCGTGCGGAATAGGTGGGCAACAGTGGGCAAAGAACGCGTCGCGTTGGCGGGGCGCGCGTGCGGCTCACATCTTCGACAGCTTGGCGACGTTGACCGCTTGTGCGTAGGCCATTTTCGCCTCGGCATTTGCCGTGCCGTGCACCGTGACCATGTATTTGTTGCCGATGACCATGTTGATGTCGCCCTCGTGGGTCTGGATCGCGCGCTGCTCGCCGATTTTCACGATCTTGCCGATGGCGCCGGCGAGCATCGGATTATTCAGCAGCGGCGCGAATTGCGTCAGCACCGCCGAATCGCCGGTGATCGCCACCTCGACCGTGCTGCCTTTGGCATCGGTGTAGGTGCGCGTCGCCGATGATGCGCCGAACATCGCGGCGCCCACCGCGGCGGTCTCCGCTTTCTCGGCCTTCCAGCCCGGCAGCGGCTCCGGCAACAGCTCGGCGAAGCGCTCGGCGTTCTTCTGCCCGACCAGTTGCGAGGCGAGATCGAGCGATTGCTTGGCGCCGGACAGGTCGCCGGCCGCATATGCTTTGCGCGCCTGCTCGATGGCATCGAGGATATCGTCGGCGGCAAATGCGGGCCCCGCGACAGCCGCTGTGCAGAGCATGACAGCGGCCGCCGCGGCAATGATTCGGATTCCGTGCATCGAAGCCCCCGTGAATCGTTGCACGGAGCTTAGGTGATTCATTTCAGGGCGGCGACCTCGGTTTTGACCCTGATGCCGCCGTAGATGCCGAGACCGGGCCGCAGGAAGCCGACCGGCACCTGGTACTGGACGTTGAACAGATTGTCGGCGCGCGCGAACACCGTCGTGCGCGCGTCGATATCGTAGCTGCCCGCGAGATTGACCGTTGTGTAGGCCGGTGCGTCGAGCCGCGGGATGAAGGTCGAGGTATCGCGGTTGACATCGACCCACGAGCTGACATGCAGCACAGTCGCCGACAAAGTGAGCTGCTTGATCGGCGTCCAGATCGCCGTGACGCTCTCCTTGTTGCCAGGCCGACGCAGGAGACCGAGGTCGGTCGACAGGTCGCGCGTGCGCGTCGTCGTGTAATCGGCGCGGATCTTCAGCTCATCGGTCACGGTCGCCGTGATGAACGATTCGGTGCCGTCCATCACCGCGTGCCCGACATTCGCGTAGCTGAATGTGAAGCTAGCGCCGTTGAACACATTGTTGAGCAGATTTCTGACGTCGTTGCGGTAGTAGGTGACGCCGAACCTCACGCGGTCGTTGAACAACGGCTGCTCGAACCCGTAGTCGTAGCCGACGCTGGTCTCCGGCACGAGATTGGGATTGGCGATCTGGCCGATGGATGGATCGTTGACGAACAGCATGTAGAGCGTCGGCGCCTTGAAGCCGGTGCCGTAGGTCGCTTTCAGCTTCGTCTCGGTGATCGGGACGATGACAGCGGGCGCGAGCCGCCATGTCGTGTGCGGACCGAAGCTTTCGCTGTCGTCGTAGCGGATGTTGGAGACGAGGAAGAACCGGTCGGCGACTTTCGACTGCAGCTCCGCCCAGGCGGCCTTGTTGCCGGTGCTGGCGCGCGTCACGAAATGATTGCCGGCCGCATCTGCCGTGGAATCGGTGCGGATGGAGTCGCGCTGGTCCTCGAGCCCGAGCACCAACGTCTCCCCCGGCACGACCTTGATCTCGCCGCGCCAGTCGTATTTCGTCTTCTCGCCGAGATTGGTGACCGGCGGCGGCACCGAGCCGAACGGATTGAAGCTGTCGGCGTTCGGATCCATGAACCAGGTCCACTGGTTCGTGTAGTTCACGCCAAAGAAATTCTTGATGCGGCCGTCGAATAACGACCACACCGCCTCGCCGCGAGTGAACAGCTGATGGTTGCGCTGCGTGTCCTGCAGCACCGCGGGCGCACTGTTCGGTGGGAAGTTGACGGCGTCGTCGGTGGTCAGCCCGTGCTTGGCATCCGTATAACGGGCGACGAGATTGAGCGCGAGATTGTCGGCGACATTGGCGCCGAGCTTTGTCGAATAGGTCCAGTTGTCGTAACTGTCGTTGTTGCGCACCTCGCCAGGCGCCAGCAGATCGAGCGGGGTCACCGGAATCGATCCCGTTCGATAGTGCTGAACGTTGAAGGCGTAGTTGAAGTCGCCCTGCGAACCGGCAAGCCGCGCCGTCTGGTTGAAGGTTTGGAACGATCCGCCTTCGACGCTGGCGCTGACTTTCGGCGGCCCCTCACCTCGCTTGGTGGTGATCGAGATCACACCGCCGATGGCATCGGAGCCGTAGAGCCCGCTTTGCGGTCCGCGCAGCACCTCGATCTGCTCGATGTCGCCGGTCATCAGATGCGCGAAATCGAAGGCACCGTTGACGATGCTCGGGTCACCGGCCTCGATGCCGTCGATCAGCACCTTCACGTGGTAGGAATTGGTGCCGCGGATGAACACCGAGGTCTGCCCGCCCGGCCCGCCGGACTGCACGACATTGAGCCCGGGCAAGCTGCTGAGCACGTCAGGCACCGTGCGCCATTGATGCTCGGCAATGTCCTTCGCGGTGACGACGCTGACGGAGCTGCCGATTTCGCTCTGCGGCGTCGGTATCGTCGTGGCGCTGACCACCACCGGCGGCAATGCCGTCGTGACGCTCTGCGCCTGCGCGCCGTTGACGCACAAGATGCTCAGCGCCGTAGCGCCGAGCCATTTCGCGACCAAGCCCTTCCCCATGACTCCACGTTCCTTCGTTGGCGCCCGCGCAAGCGGGCGCGCCGGGTGAAAGCAACCCGGTGCGAAGGACACGCGAACGCATTACGCCGCAGGGCGCCTCACGCTCGCACATCGAAGTCGTGGGAGAAGCAAGCCTCTCACGGTCTTCGCACCGGCATTACGTCACCGCTGCGAAAGACCGCTCCGTATGGACGCCCCGTCCACCGGTTGGGTGACCGCGCTGGCAGGTCTCCTGGCTTGCGGGTCGTTGCCTTGCATCCGGCCTTCCCAGTTGCCCAGTGGCCGAATTGGATGCGGGCTCGCCGCTTACAGTTGCGGGGGCAGCCACGGTTACCGGTAATCTGACGATCACCGTTAGCCCGTGTTCCCTCTTTCGTCCCCGGTGCGACCCGGGGAACCAGCACGGGCGGATTGTTCCCTTCGCGTTGCGCCGGAGTCAAGGCACAAACGCGACGAAGGCCGCTCACTGCCGAGCGGCCTTCGCGACGCAATCCCTTCCGGGAGAAATCAGCTGGCGCGTGCAGGCAGGCGCTTGCTGACCTTTGCGTGCTTCACGTGTTTCACACCGTGCAGCTTCGACTGCTTGTGCATCTTCTTCGAATGCTTGCGAGCATGCCAGACCTTCTTGGTCGTCGCCGGCTTCGCAGCGGTCGTCGCAGGCTGGCTGGTGCTGGCGGCGGGCGCATTCGACGGCGTCAACGTGGTGGTGTTCTGCGCGAACACCGGGCCGGCGACGAGCGTGGTCGCAACCAGCGCGATGGCGAGTTTCCTGAGCATGGTGATCATCCTTCTTCCTTCGGGGTTGCCGCAACCCGGTGAAATCGGCTGACCGGAGTTCGTCCGGTCTTGAGCACCAATCTGATCCCCGCGCACTGAACTCGCTCTGAAGTCGGCCGACAGCGGCCGTTCAGCAACGCGGCGGCATCGTGGCGGAGCCTGAAATGATTGGAGTTTTGCCGTTAACGACCCTGAGTAGCCGTTCAGCAAGTTTCACGAGTTCGTGCGCATCTAGGACTGCACCGTCTCGCCGACAATCCAGGCGTGATAGCCGGCATCGAGGCTTTCGACCGGCAGCACCATGATCGATGGCGTCGTGTATGAATGCGCTTCTTTCACCGCCGCACGAACGGCTTCGGCGAGCGAGGCGCGGGTCTTGAAGATCATCACGACCTCCTCGCCGCGCTCGAGCTTACCCTCCCACCAATAGTGCGAAATCATGCCCGGCAGGATGTTCACACACGCTGCAAGCCGCCGCTCGACGATCGCGCGGCTCGCCCTCTCCGCCTCGACAACACTGGGATAGGTCGTATAGACGAGAACCGCGCGTTCCATATTGATTTCCCGGATTTTCGATGAACCGTCCCGAGCAACGCTTCAAGCAGATCGGCTTCGTCTCGAGCTCAACGCCCGAGGCCCGTGAAGCCTGTGAGCGGCTGCGCAGCCATTACGGCAACACCGATCCGCAGGCCGCGGATGTCGTTGTCGCGCTCGGCGGCGACGGCCTGATGCTGGCGACCCTGCACAAGTTCATGAAATCGGGCAAGCCGATCTACGGCATGCATCGCGGCACTGTCGGCTTCCTGATGAACGACTACAGCGAAGAAAATCTGGCGCAGCGGCTTTCCGCCGCGCACATCACCGTGATCCATCCGCTATTGATGTGCGCGCGCGACGCGCATGGCACGACGCATCAGTTTCACGCCATCAACGAGGTCTCGCTATTTCGCCAGAGCGCGCAGGCCGCCAATCTGAGCATCCTCGTCGACGGCAAGGAGCGTCTCCCCGAGCTCATCGCCGACGGCGTCCTGGTCGCGAGCCCGGCCGGCTCGACCGCCTACAATCTCTCCGTCCAGGGCCCGATCATTCCGATGAATGCGCCGCTGATGGCGCTCACCCCGATCAGCCCGTTTCGCCCGCGGCGCTGGCGCGGCGCCCTGCTGCCCGACAAGGCGCAGGTGACGATCATCGTCAATGAAGCCGACAAACGGCCGGTCGCCGCC
This sequence comes from Pseudolabrys sp., assembly GCA_035651015.1. Classification (GTDB taxonomy): domain Bacteria; phylum Pseudomonadota; class Alphaproteobacteria; order Rhizobiales; family Xanthobacteraceae; genus Pseudolabrys. The sequence goes on along the minus strand of DASRGN010000051.1, from coordinate 51,441 downwards.
GTGGCCGACCACGACGAGGTCCGCTCGGTGCACCAGGTCGACGTCACCACGGACCATGGCATCGCCATCAACATGCTGTTCGACCCGGGCCATAATCTCGACGAGCGGATCCTGCGCGAGCAGTTCGGCGTGTGAGTGACGCATAGGCGACGTAGCCGCTATGCGAGTGCCCGGTTTTCGAAGTCCGTCAGTCGACGCGGCATCCCCTACACGGACTTCGAAAACCAAAGGGCACTCGCCAAGTCAGCGATTCTCGTGCCGCTTCTCGATTTGAAATTCCTGAATGGTCCGTGCGGCAGTCGCTGCAGGAATTTCAAATCGGCGGCACGAGGAGGTTAGTCTCGCGGAAAAATCTCGCGCAAAGCGCGTATCGTAAACTCATCCTTAACGGCGGAAATTTAACCTCAAGCAAGATGATGCTGGTCAAATTGCCGGCGCGTTTCAGGCTGTTCAATGGTCCGCATCGATTTCAACCGGCTGCGCTTCCTGGTCATCGACGACAACGCGCATATGCGCCGGATTCTGCGCACCCTGTTGCATGGATTCGGAGCGCGCGAGGTTTATGAGGCCGAGGACGGCGCCGCCGGGTTGGAGGCCTTTACCCAGTACATACCCGACATTGTCATCGTGGACTGGGCGATGCCGATCTTTGATGGTCTCGAGCTCACGCAGATGATCCGGCAGCCGGGCGCCAACGCCAATCCCTATGTGGCGATCGTCATGCTGACCGGGCATTCGGAGAAGGCCCGTGTGACCGCGGCGCGCGACGCCGGCGTGACCGAATTCCTCGCCAAGCCGATTTCCGCCAAGGGCCTCTATCAGCGCATCATGAACGTCGTCGCCAATCCGCGCCCCTTCATCAAGACCAAAACCTATTTCGGTCCGGATCGGCGGCGCAGCACCAATCCGAACTATGTCGGTCCCGAGCGCCGCAAGGACGGCAAGGCCGACGTCATCCGGCAGACCGGCCTGCTGGACAAGGTCCGCACGACCGTTTGAAGGCACAGGCGCCATGGCACCCCGCAAAGACACCCCGACAGTGATGACCTACGCGGATTGCGAAGTCATCATGCCCAACAACGCGCTGCGCAAGGCGATCTCGCAGCGGCCGCTCGATCCGAACGACGATCCGGTCGCGCGCGCCGAGGCCGCGCTCGCCGACTTGTCCAATGAGTTCGGTACGTGGATGGAGACGGAATGCACGCGTCTTAATCAGGCGCGCGACGGCCTGAAGAAGCTTGGCTTCACCGCGGCGACCAAAGAGGCGCTGTTTCATGCCGCGCATGACATCAAGGGCGAGGCTGCGACCTTCGGCTACCCCGCCGTCGCCGGCGCCGCCGACAGCCTGTGCCGGCTGATCGAGCACACGCCCGATCCGACCCGCATTCCCATGCAGCTCATCGACCAGCACGTCGATGCGGTACGCGCCATCATCCGCGAATATGACCGTTCCGATGCCAAGGATCTGTCGGCGCAATTGACCAGCCGCCTGCGCGAGGTCACCGACGAGTTTCTGGTGCACGAAAATCGCAACCGGCCGGGTTATCTCGAGCGCCTCGGCATCGTCAGCCCGCCGCTGGCGCCCTGACCACCGCTACTGCGTACAGAACGAGAAGCTTTCGATACGCGGCGTGTAAAAGCCGTGTGGCGCGCAGAACATCATCGGCTTGTCACGCTTGAGCGTGTGCTTGATCGGCTCCGCCTGGCTGATCGCGATATGCGCGGCGATTAGCACGAGGCCGATGGCGAAGGCGAAGCGGTGGCTGCGTAATTCGCTGCAATCGTCGAACAGCACCGCCGCGGCGATGATCACCAGTGGATCGGTGTAGAGGAAATATTCCTGCTTGAGCCCGCGCAGCGCGCCGAACAGGTCGATGCCCCACACGATCGCCAGCAGGATCGCCACTTGCAGCGCCAGCCGGGTGCGGCCCGATCGGTAGGCAAAAATCGCGGCGACGATGACGACCCATTCGAGAAACAAAGTCGGCCGCGGCGAGGAGCTCAGGAAGAACGTGTGCCGGGCCACCAGCTCGCTCACGCCCTGGAACAGATCGACGATGAATTTCAGGCTGAGCAGATCGCCGCCTCCGGCGAGCTTCTCATAGATCGTCATGTGCGCCATCTCTTCCAGCGGGTTCATGACGACGAAGACATTGCCCGGCTGGTAGGAGATGTAGAGCGCGAGCAGCCCGAGCGCCGCGCCCGCGATCACCACCGCGATGGTGGTCAGTGTCTCCACCACGCCGACGCGATAGATCCGCGCGAAAGCCAGCATGCCGGCGAGAAGCCATAGCGCGATCAGCGGCTGATAGATACCGTAAGTGCCGAAGGCGATCGGCCGCCACGTGAAGCCGCTCTGCGCCGCCTCGAGGATGCCGAAGCGCACGAGCGGCCAGGCCGCAAGCGCAAGCAGGACAGCGGCGGCGACGCTCATCGCCGCAATCCACTTCGCGCCTGCGGACCGGCTCCAGAAGTCATCCGCAGCGTTCGCTCCCGCGCTCCCGAATGCGAGCACGATCGGCGGCAGCGCGCAGATCAGGAAGATCGCCTGCACCTTGTTGAGCATGGCGAGAGCCGAGAACAGCGCCGCGATGCCGACGAGTAGCGGTCGTGTGCTCAAACGCGGGCTGCGCGCGGCGATCAACAGGATGAGCAAAGCGAGCATCATCAGCCCGGCGGAGATCGTCTCCGTGCGGATGACGCGAACCTGCATCGCCATGCCGCCGGAATAGGCGAGGAAGAACGCAGCGAAGGCCGCGACGCGCCAGTTCTGCACCAGGCGGCGCAGCAGCACCGCGAAGCTCAGCACGAAGCCCGTCCCGAGGATGAGCGAAAGCACGCGCCCTGCCCGCACCGCGGCGGTCCACGCGTCTCCAGCGGCCGCTGCGGCCGGCAATGCCGAAAGCCGATCGACGCTGAGAAGGCCGATGGAATGCAGACAGCGGAACCAGCCCGCCAGCAGCAGCAACGACAGGTAGGCCGGGTGATCGAAATATTCCTGCGGCAGACGGTCGTTATAGAGGAACGCGCCGTAGACCATCCACAGGTCCATGTCGGCGACGCGCCAATACGGCCACCAGAATCCGAACAGAATGAAGGAGACTGTGAGGCCGGCGAGATAGACCAAGATGGCGGTGCGCCAGGAGCCGAAGATCACCAGTTCATCGGCGCTGCGCATGTCAGGGATCCAAGGATCAGGGGACAGAGGACAGAATCATGCTGATCACTGTCTTCTGATAACTGATCCCTGATCAGGCCACCATGCGCTGATCGCTGAGCGGGATCAGGCCATCGCTGGCGACGAGATCGTCGCAGAACAGCCGGGCCTCCTCGCGTTGGGCCTCGACGGCAAAGCGCCGCAGCAGCGTGAGCAGCGGCTCGACGTCCTCGCCGCCCCAGCCTTCGGCACAGCGCGTGAGCACCCGTTCGATCATGCGCCGCTTCAGCCGTGCGGTGCCGCCGGCTTCCCCGAGCAGCGCGCCTTCGCGCATCGCCTCGATGGCCTCGCGGAACGCCGGATAGGCGCTGCCCGGCAGGCCCGCTTTGTCGTAGAGCGCGCGGAAGGAGGAAATGTTCTTGTCGTGGACGTAGCTCTCGGCCCGCTCGATCGGCACATCGGCGAGCACGGCGAGCGCTTCCTCGAACAGCATGACATTGCCGGAGAGGAGCGCGCGCAGGATCAGCCCGGCGGTAAGCTGCCCGCTTGCCCGCAGGTGCTCGACCAGTGTGGCGATCTCGACACTCGGCGTCTGCGCCGCGAGCGCGATGGTCGCGCGTTCGCAAGCCTCCCTCGCCGCGCGCTGCGCATCGTCCTTCGGCAACCAGTGCCGTGACGCGACAAAGCCGACCAGCATGTCCGACAATTTCGCCAGCAGCGCCTGCCGCGTTGGCGCCGCGAGATCGTCGCGCGCCAGCAGGTTTTCGCGGATCGGCGCCAGATGCCCGAAGCGCTCGACCATACGGTCGATGGAGAACGGCGCAATCTCGGCGTCGATATTCTCGAGCAGCGTCAGGCAGGCCTGCGCCGAGCCGACCTCGGCGATGGCTGCGGCGACCGCGCGCGGCAACATCGCCCGCGAGGCGATGGCCATCTGCATTTCCGGGCGCCCGGTCGCCACCCAGTCGACCAAGTCGGCGTCGACGAGCAACGGTGACAACGCGAGGATCGGCACCGCGATCTCCGGCTGATCGCAGGCGAGCGCCTGGATCACCGCCGGCGGCGCCTTCTGGCTCGGCGCGAACACGTCGCCAAGCGCGCGGCGCACCAGCGGCGATGGATCGTCGAGCAGCATGATCATCGCGCCTTCGGCGGCGGCGAGATCGTCGGGGGAAAGCTCGGAATAGAGATAGGCGCGGGCCAGCGCGCGGGTCGCCTCGGCGCGCTCGCCGGGCGGTGCATGACGCAACCAATGCAGGAACTGACGAACAATCATCGCAACGACGCCACCGACACGCCGCGCATACATTCGCGGCGAGCACCAGCCTAGCGGCGGAGGCTTAATAAACGGTTCACCATAGAACTTGACGAGGCGTTAACGACGTTCAGCCGCCTGTCAGCGTGCCGCGCATCTTCACCGGAGCGTCGCGGAACAGATCGAGCGGCTGCACGCCGCTCTGGCTGGCTTGATTGTTGGACGCGGACGCGGTGCTCGCCGGCGCGGCATTTGCCGGTGCCGCGTTGGGTGCGTTGTTCGGATCGGCCAGCGGCTTGTTCCAGAGGCTGCTCACCACCGGCGCCAGCGGACCGCGCCGCTCGCGCGTGCGGAACAGCGCCTCGAAGATCGGCTCATTGTCGGGCAGGCTGTCCGGATTGGCATTGGCATAGGCGCTGGTGAGGCCTGCGGTGTCGGGCGCGCTCGGCAGTGTCGCCACTGCCGCCACCGGCGCGGCCGCAACCCCATTCGTCGTGTTGCGCGCCATCACGTAGCGCCCGGTGAGCACGGCATAAACGTCGCCGACGCTGCGCGGCCGACCGGCGCGATCGTAGAACACCGAGCGGTTGGCGGCGGCGGCGCCGGGAAACAGGCTTGCGGCATTGGCGTTGGGCATGGCCGTCGCCGCGCCGATCAGCCGCACGGCACCATCCGCGCCCATGAAATGCGCGATGTAGAGCTCGCCCTCGGTCGGCTGCCGGCCAAGCCCGGCGGTGAGCAGCATCGTGTTGTTGCGTGTATAGGCGCCGGCCATCAGCGCATTGGCGGTCGGATCGTTGCGCAGTTGCATCACCGCGTTGCGCAGGCTCGGATCGGCGACCTCGTAGCGGCCGGCGCCGGTCTGCGCGATGGCGTTGGCGTAGCGCGTGAAGCCGAACGAGGGACCGGCCTCCTTGAGCGTCTGCAGCCAGGTCTGGTCGATGAACTGAAACAGCCCCTGAGCCGTCGAGGTCGGGGCGCGGGCGCCGGGATCGAGGCGCGACTCGATTTGCGCGGTGGCCAGTAAGTATTGAAAGCTCGCACCGGTGGCATTGGCGGCCTGCCGTATAGCGCCGGTGACCTGCGGGGTGGCGCTGGCGCTGGTTGGCTCAACGGCCATAAAGGAAAAAGTGCCCTGTGGTCTCGGGTCGCCAAAAACGCGGTTTCTACAGGGGAGCCGGGCGACCTTGGGCCAGCTATGGTAAACGAAACCTTAACGTGGCCCTCGGTGGGGCTATTTGCTCAAGGAGTTGGCGGCATGAGCGAGGCGGCGATCAAGCGGCACAAGCGCGGCGGGCTGTATTTCGAGGATTTCGAGGTCGGGCGCACCTACGAGCACCGCTACACGCGCACGGTGACGCAGATGGACAACATGCTGTTCTCCAACATGACGCTCAATCCGCAGCCGCTGCACATCGACCGCCACTTTTGCGAGCAGGAGACTGAGTGGGGTCAGCCGCTGATGAACTCGCTGTTCACGCTTGGGCTGATGATCGGCATCCAGGTCTCCGACATGACGGTCGGCACCACCATCGCCAATCTCGGCATGACGGACGTGAAATTCCCCGCCCCGTTGTTCGAGGGCGACACCGTGCATTGCACGACCGAAGTCATCGGGAAGCGCGAATCGAAATCGCGGCCCGGCGCCGGCATCGTCGAATTCCACCACAAGGCCTTCAAGCAGGACGACACGCTGGTCGCCGAGTGCCTGCGCTCGGCCTTCATCGTCATGCGCCCGAAGTGATCACCGCCATTCACAACCCCTCTTCGTCATCCCGAGGTGGCCGCGCAGCGGCCCTCGAAGGATGGCGGTCCCAGAACCCGGGCCGTCACCCTTCGAGGCTCGCTTCGCCCGCACCTCAGGGTGACGGAGAAAGACCTGGGCAAGAACCAAACATGCGCTCTTTTCTCTTCATCCCCGGCGACAGCCCGAAGAAGCTCGACAAAGGCATGGGCAGCGGCGCCGATGCGCTGATGCTCGATCTTGAGGATTCCATCGCGCCGCCGCGCAAGGACGAGGCGCGACACATCGCGCTCGACTTTCTCAAGGGCCACAGCGCGCTCAAGGAGCGCCCGCGCCTCTTTGTGCGCGTCAATGGCTTCGAGACCGGGCTCACCGACGCGGATCTCGATGTCATCGTCGCCGGCCGTCCCGACGCCATCCTGTTGCCCAAGGCCGAAGGCGGCGCCGCGCTCGCGCATCTCGATGCCAAGCTCACCGCGCGCGAGGCGATCCACGGCTTGCCGGAAGGCGCAATCGACATCTACGCGCTCGCGACGGAGACCGCGAAGGCGCTGTTTCTCTGCGGCACCTTTGCCGGATCGAGCAAGCGGCTGAAGGGCCTCACCTGGGGCGCCGAAGATTTGTCCGCCGAGCTCGGCGCCGATGCCAATCGCGATGCCGCCGGAAACTTCCTCGATCCGTATCGGTTGGCGCGCAGCCTGTCGCTCGCCGCCGCCGCCGCAGCGCAGGTGCAGGCGATCGACACCGTCTATGTCGACTTCCGCAACGACGCCGGCCTGCGGCGCGAATGCGAGGATGCGCGGCGAGACGGCTTCACCGGCAAGATGGCGATCCATCCGGCGCAGGTCGCGATCATCAACGATGTGTTCACGCCGAGCGCAGAGCAGATCGCGCAGGCGCAAGCCATCCTTAATGCGTTCGCCGCGCAGCCCGATAGCGGGACCATCGGCATCGGCGGCAAGATGTACGACCGGCCGCATCTCGCGAAGGCGAAGGCGCTACTGGCGAGAATCAAATAAGAAGCGAGTTCGGCAGGCCGACGGCTAAGAGCGCATGAAAATCTGGGGTTATTGGGCGACGCTGGGATGGGCAATCCTGGCGTATGCCTTGGGACAGATCGTAGCGCTTGTCGCTGTCCTCTGGCTCTTGCACGGCGATCTGTCGTCGCTTGCTGCGGCACCTTATGACGGCAAGTTCGTTCTGCAGTCGACGCTTCCGCTCAATCTGGTGGTAGTCGCCGTCGCGCTCATCGCCGTGCGCTTCGCCCGCGCCAATCCGAGGGGTTATCTGGCGTTGGTCTTGCCGAAACGGCGCGAGGTGGTGACAGCGGTCGCCTGCCTTGTGCTGTTGATCGCGGCGAGCGATGCATTGCTCTTTGTCACCGGCCAGCCCGTGGTGACCGCGTTTCAACTGCAGTCCTACACGAGCGCCGTGGCCGAGGGATTACTCCCGGCTTTGCTGATCGTCATGATCGTCGTCGCGCCGGCCGGCGAAGAGATTTTATTTCGCGGCTTTCTGTTCCGCGGCTTTGTCCGCCCTGGACGACCGGCTTGGCCGGGCATCGCTGCAACAGCGGTGCTGTTTGCGGTCTCGCATGTGCAGTATGACTGGGTCGGCATCCTGCAGATCTTTGTGATCGGCCTGTTTCTCGGCGTCATGCGCTGGCGCAGCGGCTCGACGCTGCTGACCTTCTTTTTGCACGCGCTGATCAATCTGGAAGCCGCGATGGAAACTGTGGTGCAGGTGCATTTTTTCGCGAAATAAGAAGGCGCGTTCGCCGTGCGGTTGCATCGCGCCGAACAGCGGGCCGAAAACATTGATCACACTCACGCGAGGGTGACTGCGGATGCTGTTGGCGGCCAGTTAGCCGACTCCTATCATCGAATACGCAAGTGCAGCTTCTCAACCGTCGGGGGTCACAATGGGTGCACTGGTCTACGGCGTAGCCTGCTACCTTCTGTTCTTCGTGACATTCCTCTACGCGATCGGCTTCGTCGGCAACATCGTCGTGCCGAAATCGATCGACATCGGTGGCGGCGGCGCCACGACGATGGCGGCGCTGATCGTCAACGTCATCCTGCTCGGCCTGTTTGCCGTCCAGCACAGCGTCATGGCGCGGCAGGAGTTCAAGCGCTGGTGGACGCAGTTCGTCCCGCGCCCGATCGAGCGCAGCACCTATGTGCTGCTCTCGAGCCTCGTCCTTATTCTGCTCTACTGGCAGTGGCGGCCGATGACCGATGTCATCTGGTCGGTGAGCAGTCCGGCCGGCGCCACGATCCTGTGGATCGTGTTCTGGGCCGGCTGGGGCATCGTGCTCGCCAGCACATTCCTGATCAATCACTTCGATCTGTTCGGACTGCAGCAGGTCTACGCGCATTCGCAAGGGCAGGCGGCGAAGTCGCCGGCCTTCCGCACGCCGCTATTCTACAAGGTCGTGCGGCATCCGATCTATCTCGGCTTCGTGCTCGCGTTCTGGGCAACGCCGGTGATGACGGCGGGGCATCTGCTGTTCGCAATCGCCACCACCGGCTACATCTTCATCGGCATCCTGCTCGAGGAACGCGATCTCGTGGCGTTCCACGGCGACGCCTACATCGAATATCGCAAGCGCGTGTCGATGATCGTGCCAATGCCGCCGCGAGGGGGCTGACAGCTACTCGCTCTTGTAGACTTTTGCCGGATCGAACGTCTTTTCGCCGTCGCGGAATTCGAGCGTGACCGTGCCGCTCTTGCCGAGCGGCACGGCGCGATAGAAGCAGGAGCGGCGGCCGGTGTGGCAGGCGCCCGGCCCTTCCTGCTCGACCTTGATCCACAACGCATCCTGATCGCAGTCGACGCGCATTTCGCGCACGCGCTGGACGTGGCCCGAGCTCTCGCCTTTGCGCCACAGCTTTCCCCGCGAACGGCTGAAATACCAGGCCTCGCCGGTGGCGATGGTTTTGCGCAGCGCCTCGTCGTTCATGTGCGCGACCATGAGCACGTCGCCGCTCGCCGCATCGGTGGCGACGACGGTGACGAGCCCGTCGCGATCGAATTTCGGGATGAGGGCCGTGCCCTCTTCGATGTCTGCTGTTGAGGCCATTGGCTCACACCTCTCACCGTCATCCTGAGGTGCCCACCGAAGGCGGACCTCGAAGGATGGCGGCCCGGAATCATTGCCCGTCATCCTTCGAGGGCCGCCACGCGGCCACCTCAGGATGACGGAGAAGCGCTGGAAGATAGCAGAGGAAAACGACTACCGCTGCGCGTTGCGCACCATGGTCATGAAGCGGACCTGCTCGTTCGCATCCTCGCGGAACAGGCCGCTGAAATGCGTGGTCACCGTGAGCGCGCCGGCTTTCTGCACGCCGCGCAGCGACATGCACATGTGCTCGGCCTCGAGCATCACCGCGACGCCGCGGGGCTTGAGGATCTCCTCGATCGCGGTGGCGATCTGCGAGGTCAGATGCTCTTGCGTCTGCAGCCGCTTGGCGTAGACGTCGAGCAGCCGCGCCAGCTTCGAAAGGCCGACGACACGCTCCACCGGCATGTAGGCGATATGCGCCTTGCCGTAGAACGGCATCATGTGGTGCTCGCAATGCGAGTTGAAGCCGATGTCGCGGACCAGGACGAAATCATCATAGCTGCCGATCTCGCCGAAGGTGCGATCGAGCACCTCGACCGGGCATTCGCGATAGCCCTGGTAGACCTCCTCATAGGCGCCGATCACGCGCTTCGGGGTGTCGAGCAGCCCTTCCCGCGACGGATCGTCGCCGGCATAGGCGATCAGCGTGCGCACCGCCTCTTCCGCCTGCTCGCGCGAGGGGCGCGGGGCAACCGGCTGCGGGACGGCGCGGACATGATCGGACAGCCCCTGCTTCGGCCAGGGCTTGATATTGGCATTGGTCGTGTTCTTGGCGTCCATGACGGGTCTCTCCGTTCGACCGGCGCAAACGCACGCCGGAGGTGTCACCGGGGTGGCCGCGTCGCTAACGCCTCACGGGTGGTATTCGCACCTGCGAGACGGCCGGACGCCGCATTCCCAATCCGCATGCCTGTTCAAGGGTTTGCGGTGGCGAGAACCCCTTCTCGCCGCGTTGGGTTTCGTCCCTATATAGTGGTTTAGGCGGCCCAAGCAATCAAGCCGACCACATAGGGCCCATTCGATCCCGATCATGCTCAACGACGTCTACAACAGCCGGATTCTCGAGCTCGCCGGCAATATTCCGCGGCTGGGGCGCCTGCCCGAGCCCGATGCCAGTGCCACCGCGCATTCCAAATTGTGCGGATCGACTGTGACCATCGATCTGAAGATGGAGGGACCGGTGGTGACGGATTTCGCCCATGAGGTGAAGGCCTGCGCGCTGGGCCAGGCGTCGTCCTCGATCATGGCGCGCCACATCGTCGGCGCCAAAGCCGAGGAGCTGCGGCAACTGCGCGAGACCGTGCGCAAGATGCTCAAGGAGAACGGCCCGCCGCCGCACGACGCGCGCTGGGCCGATATCGCGGTGCTCGAGCCGGTGCGCGACTTCAAGGCGCGGCACGCTTCGACGCTGTTGACCTTTGATGCCGTGGTGAACGCGATCGACCAGATTGAGAAGAAGAAAGCGAATAGTGAGTAGCGAAAATCCACTATTCGCTACACACTATTCGCTATTCGCTTCTTATTGCCCCGCCTGCGCCATCCCCGAGGCCTTCGGCTGCAGCCGCGCTTCCGCCTTGCGGGTCTTGGTGCAGTCCGCCGACAGCACCGGGAAATTACGGCCGACGCCGGTATTACCGATGCGGATCGAGGTGTCGGTGCCTGCGCTCGTCGTTGCGATGGTCAGCGAACGGTTGCCGGGTCCGACGAAGGTTTTGATGAGATCGCCCGGGATCACGCCACGCGCCACCGTCTCGAGCTCGGCGGGGTCCGTGCCGCGCGCCGAGGAGACGAGATCGAGCGGCGTCCACTTCTGCCCGACATAGACGCTCACGCCGCGCAGCGCCGGCGGTGCGTGCTCAGCATCCGAGCCGCGCCGGGTTTCCTTATAGGTGACCACATAGCGGTCGGCAGCACCGTCGGCGCAAGCGACCGACAGGTCGAAGCTGCCGATCGTGTCGCCCTCGACGGTCAGTGGATGCCGGCGCGCCAGGCTGGCGCCGTCGCCATTGTCGATCATCGCCCAAGCCCGCTCGGTGATGCGCGAGGGACGAGTGAGCGAGATGCTCGCGGCTTGCGCCGGCGCCGAATTGGTCGCCACCACGGCAGGCGCGCGGTCGAAGGGATCGCTGGTGGTGTCGAGACGGACGCGGCGCAGCTCATCGCGCGTCAGCGTGCGCATCGGCTCCCACGGCGGAATGCGCAGCGCGAGATCGAGCAGCTCCATCGCACCACCCATGTCCGCGGTGTATTGGGCAAGTCGGCCGATGTCGCGCTGCACCAGCACGAGATCCTCGGCTGAATAGCTGGCGGCGGTCGGATCGTCGCGGCGGTCGCCGAGCCAGATCTGATGCACCATCACCCGCGCCTCCGGCGGCACGAAGCGCTTGGTACCCCCGAGCAGCACGAAGGTGCACATGGATTCGCAATCCGCCTTCGGCTGCAGCTCGGCGCGAGGCCCGTTGCTGCCGTTGCCCGCGCCGACATCCACGGTCTTGCCGACCATCGTCGTCATGTCGAGACGGCGGATGTCGCGGCCGAGCGCGATGGCGCCGAGCACCGAGCCGCCGTCGGAATCAAGCGCGATGGTGGCGCCGCGCAGGTCGCGGCCCTGCAGGAAGGTTTCGAAATCTTTCGGCGTGTCGGCGGTGATGGCGCCGACCGCAGAGACCCAGGTGCGGCAGTGCTTGTCGCAGCTCTGTGCGGGGCCTTCCTGTCGCAGCTCGAAATGCATCGGCAGCGAGCGCAGGTCGGTGGTCGCAGCGGGTGCCGGCACCACGCCGGCGAATGCCCCGATCGAGAGCGCAAGGCCGACGCCGAAGCTTCGGCCGCGAATGCTTGCTATCATCAACTCCCCCTCGCCACTTGCTCTTCAAAGTTCCCGTGGGTTGTTCCCACTGTTCGAAAGAGCGAAGCGACGCCTTACCCCTTGCATGACATAGTAGTGACGCAAGGATGCGGGTCTAGTGTAAAAAAGTCGCTAGTCGTAGCGCTTTTGTCGTTCGCTGCAGTGCGTAAATGTAAAATAAGGCATTGGCGGGACGCGACGAACTCCGGAAAACTCCGTAGTTGGAACTTCGCGACAGAGCTCATGGCTTTCAACAATCTGTTTGCGTTTGCTGCGCGCGCGCCGCGGCTTTTTGGCCGCGGATTGGTGACCGCATACCGCTATACGCTGGCCCCGCTCCTCGGACCGCGCTGCCGGCACTTGCCCACATGCTCCGAATACGGCGACGAATCACTTGCGCGATTCGGACTCTGGGCCGGCGGCTGGATGACGCTGGCGCGCATCTGCCGCTGCCACCCGTTCGGCACCTCCGGCCTCGACTTCGTGCCGCAGACGCTGCCGCCGCGTGCGCGCTGGTATCTGCCATGGCGCTACGGACGCTGGACGTCGACCAATCAGGACGCGGGCAATACGGATCGGTCGAAGAGCGATCGAGCACGCTCGCCCGCGGCGTGATGCGTCGTCCCCCTCGCTCGGTCCTCACTCCCGGTCCGCGGTCGGCGCACTTGACCATGAGGGCGGCGAGCGCCGGCGCGAAGCCGACGGTTGAAAGCTTGCGCACGCGCGGCGGTCGATCGACCTGAACGCGGCTCGGCGCTTCCGCGAGATCGATTGACGGCGCCGCCGCAATCGCCTGCAGCGTGGCGATGGCGACGCGCTCCACGCGATCATCGATGCTCACGTCATTGTATCCGTCGAGCGGCTTGCTGCGGCGTTGCCGGAACACGATCGCGGATTGCGCCGCCGTCAATTTGATCGGAACGGCGACGCCGCCATCATCGGCCGCGAGCTCACGGCTGAAATCCACGCGCAGCTCTTTCGCGTCGATGCAGGAAAGCCGGATGCGCGAGGTCCGATGCTGATCGCGGTCATTCCCTTTGGCTTCGACAAAATACTTGATGACGGAGAACGGTCCCGGCGGACCTTCGTCCACCGTCCAACGGCTTTCCTGGAACTCGCGGCGATCGACGCCGAAGCGCGCGATTTCGTCGCGGCTGAGATAGCGGACCCGCTCATTGGCGATCGCGTTTGCTGCTTTCAGCAGTCCGTCATCCATGCCCATCTGCGTGAGATATTCTTCGAGCTTGTCATTGGACCGCTCGCGCGCCTTGTCCGCGCGGGCAACCATCGCCGGGCTGAGCGCGACCGCGCGGCCGTCGCTCCACTTCAGAATGACTTTCGAGCTGTGCACGCCAAGCCGCGCGCCGGCGGGGACCTGCCGGTCCGCGGCGCCCGCCAACGCGTAGACGCAGGACGAATTGCACAGTGTGCGCACGGTGCGCAGATCCGCGGCAATGACGCGGCCCGAGGTCTTGATCGCGCGGCAGCTGTCGTCGTCGTTGTCGCGCAGCGGATCGCATCCTTGCGGGATCGCGCGACCCACTGCGGCGCTGAAACCGCGTTTGCGCAGCACGCGGCCGATGCTCAAGGCCTGGTCGATGTCGCCGCCGGGCGAATGAAAGTAGATCGGCAGTTTCCGGTTCAGCTTGTCGAGGAAGCGGATGAATCGCCCGGCTGCGGCGTGATCGAAGGCGCCTTCGACGGCGATCCATTCGCTGCAGTCCGCGCCGCAGATGCCGCTCTCCGCTTTGGCGACATAGAAGGTCAGCGGCGGAAAAGCGTCGATCGGGTCGACCGGCTTGGCGTCTTGCTTGTTCGCTGCGGCCGCCGGCAGCGGCACCATCAGCACCAGCAAGACCGCCGAGAGCGTTGCCCTCGAAATCCCGGCAATCCGCGACACCTTGCGCCCCCGCCGACAGTCCACATCCGACGGTTTCAATTTTATCCATTGAAACCGCGCCGTCGCAATCGTCGAATCGGCTGCGCTGGTCTGCAGACTTGCGCCGTCGCCGCCGGCTGTTATATCCCCTCCCCACGCTTACCTGCGTTCGTAGGCAGCGAGTGAGCAACAGGAGACGCGGATGGTCACGCTGACCTTTCCCGACGGCGCGCGTCGGGACTATTCCCCCGGCACCACAGGCCTCGACATCGCCAAGGGCATCTCGCCCTCGCTTGCCAAGCGCACCGTCGCCATGGCGCTCGACGGCAAACTTGCCGATCTCACCTCCCCGATCGATCACGACGCGAAAATCGAGTTCGTCTCGCGCGAGGATGCGCGCGCGCTGGAATTGATCCGGCACGACGCCGCGCATGTGATGGCGGAAGCGGTGCAGTCGCTGTGGCCGGGCGCCCAGGTGACCATCGGCCCGGTGATCGAGAACGGCTTCTATTACGACTTCTTCCGCAATGAGCCATTCACGCCGGAAGATCTGCCGGTGATCGAGAAGAAGATGCGCGAGATCATTGCGCGCGACAAACCCTTCACCTGCGAAGTGTGGGATCGCGAGAAGACCAAGCAGGTGTTCCGCGACAAAGGCGAGCAGTTCAAGGTCGAGCTGGTCGACGCCATTCCGGGCGATCAGCAGATCAAGATCTACAAGCAGGGCGACTGGTTCGATCTCTGCCGCGGCCCGCACATGACCTCGACGGGCAAGATCGGCAACGCCTTCAAGCTAATGAAGGTCGCCGGCGCCTATTGGCGCGGCGATTCACGCAATCCGATGCTCACCCGCATCTACGGCACCGCCTGGGCCAAGCAGGAGGAGCTCGACGCTTATCTCAAGCAGATCGAGGAGGCCGAGAAGCGCGACCATCGCAAGCTCGGCCGCGAGATGGATCTCTTCCACTTCCAGGAGGAAGCGCCGGGCTCCGTGTTCTGGCACCAGAAAGGCTGGGCGATGTTCCAGTCACTGGAAAATTACATCCGGCGGCGGCAGACCGAGGCCGGCTACATGGAGGTGAACTCGCCGCAGCTCATGGATAAGACGCTGTGGGAGACGACCGGCCACATCCCGACCTATTCCGACATGATCTTCCTCACGCAAAAGCGCGAGGAGGATGAGCGCGTCTACGCGGTCAAGCCGATGAACTGCCCGGGGCACATCCAGATCTTCAAGAACGGGCTCAAGTCCTATCGGGATTTGCCGCTGAAGCTCGCCGAGTTCGGCAAAGTGCATCGCTTCGAGCCGTCGGGCGCGCTGCACGGGCTGATGCGCGTGCGTGCATTCACGCAGGACGACGCGCATGTGTTCATCACCGAGGAGCAGATCGCCCAGGAAGTGCTGGCGATGAACAATCTGATCCTCGCCATCTACGAGGATTTCGGCTTCCCGGACGTGCGCATCAAGTTCTCCGATCGGCCGGAGAAACGCATCGGCGAGGACATCGTGTGGGACAAGGCGGAAGCCGCGCTGATGCAGGCGCTCGAAGCCTCGGGGCGCCCGTGGTCCCTCAACAAAGGCGAAGGCGCCTTCTACGGCCCGAAGCTCGAATACGTGTTGCGCGATGCCATCGGCCGCGACTGGCAGTGCGGCACCGTGCAGGTCGACCTCAACCTCCCCGGCCGTCTCGGCGCTTTCTATATTGATGAGCATTCCAACAAGGTGACGCCGGTGATGTTGCATCGCGCGATGTTCGGCTCGCTCGAGCGCTTCACCGGCATTCTGATCGAGCACTACGCCGGTCACTTCCCGCTCTGGCTGTCGCCGCTGCAAGCCGTGGTGGCAACCATCACCTCGGACGCCGATGGCTACGCACACGATGTGCTCACCACCGCGCGACGTCTGGGGCTACGCGTCGAGGCGGACCTGCGCAACGAGAAGATCAACTACAAAGTGCGTGAGCACTCGCTGGCGAAGGTCCCGGTGCTGCTCGTCCTTGGCAAGAAGGAGGCCGCCGAGCGCACCGTGTCGATCCGCCGGCTCGGCAGCGAAGGCCAGCGCGTGATGGGCCTCGACGCGGCGCTCTCGATGCTCGCCGATGAGGCGATCGCGCCGGACGTGAAGCGGATGGCGAAGGCGGCGTAGCTAAGCGGCGTCCGCCGGCCGCACGCGCCGGGCGATTTCCCTGCCCTTCTCGCGCTTTACCACGGCGATGTCGTACTGGCTCTGCAGGTCGAGCCAGAATTGCGCGCTGTTGCCGAAATAGCGACCAAGGCGCACAGCCGTGTCGGCCGTGATGCCACGCCGGGCGTTGAGAATATCGGTGATCCGCCCGGAAGGAACGCCGAGATCGAGCGAGAGCCGGTTTGCGCTAAGCCCTCGCGCGCTGAGCTCACGTTTCAAGAGTCGGCCTGGGTGCATAGTGACACTCATTATGCCGCGCGCAGCAGACTGGCGACGGAAACGTCCTCGTCCACGTCTGGCCAGTGGATTCCGTGCCCCTTGCCAATCAACCGCCAATTTTTTCGCTGCGACGCGGTAGCATCGAGGAGTCGGGGGAACCAGGCGAGCGGCGCAGCAAGCTCGCGCCCGTCCGCAAGCGTGACCACCAGCCGATCTGTTGTGACCGCGACGTCTATCGCACTCGCGTCGAACTTATTGGTCTGCATGGCAACCCTCGATAGGAAATTACGACGTGATCTCTCCACCATCAATGACCGTTTCTCTGCGAACAAGGGCGCCATACCGCGCCTCCAAAGCAAAAAGGCCGCCCGCGACGGGCGGCCTTTCGCATTTTGCGTCCGCTCACCAGCCGTTGGCGGAGCCGAGGTCGCGGCCGAAGATCATGGTGTGCAGCATCTTGCCGTCGGCCATCTTCTTGTTCTCGCCGATGTAGAACTTGCCGCCGCTGACATAGACCATGGTGCCGGACTTCAGCGGCTTGAATTCCTTGAGCACGGTCGCCTGCGTCGCCTCGCTCACCGGCGTGTGCACCATTTTGCCGTCCATGAACAGGTAGACGTTGCGCTCTTGCAGCGTCAGCGCATCGCTGTCGACCGCGAGCGCAGGGGCCGCAAGCGACATCGTCAGCGCCGAAGCCAGAAGGACTTTCTTGAAAATCGTCATTGTCATCTCCGCAGATTGGGTTTGGGGGTTACAAGCTCGCCGCAACAATCGCGAAGCGCTCTCGTCGTCGGCGGGCGCAACCTAGGTCCGTTCGGCCGCGCGTGGTGATGCATTTGCGCTCTGAATTCGATAGCTTTTGCGTATGGGCGTGCGTGCTATTTCGGGGGTCTCTTTGTTGCGATCGTGAGGGCGATGTGAGAGATCCCGATACTGCCCCCAAGACAGGTGCCGAGGCTTTTGCGCGCGCGGAACGGCTCGACGCCGCGCTCAACGAGCGCCTTGCGGCCTACGCGGCGCTCAGCCGGCACGTGCGGCCGGACATCGGCGAAGCCTATGATCGGCTGGTTGCGCATCTGACGGCCCTGCAGCGCGGCGATCTCGGCCCCCGCCTCGGCGAGGCGATGCCCGATTTCCTGCTGCCTGACGCCGAAGGCCGTCTGATCTCGCGCGACTCGCTACTGCACGACGGCCCGTTGATCGTGAGCATCAACCGCGGCCACTGGTGTCCGTATTGCCGGCTGGAGCTGCGCGCACTCGCCGCCATCGCCGATGAGATCAAGGATCGCGGCGCGCAACTCGTCTCGATCATGCCGGAGACGGCGCGCTATACGAAAGCCGCTGCCCGCGACAGCGGCTTTCCGTTTACGATCCTCACCGATGTCGACCTCGGCTACACGCTCTCGCTCGGCTTGATCTATTGGGTCGGCGCCGAGCTGCAGGAGCTCTATGCCAAGGCCAAGGTGGAGCTGGATCGCTTTCAAGGCAATCAAAGCTACTTCCTGCCGATCGCAGGCAAATTCATCCTCGATCAGGGCGGAACGATCCGCGCGCGGCAGATCGATGTGGACTTTCGCCGACGCATGGAGCCGCAGGCCATTCTTGCCGCACTCGACAGTCTATGATGGACGTGCGGCGCTCTGCGCATGCGCAGCATCGAAGCGCCCCGGAGGCAAAGTCCCCGACCAGTCTGCGGCGCGCAGCAGCTTGGTCAGGCCGCTCGCCGCAGGTGAGCGTTCGCGACCCGCGACGCTGTAGAGAAACACCGCACGTTCGATGGCAAGCTCGTCAACGGCGATGCCGTGGAGACTGCGGCCGCCGCGCGCGGTTTGCGGCATGATGGCGACACCCAGATTGGCTTCGATCAACGACAGCAAATCTTCGTCCGCGAGAAGTCCCGGACTCGAAACCTGCTTGATGCCACTCGCTTCGAGAGCGGCCGCCAGTTCGGCTGCCTGTTCGCAATAGCCACGACAGATCAGCCTCTGTTCCTTGAGATCGCCAATCCCGATGCGATTGCGCCGTGCCAGCGCATGCGATTTGTTGACGACGAGCTGGTAGTTTTCCCGGAACAGCAGAGCCCGGTCGAGCCGCTCCCAGGATACGTCGAGCGGACCGGCCAGCGCGAGCTCCGCGTCGCCGGATTTCAGGCGCTCGAGAATGCCGGCGCCGTCGCCACGGAAGAATTGCAGCTCGAGACCGGGGAAGACGCGCACCAGCTCGGTCAAGGCGGGCACCAGCAGCGCCAGATTGATCGTGTGCGACAGCGCGAGCCGCAGCGGCGCGGTCACTCCCTTCTTATAGGAGAGCGCGAGTGATTTGGCCGCGATTGCGCTTTCGTGGGACTGGGTGAGCAGGGGAAGCATCAGCCGGCCCAGCTCGGTCAAATGGCTCAGCGAGCGCTCGCGCCGGAACAGGGCGCCGCCGAGCTCGTCCTCGAGCGATTTGATCGCCCGGCTCAGCGAGGGCTGCGCGATGTTGCACTCTTGCGCCGCCTTGGTGAAATTCAAGGTCTTCGCCACCGCAAGAAAGTAGCGAATCTGCTGCATTTCCATCCGGTGGTCCCCGCTGAGCCCTTCTATCCGTGCCAGCGCCGCCGATTGTGTCCCGGGCCGCGGTCACGCGCACTGCACGTTCAGCAAATCTTCTATCACAACCGCAGGCGTGGCACGGGTGGTCCTCTCACCCGACCGCGAGCTGCCCGTGATGGAAGAGGAATGGAGGCGTAAACCGCCCTACTCCGCCGCGGCGTGATACTCGCCCGGCGGCGGCCCGTCGTCGCTGACGATGCGGTCGCGCCCGGTCGCCTTCGCCTTGTAGAGCGCGGCATCCGCGTTCTGCATCAGCGCGGCGACGCCGGACATGCTCAGGCTCGCCTGCGCGACGCCCATGCTCAGAGTGAACGGCACCTGGCTCATCGGCTCAAGCGCCAGCTCCCGCAACCGGCGCGCCACCAGTTGCGCCTGCGCGAGGTCGGTTTCCGGCAGCAGCAGCGCGAACTCGTCGCCGCCGACGCGTGCCACGATGTCGGTGTTGCGGCGCTCAACGCGGCAGAGCTCGGCGACCCGCGAGAGCACGCGATCGCCGCCGGCGTGCCCGTGCATATCGTTGATCGTCTTGAAGCGATCGATGTCGATGAGGATCAGCGACAGCGGCCGCTGGTAGCGCTGGAAACGATTCCACTCCGCCTGCGCCAGCACCTCGAAATGCCGGCGATTGACGAGCCCGGTGACGCCATCGATCGTCGCCAATTGTTCGAATTGATCGGCGCGACGCACGAGATCGGTGACGTCGGAATAGGTGATCATGCGCCCGCCGCCCGCGAGCACCGCGCATTGCGAGCGGATCACGCGGCCATCGCGCAGCGGCAGATCAACGGGCGTCGGGTCGCCCGCGCGTGCCACGGCGACGCGCGCGGCAATATATTTGCCGAGTTCCTCGGGTGGCACGTCGAACTGGCCGCTCAGGCGCAGATCGCTGACCACTTCGACGAACGGCGGATGCCGCTCCACCACGGCATCGGAAATGCCCCACAGCGCGCGCACGGCGCGGTTCATGAACTGCACATTGAGAAACGGATCGAGCAGCGTCACGCCCTGCTGCACGCTGTCGAGCGCGCTGCGCAGGATCTCGAGCTCATCGGCGTGATGAACGATGTCGGTCACGTAGGTGTAGCAGAGCATGCGGCCGCCCGCCGGCAACACCGTGCATTGCACGCGCACGGCCTCACCATTGGCCAGCCGCAGGTCGATCGGCTTCGTATCGCCCGCCTTCACCATTGCAACGCGCGCGGCGACATACGAGTCGAGCTCGTCGGGGCGCACCGCATAAGCGCGCGTGTCGCGGCCGTGATACATCAGCGCCACGAAAGGCGGCTTGCTCTCGGCCTTCTCGTCCGCCAGCCGCCACATGCGGCGGAACGCGCGATTGATGAATTGCGCACGGGTCTGCGCATCGAGCAGCACGATGCCGATGTCGACACGATCGAGCGCGGCATGCAGCATTGAATCCAGTTGAGCGCTGCTCGCGTCGCCCCCCGGCCCGGTCGCCGGCGTCGCGCTCGCGGTCGGCTGTGGCTGGCGATGCGGCGCCGCATCCGGGGTCTGCATCGACGAGCCGCCGCGAAAGGCGACGCCGATCCGGTTCTGCGTCGCCCAGACCATATCGACCGCTATAAGAGCATCGTCGACGGCCAGGTCGAACGAGGCCGGCAGCCCGAAGCTGGTGTTGACCTGCAGGCAGGCGCCGCCGTCGGAGAGGTTACGCACGAGACAATCGACCACCGAGCGGCGGTCGTTGAACACGATTTTGCCGCTCCGCAACGTCCGGTGGCGCAGTTCCTGTCGCCGCTCGTCCATCGGCTCTCCGAGGGCCTGACGCTATGTGCTATTGTCGTGTCCCGATCTTTCCGGAACGTTAGGGCATTCGATCGAATTGAGTCGTCCTTTCGGAAAGGAGCAGGACCATGACGCCCATCATCCGTGCCTTTTTCGACGAAGCGACCAATACCGTGAGCTATCTGGTCGCCGATCCGCGGAGTCAGCGCGCCGCGGTGATCGATCCGGTGCTCGACTATGATCCGAAATCCGGCGAGGTCGACATCCGCTCGGTGCGCGCCGTGCTCGACGCGGCGCAGGCGTCGGGGCTCAGCATCGAATGGACGCTGGAGACGCACGCCCATGCCGACCACCTGTCGGGCTCGCCTTACATCAAGGCCAGGACCGGCGCCAAGATCGGCATCGGCGAGCACATCAAGGATGTGCAGCGCATCTTCCGTCCGATCTTCAATGACCCCGATCTGAAAGCCGACGGCAGTGATTTCGATCGTCTGTTTGCCGATGGCGAGCACTTCGCCGTCGGCGCGCTCGACGTCGAAGTGCTGTACACGCCTGGGCACACGCCGGCCTGCATCAGCTACAAGATCGGCGACGCGGTGTTCGTCGGCGACACGATGTTCATGCCCGACTACGGCACCGCACGCGCGGACTTTCCCGGCGGCAACGCGCAGACGCTCTACCGCTCCATCCAGCGCCTGCTGGCCTTGCCGCCGGATACGCGGTTGTTCATGTGCCACGACTACAAGGCGCCCGGCCGCGATCACTATGCCTGGGAAACCACCGTCGCCGCCGAGCGCAACAATGTGCATCTCAAGGACGGCGTCAGCGAAGACGCTTTCGTCGCCATGCGCAACACGCGCGATGCCAAGCTCTCGACGCCGACGCTGCTGCTGCCGTCAATCCAGGTGAACATCCGCGCCGGGCATTTTCCTGCGGCCGAGGCAAACGGTGTGCGCTATCTCAAGGTGCCGGTGACGTTCAAGGGCGGAGCGACCGGCGTGGCGTGAGCTGCGGACGGCATGCCGCCTGTGAATGTCGGGAGCATGGTGTTGGCAACGTGTTGGCAACGCGCGTTTGAGCCATACACTCGGCGTCATCATCTCCGAAAGCGGATGATCCAGTAATCACTGAGTTGTCGGTGTCTACTGGATGCCCCGCATTCGCGGGGCATGACGGCTGAGAGTGTGGCTGCGATCGGGCGCTGGCAACTACCTTGCCAGCACCTCGACGTCGCCGTCGACGCCGGTGACGACCTTGAAGTCGTGCTCGTAGACCTTGCCTTCGTTGCGGGCAATGGCGCGGTATTCGCCTTCGGCCAGGACGAAGCGCGGGAACGCGCCGATCGATTCCTTGATCACGTCGCCGCCCGGCGTGAGCACCGACCACGCGGTGTTGGCGAGCGCCTCGCCGCCTTTCTCGCCGACGAGCTTGAGCGTGATCACCGCGGCACGATGCGTCACCGTCACGTCGGTGAGCTTGCCCGCCTGCACGCGGATGTCGGAGCGCACCGTGGAATTGCCGTCGCCGTAATTGGAGACGATGTAATACGTGCCCTCGGGAACGATAACGACGTCGCCGGTCATCACCCGCTCGGCGATCGGGCGCTTATCGCCGGGCTCGAACTGGCTGCCCGCATAAATGTCGAAGGAAATCTGTCCCGCCGGAATGCGCACGTCGCCGACCTGGCCCTTGAGCACGATGCCGCCCGCCGGCAGATCGAAGACTTCGCGCACCGGCTCCGTGCGCAGCGTCACCGGACGCACCGCGCTCGCCAACCCAAAGCCGACATTGACCACATAGTTGCCCGGTGGCAGCGCCAGCACCGGCGCGCTCGCCTTGTCTTCCTTCACCAGACGGAAGGCGCCCGACGGATCCGGCTTGCCCGCATAGACGCGCCAGGTGAGGCCGGCGCCGATCACCGGCGCGTCCTTGCCGAAACGCGCGCTCAAGGCGAGTGCCACCTGCCCCGCCGGCATGGCCGGCACCACCTGCGACTGGATCGGCGATGACGGCGCTGAGACCGGCGGTGCCAGTGAGCCGCCCGCGGGCCCGTAAGCACCCGGCGACAGCAGGCTCGCGCCGCCGCTCGGGCCCGGCGCCAGAAGCGAGTTCGCAGGGGGTGCGGAGAGAAAGGACGAGGCGCCCCCTGTGCCGGGGCCGCCAGGGCCTGCGCGCTGCGCCAGGGCCTGGTGCGGAAGAAAGAGCAGGAAGCCGAAAAGCGCTATTAAAAGCGCGCCCGTGCGTGTCGCTCCCCGCATGCTCATGGGGGTGGGTTTTCGGCTGAAATCGCGGCAAATTCAAGCCGCTATCCCTATCTACGCAGTACTCCATACCTCCGAGGTCGTAATGCCTGATGCCCTGCAGCTTCTCAAAACCCGCCGTTCGGTGAAACCGATCGAGCTCAACGGCCCCGGGCCGAGCACAGCGGAGGTCGACACCATCCTCACCGTCGCCTCGCGGGTTCCCGATCACGGCAAGCTCACGCCCTGGCGCTTTATCGTGTTCGAAGGCGAGGCGCGATTAGCCGCGGGTACCGCGATCGCGGAGACATTTCGCGCCGATCATCCCGAAGCGAGTGCGGATCAACTCGAATTCGAGCGCCAGCGGCTGGCGCGCGCACCGCTCGTCATCGCGGTGGTCAGCCGCGCCGCGCCACACGTGAAAATCCCGGAATGGGAACAGCAGCTCTCCGCCGGAGCTGCGTCGATGAGTCTCGTCTTCGCCGCGCACGCGCTCGGCTATGCGGCGAACTGGATCACCGAATGGTACGCCTATGATCGCCGCGTGCTCGACAAGCTCGGGCTCCTTCCCAATGAGCGCATCGCCGCCTTCGTGCATATCGGCACACCGGTGCGCCCACCCGAAGACCGGCCGCGTCCGCCGCTCGAGGCGATCGTGACGCGCTATGGCCGGTAACAATGTCAGGTGTGCAATGCGGCAGGCCTGCTGCAGCGCGAACGCAGTGAACTGAGTTCCCCCGCTTAACGTTAAGCCAGTGAGAAACGTCAAGCTCCGGTCACATACTTGCGTCAGCGATTTTCACCATAACCCACCGATTCCCTTGTCCGGCCGAGGGCGCGGCCGGATCATTGGTGCCTAGGGGAGATATTGCCGTGGTCTTCGAGGGATTTTTCAGCCGCGCGCGCAATGGGGACCGCGCCGCTGAAGCCGTGCCCGAGCCCGTGCAACCTGCAATGTCGCGTCCGAGCATCGGACTTGCGCTCGGCGGCGGCGCTGCGCGTGGGTTCGCGCATATCGGCGTGCTGCACGTGCTCGCCAAGAACGGCATCGTCCCCGACGTCATCGTCGGCACTTCGATCGGCGCCGTGGTTGGCGGCTGTTATGCGGCGAGGCAGCTCGAGGCGTTCGAGGACTGGGCGCGCAAGCTCACCTTCCGCGGCGTGCTCGGCTATCTCGACATCAACCTCTCCGGCTCCGGTCTCATTCGCGGCGCGCATCTCTCCACCAAGCTGATCGAAGCGCTGGGCGACACGACCATCGACGAATTGCCGCTGCGCTTTGCGGCGATCGCCACCGAGGTCAACACCGGCCACGAAATCTGGCTCACCCGCGGGCGGCTCACCGATGCGTTGCGCGCCTCTTACGCGCTGCCGGGGATCTTTGCCCCGGTACGCATCGGTGGCCGCTGGCTGGTCGACGGCGCGCTGGTCAATCCTGTGCCGGTCTCGGCTGCGCGCGCGCTCGGCGCCCGCATGGTCATCGCGGTCAATCTCAATTCGGATCTGTTCGGCCGCGGCGTCACCATTTCCAGCCACGGTCCCGATGCCAGTGACGACGAAATGCACGAGCTGGAGAAAAAGCAGAGCGGGCTGCGCGGCATCTTCGGGCCCGAGCGCTCGCTGCGCCGTCAGTTTCTCAATACCGGCGCCCGGCCGGGCATTCCGACGGTGATGGTGGAAGCCTTCAACGTCATGCAGGACCGCATCACCCGCGCGCGCCTTGCCGGCGATCCGCCCGACGTCACCATCAATCCCAGGCTCGGGCAGCTCGGTTGGTTCGACTTCCACCGCGCGCCCGATGCCATCAATTTCGGCATCGAGGCGGCGGAGAAGGCGATGGATCAGATCAACGAAGCTGTCGCCGCGCTGTCGACGCCGATGCCGGCCAGCGCGATCCCGAAATAGCCGAGCGTTATGCTCTGCTGCGGCTATGCGGTGCGGATGTAATCCTGCAGCGCCGCGCTCTCGTGCTCGATCTCCTGCACGCGGTGCTTGACCACGTCGCCGATGGAGATGAGCCCGACGAGGCGCCCTTCATCAACCACCGGCAGATGGCGGAATTTGCCGGTGGTCATCCGCTCCATGATGCTGGAGATCGTGTCGTCGCAGCTGCAGGTCATGACGTTGCGGGTCATCACCTGCCCGACCGGCTCCGAGAGAGCCGCGGTGCCACGCTCGGCGAGCACGCGAACGATGTCGCGCTCCGAGAGAATGCCGACAATGCGGTGGTCGGCGCCGAGGATGAGAAGCGCGCCGATCCGGCGCTCGGCCAGAAGCCCGACCGCTGCGGCCAGATTGGCTGTCGGCTCGATGTTGACGATGTCGCCGCCCTTGGCGGCCAGAATATGCTTCACCAGCATGCCAGCCTCCGTTCCAGGTTGAGGTGAACGCCGCTAGCGATTTTCCAGTTCCATGCGCAGCCCGAAGAAAGGGCGTCGCATGGCGACTCTCGTCATCCTGGCACCGGGGACGCCCCGCACAAGGGGTCAGCTGTGCACTGCGTCAGGCGGATCCTGCGTCGGCAGCGGCGGATCGAACCAGCCGAACAGCAGCAGACCGGCGAGAAAGCCGCCGATATGCGCCTGCCAGGCGATCGTCTGATCGCTGCCGGTGATCGGCAATGAGCCGATTCCGAACAGCGCATTAATGCCGAACCAGACCAGGAGAAAGACGAGAATGCGCGCGTCACGCAAAACGCCGGAGAGCGGCAGCGCCGGCACGCGGTAGGCGGCATCCTCGCCGCCGTGCCGCCACAGGCCGCCGAGCGGTCCGCCGCGCTGGAAGGCAAAGCGCATCGCCGCCGCCATGGTGCCGGAGATCGAGGCCGACGCGCCAACCATGGGAAACATCTCGCCGGCATGCGTCGCCAGATGCATCAGCGCCCCGGCCGCGGCCGTGACCAAAAAGAACAGGACAAAACGCAGCGGTCCGAAGCGGCGCGCAATCGCGCTGCCGAACGGCAACAGCCAAACCGCATTGAGACCGAGATGCGTGAAGTCGGCGTGGATGAATGCGTAGGTGACGAAGGTCCACAGGTTGGCGCCCCAGCCGCCGGGCAGCGGGCCGCCGAGAATGAGGCTTTCGTCATAGCGTGCGGGAATGAAGGCGAAGGTGAGCAGGAATTCGCGTTCCTGCTCGTCGTTGAACAGCATCTGCCCGAGATGCACGAGGAGGAGCGCGGCGAGGAGCGCGATCAGGATCGGCGGGACGTTGAGGATGGGTTCGCGCTGCACGAAAGGTCCGTTGATGCGCGCTCACTTAGGCCGGCGGAGCCGTGCTCGGCAAGTGGCGTTCGCACAGATGGGCAACGCTGACGCAGAAAAAAGGAAAGGAGGGCTTTCGCCCTCCTTCGAGCCCCTTCATGCAAGGGTCACATCCCCTCGCCTCCCCGCGGCTCTTTAAGTCTGTCAGCGTTTCGTTTGGAGGAACGAACGCGTCATGTGGATCGAGGGTGACCATACTCGCTGCCGCGCGATGCGCAATGCGAAGCGCGTTTTAACACTAACCCGGCGAAGGCGGCCGCGCGGCGAGGACGATGACGCGCGCGGCACGCGCCCTGCTCCGTGGCGGGCACACGAGCGGAAAGCCGCGCCAGCCTGTCTCGAACGGAGACAAAACGGGCGGCTCCGTCTCGGAACGAGACAGGGGCACGCCATGAAACACTCCTCGACGCGCGAACTGTACACTTATTGGAACGAGCGGCGCGGCACGCGGCCGGCGCCGGAGCGCGACGACATCGATCCGGCGGCGATCCGCAAGTCGTTGGGCGATGCTTTCGTGTTGGCGAATAGCTTCTCGCGCAAACATCATTACCGTCTCGCCGGCACGCGCGTCTGCGCGCTGTTCGGCCGCGAGATGAAGGGCGAAATCTTCTCCGCCGCCTGGGAGAAGGCGAGCCAGCAGGCGCTCGACGAACTCCTGACCATTGTCGGTGACGAGGCGGTCGGGGTCGTGGCCGGGGCCAATGCGTATAATGCGCAGGGCGACGCGGTCGAACTCGAGCTCCTCCTGCTGCCGCTGGCGCATCGCGGCCATGCGCGGGTGCGCGCGCTCGGCGTGCTCGCCCCGATCGAGCGCCCGTATTGGCTCGGCACCCTCCCGGTTGAGAACCTGACGCTGACAGCGCTGCGCCATCTCGACCCGGCAGTCGAAGCCATGCCGGCGCCGACCCTCTCGCGCGTCGAGCCCGAGGAGATCGCGGGGCCCAACACCCCGCTACCGGATGGGGCACAGGTGCGGCACGGCTTCGTGGTTTATGAGGGCGGCCGCCGCATGAGCGCCTCGGAGCGGCTCGCACGGCTAACGGGGCGTTAACGCTCCCTCAATAGTCTCGGTTGCAGCCAACCAGACCGCAAACCCGAGGGCGCGCCAGAATGGCGTTCGCGCAAGCCAAGCCGAAGTTTCTGCCGCTCGCGGAAGAGCGGCGGCGTCACCAGCGGGTGAAGGTCAACCTGCTGGGCCGCTATATGCTGGCCGATCGGCGCGAATTTCCCTGCCAGGTCATCAATATGTCGCCGGGCGGCATGGCCCTGATCGCACCGGTGGCCGGTGCCGCCGGCGAGCGCGTCATCGCCTATGTCGATCATCTGGGCCGGCTCGAGGGCGTCATCGCGCGCACCTTCGAGAATGGCTTCGCCATGACCATTTCGGCGACGCTGCGCAAACGCGACAAGCTCGCCGCGCAGCTCACCTGGCTCGCCAATCGGCACATCCTCAACCTGCCGGAAGACCGCCGCCACGGCCGTTTCGTGCCGAAGCGGCCGGCCGCCCGCCTGGTGCTGCCGAACGGCACCAACGTCACCTGCCGCATCATCGACCTGTCGCTGTCCGGCGCCGCCATCGCCATGGCCGCGGATCAGCGCCCCGCGGTCGGCGCGATTATTACGGTCGGAAAGGCGCAGGCCCGGGTCGTCCGCCACATCGAGGATGGCTTCGCCGTGGAGTTCACGCGGCTGCAGCATCCCGACTTCGTCGAAGACAACATCACCGGCGAGTAAACGACTTCGTTGCAATTTGCGGCCGCGCTCGCGCCCACACGGCGCCCCTGCGCCGATGTCGCCCCATTTCGCTCCGACAAATTTGAGTAAATGCCGCGCCTTCGGCGCGCGAGAAACCGCGTGCTGGCGGTACTCCGCGGCTTAATGCATTCAATTTTAGTCGACTTTGAATAGTTCAGTTTTTATTTGAATTCGCCTCAAATGATTACAGTATTCGCCAAGTTGTTTAGTCGGTTTCACTTCAAAACTCAGTCTTCTACTTAGCGGCACCGCAAAAGCTTTGTGGGAAATGTGGCCCCGTGACGTTGGGAGGGGCTACAAATGGGCTGGCGTAACAAACGAATACTGTTCCACGGCGCCGCGCTGTCGGCTGTCTTGGCCGCGGCACTGGCTGCTCCAGTCAGTGTCGCGGCCACCGAGCGCGCGCTCTATGTCGCCGTCGGCGACGTGGCGCGGGCGCCGATTGGCTGGATCGAGTTCTGCAACGAGTACAAGGGCGAGTGCGCGACCAAGCCGTCGACGCCACGCGACGTGGTGCTTTCGCCCAAGTCGTGGACCGATCTCGTGCGCGTCAATCAGTGGGTCAATCAGAACATCAAGCCGATGACCGACCTCGAGCATTGGGGTGTGGTCGAGCGCTGGAATTATCCCGACGACGGCTACGGCGACTGCGAGGACTATGTGCTGCTCAAGCGGCGCATGCTGGTCCAGGCCGGCTGGCCGCGTGAGGCGCTGCTGATCACCGTCGTGCGCGACAAGCATGGCGACGGCCACGCGGTGCTCACGGTGAAGACCAACAAGGGCGAATACATCCTCGACAACCAGAACGCCGAGATCGTGCTCTGGTCCGACACCGGCTACCGCTTCATCAAGCGGCAATCGCAATCCGATCCGAACATGTGGGTCTCGCTCGGCGAACCGCGCCCGGCCGCGACCACCGCGTCGGCTCGCTGAGATCGAAAGGTTTACGCGTCCCTGGTCACGTCCCCACCCCTCCCCGTCCCCAGACCAGGTTCGCGCGCGGCCGGTGCTCCCCCAGGCACCGGCCGCACCTTTTTATGGCAGGGGGAGATCGATCGGCGGCGCTATCCGCCGTCGACAGCGGACGCGGATGTCGACGCGGCGTCGATCATCGCCGGCGCGGCTGCAGAGCTGAGATCCCGGTCACCCTGCAAGCTCAACGTACCGAGTGTTGTCAGCAGCAGCGCGATCAGGATCAGCGCCAAGCAGGCAGCTGTATTGGCACGATTGGGATCGCCCATATCGGCAGCATCGAGATTTGGAAAGTCGAACATGTCGGCGCGCGGCTCCGCAGTCGAGTAGCCAGATTGAAGATAAAGGCCATCGCGCGAATGCAAAGACCAACGCGACAGCGCGTTTGATATGGCTCTTGATGGCGGATCGCGCTGCCCGCACTGCGCATGCCAGCGTTGCGCATGCAGGTGCGTTCCGAAGCGATCCGCGGAATGGCGTGTAGAGACGAGACGCCGCTAGCCGATCCGCTTCAGCTGCTTGGCGTATTGCTGCGAGCGCCGCACATAGATGTCGGCGCCGCGCGCCACCATGGCCGCGGCCTTCTCATCGGTCGCGCGCGCGACCCGCGCCGGGGCGCCGACGATCAGCGAATTGTCGGGGAAGCTCTTGCCCTCGGTGATCAGCGCGCCGGCACCGACGACGCAGTTGCTGCCGATCTTCGAGCCGTTGAGCAGGATGGCGCCCATGCCGATCAGCGTGTTGTCGCCGATGGTGCAGCCATGCAGCATCACCTGATGGCCGATGACGCAATTCTTGCCGATTACCATGGGAAATCCGGGATCGGTGTGCAGCACCGAATTGTCCTGGATCTGCGAGCGCTCGCCGAGCTCGATCCATTCGTTGTCGCCGCGCAGGACGGCGCCGAACCACACGCTGGTGTCGCTCTTCATGCGCACGCGGCCGATCAGCACCGCAGTTTCGGCAATCCAATAGCGGCCGTCCGCCGGGAATTCCGGCTTCGCATCATCGAGCTCGTAAATGGGCATTCGCGTCTCCGATCAAAATCGGGCGCGACCTTGCCATGCCTGTCCGGGGGAAGCGAGCGCCGCGACGGCACGCGGCTTAGTACTGCGCGATCGTCTGCAGCGCCATCACCACGACAGTGCCGGAGAGCATGCTCCAGCAGCCGGCGACAATGGTCGCCACCATAACGAACTCGAAACGCCGGCGCTCGATGCGTCGTCCGCGCAGCGTGTTGCGCATGATAATGAACGGAGCGGTGAAGGCGAGGAACGGAACCGCCGCCACGGCAAACAATCGCGACCCATGCTGCAGCAGTCCGAAGCCCAACGGCTGCTCGGTGATCAGTTGATAGGCCGACGCCAGGAGGCCGGCGAACGCGAACCCGAAGCTCAGCGCGAGGAACAACTGCAGCGATTCCGGCGAAACCATAGGACCCTCGAACGCGACTGAAGCCCCACTGATCGCAAAGGCCGCGGTTCGAGGCCAGCGCATCCTTAAGAAAGGGTAAACGATTGCGCCTCACGGTTGCCGGCGAGTGCC
Organism: Pseudolabrys sp.; assembly: GCA_035651015.1. Taxonomy (GTDB): domain Bacteria; phylum Pseudomonadota; class Alphaproteobacteria; order Rhizobiales; family Xanthobacteraceae; genus Pseudolabrys. Next base: position 20,921 of record DASRGN010000051.1, on the reverse strand, counting down.
CTGCTGATTCGACGGAGAGGACATGGCGCATATCGCCTATGGACGAGCACGGCGCGGCCGGCCGACGGGGTTGTCGGTGCTGCCACTGGTCGGCTTTGCGCTCGCCGGCAGCCTTGCGATCGCCTATGTCGGCTACGTGCTGTGGCCGCGCTGGCCGGCCGAGCCTCCGGTCACGCTCGATGCGCCGGCGCTGCCGATCACCGTCTCCGGCGTCGCCTTCAATATCGAGCCGGCTGCGATCCGCATGCCCGTGCAGCGCAAGCCGGGAGCGCATGAGCGCGTCGATCTCGCTTACCTGTGGCCCTCGCTGACGCCGCCCGATCCGGCGGTGAAGCCGAGCGTCGGCGCGCCGCTCGACCCCAACGAACGGCTGTTCGTCACCATCGCCGGCGGCGAAGCAACGCTGCCCCCGGGCGAGCGGCTGAAGACGATCTATCCGCGCTATCTCACGCCGGCGATCGAGAACGGCCCCGGCGGATTGATGTTGCGTCATTTCAGCGACGGGTCACCCTATCAGGGCGAAGACCTGATCTACGACGCGGCTGTGCCCGAGCGTTTCGTCGCCCGCTGCACGCGCAAAGGTGTCGGCAATTCCGGCGTCTGTCTCGACGAGCGACGCATCGATGGCGCCGACGTCACCTTCCGCTTTCCGCGCGACTGGCTGGCCGACACGGCGACGCTCACGAGCGGCATCGAGCGCCTGATGGCGCGCCTGCATCCAGCGGCGAGATAATTAGAGATCCATCTCCAGGATCGGCATCTCGAGAATGTAGGAGCGCTGGCTCTTCTCGTTCTCGATGAATAGCACGCCGACGAACTCGTCGCCGACATAGGCCTCGAGCGAATCCTGCTTCTTCGCGCGCGGGATCACGCGGATTTTTTCGTTGTCGAATTTGCGCTTGAGATAGGCGTCGAGCTGCTGCTTCGGGGTGAGATCGGCAACCTCGGGGAGCCTGAACTCCATGCGGAAATTGTACGAGCGCTCGTCGTCCTCGTCGTCGACATTGAGCTCGCCGAGGCGCTCTTCACCCATCAGCACGTCGGCAAGATCGTCCTGCTTCGGCGCGACGCGAATTCGCGCGCTGCCAAACAGGCGCTTGAGATAAGCGTCGAGTTTCTGGATCTCCTGGACGTCCACGCGGCTCTCCAGCGGTCGTTGGCCCGCGGTTTCATGTCATGGGTCAACGACCCGCGCAAGCTGAGTTAGGGCCCGTTGTCGTAGAACAATTGATCCATGAAGCGCGCCGGCTCGGGGCAGCCCGCCTCGCCGACGACCTTGGCCGGCACGCCGGCCACTGTCGTGTTGTGTGGCACCGGCTTGATGACCACCGAACCCGCGGCGATGCGTGCGCAATGCCCGACTTCAATATTGCCCAGGATCTTGGCGCCGGCCCCGATCATCACGCCGCGGCGGATTTTCGGATGCCGGTCTTCGTTCTCCTTGCCTGTGCCGCCGAGCGTCACGCCATGCAGCATGGAGACATCGTCTTCGATCACCGCGGTCTCACCGACCACCAGCCCGGTGGCGTGATCGAGGAAGATGCCGCGGCCGATGCGAGCGTTCGGATGGATGTCGCATTGCAGGACCGAGGAAGCGCGGCTCTGCAGGTAATAGGCAAAATCGCGGCGGCCTTTATCCCAGAGCCAGTGCGCCAGGCGATACGACTGGATGGCGTGGAAACCCTTGTAATAGAGCACCGGCTCGAGGAAGCGGTGTGTCGCCGGGTCGCGATCATGGATGGCGACGATATCGGCGCGAAATGCCATGCCGATGCCGGGCTCGTCCTCGAGCGCATCGCCATAGGCCTGGCGGATCAGTTCGCCGGAGACGTCGGCATGCGCGAGCCGCTCGGAGATCCGATACACGACCGCGGCTTCCAGCGTGTCATGATGCAGGATGGTCGCGTAGATGAAACTCGAGAGCTCGGGCTCGCGCCGCGCCACCTCTTCCGCCTCTTCGCGAAGCTTGCCCCAAACCGGGTCGACTTTATCGAGCGCCTTGCGTGCTTGCGGCTGAGCCATTGCGAGATCTCCGGATTTTCGGATGGCGAAAACCGAACGCGTACTGTTTACCACATATGTTCCGGCCGTCGGAGCCTCAAGGGTGAAGGCGGCCAATAAAGTCTAAAACAGCATCCGAGAAAGCATCGTTACGGTCGCCGGCAACCATGTGACGGGCGCCACTCACATCGATCAATTCGGCGTGGGGGACCAATTCCTGGAATTCGCGGGCATGCGCCTCCTGCACCAATTCGGAGGACGCGCCACGCACCAGCAGTGCCGGGATCTTGAGCCGCCGCGCCGCATCGGTCAGCGCCGCCTCGACGCCCGGCCGGTCAGTATTCACCGGCCGGGGTCCTTCGAGAAAGCGCGGGTCCCAATGCCAGCGCCAGCGTCCATCCGGCGACATGCGCAGGTTCTTGCGCAGCCCCTCGTGCGAGCGCGGCCGCGGACGGTGCGGCAGATAATGCGCCACGGCATTTGCCGCGTCTGCCACGGTGGCGAAGCCTTCGACGGCATGGGCACGCATGAAGCCCTGGATCTTCTCCACGCCGCGCAGATCAACCCGCGGCGTGATGTCGACGAGCACGATGGCGGAGAGGAGCCCCTCGCCGCCTTTCTCCGCCGCGCCTTCGGCGAGCAGCGAGGCAATGCCGCCCATCGAGGCGCCGATCGCCACCGGCCGCTTGCCGCTGCGCTTGGTCAGTTCCTGCGCTACCGCGCGGACGTCAGCGGCGTAGTCGGGAAAGCTGTAGGCGCCGTCCTCAATCCAATCGGAATCGCCGTGGCCACGCTGGTCGAGCGCATAGGCGGTGCGGCCGTCGCGCGCAATCGCTTGCGCGGTGCGCTTCCAGGAGTGCCGGGTCTGCCCGCCACCATGCAGCAGCAGCACGGCGTCACCGCCCTCGCCGAACACGTCGGCGATCAGACGATTGCCGCTCGCGCCGACAAAGGTCGCGCGCGCCGGCTCGACGTGCCGGGTCATGGGCGCGTCCCGAGGAAGTCCAGCACGCCGATCTTGTAAGCCTTGTCGCCCACCGCAAGCATGTGATTGCGGCCGGGGATGTCGAGCGCACGCGCGCCGGGAATAATCGCGGCAAGCGCGTGCGACGAACCGGCGACGGTGTCCTCGGTGCCGACCGCAATCAGCGTGGGGACGCTGAGCTTTGCAATCTCTTCGCGCGAGATCGTCTGCCGCGACCCGCGCAGGCACGCGGCGAGCGCCTTGCGATCCGATTTGGTTTGCTCGGCGAACAAGCGAAAGGTGCGGCCGGTTGGATCGGTGACGACATCGACGGACGGCGCCTCCAGCGCATCGGCAATGCTCTCCGGCAGCCCGACGCCCTCGACGAGATGAATGCCGAGGCCGCCGAAGATCGTCGAACGCACGAGCTCCGGGTGTGCGAGCGCGAGAAAGGCGGTGATGCGGGCGCCCATGGAATAGCCCATCACGTCGGCGCGCTTGAGACCGAGATGCGCCATCAGCACGCGCACATCGTCGGCCATGAGTGTCGTGTGATAATCGGCAGGGTCGTAAAGCTTGCCAGACGCGCCGTGACCGCGATTGTCGAGCGCGATGACCCGGCGCCCCGCCTGCGTCAGCGTCGATACCCAGCCGGGATTGACCCAGTTGACCTCTTTGGTGGAGGCGAAGCCGTGCACCAGCACAATCGGGTCGCCGTCGCCCTCGTCGAGATAGGCGATCTTGACCGGTCCGTGGTGGATGCTCCGAGCGATCATGCGCAGAGTCTTATCGCATGATCCCGAAAAGTGGGGCACCGGTTTCCCGCCTGCGCGAAGCCCTTTGCACAACCTGACTTGTTTCGTGATGCTCCGGCGGGCGAAGGCAGGTCGGAAAAGATCATGCGAAAGGTCAGCCTCGCGCGGTCATTGCTGCAAAGCGAAGCTGCCGGCGCGCCTTGCGATGGCGGACGGCGCGGAGCGTCGCGTTCTCTGCGGCACTTTTCAGCGCAGCCACAAAGCCGAAGACATTGAGCAGCGCGCCGAGCACCCAAAAGCCCAGCTCGGCATCGCTCGCGCCAGTTGCGATCGCGAGCTCACGCTCGACGCGCTCGGGGGTGAAGCTCCATTGCGGCGCGCGGTCCGCTACGCGGACCGGCTCGTTGCGTTGGATGAGCAGCGCCTGCGCCTCGAGCCCCCGCGGCACCACGACCACGGCGGCCCCGGCGAGCGCCGCGGCAAGGATCAGCGCCGGGGTAGCCTTGTGGCTCCTGGCCTTCCGCAGCGCGACCTCACTCGCCGTCAACATCAACAAACGCTCCACACTGCGGTCGGCCGAACCGCACCCGGTTACGCGGAAAATTCTTTGGAATTCAATGCCGTCACGCACACATAAATGACGAAGGTTTACGAATACTAATCGCTAGGAATCGCGGCATCGCCCCGGTATGGTGCCGCGAAATCGAGTTCCCTCTGCCGGCCAGGAACCTTGCCGGCACAAAGGTCGCAAAATCATGGCGGATAAGGTCGTGCCTCACTTCCACAACGATTCCGGCGTTCCGGTGATCGAGATCGGCGCGCACGAGTTCATGTGCGTCGGCGCCAATCCGCCTTTCGACCATCCGCATGTGTTCCTGGATATGGGCGACGACTCTGAGATCATCTGCCCGTATTGCTCGACGCTCTATCGTTTCGACCCCAAGCTCGACCCGCATTCGGCGCGTCCGCCGGAATGCGCGCTGCGGGACCCGGTCGCCGCTTAAGATCCCCGGAGCATTATTATCGTGGCGTCGGCACGGACCGTCATCATTGCCGGAGCCGGCATCGGCGGGCTGACCGCGGCGCTGTCGCTGGCCAAGCGTGATCTCATCTCTCTTGTCCTCGAGCAGGCCGACCGGCTCGAGGAAGCCGGCGCCGGACTGCAGCTCGCGCCCAACGCCACGCGCATCCTGATCGATCTCGGCCTGCGTCCGCTCATCGAGCGCACCGCTCTCGTCCCGCAGGCGATCCGTGTGATGAGCGCGCGCTTCGCGCGCGAGGTCGTGCGCATCCCGCTCGGCGCCGCGGTCGAGGCACGCTATGGCGCCCCCTACTGGATCATGCATCGCGCCGATCTGCAGGCCGCGCTCGCCGAGGCCGTCCGCGGCCGACAGGAGATCACGCTCAAGCTCGACGCGCGCGTCGAGGACTTCGCGGTGCACAGCAACGGTGTCACCGTGCAGTGGCGCAGCGCCGGACAGGTCGGCGACGACACCGGCATCGCGCTCGTCGGCGCTGACGGCATCTGGTCGAGCGTGCGTGCGCGGCTACGCCGCGACCCGGCGCCGAAGTTTCGCAATCGCACCGCGTGGCGCGCGCTGGTGCCGACGGAATCGGTGATCCCGGAATTCCGCGAGCCCTTGGTGCACCTGTGGCTCGGCCAGGACGCGCATGTCGTCCACTATCCGGTGAAGGGCGGCGCGCTGATCAACATCGTCGTCATTGTCCAGGATCAGTGGCGGCAGCAGGGCTGGACTTCCGCCGGCGAGAGCGAAGAGCTGCTGCGCCACTTTTCGCGCTGGGATTGGGCGCAAGCGCCGCGCGACCTGTTGTCGCTGCCCGAGCGCTGGCAGAAATGGGCGCTGTTCGACCGCCCGCGCCCACATCGCGGCGGCCGTGGGCCGGTGACGCTCTTGGGCGACGCGGCCCATCCGATGCTGCCGTTCCTGGCGCAAGGCGCGGGCACGGCGATCGAGGATGGTCCTGTCCTGGCCGACGCGCTTGCCAATAATCTCGAGCGGCCCACCCGCGCGCTGCGGCGCTACGAGCGTACGCGTCGCCCACGCACAACCAAAGTGCAGCGCGCCTCGCGGCGGCAGGCGCGCATCTATGGGATGTCGGGACCCGAAGGGTACTTGCGCAATCTTTTCATGCGCGCGCGCGGCGGCGACAGCCTGCTCAAGCGCTATGATTGGCTCTATAATTGGCGTCCGCCAACAAAACCATAAAACTGGAAACGCTCATGTTCCCGACCACCGTTGCCGGCAGCCTGCCGAAACCGTCCTGGCTGGCCGAGCCCGACAAGCTTTGGGCGCCGTGGCGCCTCTCCGGCGCCGATCTCGAGGCCGGCAAGCTCGACGCCACGCTGCTGGCGATCAAGCTGCAGGAAGATGCCGGCATCGACATCGTCAGCGACGGCGAGCAGTCGCGTCAGCATTTCGTGCACGGCTTCGTCGAATTCGTCGACGGCATCGATTTCGCGCATAAGGTCGAGATGGGCATCCGCAACAATCGCTACAAAGCGATGGTGCCGATGGTGACCGGCGCACTGCGGCTCAAAGGCCGCGTGCATCAGAGCGAAGCGCGGCACGCGCGCAAGCATACGGCGCACAAGCTCAAGATCACCATGCCGGGACCGATGACGCTGGTCGACACTGTCGCCGACAAGCACTACGGCGATCGCGTGAAAATGGCGATGGCCTTCGCCGATTTGCTCAACCAGGAAGCGCGTGCGCTGGAGAAGGACGGCATCGACGTCATCCAGTTCGATGAGCCGGCGTTCAATGTGTACATGGACGAGGTGAAGACGTGGGGCGTCGAGGCGCTGCATCGCGCGATCGATGGCCTCGCCTGCACCACCGCCGTGCACATCTGCTACGGCTACGGCATCAAGGCCAATGTCGACTGGAAAGCCACGCTCGGCGGCGAGTGGCGCCAGTACGAGGAGATCTTCCCGGCGCTGGCGAAGAGCCGTCTGCATCAGGTCTCCGTGGAGTGCATCAATTCGCGGGTGCCGATGAAGCTGCTCTCTCTGCTCGAGGGCAAGGATGTGCTGGTCGGCGTCATCGACGTCGCCACCGACAAGGTGGAAACGCCGGACGATATCGTGACCACGCTCGGCGAGGTGATGAAATACGTTCCCAAGGAACGCATCGTCTGCTGCACCAATTGCGGCATGGCGCCGATGCACCGCGACATCGCCATCGCCAAGCTTGATGCGCTTGGCAAGGGCGCGCGGCTGGCGCGGCAGAAATTCGCCTGAGGCAGTATTGACCTTGATCAATGGAGTCGTCCGTGCCGCGAGCCCTAATGGGCCGTTCGCATGGAGATTCCATCATGACCGTCAACCTCGGAACGATCGATCGCGTCCTGCGGATCATCGTCGGCGCGGCGCTGTTGACCTTCGCTGTCGGCATCATCGCGCCGGATAGCGGGTACAACTGGCTGGGCTGGCTCGGAGCCGTGCTTATTTTCACCGCGATCTTCGCGGTCTGCCCGCTTTACAGCCTGGTCGGCCTGAAGACCTGCGCGGCGCACTGAGCATGCGCTAACGCGCGCTGCGGCCCATCACGTCCATGAGCTCGGCGATCTTTTGCCGCTGATCGCGCTTGTCGCCGGAGGCGATCGCGTGCTCGACGCAATGCGCGACATGCTCGCGCAGGATTTCCTCCTCGACGCGCCGCAACGCCGCGCGCACCGCCCCGATCTGCGTCACGATGTCGATGCAGTAGCGGTCGTCCTCGACCATGCGCGCCAAGCCGCGCACCTGGCCTTCGATACGGCCGAGCCGCTTGATCGCTGCGCCCTTGCTGTCCTTGTCCATGCTCGTTATATACCCCCCCAGGGTATCTCCTACAAGCCCTCAACCTTGTCGAACGTCATGAACGAAGATCAGCACCACGCGCATCATCATCACTCGGCGTCCGACCATCACGCGATCGATCCGGTCTGCGGCATGAGCGTCGATCCGGCTACCGCCAAGCACCGATATCAGTTGCAAGGCGAGACCTACTACTTCTGCTCCGCCGGCTGCCGCGCCAAGTTCGCCGCCGATCCGCAGAAATATCTCGGCCCGAAGCAAGCACCGGAGCCGATGCCGGAAGGCACGATCTACACCTGCCCGATGCATCCGCAGATCCATCAGATCGGCCCGGGCGCGTGCCCGATCTGCGGCATGGCACTTGAGCCCGAGATGGTCACGGCGGACAGCGGCGCGAATCCCGAGCTCGTCGACATGACGCGGCGGTTCTGGATCGGGCTTGCGCTCGCGCTGCCCGTCTTCGTGCTGGAAATGGGCGGCCATCTCGCCGGCGCGCACAACTGGCTCGACCAGACGCTCTCCAACTGGATCCAGCTCGCGCTGGCTACGCCCGTCGTTTTATGGGCGGGCTTTCCCTTCTTCGTGCGCGGGCTGCAATCGCTGCGCACGCGCAATCTCAACATGTTCACGCTGATCGCGCTCGGCACCGGCATCGCCTGGGGCTACAGCATCGTCGCGACCATCTTCCCGCAGCTGTTCCCCGCGGCGGTGCGCGCCCACGACGGCGCCGTCGCCACCTATTTCGAAGCGGCCGCGGTGATCACCGTGCTGGTGCTGCTCGGCCAGGTGCTCGAGCTGCGCGCGCGCGAAGCCACGTCTGGCGCCATCAGAGCGCTCCTTGACCTCGCGCCGAAGACTGCGCGCCGCATCAAGGATGATGGCACCGAGGAGGACGTCAGCCTCGATGTCGTTGCCGCTGGTGACCGCTTGCGCGTGCGCCCCGGCGAAAAAGTCCCCGTCGACGGCACGCTGATCGAAGGCCGCTCTGCGCTCGACGAGTCCATGGTGACCGGCGAGTCCATGCCGGTGACCAAGGAGAGCGGCGGCAAGGTCATCGCCGGCACGCTGAACCAGAGCGGCAGCTTCGTCATGCGCGCCGAGAAGGTCGGGCGCGATACCCTCCTTGCACAGATCGTGCAGATGGTCGCCTCGGCCCAGCGGAGCCGCGCGCCGATCCAGCGTCTCGCCGATCAAGTCTCCGGCTGGTTCGTTCCGCTGGTGATCCTCGCTGCGGTCGCCGCATTCGGCGCCTGGACAACCTTTGGGCCCGAGCCGCGGTTCACGTTTGGTCTCGTCGCCGCTGTGAGCGTGCTCATCATCGCCTGCCCATGCGCGCTTGGGCTCGCCACGCCGATGTCGATCATGGTCGGCGTCGGCCGCGGCGCGCAGATTGGCGTGCTCATCAAGGATGCCGCGGCACTCGAGCGCCTGGAAAAGGTCGATACGCTGGTCGTCGACAAGACCGGGACGCTGACCGAGGGCAAGCCGAAGGTCGTCGCCGTAGTCCCTGCATCCGGCTTCACCGAAGACGATGTATTGGGCGCCGCGGCTAGCGTCGAACAGTCGAGTGAACACCCATTGGCGAGCGCCGTCGTCGCCACGGCGAGAGACCGCAAGCTCACCCTCGCACCGGTGCGCGGGTTCGATGCGCCCGCCGGAAAAGGCGCCATCGGCGTGGTCGAGCGCAAACGCGTCGTCATCGGCAATGCCAAATTCCTTGCCGAGCTCGGCATCGACACCGCTCCGCTCGCCGCGGAGGCGGACCGCCTGCGCGCAGAGGGCGCCACAACGATCATCACCGCCATTGACGGCAAGCTCGCCGGCATCATCGCCATCGCCGATCCGATCAAGACCACGACCACTGATGCGCTCAATGCGCTACGCAGCAAAGGGCTGCGCATTGTCATGCTCACTGGCGACAATCGCACCACCGCACAGGCGATCGCGCGGCGGCTCGGCATCACGGACATCGAAGCCGAGGTGCTGCCGGAGCAGAAGGGGAGCGTCGTCGAGAAGCTACGGCGCGAAGGCCGCGTCGTCGCCATGGCCGGCGACGGCGTCAACGACGCACCGGCGCTGGCCGCCGCCGACGTCGGTATTGCCATGGGCACGGGCACCGACGTGGCCATGGAAAGCGCCGGCGTGACCCTGACCAAAGGCGATCTCACCGGCATCGTGCGTGCGCAGTCGCTGTCGCGCGCCACCATGCGCAATATCCGGCAGAACTTGTTTTTCGCCTTCATCTACAACGCCGCCGGCGTCCCGATCGCGGCCGGCGTGCTCTACCCGGTGTTCGGCATTCTGCTGTCGCCGATCATCGCCGCGGCGGCGATGGCGTTGTCCTCGGTCAGCGTTGTCGGCAATGCGCTGCGGCTGCGCGGGGTGAAGCTCTAAGCTGGCAGCGGCTCATCGTTCGGATCAAAGGTAGCGCCAAAGTGTTCCCGCATTTGGGCTCGACTTCCCATTTTGTTCTTATTACGTTCCACCTGTTAATTTGTCGAGTCGTCCCGGTCAATTTGTTGTTAACCACAAGTCTGGATGTTGTGTCATGCGCTACACCCTTGGCCAATTGAGAGACATGGTCGTGCACTACATGCCGAATGCCAGCAGAGCACAACGCGGCCAGTTCATAGAAAATTGGATTAATGCCGCTACCGGTTTTCGATTAGGCATCAACGAAAATGACATCTGGATTTGTTCGCAGGCCTTAGAACGAAATATCATAGTAGTCTCCACTGATCGCGATTTTGAGCGGGTGCGTGACGCAGAACCTCGCCTAAATCTGTTGCTTCTGAGGCTCTAATTTGAGTCTATCCCGAAGCGGGGCACCACGCTTCTGCTAACACTACGATGCCACGATTCGTCGAAGAGCCAGCCTGAAGATCCGACGCATCGATAGCTTTAGTCGGCAACCGCGGATAGGAATTTCAGGCGGGTAACGGCGGCAGGTTGATCGGATGTCGCCGCTCATAGGCGCGCGCGACACGCAGCACCAGGTCGTCGCGATATTTGGCAGCGACGATGTGCAGCCCGACCGGTAGTCCGGCGGCGGTGAAGCCGCATGGGATCGACGCCGCCGGCTGCTGCGTGAGGTTGAACGGATAGCTGAACGGCGTCCAATGCATCCAGTTCGACTGGTCGACGCCGTTTGGCGACACTTGTCCCGCTTCGAAGGCAGGACGCGGCAGCGTCGGCGTGAGCAGAATGTCGTACTCGGTATGAAACTGCTGCATGTGAAAGCCGAGCGCGCCTCGCCGGTCCACCGCCGTCACATAATCCATGTGCGGGATGCGCTCGCCCGCCTCGGCGACTGCGGCGAAGCCGGGATCGAGGAGCGGCCAGCGCTCGGCAGGAATGGCCCGGCGTACCAGCGAGGCGCCACTGAACCAATGCAGCCGGAACGTCTCGAACGGATCGGGAAACCCGGGATCGCGGCGCTCGACGATTGCACCCTCCTCCGCGAGCACCTTGGCCGCGCGCTCGACCAGAGCCGCGACCTCGGAGTCAACCGAGGCATAACCAAGCGTCATGCTCAGCGCGATACGCAAGTCTTTGACGCCGGCATCAAGGCCTTTGCTGAAATCGCGAACGCTTGGCGGCAGCGCATACCAATCGCGTGTGTCGGGGCGCGAGAGCACCGTGAGCATGCGCGCGGCGTCTTCAACATTGGCCGTGATCGGCCCGATATGCGCGATGGTGCCGAAGGGGCTCAGCGGATAGGCCGCGACCTGCCCGAAGGTCGGCTTGATGCCGAAGACGCCGCTGAAACCGGCGGGGATGCGGATCGAGCCGCCGCCGTCGGTGCCGACATGCAGGCAGCCCATGCGGAACGCTGCCGCCAATGCGGCGCCGCCGCTCGAGCCGCCCGACGTCAACGCCGGATTCCATGGATTGCGCGTGATGCCGGTCAGCGGCGAATCGCACACGCCTTTCCAGCCGAACTCAGGCGTCGTGGTCTTGCCCAAGATCACCGCGCCGGCTTCGCGCAGTCGCGCGGTGACCGGCGCGTCCTCGGTCCACGGCTGGTCGCGCTCGACGGTGCGCGAGCCGCGCAGCGTCGGCCAAGCCTTGGTGAGGATGATATCCTTGATCGTTGCTGGCAGACCGTCGATGGCGCTCGCCGGCGCGCCTTTCATCCAGCGGCTTTCCGATTGCCGCGCGGCCTCGAGCGCGCGCTCTGCATCGACCAGGCAAAACGCGTTGTAACGGCCGTTGAGCGCATCGATGCGCGAGAGCACCGCGCGCGTCACCTCGACCGGTGACGCTTCGCGCTTGCGGTACATGGCGACGAGCTCGTGCCCCGCCGCATCTGCCAGTGATTGTGCCATTGCCCCTCGCCGCCGAAAAATTGTCGCGGCGATTATAGCAGCTCGGTCCGTTCACACCTGCAAGGGCGGCGGCTCGCCGCCTGGCAACGGCGGCACCGGATCGTCGATCGGCGGATCCTGATCGGGCGGCACGATCGGCTCGCGCTCCGGTCGGTCTGGAGGCTTCGGCGGCACGCGGTCGGGCCGCTCACCCGGCTTGTCGCGTGGATCCGGTGGCAGCGCCATCAGAACACTGCCAGGTATTTCAACAGCGACACGATGCCGATCACGATGACGATCACGCGCACGATCTGCCGGGCGCGCCCGTCAAGCGGCAGCATGTTCACGAGATAGAGCACCAGAATGACGACGAGGAATGTAATAAGCACGCTGATGAGCGTATTCATGGCGGTTGCCCAAGCCGTTTCCAATCCAGGGCTCAATGGCGCAGCGGAACAAAAAGTTCCATGACCGGCGCCCTGGACGCCGATGGCAGCCCACTCTCAGCGATGAAGCTTTTATGAGCGCTGGTCTTTGCGCGGCGGCGCCGGCAAGACTCGCTGCTGGCGCGGACGGGCATTCGTCGCATCACAGTTCTTTATCGCTTGCATGCGGGCGATTTCGCCGAGCTGCCCGCGGACTTGCATGTATTCGCTGTGATAGGCCTGACCGGCGATGAAGCGGCCGGCGGCATCGTCACCGGCCTTGGCCGTCAGCATCCGGAGCTCCTGCTCGCGCTTCGCCAGCTCCTGCGCGCGCATCGCCAGCCGCGGACAATCGAACAGCTCGAACTGCCCCGGATTGGCGAACATCCGCGCCTGGGAGTCCTCGGTGGTGCTGCACCCGCCAAGAGCGGCGGCCAATGCCAGCAGCCCCAGCACGTTCATCGATCGCAGCATCACTTTACCTATGCGCATTTTTTTGTTCGTGCCGAAACGTCGTCCGCAACGATTCGTATGCTGTTGACTTATATCAAAGCTGCCTCACCGCCACTCGCAGAATTTACCGCCATTGTGGAGGTCACGATGACGACCGCTAAAGAGCTGATCGATTTGGCTGAAAAATGTTTTCAGCAGGCGGACCAGCAATGCGACCATGCCGCCGCCGAGGCGTTGCGCGAGCAGGCGCTGCGTTGCCTTGAAGACGCCTGCTTCGCGCCGACTGCGATCGTGATCGAGGCGCTCCCAACCGCGTAAGATCGCACGTCACAGTCCGGGCAACCGCGGGCTGCCGACGCCTTCGAGAATGAGCAGGCGCTCCTTGGTGAGCGTGCCGCCATAAGCCGAGAAGCCGCCGAGCTTGCCGCCGCTCGCCAGCACGCGATGGCACGGCATCACCACTGGCACTGGATTGCGCGCCATCGCCTGCCCGACCTCTTGCGCCTGCCCGTCATAGCCCGCCCGCTTCGCCAGCTCGCCATAAGTCACCGTCTCGCCCCAGCCGACCTTGCGCGCGGCGTCGTAGACATCGCGGCGGAAGTCATCAACGCCGGTCCAATCGATGAGGACATCATCAAACGCGACCGGCGTGCCCGCCATATAGCGCTGCAGGGCGGCGATGACATTGCGGACCACGGCCGGCGGCTCAGCGCTGCTGCGCTTGCCCGCCTGCAGCCGCCGCTCGATCGCGGCGCGGTCGCGCTCGGGAAGATTCACGCGCGTGAGACCGTGCTCGCTCCAGGCGACACCGCAGGTGCCGAGCGCGGTCTCGAACAAGCAGTAGTGCTGCGCTTGCTGTTCTTGTGCTTGCGTCATCACGATTGTCTGCGCGCTTGCATCTCCAGCTCGAAGGTCCAGTTGCCGCCGCGGTCCCAGGAAATTTCGCCGAGCCAGCGAAAGGTGTCCTTGGCGATATCGAGGAACCGCCACCGCCGCAACACGCCATTGTGGTCGCCGACCTGCATCTGCACGATCTCATTGCCGGCGGCCCGCCCGATCTGGCGGATCTCGAAGGCCCGCAGGGGATCGAAATAGGCGATGTGCCAAGCATCGATCGTCGGGTCATACCGACGCAACGTCGTCCCGTAGCGATGCCACGGTTCGGCTGGCTTGCCGACCCGAAACCTGCGCGTCGGGCAAATCCAGACATCCTGAATGATCGCGCCCTCGAGCCCCCAGGCGAAATGCCATTCCGCCGGCGCCTGGAGACGCGGCCCGCCCGGGATCTGATAGTCGACGTCGATGTCCCACGAGCCGACGAATTGACCATAGAGCGAGAGCTTGTCTGCGAGCGCCGGGTTCGGAGCCGGCGCGTGGAGCGCGTCGAGCATCGGGTTCATTGCCATTACTGCCTCCCTACACTCACGGTTTGCCGCTGTTGCAATAGGCCTCGAGGCGATAGCCGTCAGGATCGACGACGAAGCCCGCGTAATAGGTCTCGGAATAATCGGGGCGCACACCCGGCTGGCCGTTGTCCTTTCCGCCGGCGCGCAGCGCTGCCGCGTGGAAGGCGTCGACGCTCGCGCTGTCTGGCGCCGCGAAGCAGAAATGCAGGCCGGATGCCGTATCGGCGGCAACCGGCCGCGCACTGGCGCTGATCCAGAAGCCCACCTTGTCGCGGCCATAGCCCAGAGACTCCGCCCCTTCGCTGAGGCAGGTCAGCCCGAGCGGTTTTAACGCCGCATCGTAGAAGCGCTTGGTGCGGGCGATGTCGCGGACGCCGATGGACACGTGATCGAACATGGCAGCTCTCCTTGTTGCTTTCACGTTTATAACTACATAACCAGTTATCTGGTTATATGTTCCTAGAAAAGCGCTCATGCTTTGTCAACCGGCATAGGGGTTAGTATGGACGTGAACCAAGGGATTCGAGGCCCGCTGCTCCCATGCTGATCGCCAGTGTCCGCGACGACCTCTGTCTCGACTTCGCCAACACGCAGTATTGGCGCGGCAGCGCACCAGCAGCCGAGACGCTGCACGGCTTCGACGACCTCGCCGGCTTTCTCGAACGTGGCGTTGGCGCTGCGGCGCTGGCGCCGATGCGAGCGTGGGCGCGCGAGCATCCAAAAAAAGCGGACGCGCTGTTTGCCGATGCGCTCGCGCTACGTGAAGGCATCTACCGGACGTTCAGCGCACTCGCCGCCGGCAAGCCCGCGGACAATGCGGATTTCGCAGCATTGAATGCGGCGCTCGCCGAGGCTCCGGCGCGCACTGCGCTTGCGCGCGCTGATAGCGGTTACGGCTGGCGCATCGACACGCCACGGCCGAGCGCCGCGCGGCTACTCGCTCCAGTGCTGTGGTCTGCCGCCGATCTGCTGGTCAGTTCAGGTGCCCGGCGCATCCGCCAATGCGCCAACGAAAAATGCCTGTGGCTGTTCGTCGACGCCAGCAAGGGCGGGACGCGCCGCTGGTGCCAGATGAGCTCCTGCGGCAACCGTGCCAAGGCGCGCCGGCACTATTCGAAGATGAAAGAGGCCTGAGCATCGCTCGTGGCGAGGTAGTCCACCGTGCTCAGGCGATGCGGAATTCTTTGGCGACCGAGTCGAACACCAGCCGCTGATGGTTGAGCAGCGGGATTTCCAAGCGATTGAGATCGGCCTGGACCGGCACCCCCACCACCACCGGGTGTCCCTTGATGATATCGTGCCAGATCGTCGGAAAATCGGCGCCATTGAGCGCCGCAGCCGTACATCTCTGCAACAAATCAGTCGTCGGCACGCGTTCGCACTCCACCCCATGGCTTTTGCACAGATTAGCCGGAGATTCGGCTCCCGGTTTGATCCAAATCAATGCCGGGACCCTTGAACGGATTTCGGCGGTATGCGTTGGCCTCCCGTTCCGCCGACCGGACACCCGATCCGGCCGGGAATGGCGCCTGCACCATGACGACCAAACCGGTCCTGCTCTGGCCGAAGTCCCGCTCTGAGATTGCCGTCTGGCTCGGCAGTAACGAAGAACATTTCCTCGTCGTCGAGACCAACAAGGCGGCGGAGATCCGACATCTCTATCAGCTGACGGCCGACACGCCGGTGTTCGATCCCTTCCCCATCGCCGGTACGCACTACCGCGCCTGTCTCGAGCATGTTCAAGGAAGCGGCTGCCGATTTCATATCGCCGGGCTCGCGCAGTGCCGGACCGTGCTCGTGCGCCTGCAGGATCGATCCATCGCGCGCTCTTCGTTCGAAGAGCTCCTCCTCGCGCTCGGCTATCTCGACCCCAAGGCGCGACGCACGATGGTGGTGATCCCGCCCGATCCGTGGTGGCTTGTGTGGTGGCGTTTCGCGATCGCCGAGCTGCGGAAGTGGTGGGAGGCGGTCGCGCAGTTCACGCGGCACCATTTCAAGGTCTCTTGAGTCAGTGGTGCCGACGGCAACATCATGGACGCTCAGCCTCGCGGCACATGGCTTCTAACGAACCGAAGAAGATTCCGCATGTTGCTGAAATAGGTCCAAATGCCGCTAGGGATCGCTCCAATCCCATATCGACCGAAGGTCTGTCGGATTGCGAAGCGTTGAATCGCAATCGGATTGCCTTGCTGGACGGCCAATCTGAAGAATTGTTCGGAAAGCGATTTATTCCCCCGCGATCTGTGCATCTGAAAAAGCATGTAAGAGGCTGTCCCATGTCCAGCACTACTCGCGCGCCGATACCATTCCATTGCTTGCTCTGGATCGCCTGATCGGCGCAACAAGCCGGCCAACGCGTATTGCGAGTAGGCATCGCCGCTCTCGGCTGCAACGCGATAATATCTTGCGGCGATGGAATTATTGCGACCTTCAAATTCTTCTTGTGAATAGATGAAGCCAAGTTGCGGAGCTACCAGCGTTTCGTGACCTTTATAGAGACGTTCAAAGAGTGGAACAGCTTCCGCATACATCCCGACTTCGCTTAATGTGTTCGCCTTTTCGAAGATCTTTTCGAAATCCTCCGGCGCATCGAGACCGATCATAAAATGTTTGCGGGTACTCAAACGATAGCTCCGAAGTTCTCTACGCGCGCAATTTCACGGAAAAATCTGACGCGCGATGTGTGTGGCTGATGAGAGGCTAGCCACAAATTCACTTGTCGACATCAAACAGCTAACTTCTTGATTTTCTGGTGCCGACGGCAGGACTCGAACCTGCACGGGAGTTTCCCCCCAACGGATTTTAAGTCCGATGCGTCTACCATTCCGCCACGCCGGCCCGCGGCGGTTCTAGCATCGCTTGCGCGGCCATCAAACGTGCGGCGGCGCGCCTGCGTTACTTGGCGTCCAGCACCGACTTCCACACCGGGTCCCAGTCGCGACCCGAGGCATCGGTGACGCGGCCGTCGGTCTCGAAGAACTTGTTGGGCACCTGGAAGATCCCCAGGAACACGCCGCCCCTGGGGCTCCAGGCGGAATGCCGGCTGCCGGCCGGACGCCAGACGAACTCGCCGGGGCCGATCTCGAGCCCGGCGTCGGCGCCTTCCTTGTCGACGAGCGAGCCCTCGAGCACATAGGTTTGCTCAATGAGCACATGCTCGTGGTCCGGCAGCGTCGCGCCGGGCGCCATGCGCATCAGCACGGTCGCAAGCCCGCTCTTCGCGTCAAATAGCAGCGTCTTGGTCTCGCAGCCGGGGAAACGAGCCTTCTCCCACGGCAGATCGTTGGCGCGCACCACGTGTGAGCGCTTGTCGTCGAGCGGCGTGGCGTTGTCGGTCTTCGGCTTGACGTTCATCGGCTGTCCTCCCGGACGGATGCGGCGACAGCATAGCCGATCGCTGGACCGCGCGCAGGCCCCTGAGCCGGCGACGCTTGCGCTAATTCTCCCCCTTGATCTTGGCGTCCTGCATGACCTTGGCGAATTTCGCCGTCTCGGACTCGACGAAACGCTTGTATTCCACATGCGTCATCGGCTTCGGCACGATGCCCTGCGCGGTGAGGTTGTCGGCAATCGCCTTATTCTTGAGCGCCGTGTTGATGACGTCGTTGAGCCTGGCGACGATCGGCTCCGGCGTGCCGGCGGTGATGAAGATGCCGAACCAGTTAAGGAGCTCGTAGCCCTTGAGGCCAGGCGAGCCCTCGGCGAGCGGCGCGACGTCGGGGAGCTGGGGCATGCGCTCGAGCGAGGTCACCGCCACCGCGCGGATTTTTCCGCCCTGCATCAGCGGCAGCACCGCGGCGAGGCTGGAGAAGCTCATGGTGACCGCACCGGTCGCCACGTCGGTGACCGCCGGCGCCGAGCCGCGATACGGCACGTGCAGCACGTCGATGCCCGCCATTGTGTTCATCAGCTCGCCGGCGAGATGCTGCGGATTGCCGACGCCGGAGGACGAGAACGACAGCTTGTGCGGGTTGGCCTTGGCATAGGCCACGAGCTCGGCCGGATTGTGCACCGGAGAGTCGGCTTTGACGACGACGACGCAGGGCACGATGCCGACAAGCGCGACTGGCGTGAGCTCGCGCGCCGGATCGTAGGTCATGCGGTCCTTGAACAGATGCTGATTGATCGCCACCTCGCCGGACGCAGCGGCGAGCAGCGTGTAGCCGTCAGGCGCCGCATGCGCGACCGCCGCCGAGGCGATCATCGCGCTGGCGCCAGTGCGGTTCTCCACGATGACCGGCTGGCGGAACGTGTTCTTCATCTGCTCGGCGAGGAGCCGCGCCACGATGTCGACGCCACCGCCCGCGGGATAGCCGACGAGGATGCGGATCGTGTGATCGGGATAGCCGCTTTGGGCGCGGGCCGAGAACCCGCCCATGACCGTGAGCGAACCAACACCGCCGACGAGTGCGCGTCGTGTGAGCATGTTCCTCCCCTTATCGTTTTTTGTTGTAGCGAGGATAGGCGAACAGATCAGTCGCCGCTACCGTGGATCGGCGGCTGGAAGGCGAGCCCGGTGTCCCAGGGGAAATAGATCCAGGTGTCCTGCGACACCTCGGTGATGAAGGTGTCGACCAGCGGCCGCCCCATCGGCTTGGCGTAGACCGTGGCGAAATGCGCCTTGGGCAAAATGTCGCGCACGATGCGTGCGGTCTTTCCGGTGTCGACGAGGTCATCGACGATCAGCACGCCCTGCCCGTTGCCGCCGCCGATGCCGACGATCGAGCTGGCGATGCCCTTGAGCACCTTGAGCTCGCCCTGATTGCTGTAGTCATGATAGCTGGCGACGCAGACGGTCTCGATCAGCCGCACATTGAGCTCGCGCGCCACGATCGCCGCCGGCACCAGGCCGCCGCGGGTGACGCAAACGATGGCCTGGAACGGTCCGGCTCCGGTGAGCCGCCAGGCGAGCGCGCGCGCGTCGCGGTGGAACTGGTCCCACGACACCGGGAAGATTTTGTCCCGCGGTGGCTGCTCTTTCGCCTTTGCGTCCTGCTGCATCGGCAAACTCTCCGGCGCTAAGCCGTCTTGAGCTTCGTCTTGACGTCGACGAGCATCGCCTCGACGGATGCCTTGGCGGCGGCGAGCTTCGCGGCATCACGCGCGCGGATCACGATATTGGTGTTGGGCCCGAGCTTCTCGTCGAAAAACGGATAGCTGCCGATCACCACCTCGGGATGCGCCTTGGCAACGGCGCCGAGCTCGCTGCCGACGTCGCCTTCGCGCGCGTCGGCGCGCACGGTCTCCGACAGCATCCTGGCGCCGCCTTTGAGCTTGATCGCAGCCTCATCGAGCATCGCCTGCATGATCGCCGGCACGCCGGCCATGACGATGACATTGCCGATCCAGAATCCCGGCGCGCCGGACACCTTGTTGACGACAAGGTCGGCGCCTTTGGGAATGCGCGCCATGCGCAGCCGCGCCTCGTTCATCTCGGTGCCGGTCTTGGCGAAACGCTCTTCCAGGATGGCGCGGGCGCGCGGGTCGACGTCGATCGGCACGCCGAAGGCTTTGGCGACGCATTCGGCGGTGATGTCGTCGTGGGTCGGACCGATTCCGCCGGTGGTGAAGACATAGGTGAACTTGTGGCGCAGCGCGTTGAGCGCGGCGACGATCTCGGCCTCGACGTCGGGGACGACGCGCACTTCCTTCAGGTCGATGCCGATATTGGTCAGGTACTCGGCGATGTAGCCGATGTTCTTGTCCTTGGTACGGCCCGAAAGGATTTCGTCGCCGATCACGAGAATGGCGGCAGTCACCACGCCGCCATCGGTATTGGCCCCATCATCGGCCATAGGTGCGATCTCCGTGCATGATTTCCTGTAGCGCGGTGGCGGCAGCGGCTCAAGGCTCGCCGCAGCCCCGGTCAATCCGCCCAAATCCTGTGCAAAAGCCGGTTTTCGGCAGGGACCCGGCCGCTTCCCCGCCGGAACTATTTGGCGCGAAGATTGCTTGAACTGTACATTGTTGGGGGCTTCGTCGCCGTGTTTCGTCCCCTGAAGCGTTTGCGCGTTTTGATTGAGCGGGCCGGATTTGCGACATGTTCGATGAGATGCGGGACAGCGCTGGCGCGGTGAGACCGGCCTATGCCGGGCTGTCGCAATGGCTCGACCAAATTGCGCCGGACGTGCTTGATTTCCGCCGCCGCGAAGCGGAGCTGCTGTTCCGCCGCATCGGCATCACCTTCGCCGTTTATGGCGATCCGGAAGCGACCGAGCGGCTGATCCCGTTCGATGTCATCCCGCGCATCATCGCGGCGAAGGAATGGGACATCGTGCGGCGCGGCCTCGAGCAGCGCGTCAAGGCGATCAACGCCTACATCAAGGACGTCTATAGCCGCCGCGAAATCCTCAAGGCCGGCGTCGTGCCGGAAGATTTGGTCTTCCAGAATCCGGTGTTCCGTCCGGAAATGAACGGCCAGAAGGTGCCGCACGACCTCTACGTGCATATCGCCGGCATCGATATCGTGCGGGTCGACGCCGACACATTCTACGTTCTTGAAGACAACGCGCGCACCCCGTCCGGCGTCTCCTACATGCTGGAGAACCGTGAGATCATGCTGCGGCTGTTTCCGGAGCTGTTCTCGCGCTACCGCATCGCGCCGGTCGAGAATTATCCGGACGAGCTCCTGGCGACGCTGAAATCGATCGCGCCGCCGTCGGCGCCGTCCGAACCGAACGTCGTGCTGCTGACGCCCGGCATCTACAACTCCGCCTATTATGAGCACTCGTTCCTCGCCGACAAGCTCGGCATCGAGCTGGTCGAGGGCCGCGACCTCATCGTCAAGAAC
>DASRGN010000050.1:0-32940 GCA_035651015.1 Pseudolabrys sp. | reverse complement strand
GATAATCGCTGAAGGCATCTAAGCGAGAAACCCACCTCGAAACGAGTTCTCCCTTGAGAGCCGTGGTAGACCACCACGTTGATAGGCCGGGTGTGTAAGCGCGGCAACGCGTTGAGCTTACCGGTACTAATAGCTCGATTGACTTGATCGCTCTCATTTCCAATGCCCATTCCTTGGCGAATGGGTGGGAACGCTGATTGAGAAAGATTCCTGCTTGCGAACAGCAGCGCGCGGATTTTCGTCCGCGCGTGCTTTCGCTCGCGACAGCTTGCTTGCATTTCGTCTTTCGCCGACCCGGTGGTTTTAGCGAGGAGCCTGAACCCGATCCCATCTCGAACTCGGCCGTTAAACTCCTCAGCGCCGATGGTACTAAGTCTCAAGGCTTGGAAGAGTAGGTCGCTGCCGGGTCTGCCAAGGACGTTTGCCTCATCACGATGATCGCTATTGCTTCGACGGCCGCCAGCAATGGCGGCCGTTTTTGCTTTTGCGCGCGACACAGAACCAGTTTGTTTGTGGACAGGGTTGCTGCCCTCCGCAAACCGGAAAGCCCCCGCGGGAGACCGCGGGGGCTTTCTGTATGATGGCGTCGCTGAGACAACGAGGCGCCCATGAGCTCTCATCCGATGTCGCCGGCGCAAGCGGCCACGCTGCTCGATCAGGCGATCGAAGCCATCCGCCCGCATCATGCGTCCCTCTTCTGGGGCGATCGCCTGCTGACGCTCGACAAGGCGGCGGCGTTCAAAGCCGATCCGGATTTTCGCGCCGCGATTGCTCGCTGCAGCAGCCGTACCGGTGAGAACCAGTACAAGTCTCCGGACGGCATTGCCTGGCGCCTGCACACGTTGGTGTGGGCCGCGCGCCAGGCGGTCAGGCTCGACGGCGATTTCGTCGAATGCGGCGTCTATGAAGGCGACATGTCGTTCGTGCTCACCGAAATGGTCGATCTGCGCCGGCATGGGCGCACGCTCTATCTCTACGACACCTTCTGCGGATTCTCCGACCGCTACTCCTCGCCGGACGATTATCCCGGCGCGCCGCAATTCTTCGCGTTTGCGCAGCAGGCCTACACGGTCGACGGCCTCTACGAACGCGTACAGGCGCGGTTTCGCAACAAGGATTATGTGCGCGTCATCCGCGGCGTCGTTCCCGACGCGCTCGCCGGCACTGCGCCCGAGACGATCTCCTTCCTGCACCTCGACATGAACGCGCCGGCGCCCGAGCGATTGGCGCTCGAGGCGCTGTACGATCGCGTCGTGCCCGGCGGTGTCATTCTGTTCGACGATTACGGCTGGATCCTCTTCGACAAGCAGAAGCAGGTCGCGGATGAATTCATGGCCGCGCGCGGACAGGTGATCCTCGAATTGCCGACCGGGCAGGGGCTGGTGATGAAGCGCTAGCTGCCGCGGCGCAATCGCCGCGCGTGGCCGCTAGCGATGCGTCATCAGCAGCGTGATCGCCTCGCTCGCTTGGCGCAGCGTCGGCAGCCAGTCCTTCAATTGCTCCACCGACACGCGCGCCGCCGGCGCGCTGATATTGATGGCGGCGCAGACCGCGCCCTTGCCGTCACGGATCGGCACCGCGATCGAGCGCAATCCGATTTCGATCTCCTCGTCGTTGATCGCGAAGCCGCGCTCGCGCGTGCGCATGAGCTCGCGGCGGAATTCAGCCGGGATGGTGATGGTCTTCGGCGTCAATTGCGGCAGCGCGCCTTTGGGCAGATGCGCGGAGAGCGAATCCTCCGCCAATCCGGCGAGCAGCACCTTGCCCATCGACGTCGAATGCGCCGGATAGCGCGTGCCGATCGGGATGTAGTCGTGCAGGATGCGCTTGGCCGCATGCCGTGCCACATAGACGATGTCGAATTGGTCGAGCACGGCGACCGAGCAGCTCTCATTGGTATGGCGGGCGACCTCCGCAAGATAGGTGCGCGCCGCCGTCCACACCGGCAGCAGTGACAGATAGCCATAGCCGAGCTTGAGCACGCGTGAGCGTGGAAAGAAGCGCGTGCCATCGCTGCCGAGGTAGCCGAGATGCTCGAGCGTGAGCAGGAGCCGCCGGGTCGAGCCGCGCGAGAGCTCGACCCGCTCGGCGATCTCGGTCAGCGTCATCGCGCCGTGCTCGGCATCGAAGCACTCCAGCAGCGCGAGCCCGCGGGCCAGCGCGCGCACGAAATCCGCGTCGTCTTCGCCGGCGGCCAATCCGCTCGTCGTTGACAAGCGCCCCATGGTTTTCTCTAATGTCTGTATAACGGTCAATTGTCCGTCTAACGGACATTGCCCGAGGCGTCAAGCCGAGGGCATCCGTGAAGAAAGTCGAAGGCGTCTCGAAGAGCGCCAGGCGTGCGAGTCCGGGAGGTGCCAAGTGAATACGCGTGCGGCCGGCGACATCTATCGTCCCGATGTCGAGTGCCGGTCGGCGGATGAGCAGCGCGCGCGCGACGGCGCGACCTACTGCCGCCAGCTCGACTACCTGTTCGCCGCTTCCGCCTTCTATCGCGACAAGCTGGCCGCGGCGGGCTTCGACACCGCCGCGTCGGCGGGCGGTCTCGACGACATTGCTGCGCTGCCCTTCACCGAGAAGGACGAGATCCGGCAAAGCCAGGCGCAGCATCCGCCGCTCGGGGCGCATCTGGCCGCTTCGCGCGATAAGCTCGTGCGCATCTATTCGACCAGCGGCACCACCGGCGATCCGACCTACATGCCGCTTACGGCCGCCGACCTCGCGGCGTGGATCGAGATATCCTCGCGCTCCTATTATGCCGCCGGCATCCGCCCCGGCATGAGCATCGTCACCACCTACAACGCCGGCCCCTTCGTCGCCGGCGCCGCCATCGACGCGCTCAACGCGCTCGGCGTCTGTCACATCCCGGTCGGCACCGGCAACACCGCGCGGCTCACGCGCGCGCTGCAGCTCCTCAAGCCGCAGGCGCTGGTCTGCACGCCGTCATACGCGATGTATCTTACCGAGCATCTCGCGCAACGCGGCATTGTGCCGGATCAGCTGGGGTTGAAGCGCATCTGCGTCGCCGGCGAGCCCGGCGGTGGCGAGCCGCAGATCCGCGAGCACCTGCAAAAAACCTTCAACGCGAAACTGTGCGAGGCCATGGGCATCGGCGATGTATCCGTATCGCTGTGGGGCGAATGCGAGGCGCAGGATGGCATGCATTTCTCCGGCCGCGACTTCGTGCACGCGGAGCTGATCGATCCGGAGGATGGAAAGCCGGTTTCTCTCGAAGATGGCGCGCAGGGCGAGCTCGTCTATACCGCGCTCAGGCGCGAGGCCGCTCCGCTGTTGCGTTTCCGCAGCCGCGATCACGTCACCGTCAAGGTCAGCTGCTGCTCCTGTGGGCGCACCAGCCTGCGCGCGCGGTGCATCGGCCGCACCGACGACATGCTCATCGTGCGCGGCGTCAACGTGTTCCCCTCCGCCGTCCGCTCGATCGTCGCCGAATTCACGCCGCAGGTGAGCGGCGCCGTGTCCGTGCGGCCGAAGCTGCGCGGCGTGCGCCAGGAACCGCCGCTGCCGCTCGTCGTCGAGCTGGCGCCGGATGTGCCACCGCGAGAGGCGCTGGCGCACGACATCGAGCAGGCGATCCGGGCGCGCCTTGTCGCCAGCGTGCGCGTCGAGCTGGCGCCCTTCGGCACCCTGCCGCGCAGCGAATACAAGACCAAGCTCGTCGATTTCAGCGCGGCCGCGAACGGCTGAGGGGAAGATCATGGATCCGGTGAAGACCCATATCGCCACGTCAGATGAGACCAGCATCACCGTGCGCGGGCTCGATCTGGTCAACGACCTGATGGGCAAGCACTCATTCACGGCGGTCACTTATTTCCTGCTGCGCGGCCGCATGCCGACGCCGAGCCAGACCACGGTGCTCGATGCCTGTCTGGTGACGCTGATGGAGCATGGCTGGACGCCGACCTCGATCATCGCGCGGCTCGCCGCCGACAGTGTGCCCGGCCAGGCGCAGGTCGGCATCGCTGCCGGCCTTCTGGCCATTGGCGACGTCTTTGTCGGCACCATGGAAGGCTGCGGCCGCATCCTTGCCGAGGGCATCGGCAAGCCGGATCCGCAGGCCTACTGCCGCGAGGTGGTCGCGGCGCATCGCGCAGAGCGCAAGGCGCTGCCCGGCTTCGGTCATCCGTTCCACAAGCCCGACGATCCGCGTTCGCCGCGGCTGTTCGCCATCGCGCGCCAAGCCGGCATGCAGGGCAACTATATCGCGCTGTTGCAGGCGCTCTCCGCCGAGCTCGACCGTGCCGCGGGGCGGCATCTCACCATCAACGCCACCGGCGCCATCGCCGCGCTGCTGCTCGAGATCGACTTGCCGCCGGCCGTGATGCGCAGCATCGCCGTGGTCTCGCGCTCTGGCGGCCTTGCCGGTCATCTCGCCGAGGAACAGCAGACGCATGCGGCGCGCCGAATCTGGCAGCTCGCCGAAGAGCATATTCCGTACGAAGAGCCAAAAGCTTGAACAACCAAAACTCCAAGCACGCTGGGGAGGAATCCGATGAACGTCTCAATGCGTAAAGTCGCGACCGCCGCCACGATCGGCACTGTCATCGAATGGTACGATTTCTTCGTCTATCTGCCGGCTGCGGCGCTCGTCTTCAACAAGCTGTTCTTTCCGCAGGCCGCGGCCTTGACCGGCACGCTGCTCGCTTACGGCACCTACGCGACGGGCTATCTCGCGCGTCCTCTCGGCGCCATCGTCGCGGGCCACTACGGCGACCGCATCGGCCGCAAGGCGCTGCTCATCGCCACGCTCCTGATCATGGGTGCAGCCACGTTCCTGATCGGCTTGCTGCCGACCTATGCTTCGATTGGCGTCGCCGCACCGATCCTGTTGATCGTGCTGCGCATGGTGCAGGGCTTCGCCACCGGCGGCGAATGGGGCGGAGCGGCGTTGATGGTCGTCGAGTCCTCGCAAGCCAATCGACGCAATATCTGGGGCAGCCTGATCACCGTCGGCATCCTGGTCGGCCTGGTGCTCGCCTCGGTCGCCTTCACCACCGTGAACTCCACGGTTTCCGAGACGAGCTTCCTCGCCTGGGGCTGGCGGATTCCCTTCCTGCTCAGCGCCATCCTCGTCGCCGTCGGCCTCTACATCCGGCTCAATGTCGGTGAATCGGTGGAATTCGCCGCTGTCGCCAAGCGCGGCGAGACCAAGCAGGTGCCGCTGCTCGAGGCGCTCAAGCATCCGAAGAACATCCTGATCATCTTCTTCATTCGCGTCGCCGAGAATTTCAGCTTCTACACCTTCGCCGCTTTCAGCCTAGGTTACGTCTCCGGCGTGCTTGGCTTGCCGCGCTCGGTGGCGCTCAACGCGGTGATTGTCGCCGCGCTGGCGGAATGCGTCACGGCGGTGCTGTTTGGCTCGCTCGCCGACAAGATCGGCAGCCGCAAGGTGCTGCTGTTCGGCCTCGGCTTTCAGGTGCTGTTCGCCTTCCCGTTCTTCTGGCTGCTTGAGACCAAGGCGTCGGAGCTGGTGGTGCTCGGCATCGCGCTCGGTTTCGCGTTCGGCAACGGCGCGATCTCCTCGGTGCAGCCGGATTACTTCGCGCGCTTCTTCGGCACCAATATCCGCTACAGCGGCATCTCGATTGGCCGCGAAGGCGCGACCATTCTCGGCGGCGGCCTCGCGCCGGTGATCGCGACGGCGCTCATCGGGCAGTATCACGCCTCCTGGCCGGTCGCCTTGTGCATGGCGGGAACGAGCGTCGTCGCCTTCATCATCGTGCTGATGAGCCGCAAGGCGGAAGCGACCGCTCCGGTGGCGGCTGATGCGGCGCCGGCTGCGGCGGGATCGTAGCTACTCGCCGAGCAAATCCTGCCGCCGCTGCTCGAGCTCTTCCGAGTAGCGGCGCAGGACATAGGCTTCCGTGAGCAGCCCGACCACTTCGTGCTCGTCGGTCGAGGCGATGACGGCGAGCGCTTCCGCCTCGGCCTTGTCGAACAGCGCCGCGGCTTCCTTCGCCGACATGGTCGGCAGCAGCACCGCGTGCTCGAAATGGAGGATGTCGCGCACCGGTTTCGTCTCGTCGAGCTCTCCGGCGTGCGCTTCGGCGACCAGGATGATGCCCGCGTAGTTCTTGTCTTCGTCGACCGCGACCACGTGTGAGGTCGAGCCGAGCGGATACACCATGCGGAAGCGCGAGACGGTAGTGTGCGAGGGCACCGTGCGCACGTCGGGCCGCATCATGCGGCGTACCGTGAGCTCGCGCAGCCAGCCGACGTCGGCCGCGCTGCGGATACCTTCGCCGCGCAGATGGAAGCGCCAGGTGGCGAAGGAGTAGCCGAATGCCTCGCGCGTCACCTGCGCCGAGACGATGATCGCCACCAGCACCGCCGCGGTGAGCCAGAAATCGCCGGTCGTCTCCAGCGCGATGAAGGTCATGGTCAGCGGTCCGCCGATCACCGACACCGACAGCGCACCCATGCCGACGATGGTGTAGACGTGCGGATCGAGGCTCAGCGACGGCAGCACCAGCGACACCGTGTCGGCGAACAGCCGTCCGCCGAGCGCGCCGATCAGCAGCGAGGCGAAGAACAGGCCGCCGCGGAAGCCGGTGCCGAGCGACACGATCGAGGCCATCGATTTGAGCAGGAACACCAGCGCCACCGCCGTGAACGGCGACGACATCATCGCCGAGAACTTGATGGCGCCGTGACCGGAGGACAGCACTTCCGGCGTCACGATGGCCATCAGGCCGACGGCGACACCGCCGATCGCCGGGCGGATCACCGGGCGGATGCGCAGGAAGTTCATGACCACTTCGCAGATGGCGACGCAACGCATCAGCGTGATGCCGACGCCGGCCGCCGCAAGCCCGACCAGGGCGGAGATGGCGAGGTCGGCGCCGGTGACGTGCGAGACATACAAGGTGCCGAGCCCGATCGAAGGGTGCGAGAACGGCGAGGCGACCAGATAGCCGACCAGCGCCGCGGCGCCGACCGGCGCCAGGCTCGCGGTGGAATAAGACGCGATCACCAGCTCGAAGGCATAGAACGCGCCGGCGAGCGGCGCGCCGAACGCGCCGGCGATCGCCGCAGCGGCGCCGCAGCCGACCAGCACGCGCAGGTCGCGGCGGCGCAGCCTGAACGCGCGGCCGATCGTGGAGGCAAGCCCGCTTGCGATCTGCGTATAGCCGGCCTCGAGGCCGACCGAGGCGCCGACGCCGCTCGACCACACGGTCTGCATCGCGACGATGATCGAGCCGCGCAACGACATGCGGCCGCCATGCAGCGCGTTCGCCTCGATCGGGTCGATCTCGCGGCCCGGCCGCCAGCGCAGCAGCAGCCACAGCGCGAAGCCGAACACGATGCCGCCCAGCGTCGGCACGGCCACCGCCAGCACCGGGTCGATGTGATCGAGCCCGGACAAGCGCTCGCCCGGCGGAACCTTGAACAGGAGCTGGTGCAGCAGCGTCACGGCAAAGCTCATCAGCGCCACCAGGAGCCCGGCGACGATGCCCACCAGGATGGCAAGCACGATGAGCCCGGACTCCCGCGCGCGCACCAGCGCGCGCCACGACTGCGGGATTTCGAATTTCACCGGAACTGATGGCGGCCGCAGCGCGGATCGCAGGGTGGTTAACATCGACATCGACGCAATGAGGGAGACGTGCTGGGTTGCTACGCCAGAAACGACGTGGCGTACACCTCTGTTGGCGCGGATCAGGGGCGAATTTGTGAAGACAGTTACAGCCGTTTATGGCCAGGAATTGCTTGTCCAAAAGTCTCACGCCGCGAGGATATCTGGTTGCCGGAGCCGTCGATGGATCAGCAGACGCTAACCGCCTATGACGGCGCCGCCGCCGGGTTTGCCGCCGATTGGGAGAGCCAGCCGACGGGCCTCGATCTGCAGTCGGCGGTCCGAGAATTCTTCCGCACTGGACGCACCGCCGGTATTGGCTGCGGCAGCGGCCGCGATGCGGCCTGGCTCGCGCAGGTGGGATTTCCGACAACAGGCTACGACGCCTCGGACGCGCTGCTCAGGGAGGCGCGGCGGCGCCATCCCGGCATCGCTTTCGAGCGCGCCAGCCTGCCCGAGCTTGCCGGCGTCGAGGATGCGAGCTTCACCAATGTGCTCTGTGAGACCGTGATCATGCATCTGCCGCGGGAGCTCATTCCCGAAGCGGTGCGCCGGCTGCTTGCGATCCTCGAGCCGGGCGGCACGCTTTATCTCGGCTGGCGGGTGACGGCGGGCGCGGATCAACGCGACGGGGCAGGGCGGCTCTATGCCGCATTCTCGCCGCAGGTCATCCGCGACGCGCTGGGCGCGGCGCAGATCCTGCTCGACGAAGAGCTGCGCAGCGCCTCGTCCGGCAAGCTCATTCACCGGATCGTGGGACGTAAGCGGGGCATCGGGAAGCGGACCTCAGAGGACATCATTCGATTTTCTGACCTCTGATTCCTGTCCCTGATCACTGCTCCCTGGCCTGCCACAACGCCTCGATGCGGCGGCGGAAGGCGCCGGGCTTCTCGGCGAACAGCCGTCCGGCCATCCGCGAGGCAGCAGTCGCATGCGCCTCTTTGCGTGCGGCGATCGCGGCGGCGAGCCGCGAACGCCACGGCGCCAGCGGCTGATGCGGGCCGGTCAGCGTGCCGAGCACCGCGAGATCCTGGCAGGCGCCGAGCCGGTTGCGCAGCCGCTGCGCCTCCTGCGCCCAGACATGGCCGAGCCGCGGCCATAAAGGCTCGATCAGCTCCAGCTGGTGTCGGTGCTCGACCACACGGCGGCGCAGATCATGCAGCTCGTCGGCGGTGGCGCTTTTCCACTCGTCGGGCAGAAGTCGCCGGGCCCGCCGGTAGGTTACGGTGAGACCCTCGGCGAGCACGGCGAATTCGATGCGCGACAGCGGCCAGCGGTCGACCGACAGCGTGGCGTAGTCGAGATAGCGGCGGATGCGCTCGCGCATCGCCTCGCGAAAGCCCTCGGACTCCGCCGCGGTCTTGAGCCCATCGAGCCGTTCCTTGACGCTCTTGAGCGAGGTGGGGGAGACCTCGACGTCGCTCTTGCGCAGGTCGGCGAGCGCGTCGAGTGCCGATTGCGCATCGCGCGCGCCGGAGAGCGAACGCATCAGGTCGCGCGCCTCGCGCCGCATCTGGTCTGCCTGCTCACCGAGCGGCAGCGCGAGAAGCCGCAGCAGCGCGCGCCAGCGCTTGAGCGCCTTGCGCACGTCGTGGACGGCCTCGGCCTCGCTGATCTCGCGGCCGTCAAGCGCCTTGCGGGCGTCGGCAATGATCGAACGGGCGGCCGCACTCAGCGCGTCGCCAAATCCGCTCTCGGTCTTGGCGGTTCCCCCCACCATGCGGCTCTTGTTCCGAAGTTTTGTGACATTGGCGTGAAAAGCTTGGGTCTGTGCTCTTCCCATGGGCAATGACCATTGCTAGATAAGCGGCGCGCGGGGCTGTCCCCGCGCTTGCTATTTTGGCGCGGGGTGGAGCAGCCCGGTAGCTCGTCAGGCTCATAACCTGAAGGTCGTAGGTTCAAATCCTACCCCCGCAACCAAAAAGTTCAAGGTAGATCAATGGCTTAGTGCCGGTCTGCCAGGCTTTCGCATTGAGCGGGAGCCACCTGGGCTGCCACCGGCAATCGGCAGCATTTTCAAAGACTTCGTTGTTCTCTCACGCGAGCAGGCGCATTCGCGCGCGGCCCGCATCAACGCGCGCTTGCCCTACCGTCCCGTCGCAAATCCCTCTATACCGTCTCATTATTTAGACGGGTCTCGATTCATGGCCATCCGCTTCGACGACATCGGCAATCGCCTGCGCGCCTATCGTCTGGGCCGCGGCCTGACGGCCGAGGAGGTCGCGCGCAAGCTCGGCATCAGCCGCGCCGCGGTCTACCGGATCGAGGGCGGCGGCGTGGTCAAGATCGAGACGCTCGATCGGCTCGCCGAGCTCCTCGCGGTGTCCGCCGCCACGCTGCTCGGCGTCGGTGTCGAATATTACACGAGCTCGATCGCCTATTTCGAACGCATGCGGCAGATCGAGGAGCTTTCCGACCAGGTCATCGCGCACTTTCCGCCACTGTCTTATCTGCTCACCTCGGAGCATTTCCCGCCATTCCTTCGCAAGTCGCTCATCGAGTCGATCCCCGATTATGCAAAAGACCGACGCAAGCTCACCACGGAGATCGACACCGTCGTCGGCATCCTCGAGGAGCGCAAAGAGGCGCGCATCCGCCGGCGGCTCAGCGTCGTCAACTTCGTCAGCCTTCCGGAAATCGAGCGCTGGGTGAAGCTCGGCGTCATCGGCCACTTCGGCCTCGGCAACGCCGAAATCCTCAAGCGCCGCGCGGCGGCGCAGCGGGAAATCGAGCATCTCATCGAGCTTACCGAAAGCGGGCCGATGGGCATCCAGATCGGCTTGATCGAAGAGACGCTGCCAAACATCACCTTCCAGCTGTTCCGCACGGCGCAGCAAACTTATCTGGGCATGAGCCCGTTCCGCCTCGGCGGCGACCTGCCCAATGTGCGCATGGGCGTCGCCATCCTCACCACCGATGCCGAGCCGGTCGCCTTCTACGAGAAGCTCGCCGAAGAGCTGTGGGCCCGCGCGCACAAGGGGCGCGCCGCCGCGGCGCGGCTCACGGCGATGCTCAGCCGCTCGGGATTGAGCCGGCAGAAGATGCGCGAAGCGTCCTGAGTACGTCAGCCTCTGCGCCGCGATAGCGCAGAACGCCCGCCGCGCGCGGTCGACCAGGCCACGGGATCCGCGAGGAAGCGCTGCACCTCGGTCCGGTCTTCGGCGCTCAGGCGGCCGCCATCATCGCAGCTCAGCACGTCGGCCCAGGTCGCCAGCGCGTGCAGCGACAGCCCGTCGGCTGCGAGGCGTTCGCGCGCGCCGGGAAATGCGTCGTGATAGAAGATCGTCAGCACATGCGCGACCGTCGCGCCGGCGGCGCGCAGTCCGCGCGCAAAGCCGAGCTTGCTGCTGCCGTCCGTGGTGAGGTCGTCCATGAGCAGGACGTTCAGGCCCTCGACCGGCCCGCCTTCCACCTGCGCATTGAAGCCGATGCCGAGCGGGCGTTTGCGCACATAGCGCAGCTTGAGATCGAGCCGGTCCGCCAGCCACGCCGCGAACGGAATGCCGGCGGTTTCCGCGCCGGCGATCGCGTCGGCCCTGAGATGGGCGCGGATGTAATCGGCAGCGATCGTGGTCAGCGTGTGCCGCCATTCCGGTTCGCCGATCAGCAGACGGCAATCGATATAGACCGGGCTCGCCCAGCCAGCGGCGAGGATGAACGGATGCTCGCGGCTCACGCGAATGGCGTCGGCCTGCCACAGCAGCTTGGCGACGACCTCGCCGGCTTTGCCTTCCGTCATGGCTTCACCTCATCGATCGACCAGGCAAGCTTTTCGTCGCCGCGGAAGATGACGACATCGTCGTCGCCGACCGGCAGCGAGGCGGCGACGGTGCTCGGCCGCCGCGCCAGCGTCAGCGTGCCCGTATTCAGCGGCAGATTGTGGAAGCGCGCGCCATTGACTGAGGCGAAAGCCTCGAACTTGTCGAGCGCGCCTTCGGCCTCGAACACCTCGATATAGGTCTGCAGCGCCGTGGCGCCGGCAAACACGCCGGCGCTGCAGCAGCTTGCCTCCTTGGCGCTGCGTGCATGCGGCGCGGTGTCGGTACCGATGAAGAAGCAGGCCGCCCCGGAGGTGACGGCCTTGCGCAGCGCCAGGCGGTGGCGCTCGCGCTTGGCGACCGGCAGGCAGTAGAGATGCGGCCGCAGGCCGCCCTGAAACAGCGACGTGCGGTTGATGATGAGATGATGCGGCGTCACGGTGCCGCCGACGCGCGGCGCGTTCGCAAGCACGATGTCGGCGGTTTCTGTGGTGGTGACGTGCTCGATGACGACTTTCAATCCCTGATGTCGCTTGAGCAGCGGAATGAGCTCGGTCTCCATGAACACGGACTCGCGGTCGAAGATGTCGACCTGCGGATCGGTGGCTTCGCCGTGCACGAGTACGGGCATGCCGATCCGCTCCATGCGCTCGAACACGGGCGCAAGGCCGGCGATGTTGGTCACGCCGTTATGCGCATTGGTAGTGGCGCCTGCTGGATAGAGCTTGGCGGCGATCCAGACTTTTTCGGTGAAGCCCTTCTCGATCTCGTCGGGCATCGTGCGGTCGGTGAGATAGCACGTCATCAGCGGCTCAAAATCCGAGCCCGCGGGGCGCGCCGCGAGAATCCGCTCCCGATAGGCGATCGCGTCGGCGACGCTGGTCACCGGCGGAACCAGGTTCGGCATGATGATGCCGCGGGCGAACTGGCGCGCGGTGAAAGGCAGCACCGCCTGCAGCATCGCGCCGTCGCGCAGATGGATATGCCAGTCGTCGGGCCGGCGGATGGTGAGCGTCTTCGCCGCTTTGTTGGCAGCGGCGCTGTCGAACAGCTCGAGCACGCTCATTGCGCCGCCTCCTGGATCGCTGCCTGCATCAGCCGCACCCCGGCGATGAAGTCCTCGATCGCCATGGCCTCGGCCGGATTGTGCGATCCATTCTCGTTGCGCACGAAAATCATCGCGCTGGGAACTCCAGCATTAGCAAAAACCGCGGCGTCATGTCCCGCGCCGCTGGGGATTTCTTCCCCGGGTAATCCGAGCTTCTCCGCCTGGCGCTTGAGCCGCGCCACCCAGTCGGCATCCATCACCGCCGGCGCAGATTCGACGCGCCGATCGAGCTTGAATTCGACGCCGCGGTCTTCGCCGATCAATTGGCATTCGCTGAGGAACAGGTCGTAGAACGCCTCGAGCGTGTCCTTGCTCTGGCTGCGCACCTCGAAACTGAAGCTGACTGCGCCGGGAACTCGGGCAATGGCGTGCTCGCGCGGGTCGGTTCCCATGACGCCGACGGTGACCACGATGTCGCGGCCGCGCTCCTGCAGGGTCCGCCAATGCCGGTCTAGATGGGTGATCAGCTCGGCTGTGGCGAACACCGCGTCCCGGCGCAGCCAGCGCGGCACCGCGCCCGAGTGGCCGGCTTCGCCGAGGCATTGCACGACGCGGTGCCGCACATTGCCGCGGATGCCGGTGACGATGCCGATCGACAGCTTGCGCGCGGTGAGCACCGGCCCCTGCTCGATATGCAACTCGACCCAGGCGGCCAGCCGCGTGCGGTCAATGAGCGGCTCGCCGCGCGCGATGCGCTCGACATCGGCACCGACCGCGCGCATGCAGGCCGCGAGCGTCTCACCCGTATCCGCACTGTGCACCTCGAGATCGGCGGCGGTGAGGCGGCCGAACAGCGCGCTCGAGCCCATATAGGCTTTGCCGAAACGCGCGCTCTCCTCGCCGCGCAGAGCGAAGAGCTTGATCGTACGGCGCGGCTTGAAACCTTGGCGCGCGAAGCTGCGCAGGATGGTGAAGCCGGCAACGACGCCCGCACCGCCGTCGAAATTACCGCCTTGCGGCACGGAATCGAGATGCGAGCCGCAGGCGATCCACGGCAAGTCGGGCTGCGAGCCGGGCAGGGTGACGACCAGATTGGCGCCGGCGTCGCGCTCGACCGCAAGGCCGCAGGCGCGCGCTTCGCCTTCGATGAGATCGAGTGCGCGAGATTCGCCTGGTCCGTAGCTCGCGCGGGTGATGCCGATGCCGTCGCCAGTCAGCTCGGCGAGACGCTTGAACAGGGCCTCGGCGAACGCCTGATCCTCGGCGCCGGCGAGCGCGCCGGGCGCGTGGGCGCCCTTCATGATCCTGGACTCACCCAGGCGAGATCGGCCTCGTCGGCCTCCTCGATGACCACGCCGCCGATCAGGTCGGACACCCGCGGGATCTCGCGATGCAGGCAGAAGGTGCGCAGCCCGTCGATGATATGGATCATCGCCGCCGGCTGCAGGAAGGTCGCGGTGCCGACCTGCACGGCCGCGGCGCCGGCCAGCATGTATTCCGCTGCATCCTCGGCAGTGGCGATGCCGCCGCAGCCGATCACCGCGATCCTCACCGCGCGCGCACATTGGAAGACATGGCGGAGCACGATCGGTTTGATTGCCGGACCGGAGAGCCCGCCCATGATGTTGCCGAGACAGGGCTTGAACGTCTTCACATCGATCGCCATCGACAGGATGGTGTTGGCGACGACGACCGCGTCGGCGCCTTCGGCTTCGGCGGCGCGCGCGACCTCCGGCATGTTGCCGGTGTTCGGCGTGAGCTTGACCCACAGCGGCAGCCTGGTCGCGGTGCGGAGCTCCCGCGTGACCTGCTCGGTCGCGGGCACGCTCATGGCAAAGGCCTTGCCGTCCTCTTCGATGTTCGGGCAGGAAATGTTCGCCTCGATCGCAGCGACGCCGGGCATCGAGAGCTCGCGGGCTAGGCTGGCAAAGCCTTCCGCCGTCGGCGCCGAGATGCTGACCACCAGCGGCACATCATAATGCGCGTAGTACGGCATGGTGTGGCCGGTGAAATAGTCGACGCCCTTCGACGGAATCCCGATCGCATTGATCATCCCGCCGGGGCGCTCGACCACGCGCGGCAGCGGATTGCCCTGCCGCAGCTCGCGGGTGATCGTCTTGGTGACGAAGGCCCCGAGCCGGTTGAAATCCATCACCTGGTCGAGCCCTTCCGCGAAGGTGCCCGACGCCGGCATCACCGGATTGCGCAGGGTGAGGCCGCCGACTTCGACCGACAGATCCACGTCATCGGCGATCATGGAAGCGCCTCCATGAGATCGAACACCGGTCCGTCGCAGCAGACGCGGCGGCTGACGATCTCGCTGTTGACGTTGAAGTCGCGCACGCAGCAAAAGCACATGCCGAGCCCGCACGCCATTTGCTGCTCCATCGCCACCTGGCCGCGCAGGCCGAATTCCGCCGCCAGCCGTTGCTGCACGCGCATCAGCCGGCTGGAGCCGCAGGTGTAGAAGGCGTCGCAGCGGCCTTCGCCGATGAGGCCGCGCAGCAGGCGCTCGACATTCGCCGGCCCGCTGGTCGATTCCGTGTCGGTGACGGTGATGACGTCGGCGCCGTAGCGCTTGAACAGCTCGACCGAGACCAGGAGGTTCGGCCGCCGCGCGCTCAGGATCGCCGTGAGCTTGACGCCGGATCGCTGCGCCAGCTTCGCCAGCGGGGCGAGCGTCGCGAGGCCGGCACCGCGGCCGACCGCGACCGCGTGCTTGACCGCCGGATCAAGCATGAAGCCGACGCCCAGCGGACCCATGATGTCCAGCCGGTCGCCGACCGTCAGCGTGTCGAGCCCGCGTGTCCCGGCGCCGGCGACCTTATAGAGAAACTCGACCTCGCGCTTGTCCGCATCGGCGCCGTAGAGGCTCATCGGCCGGCGCAGGAACGGCTGCTCGCCCGGCGGGTGCGGGCACAGCAACTGGAAGAACTGGCCGGGCGCAGCACGCGCCGCCTCGACGCTGCAGGCGAGGCGCAGGTAGCGATATTCTGGGTTCAGCGCGTCATGTGCGACGATTTCGGCGAGCTCGGAGACAACCGTCGGCGTCCACGGCGTCCCGGGCTGCCGCCCAGGAACGCCCTTCGTACCGGCCCCCCGCTGTTGCTGGCCGATTTCCACCACCATGACGTCCCGTTCCGCTCAGTCGAGCTGCGCACCGCGCCGTTCGGGGATGAGCAGCCACATCGCAAGGATGTCGATCAGGTACAGCGCCGCCAGCATGGCAATCGCCGCCTGGAAGCCATAGCTCACGGCAATGAGCCCGACCACGACCGGCCCGAAGCCGCCGACGGCGCGGCCGATATTGAACAGCACGTTCTGCGCGGTGGCGCGCGCCGCTGTCGGGTACAGCTCACTGATCAGCGCGCCATAGCCGCCGAGCATGCCGTTGACGAAGAAGCCCATCACCGCGCCGGCGATGAGCAGTGCGAACGGATCGGTCAGCTGCGAATAGACGATGACCATGATCGCCGCGCCCAGCATGTAGCCGAAGAAGGCCGGCCGGCGGCCGATGCGGTCGGCGACCTGGCCGAACGAGTAGATGCCGATCGCCATGCCGGCGATGGTCACCGACGTCCACACCGCCGATTGCGTGAGCGCGAAGCCGAAGCGGGTCGACAGATAGTTCGGCAGCCAGATCATCACGCCGTAGTAACCGAAGTTCTGCACCGAGCAGAGGATCACCATGCCGAGGCTGAGCTTCGTCGTCTCGCCGTCTTTGACGAGGAGGCGGAGCGCGGATTCCTTCGGGTGGTTCTTCGACTTGGCGATGAAGATCTCCGGCTCGTGCAGCGAATACCGGATCACGTAAGCGAGCAGAGCCGGCAGGATGCCGACGAAGAACATGCCGCGCCAGCCGATGGCTGGGAGCAGGAGCGGCGTGGCGACGGCGGCGGCAAGCACGCCGAGCTGCCAGCCGAGGCCGACATAAGACGACGCCCGCGCGCGCTGTGCGGCAGGCCAGGCTTCGGCGACCAGCGCCATGCCGATGCCGAACTCGCCGCCAAGCCCGAGGCCGGCGACGAAGCGGTAGCCGAGCAGGTCGTAATAGCCCTGCGCGATCCCGCACAGCCCGGTGAACACGGCAAACAGCACGATCGTATAGGTGAGCACGCGCACACGGCCGATGCGGTCCGACAGCATGCCGAAACCGATCCCACCAAGCACCGCGCCGACCAGCGTCGCCGTCACCAGCGAGGCGCCTTCCGCCGGCGTCAGATGCAGATCGCTCGCGATGAAGCGCAGCATGAACCCGAGGATCAGCAGATCGAAGCCGTCCATGGCATAGCCGAGGGCGGAGCCGATCATCGCTTTCCAGGCTTCTTTGGTGACCGTCGAAGGAGGCATTCCGCCGACTTCAATGGAAGAGGCAGCCGCGTGTTCAGTCACGGTGCAGTCCTTTCTGTGGTTCAACCTTGTCGAGTTCGGGCACAGGAAAGGGGAAGCGCGCCCGGTTCGAGCGACGTCGGTTCCGATGCTCGGAGTTAGGGCTTTCGCCCGTCTTCTCGGGGACGCGAAACGTCACTTGGCGGCCGGGGCGTTGGCGCGCTCGGCCGCGAGAAGCTCGCTTGCCGCCGGGCCGAACGAGCGTCCGGAGGCAGCTTTGCCGTGAGTGTGTCAGGGCCAAATTTTAATTGCAAGACAAATCTCAAATATGAGACAGCGTCGCAGAAATCGACGAATGTCCGGAATTCGTGGATTTGTCTTCCGGCCAATGTCCTTGAAAAGCGGCGGATGACCGGATAATGCCGGACGATCCTTATCGGACGCCTTGGGCCAGTCATGGATCACTATCAGGAAATCGTCTCCGACTATCTGCGCGCGGATCGCGCCATCTTCCTCAACACGCGCTACCGGCTCCCGGGCCATCGGGTCGAATCCGCCGACAAGCCCTATTGGGACATCGATATCGTCGCGCTGAACATGCGCAAGCGGCGCGCCTATCTGTGCGAGGTGACCTATACGCTCGACGCGCCGGCGCTGTTGCGCCGTTTCGCCGCCTGGCGCGAGCACTGGAAGGAGATGGTTGAGGGCCTGATCGCCATGAGCGGGCTGTCCCCGGAGTGGCAGGTCAAGGCGTGGATTTTCACGCCCGCGCATATCCGCGAAAGCATCGAGCAGCAGGTACGCTTCTGGCATCCGGATGCGCGCTTCACCGATCTCGAGCTCGTCGCTCCCTGGAAATATGACCGCGAGCGGATCGACGTCGACGAGGAGCGATAGCCTCGTCGCCGGCGGCTGACGACGCTGCGATTGTGGAAATCGTGAGTAACGTGTTGGCAACTCACGTTTGCGCTTTTCTTCCCGCGGTTATCGGCCTATAACCGTATTTATCCCGTCCTTGCTGCCAAGGGACGTTTGATCACCGTCGATTGACGTTGGGCGGGTGGCGATGGCCGAGCGAAGGGTGTGTTTTCTTCTCTGACGGACACCTGATGCACTCGGCGGCCCAAGTCGCGAAGGTCCTGGCGCCGGAGTGCCCCGGCGTTATCAAGCGGAGGCCAGCAATGGTCTTGCCTCCGGGGGTCCGCGAAACAAGCTGTAACCCATCGCGCGCGGGAATGTCGGGTTCGACGAGACCTGCGATTTTACTCTCTAGCTAGTGCCTTCGACCCGCGAGGATCGAAGGTCCGTGGATCTCGCCGATCCCCGGCATCCCGCGCGCCCTTGGTCTTATTCAAGCGGCGCTGATTTCCAAAAAAATCGACGCCGTGTCGAATTGGCGAAGCTTTGGCTGAAAGGCCAACGACGAGCCGGGCTGTTTTACAAGTGAATCGGATGAATTGAGCTCAACGCGAGCCACCCACTCGGTGTCATCGCCCCTCGCGCTGGCGAGCCGAAGGCGAGCGGCCAGCGCGAGCAATCTAAGATGGCCGCGCCGGACCCTCGCTACGCTCGGCGGCGCGGCGAAGGCGGGCGATCCAGTACACACCGCGCGGTCGGTGATTACTGGATGCCCCGCCTTCGCGGGGCATGACGACTGAGTCTGCGGGTTCCTCTTCGGAGACTCACGCGATCTTGCGTTGTCTTCCACCGTCCGGCTTGTACGATTTGGTCATGCCGAGCCTCGAAACAGCGCTTCGCAGTATCGTCCTCGCGTCGGTCCTTTGGATTGCGGCCGCTTCGCCCAGCTACGCCTATGGCGATGAACGATGGTGCGCGGTGAGCAATCGCGGAATGGGCTGGGTGGTGTGGGATTGCCAGTATCGCACCTGGCAGGAATGCGTGCCGAATGTGATCGCCGGCAATCGCGGCTTCTGCAATCTCAATCCGGGCTGGGAGCCGAGAGCCGCGCCCGCACGCCACAAGCGGCGGCACCATCGCCACGCCTGATCGTCAGCAATCGCGGCTGCGTGCTTAGGGCCGGCTCTTCGCCTTGAGCCGCTCGCTCATGCGCTGCATGTCGATCACCGCGCGTCCATGCGTTCCACGGCCGATCTCCTCGATCTCGTCGCGGGCGCTGACGTCGAACTCGATCTTGCGGCCGTCAACGGCCGTGACAACCGCCTCGGCGGTCACCGTGTGCCCGACTGGCGTCGCCGCCAGATGCCGGATGTTCACGGTGGTGCCGACCGCGCTCTCGCCCGGATCGAGATAGTCGCGAATGGCATTGAGCGCCGCGTTCTCCATGATGGTGACCATCATCGGCGTCGCGAACACCTGCGGCAGCATCGCGTCCTTGAACTGATTGGCAAGATGTGAGGGCATCACGCGCAGCGTGAAGGTGCCTTTGGCGCCGATGGGAATAGGCCGCATGGAAAAATCCTTGTTCAGCGCATGATCCCGAAAAGTGGATACCGGTTTTCCTGCGCGAAGCCCTCGGCAACACTTCTCGTGTTGCTCCAAGCTTCGGCGGGCGAAGGCAGGTCGGATAAGATCATGCGCCACTAATATGTCCGGCATCGTATCAGGCCGCGTGCTCCGCGGCATGCTGTTCGACATGCAGGATCGCGGGCGCGAGCCACATCAGGATCAGGCCGCACAGCGCCAGCGGCATGAACGCGGTTGAAGCGACGCCGGTGAGATCCCAGGCGAGCCCGCTGATCACCGGCACGATCACCGCGCAGCTGTAGCTGATGGTGAACATGGCCGCAGTAACGCGATGCACATCGTCGGGCGGGCTGAGCAGCGGCGGCAGCGCCAGCGCCAGGATCAGCGTTCCCGCCGCGGAGAAGCCGAGCAGCGATGCGCCGGCGACCACCCACCATCCGGAGCCAAGCACGATCGCGAGGATACCGATCACGCCCAAAAAGCCGGAGACGACGTAAGGCCAGGGTTTGCCCTTGAGCCGTTCGGCAGTCGCGAGCAGCAGAAACGAGGCCGGGAGCTGCCCGACATTGAGCGCGGTGAGCGCGGCGCTGATCAGATGGCCTTCGCCGCAGCTGTTGAGATAATCGGGGATGAAGGCATTGCTGCCGAAATACATCGCATTGACGACGCCGAGCATGATGCCGAGCCGCCAGATCAGCGGCTTGCGCCAATCCGGCCACCAGCGCCGCGGCGTGCTGGCGTTGGTCGCGGGCAACGCCGTTTGCGGTCCCAGCAGCGGGATGAGCACCGCGGTGACGACGACGGGCACCGACCACCAGGCAAATGCCCATTGCCAACCACCGGCGAGTGGCAGCACCAGCGGCAGCATCAGCGCGACGGGAAGGATTTCGCCGAACAACAGACCGTTGGTGTAGACCGCCGTGGCGAAGCCGATGCGCTCCGGCAGCCAGGCACGCACGGTCGGCGGCATGGTCACCTGCATCACCGCGACGCCGACACCCATCAGGACCGTTGTGGCGTAGAGGAATGCGATGCTGGGCAACGCGCCGCGTAGCGCGCCCCCGATCGCCGTCACAAGCAGTCCAGTGAGCAATGCATTACGCGCCCCGAGCCGTGCCACCAGCAGCGAGCCCGGCACCGCGGCCAGCGCGAACAGCATCGACGGCAGCCCGGTGAGAATGCCGACCTCGGTCTCCGAGAGATGCAGATCGTCATGAATGAGCGGGATCACTGGCGGCACGGCGAGAATCGTGAACCGCAGGCTCGCGCCCGCGAGCCAGAGCAGGAGCAGCGACAACAACAGCTGACGGGAAGAGGTCGGCGCGGAATCGGCCGAGCTGGAGTAGGTCATTGGACGAGTGAATCGATCACCGGCTGAATAGGGCGGGGACCGTATGCGCATCGACCGGCGATGTCGACCGCGGTTTCCGACACTCCAGCAATGCTTTGGCCCTCGCGCGGCGGGTCATTGGCCGACGTGATGGCGGTATCGGAGGGCTGGGCGACAGCGGCCCTTTTTTGCCATACTTTCCAGGTACTTCAGGGAAAGCACGGGGAGCGGCGGTAAATTCTCATTAACCGGTCCCTCTAACACTGTGATGCAGCAGCCTCGATGCCGTGGCTTGTCGGCCGCGACATCGCAGGTCGGGGACATTTCACGTGAGAGTGCACGTGCCGGTTTGTCGGGCGCGCATGCGCCTGTTGACGGCCAGAAGCTTGCGCGTCGGCAGCCAATTCCTGCTGGCGACGCTGTTGCTCTTTCTCGGCAATGAGAGCCTGCAGACCGCGGTCGCCGAAGGCGACACGCGCACGATCTCTTTCCATCACGTGCACACCGGCGAAGACATCACCATCACCTACAAGGTGAATGGCCGCTACGACGACGAGGCCCTGAAGAAGCTTGATTGGTTTATGCGCGACTGGCGGCGCGCGGAATCGACCCACATGGATCCGCACCTTTTCGACGTCATCTGGGAGACCTATCGCGAGGTCGGTGGCCGGGAGCCGGTCCAGGTGATCTGCGGCTATCGTTCGCCGCAGACCAACGCCATGCTGCGCGCGCGCTCGAGCGGCGTCGCCGAGTTCAGCGAGCATACTCAGGGCCAGGCGATGGATTTCTACATCCCCGGCGTGCCGCTCGCGGAGATCCGCGCCGTCGGCCTGCGTTTGCAGCGCGGCGGCGTCGGCTTCTATCCGACGTCGGGTTCGCCGTTCGTGCATCTCGATACCGGCAGCGTGCGCCACTGGCCGCGCGCGAGTCGCGAGCTCCTGGCCAAGATCTTCCCCAACGGGCGCACGGTGCACGTGCCGACCGACGGGCATCCGTTCCCTGGTTACGCCCTGGCGCTCGCCGATATCGAGCGGCGCGGCGGCTCGGTCTCGAGCCTTTCGCTCGCCTCCGCGCGTGACGCCGGCATGATCGACGAGAACGCGGTCGAGGCCGATGCGCAGCCGAAACCGCGCAGCCTGCTGGCCGACCTGTTCGGCTTCGGCAAGAACAACGAAGAGAGCGCGCCGCCGCCGTCAGCGCCGCCGGTTCGCGTGCGCCCGACTGTTGTGACCGCGCGGGCGGCGAGTGCGAATGCCAAGGTTGCCGCGGCGCAGAGCGTGCCACTGCCGCGTAGCCGCCACGCGCCCGTGGTTCTCGCAGCGGCGGCCGAACCGAAACCTGTGGCGATCCGCAACGATGCGATCGGCAATCTCATCGAGGCGCGCGGTCTTTGGGGTGCGCCGCAGATGGCCTCGTCCTTCCCGATCGCGCCGGCGAAGGAGCCGCAGACGACGGCGGGCCTCGGCACCATGGCGCTTGCTTACGCGGCGCCGTCGCCGTTGCCGCCGCGGCAAGTCCCCGCGGCGAGTGCAAGCCCGATGGGCCAGTCGCTGCCCTCGATGGCTACGATGACGGTGGTTGAGCAAACCGGCCCGTCGACCTCGGTCGTGGTCAGGCAGACCTTGGCCCCGCTCGCCGCGCCGGCAGAGATCCGGGCCGCTGCCGCGACCGGCGCGCGCTTCGATCAGCCGTGGCTGCGCGCGGCCCTGCTGGCGCCGAGCGTGACCAGGGCACTATCGACGCGGCGTGTCGGTCCCTTTGACGTGCGGCCGCTGAGCGAGTTCTACCGCAAGCCTGAGACGAGCGTGGTGATGGGCTTCGTCTCTGACCCGCACTACGGCATGGTCACCGAGCGGTTTACCGGCAGCGCGGTCGTGTTCCTGGCGACGGCGACGTTCGTGCCGGCGCCGCGGACCGCGGCGCTGCAGCGCTAGATCGAACTCAATTCAATCCAAGCCACGCACACTGGTCGTCATCGCCCGCGAAGGCGGGCGATTCAGTAATCGCCATGGCTTCGGTGTTTACTGGATGCCCGCATGCGCGGGGCATGACGGCAGAGAATGAGGCGACGCTTGAGCGATCTCGCTCTGCAGGTCAGTTCAGCATTCCGAGCGCGTGCATATAGGTCTCGAGGATCGCCTCGTGCTCCTTGCGCTCGTCGACGTCCTCCTTGCGCATGCGCACGATAGTGCGCAGCGCCTTGATGTCGTAGCCGTTGCCCTTGGCCTCGGCATAGACGTCGCGGATATCGTCGGAGGTCGCCTTCTTTTCTTCTTCCAGGCGCTCGATGCGCTCGACGAAGGCCTTGAGCTGGTCCTTGGCGAAGCGGGTCTGGGCCTGTTCGGCGACGGCGGCGGTAGCGGGCATTCTCGAACTCCTCATGCAACGGGCGGCTGTTTCATGAGGAGCATTCGGACTTCAGCGCCGCGGAATCAAGACAAAGCTGCCGTCATCCACGCAGTCCACAAGTGTCAATGGCGATGGCTTGCTTTTTCGAAGCTGGCCTTTTGCTCGGGCGAAGCCTCTTTCTGGAACTGCTTGCGCCAGTCGTCATAGGGCATGCCGTAGACGATCTCGCGGCTCTCGTCCTTGGTCATGGGCAGGCCCTTGGCATCCGCGGCCTCTTTCATCCAATTAGACAGGCAGTTGCGGCAGAAGCCGGCGAGGTTCATCAGGTCGATATTCTGTACGTCGGTGCGCTGGCGCAGATGCTCGACTAGGCGCCGGTAGACGGCGGCTTCGAGCTCGGTGCGGGTCTTGTCGTCCATCGGTGGCGATCCTTTCGCTCCGCTCAACATAGTAAGGCGAGGCGGATGGCGCTACCGGCAAGAAAAGCCCTGCTCCGGCGGGTAAGATGTGTTTTCCTGCCGGGGGTATAGTTGGCTCACGGCGGGTTTCCCCGCGCATTTGGCGCCAGGACATTGGCGCTCAAACCAATCTCATTATATGCACGATCTCTCGACATTGGGGCAGGTACCGACCCGACCATGCAATCTGACTCTGCGCGCCAGTTCCTTGTGCGCCTGTTCGAACAGGCAGTTGCTGCGGCCCACCCGAACGCGAGCTTGCCGGCGCATTTGCCGACGCCGCCGGCGAAGGGAAGGCTGATCATTCTCGCCGCCGG
The DNA here is from genome assembly GCA_035651015.1 of Pseudolabrys sp. GTDB lineage: Bacteria > Pseudomonadota > Alphaproteobacteria > Rhizobiales > Xanthobacteraceae > Pseudolabrys. The sequence continues at coordinate 9,312 of DASRGN010000050.1, read as the reverse complement.
CAAGGGAGCGGGCGCGATGGCCGAGGTTGCCGAGCGGCACTACCTCGACGTTTGCAAGGTGCCGCCGGATCGGCTCGCGGGGATTGCCGTGGCGCGCCACGGATATGGCCGGCCGACGCGCGTGGTGCGCATGGTCGAAGCCGGCCACCCGATGCCGGATGCCGCTGGCCTGCAGGCGGCGAGCGACATTCTCGATCTCGCGGACGGTGCCGACGCCGATGATCTCGTGCTCGTGCTGATGTCGGGCGGCGCGTCCGCGAACTGGATTGCGCCGGCGCCAGGCCTGAGCTTCCCCGACAAGCAAGCGGTGACGCGCGCGCTGCTGCGCTCCGGCGCCTCGATCGGGGAGATCAACACGGTGCGCAAGCATCTCTCACGCATCAAGGGAGGTCGTTTGGCGCGGCACGCTTTTCCGGCGCGCGTGGTCACGCTCGCGATCTCTGACGTGCCCGGCGACGATCCCGCGGTGATCGGCTCCGGTCCGACGGTGCCGGATCCGACGACGCTCGCCGACGCGCGCGCCATCGTCGCGCGCTACAAGCTCGACGTGCCGCAGGCCGTGCATCGCGCACTCGCCGATCCGGCCAATGAATCGCCGAAGCCGGACGATCCCGCGTTCGCCAACACGGCCTATGCGCTGGTCGCACGCCCAGCCGATGCATTCCGCGCGACCGAAGCCGCGGTGCGCGAGGCCGGCTATGACTGTATTTTTCTGGGCGACCAGGTTGAAGGCGAAGCCCGCGATGTCGCTACGGCGCATGCCGCGCGCGCCTTGACGTTGCAAGGGCAGGGCAAGCGCGCCGCCATCCTCTCCGGCGGCGAGCTCACGGTGACCATCCGCGGCGACGGGCACGGTGGTCCCAACCAGGAATACGCGCTGGCGCTGGCGCTCGCGCTCGACGGCTCGCGGGGCATTGCCGCGCTCTCGGGCGATACCGATGGGACCGATGGGGGTGCGGGCAAGGCCGACGATCCGGCCGGCGCCATCGTCGATGGTGCGACCGCCGGCCGCGCCCGCGATCTCGGGCTTGATCCGGCGGCCTATCTGGCTGCCAACAATTCGACCGAATTCTTTGCGCGTTTGGGGGACCTTTTACAGACCGGCCCAACCTTCACCAATGTCAACGACTTCCGGGCCATCCTCGTTGACAGGCCTTGAGGGATACGCGACATCCGCCTCCCAGAAGAAGCAGCGAAGAGCACCGTGATTCCACCGGGTCGCCCCCATTTTATCGTCGGGGCCGGTGTCGTTGTCGCAGCGCTGATACTGCTGGCGGCATCGGCCGGTCCGGCAGCCGCCGACTTCCGCCTGTGCAACAACACTGGTAGCCGGGTCGGCATCTCTATCGGCTACAAGGATGCCGACGGCTGGACGACGGAGGGCTGGTGGAATCTGTCGCCGCGCGGTTGTGAAACTTTGCTACGCGGCAACCTGGTCGCGCGTTATTACTACATCTATGCGGTCGACTATGACCGCGGCGGCGAATGGTCGGGACAGGCTTACATGTGTTCGCGCGAGAAAGAGTTCACCATTCGCGGCACCGAAGATTGCCTCGCGCGCGGCTATGATCGCACGGGCTTCTTCGAAGTCGACACCGGCGAGCAGCGTTCCTGGACGGTGCAGCTGACCGACTCCGCCGAGAGTGGCGAGCGTCCTCCGGGCTCGCGGACGCCGCCGTTTTCCGGCCGGCCGAACCCGATCGCCGCACCGCCGCCGGCGCCGCCCGCACCCGCCGCACCGCCGCCTCCCGCGCCGTCCATGGCGCCACCGCCGCCGCCCGCGGAAAGCCAGCCGCGATGAGACGTCACCGACGCGCCAAGATCGTCGCCACGCTTGGTCCGGCTTCGTCCGAACCGAAGATGATCGCGCGTCTGTTCGAGGCCGGCGCCGACGTCTTCCGCATCAATATGAGCCACACGAGCCACGAGCGCATGCGCGATCTAGTGGCTGCGATCCGCGCGGTCGAGCGCGACTACGGACGCCCCGTTGGCATTCTCGTCGACCTGCAGGGACCGAAGCTGCGGCTCGGCACCTTCGAGGGCGGCTCGGCGATGCTCGCGAAAGGCGCGACCTTCACGCTCGATTGCGATCCGTCTCCCGGAAACGCACAACGCGTGCTGTTGCCGCATCCGGAGATCTTCCTCGCCGCGGAGGCGGGCCACACCATGCTGCTCGATGACGGCAAGGTGCGGCTCACCGTCACGCAAGCCGACGATAAGCACATCGAGACGCGCGTCGAGGTCGGAGGCAAATTGTCCGACCGCAAGGGCGTGAGCCTTCCGGATTCGACCATTCCGTTCTCCGCGCTGGCGGACAAGGATCGCTCCGATCTCGAAGCTGCCCTGGAGACTGGGATCGACTGGGTGGCGCTCTCCTTCATCCAGCGGCCGGAAGATATCGCCGAGGCCAAGAAGATCACGCGCGGGCGCGCCGGCGTGATGGCCAAGATCGAGAAGCCGCAGGCGGTGAAGCGGCTCGCCGAGATCATGGATATCGCCGACGCGCTGATGGTGGCGCGCGGCGATCTCGGCGTGGAGATGCCGCTCGAGAAGGTGCCGGGCGTGCAGAAGCAGATGACGCGGCAGGCACGCGCGGCGGGCAAGCCGGTCATCGTCGCCACGCAGATGCTGGAATCGATGATCACGGCACCGGTGCCGACCCGCGCGGAGGTGTCCGACGTCGCGACCGCGATCTACGAGGGCGCCGATGCGGTGATGCTGTCGGCGGAATCCGCCGCCGGCCAATATCCGCTCGAAGCAGTCTCGATGATGAACCGCATCGCCGAAGAGGTGGAGGGCGATCCGAACTATCGCGCCATTATCACCGCACAGCGTGCGGAGCCGGAAGCGACCGGCGCGGATGCGATTGCCGATGCGGCGCGACAGATCGCCGAGACGCTCGACCTCTCCGCGGTAATCTGCTGGACCAGTTCCGGCGCCACCGCCTTCCGCGTGGCGCGCGAACGGCCGAAATCGCCGATTGTCGCGCTCTCGCCCAACGTGGCGACCGGCCGCAAGCTGTCGCTGATCTGGGGCGTGCATTGCGTCGTCGCCGAGGACGCGCGCGACCAGGACGACATGGTCGAGCGTGCCTGCCGCATCGCCTTCAAGGACGGATTCTCCAAGGCCGGCCAGCGCGTCATCGTCGTTGCCGGCGTGCCGCTGGGAACGCCCGGTGCGACCAACATGCTGCGCATCGCCTTTGTGGGCTCCGACCTGGCGCGCGAGCTCTAGACCGGCTTATCTCTGCTGATTGTCGACGACGTCGGCGATCTCTTCGATCGCGGCGACGATGCGTTCTGGCGCCGCGTGATGCGGCATGTGGCCCGTGTTCTTGAGCACGATGAGCTTGGCGCCGGGAACGGCCTTGGCGATCGCATGCGAATGCCATGACGGCGGGAGAACGCGGTCACGATCGCCGGTGATGACCACGGTCGGCACCGCGATTTCGCGATAGCGCGGCGCGGTGTCGGCGAGACACGTGGTCAGCGCGGCGATGTTGTGCGCATTGACCAGGAAATTGCCGGGGCGCAGCGCCAGCGGAATGGCGGCGCGGCTGATGAAGCCGGCCGGAACCGGTGAGGGCGAAAAGATCGATGTCACCATACGATTGAGGATCAGCGCGCCGACCGGGATCACCAGCGTGTAGGCGAGTGCCAAGCCGAAGGCCGGAATGGTGGCGAGGCTGTAGTGGTCGACGCGACGGTCTTCCCACGGATGCGTCACCGGCGCGAGCAGCGCGAGACCGGCGACGTGGCGCGGAAAGGCGAGCGCATACGCCGCGGCGAGCGCGCCGCCCCAGGAATGGCCGACCAGAATGGCGCGCTCGATGCCCATTCGGGCGAGTGCCTCGCGCAGCACGGCGGCCTGCTGTGTCGGCGAGGCGTATTGTTCTGTGCGATCGCTCCAGCCACTGCCCGGGCGATCGACCAGGATGACACGAAAGCGCCGCCGCAGCCGTTCGCCGAGTGCGAGCCGCAAGTCTTCAAGATTGGCGCCGGCGCCGTGCAGCAGCACCAACGGCGTGCGCTCAGCGCCCGCAGGATCCAGCGGATCGAGATCGAGAACGTGGAGGCGGCCGCTCGCCGTGTCGACAAAGCGACCACGCGGCGGATGCCGACCGCTGATCAGGCGGCAGCCGATCAGTGTTGCCAACATCAGAGCGCAGAGGAGCGCAATTGTGACAGCCACGACAATGAGCATGGAAAATTCGTAGCTGTCATCGGCTTGTCATACAAGCCTGAATGGCAGATCAGATGTCGCGGCCTTCGACTTTTTCGCTGAGTGTCTTAACGATCTCGGGGATCTTCTCGAGCCGCGGATAGATCTCCAGCGCGCGGCGATAGACTTCGAGCGCGCGCTTGTCGTCGCCGATTTCCTGCAGGATCAGACCGAGGCCGGCGAGCGCACCGAAATGACGCGGCTCGCGCTTGAGCACCTCGCTGATATCGCTGACCGCCTTCCCATAATCTTTCTTCATGAAGTAAAGCGTCGCCCGCCGATTCCAGGCTTCGACATAGTCCGGCTTGATGTCGATGAGCGCGGTGAGCAGCTTGATCGCGAGATCGACGTCCTGCGCCTCGACGGCCGTCTTCACGCGCGTCATCAGCAGATTGGCGGTATCGCTGTGCGAAACGAGCCACAAGGCCCAAATCCGCTGCTCGACGGCCTTCGCGCTGGCTTCATCGGGCGCAGCCTTGAGCGCGCCGAACAGGAAGTCGAGATTGCGCGTGACATCGCCCGTCTGCGCCTTCGGCAGCTTGTCGGGCGGCCCGATCCATTTGCCGGTCTGTGCGTGGAGTGAAACAGTCGACAGCGAGAGCGCGGTCACAGCCGCAAACAGGGCGGACAGGCGGAATCGCGTCATGCCGAGGAATCTAAGCGATCCCCGGACATTCGCAATGCGGAAAGATGAGGCGCGAAAGCGCGATCAGCCCTGGCGGGCTTTGAACCGGCGCTGGGTCTTATTGATGATATAGACCCGGCCCTTGCGCCGCACGATGCGGTTGTCGCGGTGGCGACTGCGCAGGGATTTCAATGAGTTACGGACTTTCATAGCGAGCTCGTGATGCCTGTGTTGGCGCGGTTCATAAGGGTGGTATGGCCCCCTGTCAACGTTGGCGCCTTCCTGGAACCGGCTGGCCGTCCCGCTTAAGGTTGACGGCCTGGAGGTTTGGGCCATGCAGCGCAGTACCGATCGGTTCCTGACGACCCATACCGGCAGTCTGCCGCGGCCGCCCGATCTCATCCGCACGATGTACGCCAAGGAGGAAGGCGTCCCGGTCGATCCGCAGGCGCTGGAGGCGCGTGTCCGCGAGGCGGTCGGCGAGGTTGTTCGCAAGCAGGCCGCTGCGGGCATCGATCTGGTCAATGACGGCGAGATGTCGAAGCCGAGCTACGCCACCTATGTGAAGGATCGCCTGGCCGGGTTCGGTGGCACCGGCAATACCTTCGTCTATCAGGACCTCGCCGAATTTCCGAACCTCGCCAAGCGCGTGTTCGGCGATCCGGGACGCTCGCGGCGCAAGACCCCGGCCTGCAATGCGCCGATCAGCGTGCGCGATCCGGCGGCGGCACGCGCCGACGCCGAGCATCTCAAGGCGGCGCTTGCCGGTGTGAACGCGCGCGGTGCCTTCATGAGCGCGGCCTCGCCTGGCGTGGTCTCGCTGTTCTTCCGCAACGAGTTCTACAAGGATCACGAGACCTATCTCTATGCCATCGCCGATGCGATGCGCGATGAATACGAGGCCGTGGCCAAGGCCGGCTTCGTGCTGCAGATCGATTGTCCCGATCTCGGCATGGGCCGGCACATTCAATATGCCGACCTTGACCTCGCCGAGTTTCGAAAGCGGGCGCATATGCATGTCGAGGCCCTCAATCACGCGCTGGCCAACATCCCGGCGGAGCAACTGCGGATGCACCTGTGCTGGGGCAATTATGAAGGGCCGCACCATTGCGACGTGCCGCTCGCCGATATTATCGACATCGTGTTCCTCGCGCGGCCCTGCGCGATCTCGCTCGAGGCCGCCAATCCGCGGCATGCGCATGAGTGGACGGTGTTCGAGCGCGTCAAGCTGCCGGACGGCAAGGTGCTGATTCCCGGCGTGATCGAATCCAAATCGAACTTCATCGAGCATCCGGAGCTGATCGCGCAGCGGATCGCGCGCTATGCGAGGCTGGTCGGGCGCGAGAACGTGATCGCGGGCAGCGATTGCGGCTACGGCACCTGGGTCGGCCAGGCCGCGGTCGATCCCGATGTGGTGTTTGCCAAATTCGCCGCGATGGCCGAAGGCGCGCGCCTCGCGTCGCGAGAGTTCTGGCGTTAGGGACTATGTCGCCGCATTCCGGCGCACGCTCTCGAGCAGCGACGTGCGCAGCAGAAAGGCCCGATGCAGTTGCGGATCGGCCGCGGTCCGCCGCAGAAAGTCGAAATTCGCCTCGCGCTTGGCCGGATCTTTTTCCTCCAGGCGCTTCTTGTTGGCGACAGTCTGCTGCTGGACATATTCGATGTTGATCGGCCGCCGGCGCTGATCATAGAGCGCGAGCGCACTCTCCGGCCTGCGCCCATGCAGCACGTCGGCGAGAAGCTGCGCGATCTCGATTGCGTCGTGGATGCCGCAATTCAGTCCGAGGCCACCGATCGGATTGTTCACATGCGCGGCGTCGCCGGCGAGAAACACCCGATATTTCTGGAAGCTTGCGGCCACGCGCTGATGCACATTGTAGAGATTGCGATGAATGAGCGGATAATCGCCCGGCCGCGGGAAGAACTTCTGCAGGCGATGCTGCGCCGGCTCGTCGCCGAGCACCTCCTCGTCGGTCTCGCCGGGGATCGTGGGAAACACCACGCGCCACAAACCGGAGCCGTCGTCGCCGGCGACCTTGAACAGATTCGCCCACTCGTCCGGGTCGGAAAAGTAGCTGCGGAATCCGGCCCCCTGCTGGGCTGCGAAATCGACCGACGTGGTCAGCACCAGGAAGCGCTCCGGAAAGGTGTAGCCTTCGAACTCGATGCCAAGCGCCTTGCGCACGGTCGAGCGGCCGCCATCGGCGCCGATCAGATAGCTCCCGGCGACGCGCTCGCTGCACCCATCGCGATCGACGACGATCTCCACCCGGTCGTCGAAAGTCTCGACGCCCTCGACGCGGGCGGAGAAATGCACTTCGGCGCCGAGCGCGCGCAGTCGCTCGATGGCCATGGCAGCGAGCTTGTGCTGCTCGCATTGCACGACGAATGGGTACGCCGTGTCATCCTTGAGGATGGCGTGGTCGAATTCCGCCACCAGCCGTTGGTTCGGCCGGTCCCAGAACTGGAAGGTCCGCGCCACGAGGCCGCGCGCGATCACCTCTTCGACGAGGCCGAGGCCGGCCAACATCTCCAGCGTGGCCGGATGCGTCGTCGATGCCCGTGGCATGTCGTTGACGCGGTCGGCGGCTTCGAAAACACGAACCGCGATGCCCTTCTGCGCCAGCGCCAGCGCTGCGATGACACCGACGGGGCCGCCTCCGGCAACGAGAACGGGTTGACCGCAATCGCTCATTGCTGGGGAAGGCCGGCGATGGACGTGCGAACGAGCGACATGCTGCTGTCTTTTTGGTGGGCGCGCCGCAGCCTAACACGCTGACGCATGCGTCGCGGCAGCGCGATGCGTGCCGGACTGACTTGCAGGAAATTCATGGGGCGGCTGGCCCGCCATCCGTAGCTTGCGAAGCAAGCGAAGGATGGTGGGCGCGACAGGGATCGAACCTGTGACCCCTACCATGTCAAGGTAGTGCTCTTCCGCTGAGCTACGCGCCCGATTGAGGGGTGATTTATCGGCTTCGGGGAGGGCAGGCAACCCCGGCCATCGGCCTGATCAGGCCGCGAGCATCTTGTTCACTTCGTTGACCAGCTCGCGCAGATGCACCGGTTTCGACAGGACCTTGGCGTGCTTGGGCGCGGTCGAATCCGAGTTGAGCGCCACAGCGGCAAAGCCGGTGATGAACATGATCTTGATGTCGGGATCGAGCTCCGCAGCCCGGCGGGCCAGCTCGATGCCGTCCATTTCCGGCATGACGATATCGGTTAACAAGAGCTCGAACGGTTCCTCCCGCAGCCGCTGATAGGCCGACAGACCGTTGTCATAGGAGGTGACGTCAAAACCGGCGTTCTGCAGCGCTTTCACCAGAAAGCGACGCATATCGGTGTCGTCTTCGGCCAGGAGGATCTTGGGCATGCCCCGTCGTTTCTTTAGGTATGGTCGGCCTTTCGGCCTTTCCCCGTCTCCCATAAGCCTCATTTCGGGTAAATATGGGGTGAACCGGAACGGCAGCTTGGCTTTGGTCCCCTACCTATAGAGAATAAAGGGTGAGGGCGGCAGAATCACACCGCCGACCGCTCAGCCAGGAACGCTCCATTAAGCCTTCATGAGTGCCATCCGCGACGAGCTCGATCCGCCCTTCGAAATCCTGGAGCCGGCCGAATGGCGGGGCCCGGTCCTGTTCAATTCGCCGCACAGCGGCAGCATCTATCCGCGCGACTTCCTCACTGCGACGCGGCTCGATCTGGCGGCGTTGCGCCGCTCGGAAGACAGTTTTGTCGACGAACTGGTGATCGGCGTCGTCAAATGCGGCTTCCCGCTGATGCGTGCGCATTTCCCGCGCTGCTTTGTCGACGTCAATCGCGAGCCCTACGAGCTCGATCCGCGCATGTTCGAAGGGCGCTTGCCGTCGTTCGCCAATACGCGCTCGATGCGCGTGGCGGGCGGTCTCGGCACGGTCGCACGCGTGGTTGGCGACGCGCAGGAAATCTACGACCAGCGCCTTCCGGTCGACGATGCGCTGCGGCGCATCGAGGGCCTCTATAAGCCTTATCACCGCGCCCTGCGGCGGCTGTTCACACGCATGCATCGCGACTTCGGAACCGCGGTGCTGATCGATTGCCATTCGATGCCCTCGAGCGCCGGCGCCAAGGACGAGCGACCACGGCCTGAATTCGTGCTCGGAGACCGCTATGGCACGAGCTGTGTGGCGCCGGTCGCGGAAACAGTTGAGAAGCGGCTGCGGGCGCTCGGCTATTCGGTGAGCCGCAACAAGCCCTATGCCGGCGGCTTCATCACCGAGCATTACGGGCAGCCCGGTCGCGGCCTCCACGCGATGCAGATCGAGGTCAATCGTTGCCTCTATATGGATGAACGCACGCTCGAAAAGAGCCAAGGCTTCGTCCGGCTGGCCGCCGACCTGGCGCGCCTCACCGGCGAGCTTGGCCGCTACTTTGCCGCCGGGCTCCTCACGCGGCCGGAGGCGGCGGAATAGGCCAAGGGGCGCGGAGCG
>DASRGN010000049.1:0-18448 GCA_035651015.1 Pseudolabrys sp. | reverse complement strand
GAGCGTCCGCCGCCGGGCCCGTTCCGGCAGTCCGCTCGCACCGGCTACGCCTTGAGCACCCGGCCCGCGACCGCATCGAGCTTTTTGATCAGCTCCGGATCGCGCGCCTCCGGCGCCGTGATCAGTGCGTTGTCGAGCGCGCGATCGGAGCCGATCGGGCACGGCTCGTGTTTGCGCGGGAAATCGCGGGCGAGCCGCGCCACCAGCCGCTTGGCCTTCTCGGCGTTGGCGCTCAGCACCTTGATGATATCGGTGACGGTGACGGCGTCATGGTCGGGATGCCAGCAGTCGAAGTCGGTGACCATGGCAACGGTGGCGTAGCAAATCTCCGCCTCGCGGGCGAGCTTGGCCTCCGGCATGTTGGTCATGCCGATCACCGAATAGCCGAGCGTCTTGTAGGTCATGCTCTCGGCATAGGTGGAGAATTGTGGCCCTTCCATGCAGACATAAGTGCCGCCGCGCGCCACATGGATGCCTTCCGCCTCCGCCGCCTCGGCAAGATGGATACGCAGCCGCGGCGATACCGGATGCGCCATCGATACATGGGCGACGCAGCCCTTGCCGAAAAAGGAGCTCTCGCGCTTGTGCGTGCGGTCGACGAACTGGTCGATCAGCACGAACGTGCCGGGCGGCATCTCTTCCTTGAACGACCCACAGGCCGAGAGCGAGATCAAGTCAGTGACGCCCGCGCGCTTGAGCACGTCGATATTGGCACGGTAGTTGATGTCCGACGGCGACAAGCGATGCCCCTTGTCATGGCGCGACAGGAACACGACCGGCAGGCCGGCGATCTCGCCGATGCGCAGCGCCGCCGACGGCTCGCCCCATGGGCTCGCGATGCGCTCCTCGCGCACATGCTCGAGCCCCGGCAGGTCGTAGATGCCGGAGCCACCGATGATGCCGAGCACGGATTTTGCCATGACGTTCCCTGCCCTCGCGCCTGCAGTCTGAAAACGACAGCTTAGAAACAGCGATGCCCGGCGCAAGGCCGGGCACCAGAATTCGACAAGTCAGCTTGTGCCGGTCCGCCGATATCGGGCGGCTTGAAGCCTGCTACGCGTGCGCGTCGGCCCACACCTTCTTCTTGGTGAAGTAGAGCAGCCCGGAGAGCACGAGCAGGAAGATGATCACCTGGAAGCCGATACGCTTGCGCGTCGGCAGCGTCGGTTCGGCGGCCCACATCAGGAACGCCGCCACGTCCTTGGAATACTGCTCGACCGTCTGCGGCGAGCCGTCATCATAGGTCACCTGCCCATCACTGAGCGGCTTCGGCATGCGGATCGCGCCCGCCGGGAAATACTTGTTGTAGAAGGTGCCTTCGGGGACCTGGAAATCGCTGGGCGCCTTCTCGTAGCCCTTCATCAGCGCGGCAATGTAGTCGGGGCCCTGCTCCTGGTACTGCGTGAAGATGTCGAACACGAACCAGGGGAAGCCACGCTCGTAGGTGCGCGCCTTGGCGAGCACCGACATGTCCGGCGGCACCGCGCCGTGCACCGCGCGCGCGGCAGCGTCGTTGGGGAACGGCGACGGGAAGTGGTCCGCCGGACGGCCCGGTCGCGTGGTCGGCTGGCCCTGATCGTCGATGTCGTTGATCTTGGCTTCCGCGGCAACCGCCGCGGCCTGCGCCGGCGAGAATGCCGGTCCATTGGGATCGGCGAGGTTGCGGAAGCTCAACAAGTCGAGCGAGTGGCAGACCGAGCAGACCTCTTTGTAGATCTTGAAGCCGCGCTGGATTTGCGCCGTGTCGTATCTGCCGAACGGGCCGGAGAACGACCACTTCAGCCGCGGCGGCGGCTCGGCCTCATGCTGCGCAAAGGCCGGCGCAGCGATCGCGACGAGCGAGCCGGCAAGGGCGAGGATGGGGAGAATGCGTTTCATGATTGGTTCCCCCCAGTCACACTTTCCCGCCGGGCGGCGGCAGCACCGATTCCGAGATCGAATTCGGCAGCGGCTTGGTCTTCTCGAAAATGCCGAGCAGCGGCAGGATGATGATGAAATGCGCGAAGTAGTAGGCGGTGAACAAACGCGCCACGAGGACGTAGATGCCTTCCGCCGGCTTCGAGCCGAGCCAGCCGAGCCCGACGCAAACCACGACGAAGATCCAGAACATGTAGCGGTAGGTCGGCCGATAACGCGCCGAGCGCACCCGCGAGGTGTCGAGCCAGGGCAGGAAGGCGAGGATCACGAGCGACGCCCCGAGCGCGCAGACACCGAGCAGCTTGTTCGGGATCGCGCGCAGGATTGCGTAGAACGGCAGGTAGTACCATTCCGGCACGATGTGCGTCGGCGTCACCTGCGGATTGGCCGGGATGTAGTTGTCGGCGTGCAGTAGATAATTCGGGATGTAGAACACGAACCAGGCGAACACGATGCAGAACACGGCCATCATGAAACCGTCCTTGACGGTCGCGTAGGGCGTGAACGCAACGGTGTCCTTCTCGCTCTTCGGCTCGACACCGGTCGGATTGTTCTGGCCGACCACGTGCAGCGCCCAGACGTGCAGCACAACCACGCCGGCGATGACGAACGGCAGCAGGTAATGGAGCGAGTAGAAGCGGTTCAGCGTGGGATTGCCAACCGAATAGCCGCCCCACAGCCAGGTGACGATGGGCTCGCCGACGAGCGGGATTGCGGAGAACAGGTTGGTGATCACCGTCGCCGCCCAAAAGCTCATCTGTCCCCAGGGCAGCACGTAACCCATGAAGCCGGTCGCGATCATCAGGATCAGGAGGATGACGCCCAGGATCCACAGCACCTCGCGCGGCTCCTTGTAGGAGCCGTAATACATCCCGCGGAAGACATGGACATAGGCCGCCAAGAAGAACATCGAGGCGCCGGTGGCATGCACGTAGCGCAGCAGCCAGCCGTAGTTCACGTCGCGCATGATGCCTTCGACCGACTTGAAGGCGAGATCGACATGCGGCGTGTAATGCATCGCCAGCACGATGCCGGTGATGATCTGCACGCCGAGCATGAACGAAAGGATGCCGCCGAAGGTCCACCAATAATTCAGGTTGCGCGGCGTCGGATAGGCGACGAACGAGGAGTAGACGAGGCCCGCAATCGGCAGCCGCCGCTCCATCCACTTCATGAATGCGCTTTGCGGCTGGTAGGTCGAATGTCCGCTCATTGGGGAGCCTTCACTATTGGCTGGCGTCAGCCGATCTTGATCTTGCTGTCAGAGACGAATTCGTAGGGCGGCACGGCCAGATTGGCCGGCGCTGGCCCCTGCCGGATGCGGCCCGAGCTGTCATATTGCGAGCCGTGACAAGGGCAGAAGAAGCCGTCGTAATTGCCCTGATGCGCCAGCGGGATGCAGCCGAGATGGGTGCAGATGCCGATCAGGATCAGCCACTGGTCATGGCCCTCTTTCACCCGCGCCTGATCGGCCTGCGGATCCGGCAGCGAAGCGACGTCGACTTTGCGCGCCTCATCAATTTCTTTTTTGGTGCGGTGGCTGACGAAAATCGGCTTGCCGCGCCAGAACACCTTGATCACCTGACCTTCCGCAACCGGAGAGAGGTCCACCTCGATCGGCGCACCGGCCGCGATGGTGGACGCGTCCGGGTTCATCTGCGTCACCAGAGGGACCAGGGTGGCTGCGGCGCCAACCGCGCCCACGGCGCCGGTAGCGATGAACAGAAAATCGCGGCGCGTGTGCCCCGCCGAAGACACGGTCGTCACAGTCAAACCTCTCCCCCGGCTGAATTTCGCGAACCACCCGCGGCACGGGGCCGGACGCCAAGTCCAGCGGCGGCGAATGGGCCGAGGCCGCCATTCCTGGACAGGAAGCGCGCTTCGGTGCGGTTCTATTGGCACCCTTGCCGAAAGAGCGCAAGCCCGCTATCGGCCCAACGACCAAAGGTCGCATAATTCATTTGGATAGCTGGGAAACAGGCCACCTTTGCCCCTTCACGAACCCGGATTTTGACCCTGCAAGGACATGCGGATCGCCCTCTTTGAGCCGGACATCCCACAGAACACCGGAACGATTCTTCGGCTGTGTGCCTGCCTCGGGGTCGAGGCGCATCTGATCGAGCCGGCCGGCTTCCCGATCACCGATCGCGCCTTCCGCCGCGCAGGAATGGATTACCTCGACCAGGTCGCGATCGTCCGGCATCCATCCTGGGCAGCTTTCGACAAACGGCGGCGCGCCGAGGGACTGCGGCTGGTCCTGTTCACGACACAGGCAGCTAAGCCCTATCTGGAGCATCGCTTCGCGCCGGGTGACATCCTGCTGTTCGGCCGCGAATCCGCCGGTGTCCCGGAGGCCGTACACGTCGCGGCCGATATCCGCCTCACCATCCCGATGCGCGCCGGACTGCGCTCCCTCAACGTCGCCGTGACCGCCGCCATGGCGGTCGGCGAGGCGCTACGCCAGATCGGTGGCGCCTAAGGCCGGTGCTATAACCGCGCTGTGGAGAAGCCGATGGACGCCGGACAGATCGAAGCGCGCAAGAGCCGCGCCCGCACCTGGTTCGAGAACCTGCGCGACCAGATTTGCGCAGCGCTCGAGGCCATCGAGGATGACTTGCCCGCAGGCGCTCCCCTCGCCGATCGCGCGGCGGGCCGCTTCGTGCGCACGCCATGGGACCGCACCGACCATACCGGCGCGCCGGGCGGCGGCGGCGTCATGTCGATGATGCACGGCCGCGTGTTCGAGAAGGTCGGGGTGCACTGCTCGACGGTGCACGGCGAATTCGCTCCCGAATTCCGCGAGGAGATTCCGGGCGCCGACAAGGATCCGCGGTTCTGGGCGTCGGGCATTTCGCTGATCGCGCATCCGCACAATCCGCATGTGCCGGCCGTGCACATGAACACGCGCTTCGTCGTCACCACCAAGACCTGGTTCGGCGGCGGCGCCGATCTCACGCCGGTGCTCGATCGCCGGCGCACGCAAAGCGACGCAGACACGATCGCCTTCCATGCGGCGCTGCGCGCGGCCTGTGACGCGCATGCGGATGTTGCGCCGTACGAGAAATACAAGGCCTGGTGCGACGAATATTTCTTCCTCAAGCATCGCAACGAGGCGCGCGGCATCGGCGGCATCTTCTACGACTGGCTCGACAGCGGTGGTTGGGAGGCGGATTTCGCGTTCACACAAGCTGTCGGCCGCGCCTTCCTTGGCGTCTATCCGAATTTGGTGCGGAAGAATTACGCGAAGCCGTGGAGCGACGCGGAGCGCGAGGAGCAGCTCGTGCGTCGCGGCCGCTATGTCGAGTTCAACCTGCTTTACGACCGCGGCACCATTTTCGGGCTGAAGACCGGCGGCAATGTCGCATCGATCCTCTCCTCGATGCCGCCGGTCGTGAAATGGCCGTGATCAGCGCATCGCGCTGATGATCAGGAAAATTCCGCCGAAGATCACCACCGCATCGAGGATCGCCGTGTGCATATGCACCGGCATGCGCTCGACGAAGGCCCTGGCCAGGAAGGCGCCGGGCACGGCGATAAGGCCAATGAGCACGGCAAAGGCGACCACCTGCGCGGTGATCACGCCGGCCAGCCCGAACACGCTGATCTTGACGACGCCGATCACGATCGAGACCGCGGCGTCGGTGGCAATGACGCTCGCGCCCTCGAGGCCGGACGACATCAGCAGCGACAGCAGGATCACTCCTGATCCGGCGGTGCCGCCGACGACGACGCCATAGCCGAAAGCGCCGAGTGCGAGACCGGTCTCACCAAGCTTCACCTGACGATGCTTGAGGTACCGTCGCAGCGGCACGCTGGCGATCAGCATCGAGCCGATGACGATCGCCGCACCCTTGCCGGTAAGCAGTGTGTAGCCGTAGGCGCCGAGCACGCAGGTTGGGACGGCGCAGACGAGCACGATGCCCACGCGGCGCCAGCTCACATATCGAACGAAGGCACTGACGCGGCTCGAATTCGAGAACAGTGCCGAAATGGCGATGATCGGCACGATCGGCTCGGCGCCAATGAGCGGCACCAGGACGAGCGGCATCAGCGCGCCGGTGCCGTAGCCGGCGACGCCGCCGACCACCGAGGCGATGAGCGCCATCGCGGCGACCAGGAGGATTTGCAAAAGTGAGATGTCGGCAAAGCCGGCGAGAAGATTCACGGGAAGGATTCACCTGCGAGTCGCGCGGACCATCGCACAACGGCGCGCCGCTTGTCGCCTCTCCGCGACGCAAAGCCGATGTTCAGTCCGCGCTGGGCAAGCGCCGCATGGTGAACTCGATGACGTCGCCGGGCAGCTCGCGCCAGTGCTCGATCTCGGTCATGTAGGCGGCCTTGGGAAAGCGGTCGAAAATTTCCCGCGCCTTGGCGCGCGCCGCCGGCCGCGGCAGCGTGAAGGTGTCGCGCCGGAAGGCGTCGACCACCCGGCGCTTGGCCATCCGCTGCGCGGTCCGCCGCGCCAGGTCGCTGGGCTTTTGCTTGGCAATCATGGGACAAATGTAGGCATTCCGGAGCCCGCCGAAAAGCGCATTCAGCCCTTGGCGGCAGCGTCCGCGATAGCATCGAGCGCGGCCTTTTCCGCCGGGAAATCCTGCGCAATCCACGCCCGCTCGGCAGCGGCGAGCGCCTTTCCGAGCGCCGGACCTTTTTCTAACCCGCGCGCGATGAGGTCGGCCGCCTTAAGCGGAAACGCCGGCGGCGTCCAGCGCTGCGGCAGCTGGGCGAGCTTGCGCCAGCCAGCATCGGTCGCGGGCGCGCCGGAGCGCACCCAACCGATGAGCACGACGTCGACGAACGCGTCCTCCAGCCGATAGAGCAGCGCGCGCGCCTGCGGCTCGCTCAATGCCGCAGAAGCCAGCCGCCAATGCTCGCCGATCGTCGCTAGGCGTTCATGCTCGGCATTGGTCAGCCGCAGCTTCTGCCACAGCCGCTCGCCGTCTTCCGGAACGAGCACGCCGAGCGCCGCAAGCCGACGCGTCGCATCGGCGCCGAGCGCCAGCGCCTGCTCGATCGCCGCGAGGCTCTCGACATTGGCCACGTTGGGCACGCCATCAAGCACGCGCACAAGGAGGCCGGCATCGAGCATCGCGGCAAGCGAGGCGACCGCGCGCGGCGCGACTAGGAGCTTGAGGAGCTCCATGCGCACGCGCTCGCGCGAAAGCTGATCAAGCCCCTCGCGTCCGGCAATGCAGGCGGCGAAGCCCGCGGCATCGAGCTCGCCGCGGCCGTAAGCCGCGTGGAAGCGGAAGAAGCGCAGGATGCGCAGATAGTCCTCAGCGATGCGCTTTGCCGGCTCGCCGATGAAGCGAACGTGCCGCGCATCGGCGTCGGCGATGCCGCCGACATAATCGTGGATGGTGCCGTCGGCGCTCGCGCTCAGCGCATTCATGGTGAAGTCGCGACGCTCGGCGTCCCTCTGCCAATCGCGACCGAAGACGACCTTGGCGTGGCGGCCATAGGTCTCGACGTCCTCGCGCAGCGTCGTCACCTCGAATGGATGCCTGTCGATGACCACGGTGACGGTGCCGTGCTCGATGCCGGTCGGCACCGCTTTGAAACCGGCACTCTCAACGCGCTGCACGACCAGCTGCGGCAACGCCGTGGTGGCGACGTCGATTTCGTGGACTGGCTCGCCAAGCAACGCATTGCGCACCGCACCGCCGACGATGCGCGCCTCTTCACCGTCGCTATTGAGCACGCCGAGCAAGCGCGGCAGCGGCCCGCTGTTAAGCCACGGCGCATCGGCGATGCTGCGGCTAGCAGCCATCAACGCTCGGTCCCAGGCACGAAACGTCCGTTTTCCATATGCGCGGGCACATAGGTCGAGCCTGGCGGCGCGCCGGAGAAATGCGCGAAATAGATGAAACTGCCGAGGACGAGGACAAGCGCCGCAATGGTCAGCGAGACGATCCGCGCGATCGGCCAGCTCTCGATGTCAAGCAGCCCGGCGCGGGTCACGACCAGGAAGACGCCGTAGAGCACGAACGGCGCCAGGAACAGGATGAGCTCAGTCAGAACCGGGCGGATCATGTCATGTAAATCCGGTCATACAGGTTCTTCAGGATACCCGCGGTCACGCCCCAAATGTAGCGCTCGCCGAATGGAATGGCGTAATAGTGCCGCGTCATGCCCTTCCACTCGCGGCTATGGCGCTGCGTGTTCTTCGCCTCCATGAGGAAAGCGAGCGGCACTTCGAATGTGTCGTCGACCTCTTTCGTGTTGAGCGTGAGCGAGAAGCCCGGCTCGATGCGCGCCACCGTGGGCACGATGCGATAGCCGAGCGTCGTCATATAGAGATCGAGATAGCCGATCGGGTGCACGTGCGCCCGATCCAGCCCGATCTCCTCCTCGGCTTCGCGCAATGCGGCCGCCAGCGGGCTTTCGTCGCCGGCGTCGATCTTGCCGCCGGGAAAGGAAATCTGGCCGGGGTGATCGGGCAGATGCGCGGCGCGCTGCGTCAGCAGCACCGTCGGCTCGCCACGATCGACGATCGGCACCAACACCGCCGCCGGCCGGATCGGCCGCACCTGCGCGATCGCCTGCATCACCGGATCGACGTCGTGATCGCCGCGTTTGGGGATCACGTTCGGATCATTGATGCCCGCCGGCACTTCGAGTGTGAACGCTGCGCCAGCCCGCGCGAAAAAATCCGACGCCGAGAGCGCCTCGCTCATTGCCTGCCGCATCAGGCGAACTCCCTAAGCTCATCCGCCGGCGCCATGGTGAAGAACTGCCCCGCCGAAACAACGCCGAACATTTCCCGGCCTTCTATCTCACGTTCCTCGCCGAGCGCCACGAGATCGTAGAACAAGGCCCGCGTCACCTTCGCCCAGAGATCGCGACGTACATGCAGATAAGGCTTGAGCCCGCCGGTCGCGACTTCGGGGTCGAAACGCAACGCGTGCTCGGCATTGCAGGCGATCCACTCATCGACATTGGTGCGGAAGGTCAAAACACGAGTGCCGTCCCCCTCATCGAGCCTGAGCTCGACCGCGACGAACGGCGCATCGTCCACGACGATGCCGACCTTCTCCACCGGCGTGACCAGAAAATACTTGTCGTCCTCGCGCTTGAGCACCGAGGAGAACAGCCGCACCAGCGCCGGCCGGCCAATCGGGGTTTTCATGTAGTACCAGGTGCCGTCGGTCCCGATGCGCATGTCGAGATCGCCGCAGAATGGCGGATTCCAGAGGTGCACCGGTGGGGGCCCCTTGCCAGCGCGGGTCACCCCTGCGGCGATCGCATCCAGCCCCTTACCCTGGTCTTGCCCTGTCTTCGCCACTGTTTTCCTGGGAAATCGGTGGGTTACGGTCAACCGCGACCGGTCGGCCGACACGCCAGCCTGGAAGATAGCGTAAACTAGCCGACCGACTAAGGATTCGCGAGAAATCGGACTAAATCGCACTTTGGTGCGTTTGTTGCTGGGGTGACGAAACCGACGGGCCGAGACGACGGAAAAAGGAGCTGAGACTCATGGCGGTAGCGGGCGAAGGCATCGAAAAGCTCGAAGACATGATCGTGCGCGCCGCCGAATCGACAGCGGCGCATATCCGTGCTGCCAAGGCGGCGATCAGCACCGTCATCTTCGGCCAGGACCGGGTGATCGAGCACGCGCTCGTCACCGTGCTCTCCGGCGGGCATGCGCTGCTTGTCGGCGTCCCCGGCCTCGCCAAGACCAAGCTTGTAGACACCATGGGCACTGCGCTCGGGCTCGATGCGCGACGCATCCAGTTCACGCCCGACCTGATGCCGTCGGACATCCTCGGCACCGAAGTGCTGGAAGAGAGCGCCGGCGGCAAGCGCAGCTTCCGTTTCATCGCCGGCCCGGTATTCGCGCAATTGCTGATGGCCGACGAGATCAACCGCGCTTCACCGCGCACGCAATCGGCGCTGCTGCAGGCCATGCAGGAGCAGCACGTCACCGTCGCGGGCACGCGCTACGACCTGCCGAAACCGTTCCACGTTCTGGCGACACAGAATCCGCTGGAGCAGGAAGGCACCTATCCGCTGCCGGAAGCGCAGCTCGACCGTTTCCTCATGGAGATCGACGTCGACTATCCCGATCGCGACGCGGAACGGCGCATCCTGTTCGACACCACCGGTGCGGAAGAGACGCGCGCCAAAGCGGCGATGACCGCCGACGAGCTGATCGCCGCGCAGCGCCTGGTGCGGCGCCTGCCGGTCGGTGAATCCGTCGTGGAAGCGATCCTCGCGCTGGTGCGCTCGGCGCGTCCCGGCGCCGAGGCGGGCGATCTCGGCAAATTGATCGCCTGGGGCCCAGGCCCGCGCGCCAGCCAAGCCTTGATGCTGGCCGTGCGCGCCCGCGCGCTGCTCGACGGGCGCTTCGCACCGTCGGTCGACGACGTGCTCGAGCTCGCCGAGCCGGTGCTCAAGCACCGCATGGCGCTCACCTTCGCCGCACGCGCCGAAGGCGAAACCATTGCCAATGTGATCGGGCGGCTGAAAGCCCGCTTCGGGTGAATAAGATGGCGGTCGAGCCGCGGCTGATCGACATCGAAAATGCAGCAGTGCGCCGCGCCGTCGGCGGCGGACGCACGCTGGCGGATTCGATGCCGCGGCTCATCCTCGAGGCTCGCCGTGTCGCCTCCACTGTGATCCACGGACTGCATGGGCGACGCCGCGCCGGCACCGGCGAGAATTTCTGGCAGTACCGTCGCTTCATGTCTGGCGAGCCGTCGCAGAATGTCGACTGGCGCCGCTCGGCGCGGGACGAGCACCTGTATGTGCGCGAGCGCGAATGGGAAGCCTCGCACACGGTGTGGATCTGGCCGGATCGCTCGCCGTCGATGGCCTTCGCGTCCCCGCTGGTACCTGACAGCAAGCTCGAGCGCACGCTGATCCTCGCGTTCGCGCTTGCCGAGGTGATGGTGCATGGCGGCGAGCGTGTGGGCATTCCCGGGCTGTTGCGACCCACCGCCAATCGCGCCGTGATCGAGCGCATGGCCGAAGCGATCGTTCACGATCCGGCCGAACGTGCGAGCCTGCCGCCGAATTTTGCGCCATCGGCGCTGTCCGAGATTGTGTTGCTCTCTGATTTCTGGGCGCCGATCGCCGAAATCCATCGCACGCTGACCCAACTCTCGGCATCCGGCGCCAACGGACACCTGGTGCAGGTCGTCGATCCAGCGGAAGAGACATTTCCCTACGGCGGCCGCATCGAATTTATCGAGCCCGAAGGCGGTGGCTCGATCACCGCCGGCCGTGCCGAGACATGGCGCAAGGACTATGAAGCGCGCATCGCGCGGCATCGCGCCGAAATCCGCGCCGAGACCGACCGGCTCGGCTGGACATTCGCCATCCATCGCACCGACCGCCCGGCAAGCGACATGCTGCTCACCCTGCATACGCGCATGGGCGTCGGCATTGCTGGCGGCGCCGGCGTCAACGAGCGCCGCACACCCGCGCAGATCGGCGGCGAGTCATGATCGGCCTTCCACTCGGCTTCGCGCAGCCGCTTGTTCTGCTCGGATTGCTGGCGCTGCCGGTGTTGTGGTGGCTGCTGCGCCTCATTCCGCCGCGTCCGCGGCAGATCAACTTTCCGCCGACGCGGCTCCTCTTCGACATCGCGCCGCGGGAGGAAACGCCGTCGCGCACACCGTGGTGGCTCACTCTGCTGCGGCTCCTGCTCGCCGCGCTGGTCATCATCGCCGCCGCGGGGCCCTTATGGAATCCGCCCGTGGCGACGACCGACCGCGCCGCGCCGCTGGCGCTGCTCATCGACGACGGCTGGGCCGCCGCCGCGAGCTGGGACTTGCGCATGCGCACCGCCGACGAGCTGATCGCGCGCGCGGAAACTGACAACCGCGGCGTCGCGATTATCCCGCTGTCGCAAGGCGGTCGCGACATCTCGCTGCTGACCCCGGGAGCTGCGCGCGTCCAGCTCAAGCAGATCCAACCCAAGCCGCACACGCTCGAGCGCGTCGACGCGCTGCCCGGACTGACGCGCTTCGTCGCGGCGACACCGGGCGTGGAATTCGTCTGGCTCACCGACAGCACCGATTTCGGCCGCGGCAGCGAATTCATGCAAGGCCTCTCCCGTGTCGTCGGCGACCGGCCGCTGACGCTGGTCGATGGCGGCGTTCCGCCGCCGCGCGCACTCACCGCCGCCGAGAATGCGGCAGGCGCCCTCACGGTCAAGGTGCTGCGCGCGCAGACGTCGGGACCGACGACCGGCGTAGTCCACGCGCTCGATCTCAAGGGCCTGCCGCTCGGCGACGCACCGTTCGAGTTCAAGCCGGACGAACGCGAGACCGACGCGATGATCGATCTACCGGTCGAGATCCGCAACGACGTGGCACGGCTCGAAATCGTGTCCGAGCGCTCCGCGGGCGCGGTGCAGCTTCTCGACAAGCGCTGGCGGCGACGCACCGTCGGTGTGATCTCCGGCGCCTCCGCCGATACGGCGCAGCCACTCCTTGCCGCCACCTATTATCTCAATCGCGCGCTCAACCCGTTTGCCGACGTGCGGCTGGCCGACGCATTGGCGCCAGCCGAGGCGGTGACGCGCTTCATTGACCGCAACCTGCCGATGCTGATCCTTGCCGATGTCGGCAATTTGGTCGGCGAGGCGCATGACCGGCTCAGCAAATGGGTCGAAGGTGGCGGCGTGCTGGTGCGCTTTGCCGGACCACGGCTTGCTGCGAGCGACGACGATCTCGTGCCGGTGCGGCTGCGCCGCGGCGGCCGCTCGCTCGGCGGCGCGCTGAGCTGGGACAAGCCGCAGCCATTGGCGGCGTTCTCGCGCGAAGGTCCGTTCAACGGCATGGCGGTGCCGAATGACGTGACGGTGACGCGGCAGGTGCTAGCCGAGCCGGATTCGACGCTCAACGATCATACCTGGGCGACGCTCGCCGACGGCACACCACTGGTCACGGCACAGCGCCGCGGCAAGGGCCTGATTGTTCTGTTCCACGTGACCGCCGATACGCGCTGGTCGGATCTGCCGATCTCGGGCAGCTTCGTCGACATGCTCCGCCGCATCGTCGCACTCGCCGGCTCGGCTGCTTCAAGCGAAGCCAGCAGCAATGGTCCGGCACGGCAAGTAGTGCCGGCGACCCGCGTGCTCGACGGCTTCGGCGCCTTCACCACGCCACCGGCATCTGCGCGGCCGGTGCCGGCGAACTCGATCGCACGCGCGACTGCCGACCACCCGCCAGGTTTCTACGGCCCACCGGAAGGCCTCGTGGCGGTGAACACGCTGGCGGCCACCGACCGGCTGGCGCCGCTCGACACTTCGGCGCTGCCGAATGCGCGCCACGAAGCCTATCGGCAGAGCGAGCCGCAGGATCTGCGCGGCCCGATCTTCGCCGCCGCCTTCGGGCTGCTCGCGCTCGACGCTTTGGTGGTGTTCACCTTCGCCGGCGGTCTCGCCAGCCTCTGGCGCCGGCGCGCGACGGTGAGCGCGATCCTCATCGGCATCCTCGCGGCCTCGCTCTTTGCGGCGCCGTATGCGCAAGCGCAGACGAGCGAGCGTGCGCCGGCAGCAACAGCGGCGGATGACTTCGCCATGAAAGCGACGCTGCAAACGCGGCTCGCTTACGTCATCACCGGCGATCCCGAGGTCGACGAGATCAGCAAGGCCGGGCTGCAGGGGCTTACGCTTTATCTGGCGCAACGCACAGCACTCGAAGCCGGCGAGCCGATCGGGCTCGATCCGGCGAAGGACGAGCTTGCCTTTTTCCCGCTGATCTATTGGCCCGTGTCGCCGAAGGCCGTCCCGCCGTCGGCACAGGCGCTCGAGCGCATCGACGCCTTTATGAAGAACGGCGGAACGATCCTGTTCGACACCCGCGATGCCTTCGACGCCCCGAGCGGCGGCGGGCTGACGCCGGGCATGGTGGCGCTGCGCGCAATCCTGTCCTCGCTCGACATCCCCGAGCTCGAGCCGGTGCCGCGCGACCACGTGCTCACCAAGAGCTTCTTCCTGCTGCGCGACTTCCCCGGCCGCTACAATACCGGCGAGCTGTGGGTGGAGGCGCTGCCCGCGGAGACCGACGATGAGCCAAGCCGCCCGGCGCGCGGCGGCGACGGCGTCTCCTCGATCCTGATCACGTCCAACGATCTCGCCGGCGCCTGGGCAACGCGCCCGGACGGCCAGGCCATGCTGCCGATCGTCGGCGGCGATCCGCGCCAGCGCGACTTCGCGTTCCGCTCCGGCGTCAACATCGTGATGTATGCGCTGACCGGCAACTACAAGGCCGATCAGGTGCACGTCCCGGCGCTGCTCGAGCGGCTGGGACAGTGAGAGTGACGGTATGAATCTCGGCGTCGCCTTTTCCCCGCTGCTGCCGGAATATGTGGTGTGGACCGCATTCGGCGTTGCCGTCTTGCTCGCGGCGATGCTGGTGCTGGTGCGCAGCCCGGGCGCGGTCATCCGCGCCGTGGCGTTGGCGCTGATGGTGCTGGCGCTCGCCAATCCTTCGCTGACGCGTGAAGATCGCGATCCGATCCCCTCGGTGGCCGCCGTCATCGTCGACCGCAGCCCAAGCCAGAGCTTCGGCGACCGCGAGAAGCAGGCGGACGCGGCGCGCGATGCGCTGGTGGAAAAGCTCAAGCACATCCCCGGCCTCGAAGTGCGCGTCGCCGATGCCGCGCAGTCGGACGGCGA
Source organism: Pseudolabrys sp. (assembly GCA_035651015.1). Taxonomy (GTDB): domain Bacteria; phylum Pseudomonadota; class Alphaproteobacteria; order Rhizobiales; family Xanthobacteraceae; genus Pseudolabrys. Next base: position 3,900 of record DASRGN010000049.1, on the reverse strand, counting down.
GACCGACGGCACGCGGCTGTTCACGGCGCTGTCCTCGACGCTCGCCGACGTGCCGCCGGATCGCATCGCCGGCGCGGTGATGATCACCGACGGCCGCGTGCACGATGTGCCGGCCGATCTCAACGGGCTCGGCTTCAATGCGCCGGTGCACGCGCTGATCACTGGCCACAAAGACGAGCGCGACCGTCGCGTGGTGCTGATGACCGCGCCGCGCTTCGGCATCGTCGGCCAGTCGCAGAGCGTGACCGTGCGCGTCGAGGATCAGGGCGCGCCGCCGTCCCCCGCGCGCATCGAGGTGCGCCGCGATGGCGAAGTGCTGGAGACCCGCACCGTCACACCGGGTCAGCCGGTGAAGGTCGACGTGCCGATCCCGCATGCCGGGCCGAACATCGTCGAGATCGAGGCGTCGCCGATCGAGAACGAGCTCACGCTGGTGAACAACCGCGCCGTAGTCTCGATCGATGGCGTGCGCGACAAGCTGCGCGTGCTGCTGGTGTCCGGCGAGCCGCATGCTGGCGAGCGCACCTGGCGCAACCTGCTCAAGTCCGACGCCTCGGTCGACCTGGTGCATTTCACCATCCTGCGCCCCCCGGAGAAGCAGGACGGCACGCCGATCAACGAGCTGTCGCTGATCGCGTTTCCGACGCGCGAGCTGTTCCAGCAGAAGATCAACGAGTTTCAGCTGATCATCTTCGATCGCTACGCGCGCCAGGGCGTGTTGCCCGTCGTCTATTTCGACAACATCGCGAAATATGTGCGCGATGGCGGCGCCGTGCTCGTCGCCGCCGGCCCCGACTACGCCAGCACCTCGAGCCTGTGGCGCACGCCGCTCGACGGCATCCTTCCGGCGGAGCCGAGCGGCAACATCACCGAAGAGCCGTTCCACGCCGAGCTTACCGATGCCGGCAAGCGACACCCGGTGACGCGCGGGCTCGAAGGCGCCGATGCCAATCCGCCGCATTGGAGCCGGTGGTTCCGGCTGGTCGACACCAAGAACGGCCATGGCGAAAACCTGATGCAGGGGCCGGACGGCAAGGCGCTGCTCTATCTCACGCGCGAGGGCGAAGGCCGCGTGGCGCTGCTGCTCTCCGACCACATCTGGCTGTGGGCGCGCGGCTATGAAGGCGGCGGTCCGCATCTCGACCTCTTGCGCCGGCTGTCGCACTGGCTGATGAAGCAGCCGGACCTTGAGGAAGAAGCGTTGCGTCTGTTCGTGCGCGGGCGCGAGCTGACCGTGCAGCGCCAAACGATGCACGACACCGTCGACAATGTGACGCTCACCTCGCCGACCGGCGCGACGCAGACGCTGACGCTCTCGCAAGCCGAGCCCGGTGTGTGGCGCTCGACGCTGCCGGTCAAGGAGCTCGGCTTGTGGCGCGCCACCGACGGAACGCTCACCGCACTCGCCAATGTCGGTCCAGCCAATCCGCGCGAATTCGCCGAGGTCACCTCGACGCCCGACGTGGTGCAGCCGATCGCCAACGCCACCGGCGGCGACGTGCGCCGCCTCGACGATGGCGGTGTGCCGCGCACGGTCGCCGTGCGCACCAGCTCGGTCTACAAGGGCGACGACTGGATCGGCATGAAGATGCGCGACGTCAGCGTGGTGCGCGGCATCGGCGTGCTGCCGGTGTTCTCCGGAATGCTCGGCCTGCTGTTGCTGGTCGGCTCGCTCGCCGCCGCGTGGGCAAGGGAGGGACGCTAAGCCTGACGACGAACTCGGCCTTATCCCTCCCCCAACGGGGGAGGGTGGTCGGCAAAGCCGACCGGGTGGAGGGATTTCCGCCGAAGCTCGCGATCGATTGTCTCTAGGACGCCCGCGAGGTTTCCATCGACATCATTGTTCCAGAAGCGGAGCACGCGAAGGCCGAGACGCTGAAAGTGCGCATCGCGATTCCGATCGCGCACCGTATGAGCGTCTTCGTTATGCTGACCGCCATCAATTTCAATGATGAGATGATCGCGGAGCGACACGAAATCCAGGATGAAGCCGTCGCGCGGTACTCGCCGGCGAAAGTGAAAGCCTCGCTTCTTCCAGGACCGCAGATGAACCCAGAGCTTCACCTCTTGCGGCGTCATCGATTTGCGAAGAGCGCGTGCACGTTCATTGGCCATGGCACACCCCACCCGGCTGGCCTTCGGCCAGCCACCCTCCCCTAAAGGGGAGGGATTGCGCTCTGGAATCTTATTCCCAATCCGGCCGGATCGTGCCGGAGACGCCGGCCGCCGCGCCTTCGACCAGCTCGACCACAAGGAGCCGCGCCGGATCGACCGGCCCGGGCATTTTCATCTGTCCCTTGGGCACGCGCTTGAAGCCGGTCTTCGCATAATACGGCTCGTCGCCGACCAGCAGCACCAGCTTGTGGCCCTTGGCCTTGGCCTCACTCAGCGCGCGCTCGATCAAGGCGCGCCCGACGCCATGCTCGCGAAACGGCGGCTCGACGGTGAGCGGACCCAGGAGGAGCGCCTTCGCCTCGCCGACGACGACCGGTGTCATCCACACCGAGCCGACGAGCAGCGTGCCGATGCGCGCGGTGAAGGAGAGGTCGAGTTGGTGGTCCCTGCCCTCGCGAATGCGGAAGGCCGTGCGCACGAACCGGCCCGGACCAAAGGCGCGCTCGTGCAGCCGCTCGATCGCGACCGCGTCATTGGCCGTTTCCGGCAGGATCGTGAGAGACAATTCGGCCATGGCGTTCAACCCCATCTGCCGATTAGCATCTGGGCAGAGACAGGTCCATTGCGACCGGCTCAGACCGTCCACATCTCTTCAGCGACTGTGTTGGAAGTCAAGCGATCTGCCATGGTCTTTGGTCTCGCAGGATGGCGTTGAGGATGGTGAGCAGCTTTCGTGCGACCGCGATGAGCGCGACCATTTTTGGCTTACCGGAAGCAATGAGGTGCCGGTAAAAGGCCTTGAGCACAGGGTTGTGCGATATGGCAGTCAGTGCGCCCATAAAGGCTGCGGAGCGCACGGCGGTGCGGCCGCCGCTGATCATGCTCTTGCCACGCCAGCGACCAGACTGGCGCGTGTAGGGAGCGAGACCGGCGAGACTAGCGATACTGCGGCGGTCGAGCTGGCCGAGCTCGGGCAATTCGGCGAGGAATGTGCGGGCCAATGTCTTGCCGATACCGGGGACCGAAGCGAGCAGATCCTCCTTGGCGCGCCAGACCGGCGAGCCGCGCACCATCGTGTCGATGTCGCCATCGATCTCGTGGAGCTCCTTCTCGAGGGAAGCGATAAGTCGGGCCAGGCTCTTGCGCACCCGCGTATTGAGGACGCGCTTCTCGCGATGGCGCTCGGCGACGATCATCTCGATGATCTGCCGGCGTCGGGTCACAAGCTCGGCGAACAGCGTTGCCGCTTCGTCGGGAACGGCACGCGGCTCTGGTTTTACCGCCTCGGCGAAGTGCGCGATCACGGCCGCATCGATGGGATCGGTCTTCGCGCGCTTGCCGATAGCTTTGGCGAACTCACGCACTTGCGCGGGATTCACCACGGCCAATGGAAGCTTAGCTCCGGCGATCGCCGCCGCGACAATGGTCTCGAAGCCGCCAGTGGCTTCGACCGCGACCAGAGACGGGATCAAAGTAACAAGACGATTGACCAGCTCTTCCAGGCCCTTGCCATCCCGGCTCACCGCGAACGCTTCTGCAGTCGGTCGTACATGCACGTCCAACCGATCTTTCGACACATCGATACCGACAAAGATCGCGTCCATCTTAACCCCTCCTTGCGCAATCGGGCTTCTGCTGCGGCCCGCGCGACTGTTCGGGTTCGATGGAACGACGGACGGATTCCCGTGCTGAGGAACGGGCTTATGGGCCCGAGGACGAGACGGTCTTCCGTCCGCCACCGCGTCGGTCAGATTAGCCGATCCGGCGCTATTCGACTTACAAGGA
>DASRGN010000048.1:0-86459 GCA_035651015.1 Pseudolabrys sp. | reverse complement strand
TTACCGGCACCTCATTGCTTCCGGTAAGCCAAAAATGGTCGCGCTCATCGCGGTCGCACGAAAGCTGCTCACCATCCTCAACGCCATCCTGCGAGACCAAAGACCATGGCAGATCGCTTGACTTCCAACACAGTCGCTGAGGAGGCTGCGTAGCAGCCGTCTCGAAGGATGGGGCGGCCTGCATGGTTCGAGACGCGCCCTGCGGGCGCTCCTCACCATGAGGCCGGGAGAGGCTGTTGCTGTATCGGCCGCCTGTGCATTCGTCGCGTCGACTGCACTGGCGCAAGACGCCGACAAAGCTTGCGACAGCCCGGTGACGCCGGAGATCGTCGACTGCCTCAACGGCAAGGCCGCGCAGTGGGACAAGCGTCTCAACGCCGCCTATCAGCGCACCTTGAAGGAGACTGAACCGAAGCAGCGCGAGCAGCTGCGCACGTCGCAGCGGCTATGGATGCAGTATCGCGACGCCAATTGCCTGTATTACGCGCTCGGCGAGGGGACGATCGCCCGCGTCGATGCCGCCGATTGCATGCTGCGCATGACGCAGGAGCGCGCCAAGGAGCTGGGCGCGGGTAGCGAGCAGAAGTGATAGTCAGCGCGCCGCTGCGCTGTGTGTGCTGACAGTCTCCCACAACGACCGCGCCACTTCGTCTGCCGACGCCTGGCCGCTCGACGCCTTGAGATTGGCCGCGCGCATCATCTCGACATCGATGGCGCCGATCAGCGGTTTGAGCGCGTTGATCAGCGCTGCATCCTTGGCGCGCTTCGGTGCGATGAGCAGGATCGCGTCATAGGGCGGCACCGCGTGCTTGGGGTCGTCGAGCACGGTGAGACCGAATTGCGCGATACGGCCGTCGCTCGTGTAGGCCGAGATCACGTCGACGTCGCCGTTCCCGGCCGCCGCATACATGAAGTCCGGCTGCATCTGCCGCTGCTCGCGAAAGCGTAAACCGTAAGCGTCGCGGATCGCTGCCCATTCCGGTCGCGCGAAAAACTCGTAATCGCCGGCAATCGTCAGCTCGCCGGCATGCACGGCGAGATCGGCAATCGAGCGGACGCCGAGCGCCTGCGCCTTGTCCCGCCGCATTGCCAGTGCATAGGCATTCTCGAAGCCGAGCGGACCGAGCAGCGTGATCTCGTGCTGCACCTCGAGCCAGGCGCCGACCTCGCGCAGCACGTCCTCGCGCGGCTGCACGTCGCTGCGATGCATGGCATTGGCCCAAATTGTCCCGGAATAGTCGACATAAACGTCGATCTCGCCGGCGGTGAGCGCCTGCAGGATCACGCTGGAGCCGAGCCCTTCGCGGCGCGCCGCCGGCAAGCCGGCGGCGTGCAGCCGCTGGTCGATCAGCGCTGCCAGCACATATTGCTCGGTGAAGGTCTTGGCCCCGATCACGTACCGGTCGTGCGCCTTCGCCAGGCCGGGGACCAACGCTGTCAGAGTCAGCGCGATGAGGCCGATGCCGCCGAGGATCACACGCAGGCGGCTGCGCCGCGTCAGCCCGCTCTGCATCAGCGCGAGCAGCGCATCGACGGCGAGCGCCAGCACGGCGGCGGCGACACAGCCGAACAGGACGAACACCCAGTTCTGCGTCTGCAGGCCGGTGAAGATGTAATTGCCGAGGCTGGTTTGCCCGATCGGCGTCGACAGTGTTGCTGTGCCGATCACCCAGATCGCCGCCGTGCGGATGCCGGCCATGATCACCGGGAGCGCCAGCGGAATCTCGACGATGCGCAGCGATTGTCCGCGCGTCATGCCGACGCCGCGTCCCGCATCGCGCAGCGAGGAGTCGACGCCGGCGAGCCCGGTCACGGTGTTGCGCACGACTGGCAGCATCGAATAAAGCGCGAGCGCCAGCACCGACGGCAGGAAGCCGAGCGCGGAAAAGCCGGCATGCAATGTGCGCTCGGTCAGCGCCGCGAGCGCAAGAAGCAGCGGATAGAACAACGCGAGCAAAGCAAGGCCCGGGATCGTCTGGATGATGCTGGCGAGCCCGAGCAGGCTCGCGCGTAGCAGCGGCCGCCGCGCGGCGGCGAGCGCCAGCGGCAGGCTCACGGCAAGCCCGAGGGCCAGCGCGGTGAGGCTGACCAGGACGTGGCCGCCCAGATAATCGGGCAGGCGGGCGAGGGCGTCGGAAAGGCGCGGATCGAGATTCATCGGTGCGATGATGGACGGCTTGCAAGTGTCGAACAAGCCGTTAGCCTGCCCTCAACGCAGCGCATGATCCCGGAAAGTGGGCACCGGTTTTCGGAAAAAGATCATGCGCCAAGAAGAAGCTGAACGAGGGGAAACAAGAAGAATGAGCGGGGAGGCTGCGGCGTCGAACGGGGCCGCCATTGCGCTCGACAATGTCGACGTGGCGTTTCGGCTCGCCAATGGCGGCGTCTATCGCGCCGTCGAGCGCGCATCGCTTACCGTCGCCGACGGCGAATTCGTCGCGATTGTCGGCCCGACCGGCTGCGGCAAATCGACGTTGCTCAATATCACCGCCGGGCTGATCGCGCCCGCCGCCGGCCGCGTCAACATCTTCGGCACGTCGCTCTCAGCGCTCAACCGCCAGGCCGGCTACCTGTTTCAGGCTGATGCGCTGTTTCCCTGGAAGACGGCGCTGGAAAACGTCGCCATCGGACTTGAAACCGCGGGCACGCCGCACCGCGAGGCGCGTCGTCGCGCGCAGGACTGGCTGACGCGTGTTGGCCTCGGCGGCTTCGCCGACCGCTATCCGCACATGCTCTCCGGCGGCCAGCGCAAACGCGTCGGGCTGGCGCAGGTGTTGATCCGCGATCCGAAGATCTTGCTCATGGACGAGCCGTTCGGTCCGCTCGATGCGCAGACGCGGCAGATTATGGGCAATCAGCTGCTCGATTTATGGAGCGCCGATAGGAAGGCGGTGCTGTTTGTCACCCACGATCTCGAGGAAGCGATCGCGCTGTCCGACCGCGTCGTCATCATGTCGGCCGGTCCCGCGGCGCGGATCATCGGCGACTGGCGCGTGACCCTGGCGCGGCCGCGCGATATCGCCGAGGTCAAGCTCGACGAGGCATTCCACAAATTGCATCGCGAGATTTGGCATATGTTGAAGGAAGAGGTGTTGAAGGGCTATGCGCAGACCGGAGGTGGTTAGTTATTCTGGCGACGGTCAGCGCTTAATTCGTATTCGATTCAAAACCAAGCGGAGGAAATCGTATGTCTTGCCTCAGGACCGTATCGTTCGTTGCTGCTGCGCTTGTCGCCTCGAGCACGCTGGCGCTCGGCGCCGAGCCGTTCTCGCTGACCTCGTCCGGCTTCAAGGACGGCACCATGCTGGCGAAGAAGAACGCCGGCAACATCAAGGGCAACCCGAATTGCGTGGGCGAGAACGTCTCGCCGGAGCTGAAATGGTCGAATGTCCCGGCCGGCACGACCAGCTTCGCGCTGGTGATGACCGATCCGGAAGGTCGCGGCGGTCTCGGCGTCGATCACTGGGTTGCCTACGGGATTCCCGCCTCGGTGACCAGCTTTGCCGAGGGCGAGACCAGCAAGCCGTCGGACAAGTTCGTCGGCGGCAAGGGCACGGCCGGGCTCAACGTCTATGCGGGCCCATGCACGCCGCCCGGCACGACGCCACATCACTACACGCTGGTGCTGATTGCCACCGATCTCGATCCGAAGGCGCTGCCGCCGGGGCTCACGCGCGCCGAGCTGTTCGAGAAGCTCCAGGGTCACGCCAAGGGCGCGGCGGGTCTCGTCGGTTTGTTCAAGAACCCGCTCTAGCTTGGTGATGCGCACAACACATACAGCACGTTCGGCGTCGTCGCCCGCGAAAGCGGGCGATCCAGTAATCACTGCCAGTGCGGTATGTGCTGGATGCCCCGCTTTCGCGGGGCATGACGGCCGAGAGCCTGGGAGGGGCGCCTAACCAATGTCCCGTTCCGAACTCCTCCTGCGTCAGGTGCTGGTCGCGGTGGCCGCGATTGCGCTGTGGCACATACTCGCGACCTATGAGTTCTTCGGGCGGATATGGCTGCCACCGTTTTTCTTCTCCAAGCCGGAAGACGTCGCCGCGCAGGTCGTCAAATGGTTCGTCGAAGGCACCATCTGGCGGCACCTGTGGGTGACGCTGGAGGAGGCGATCTACGCCTTCATCATCGGCTCGGTCGGCGGCGTGCTTATTGGCTTTTGGTTCGCGCGCCAGCCGCGGGTTGCGGCGGTGTTCGATCCTTATGTGAAGATGGCGAATGCGTTGCCGCGCGTGGTGCTGGCGCCAATCTTCACGCTATGGCTCGGCCTCGGCATCTGGTCGAAGGTCGCGCTCGGCGTCACGCTCGTGTTCTTCATCGTCTTCTTCAACGTCTATCAGGGCGTCAAGGAAGTCAGCCAGACAATCCTCTCCAACGCCCGCATGCTCGGCATGAACGAGCGGCAGCTGATGCGCCACGTTTATTGGCCATCCGCGCTGTCCTGGATGTTCTCCTCGCTGCACACTTCGGTGGGCTTCGCGGTAGTGGGCGCGGTGGTGGGCGAATATCTCGGCTCCGCTGCGGGGCTCGGCTATCTGATCCAGCAGGCGGAGGGCGTCTTCGACGTCGCCGGCGTGTTCGCCGGCATGTTCGTGCTCGCGGCCTTCGTCATCGTGATCGACATGGGCGTCAGCATCGTCGAGAAGCGGCTGCTGGTGTGGCGGCCGCAACCCGCTGAAATGCGGGCCTGACGCGCTCTTGACCGAACGTCTCCCGGCTGTTCACGGCCGCGCGGCTGCATTATCCTGCATGGCGAAAATCTCAAAGAAACGCACGCAAGGAGGAATTCATGGCAACACGTTTCATTCGCCGCGCGGTGACGGCCTTCGCCGTGCTGGCGCTGATGTCCGGCGCGGCGCTCGCGGAGAAGGTCACCATCGCGGTCGGCGGCGCCAACTGCCTGTGCTATCTGCCAACGGTGCTCGCGCAGCAGCTCGGCGAATACAAGAAGGCCGGCCTCGAGGTCGAGCTCGTCGATTTCAAGGGCGGCTCGCAGTCGCTCACCGCGGTGATCGGCGGCAGCGCCGACGTCGTTTCCGGCTATTTCGACCACTGCGTCAACCTCGCCGCCAAGCACCAGTCGCTGGTCGCCTTCGTGGTCTATGATCGCTTCCCCGGCGAAGTGCTGGTGGTGTCGCCCAAGCATCCCGAGATCAAGTCGATCAAGGATCTCGCCGGCAAGAAGGTCGGCGTCAGCGCGCCCGGCTCGTCCACCGACTTCTTCCTCAAGTTTCTGCTGAAGAAGGCCGGTCTCGATCCGAACGGCACGGCGGTGATCGGCGTCGGCCTCGGGCCGACCGCGGTGGCGGCGATGGAGCAGGGGCAGATCGATGCCGCGGTGATGCTCGATCCCTCGGTCACCGTGCTGCAGAGCAAATACAAGGATCTGCTGATTCTCTCCGACACGCGCACGCAGAAGGACACGCAGACGATCTTCGGCGGCGACTATCCGGGTGGCGCGCTCTACACCAAGGCTGACTGGATCACCGCGCATCCGAAGGAGACGCAGGCGCTGACCAACGCCATCCTGGCAACGCTCGCCTGGATCCACTCGCATACGCCGGAAGAGATCATGGCGAAGATGCCGGAGAACCTCGTTGGTCCCAACAAGGCCGAATATCTGGCGGCGCTGAAGAACACCATCCCGATGTACTCGACCACCGGCAAGATGGATCCCAAGGGCGCCGAAGCCGTGCTGGCGCTGTTCAGCCTCGGATCGCCCGACGTCGCCAAGGCCAACATCGATCTGTCGAAGACCTATACCAACAGCTACGTCGACGCGAAGAAGTGAGTGCAAATACCTAGCCCAGTTCTGTGCCGTCATGCCCCGCGAAGGCGGGGCATCCAGTAATCGCCGAGACGGGAAAAAGATTTCTGCCTGCGTTTACTGGATCGCTCTTCGCACTGGCGAGCCGAAGGCGAGCGGCCAGCGCGAACACTTTAAATTCGCCGCGCCGGCCCCTCGCTTCGCTCGGCGGCGCGGCCTTCGCGGGCGATGACGGCGGTGCTGCTGGCAAGTCATGAACCTCCTCTCCATCCAATCCCACGTCGCCTACGGCCATGTCGGCAATGCGGCGGCCGTGTTTCCCCTGCAGCGGCTCGGCGTCGAGGTGTGGCCGATCCACACCGTGCAATTCTCCAACCACACCGGCTACGGCAGCTGGAAAGGCCGTGTCTTCGAAGCCGACACGATCGGCGAGCTCGTGCAAGGGATCGAGGAGCGCGGCGTGCTCGGCACCTGCAATGGCGTGATCTCCGGCTACATGGGCTCGGCGGAGATCGGCGCCGCCATTCTCGACGCCGTGGCGCGGGTCAAGCGCGCCAATCCCGCGGCGCGTTACTGCTGCGATCCGGTGATCGGCGACGTCGGCCGCGGCGTCTTCGTGCGCCTGGGCATTCCTGAGTTCATGCGCGAGCGCGCGGTGGCGGCGGCCGATGTGATCACGCCGAACCAGTTCGAGCTCGATTATCTCGCCGGGCGAACGACACGCACGCTCGCCGATGCGCGCGCGGCGATCGTCGAAGTTCACAAGCTCGGTCCGCGCACCATCCTCGTCACCTCGCTGCACACGAACGACACGCCGGAGGACGACATCGATCTCGTCGCCTCCGGGCCCGATGGCGTCTACCGCGTACGCACGCCGAAATTGCCGATCTCGGTGAACGGGGCAGGTGACGCGATCGCGGCGCTGTTCTTCGCGCACGCGCTGCGCCTCGGCTCGACGGCGGAAGCGCTCACCCGCGCTGCCTCAGCGATCTTCGGCGTGCTGCAATACACCGCCGAGAGCGGCTCGCGCGAGATCCGCCTCGTGGCCGCGCAGAGCGAGATTGTCGAGCCGTCGCAAATGTTTTCCGTGACGCGCCTCGATTGAGCTCGCATCTGGTAAGATCGATTTCGTGACCCTGCGCGATGATCAGGAGACTGCGCTGGCCGGCCGCGGCGCTGCCGCCACCGAGAGCGCTTGGAATCCCGGGCTCGAATCCGAGCTGCCGCGGGAGTACTGGCCGCTGTCGACCATTTTGCGGCCGGAGAACGTGTCGACCCCCGTCAAGGAGGCCTTTGAGCTTAGCGAATTTTGCGGCCTGCCGATCCAGGATATCGTCGCCTTTCGCGCCGACCGCCTGGTCGTCCACGAACTGCTCGTGCGGGTGACCGCGAGCGTCACGGTCCCCGACGGCGCCGACTACGAAGACCTCGGCAACAATTTTCGCGCCATCGCCGCGACCATCCTCAATCGCTACATCCTGCCGCATCGCGAGGAGATTTCCGCGGTGCTCGACCGCTTGCGGGCGGATGCTGCGGCTTTGATCGCCAAGGAGCTCAACGCCAGCCTGTTCGCCGCGCCACCGCCATCCGTCGAGCCGTCACCACCGCGCGGGTGGCGTACGTGGTTCGGTCTCAGCCAGCCAGACAAGTCCGCGGAGCGAGCGGAGACGCCGGAGCAGCGCGAGGCGCGCATCATCGCCACCTGGTCGCGCCGTGCGCAACGCGCCGAGGATCGACTGGAGCGCGCCTGCCTTGCCGCGCTCGCGCGCATCGCGACCGCGATTGTCGCGCGGCAGGGACGACTGTTCGTCGACGAGAAGCTGCTCACCCGCCTCGCTGTCACCGATGTCTGCAACGATTACGGCAGCGAGCTCATCGGCGACGCCATCACTCCCTATGTGGGGGAGGCGGTGGCGCACGAAGGCTACCGGTTTCTGAAGCCGAAGGCCGAACGCGTGGTGATGAACGTCAAAGGCGCGTCCGCCGCCGGCAAGAGCACCATGCGACCGCTCCAGAAGCTGCTGGCGCGCAAGCTCGGATTGCCCTGGGAGGATTTCGCCGTCATCAGCCCGGACATCTGGCGCAAGTTCCTGCTCGACTATGATTCGCTCGGCGCCGCCTACAAGTATGCGGGCACGCTGACCGGGCACGAGGTGGAGATCGTCGACAGGAAGCTCGATCGCCACATGGCGGCGAAGGCGGCGCGCGGCGAGATTTCGCATCTCCTCATCGACCGATTCCGCTTCGACAGCTTCGTCCCGCATGCGGACGTGAGCGCGTCGGGCCGGCTGCTGACCCGTTTCGGGGACCTCGTCTACATGTTCTTCATGATCACGCCGCCCGAGGCGACGGTGGAACGCGCCTGGAAACGCGGCCTGCAGGTCGGTCGCTACAAGGCGGTCGAGGATCTGCTGGCGCACAATGTCGAGGCCTATACCGGCATGCCGGAATTGTTCTTCACCTGGGCGCTCGATGCGCGGCGGCGCGTGCATTACGAGTTCCTCGACAACAGCGTGCCGCAAGGATCGCCGCCGCGCACGGTCGCCTATGGCTGGAATCGCGAGCTCACCATCCTCGACCCGAAAGCGATGCTCGACATCGATCGGTTCAGGAAGATCAACATTCATGCCCGCGAGCCCGGCGAGCTCTATTTCGACCGGGAACTCCCTCCGGAGCGCAATGTCGGCTTCATCAAGCGCTGTGCGCGTCTCATTCCGGCGATCAACTTTGCCGATTACGAAACCGGCGAGGTCTACGCGCGGCTCGAGCATGGCGCCTGGGTCTGGCGCGATGAGGAGCGTTTCGCACGGGCGCTCCAGGACCCTGATGCCAAGGCGGAGCTGACCGCGATCACGGCCAAGAAGACGCCAGCGGCCGGGCCCATGCCGATCGCGCATCTCGGCGACGACAAGTTGCACACGCTCGGCGCGTGGGGGCAGCGCGCCAGAGGTTGAGCACAGCCTCTCCGCCGTCATGCCCGCGAAGGCGGGCATCCAGTAAACACCGATACCGCAGTGATTGCTGGGTCCCCGCCTTCGCGGGGACGACGCTGAGCGTGTTGATCCGCGCGTCCTAGCATCACTGCCGTCGATGGCTTCGATCAGCGGATTGCCTTGGCGTTCGCTAGCATTCCGTCGCATGCTCGCGAGCCGAAAACCGAGGACAGTCATGCGCCGCCGTTTCGTCACCCTCGACGTGTTCACCGAAAAGCGTTTTTCCGGCAATCCGCTCGCCGTCGTGCTCGAGGCCGACGGGCTGTCAGGCGAGGCGATGCAGAGCATCGCGCGCGAGTTCAACCATCCGGAGACGGTGTTCGTGCTGCCCGCGGAGGAAAAGAAACACCGCGCCAGGCTGCGCATCTTCACCCCCGGCGCCGAGCTTCCTTTCGCTGGACATCCGACCGTCGGCACCGCAGTGCTGCTCAACCGCATCGACGGTGGGCGCGCCGCCGACATTGTGCTCGAGGAGAAGATCGGTCTTGTCGCCTGCCGCGTCGGCGCGACGGGTGCCAACAGTGGCCAAGCCACTTTCGTCATTCCGCAGTTGCCGGCCGAGACCGGCACGGTCGCTTCGGCAGCTGAGATCGCCGCGGCGTTGTCGATCGATGCCGCCGATGTCGGTTTCGACGGCTACACGCCGCAGCGCTGGTCGGCGGGCAATGCCATCAGCTTTGTGCCAGTGCGTGGGCTCGATGCCATTGGGCGCGCGAAGCCCGACACCGCGCGGTTCGAGCCGACCTTCGGCCGCGAGGGTCGCGCCATCGCCTACCTCTATTGCGCCGAGACGGCGGAGCGCGGGCACGACTTCCATGCCCGCATGTTCGCGCCCAAGCTTGGTGTCGCCGAAGACCCGGCGACCGGCTCCGCCGCCGCGGCGTTTCCCGGCGTGCTGGTGAAGCGCGGCCGTTTTGGCGACGGCGAGCACAAGGTCGTCATCGAGCAGGGCTACGAGATGGGCCGCCCAAGCCAGATGCAGCTTGCGTTCAGCATCGAAAAGGGCGCGCTCACGCGCGCGTCGGTCGGCGGCAGCGCGGTTGTGGTCACCGAAGGCGTCATCGAGGCTTGACGGCGGGCCGTCGCGGCGGCACCACCTCCCGCGATGTCTGCCATCACCGTCACCCGAGTCGATCGCGCCGAGCTCAGCTATCGGCCGAAGCCCTGGCCCTTCGCCCTGACCCACAAGGTTGAGATCGAGGCGCGCTTCGCCGAGCTGAAACGGCGCAAGCCGGCGGTGTGGAACGGACCCATTCTGCTCCTCTACGACCACGGTATCGAAGATGGTGTCCTGCGTGGCTCGTATCTCTTGAGCGACTTCGCCGCCTTCACGGCATGGAAGGATATGCAGCCGCTCGATGCTGGCGTCGTCGATTGCACGGCGGCGACCGCGGTGCTCACGGCCGACGGCGCGCTCATGCTCGGCGTCATGGGCGAGCACACCGCCAATGCCGGGCAGATGTATTTTCCCTGCGGCACGCCCGATCCGAACGACATCGCCGGCGATGTCGTCGACCTCGAGGGCAGCGCCTGGCGCGAGCTTGCCGAAGAGACCGGCATTGCCGCGTCCGAGTTCAAGCCGGACTCCGGTTGGTATCTGGTCAGGGACGGGAACCTGCTCTTGGCGCTGAAGGTTTTGCGCGCCGATGTCAGTGCCGACGCGCTGCGCGCGCGCATCCACGAGCATCTGCGTGCCGATCCCGATCCGGAGCTGAGCGACATCCGCGCCGTCTTCGGGCCCGCCGACATCGACCCGGCGATGACCGGTTTCGTCGTCGGCTTCCTCGATTACTGGTGGCGGAATGGAGGCCCGTGTCGGGGGATCGCCGCTGATTGGCGACGATCGCGCCTAGGCTGAGGCGTCATCGCCCGCGAAGGCGGGCGATCCAGTAATCACCGCGATATCCGACGTTTACTGGATGCCCCGCATGCGCGGGGCGTGACGCCGAGTCCGGGGACAAGCTGTGGTACGCCGATCCCCTCTGATTAAAGCTAGCCCTTGCCCCGAGCCCGGCTTTTCCGATAAAACTCCCGCATCCGCCAGGGCCATTTACGAGCGGTTAATCATATTCCGCGACCCTGACGGCGAACGAGGGCGAGGTTTCGCTTAAGGCAATGACGACGCGCCTGCACATCCGCGCGATCGACCGGACGGCCGCCAAGGCCGCGTCCGCTGCCGCCCTCATTCTGGGCTCGCTCCTTCTGCTTAGGCGCCCCTGAGGGCCGGCTGGGCGCGTGCGCCTGGGCACTCAGGGGGTCGACGGAGATCACCCCAATGAGCGCCTGCGATAGGCGCTAGCGAGAAGGACAAATTCCATGACTGCCAAGACCAAGTCCGAGAAGGACCGCGTCGTCATCTTCGACACCACCTTGCGCGACGGCGAGCAGTGCCCCGGCGCCACCATGACGCATGAGGAGAAGCTCGAAGTCGCCGAAGTGCTCGATGCGATGGGTGTCGACATCATCGAGGCCGGCTTTCCGATCGCGTCCGAAGGCGACTTCGCCGCCGTGCAGGAGATCGCCCGGCGCACCAAGAATGCGGTGGTCTGCGGGCTCTCCCGCGCTGCCTTCAAGGACATCGACCGCTGCGCCGAAGCGATTAAGCCGGCGAAGCGGAGCCGCATCCACACCTTCATCTCCACCTCGCCGGTGCACATGAAGTGGAAGCTGCAGAAGGAGCCGCACGAGGTGCTCGAGCTCGTCATCGGGCAGGTGACACGGGCGCGCAACTACACCGACGACGTCGAGTGGAGCTGCGAGGACGGCACGCGCACCGAGCACGATTTCCTCTGCCGCTGCGTCGAGGCGGCGATCAATGCCGGCGCCACGACCATCAACATCCCCGACACCGTCGGCTACACGGTGCCGGAGGAATATCTGGCTTTGTTCAAGATGGTGCGCGAGCGCGTGCCCAATGCCGACAAGGCGCGCTTCTCCGTGCACTGCCACAACGACCTCGGCATGGCGGTGGCGAATTCGCTCGCGGGCGTCACCGGCGGCGCGCGGCAGATCGAATGCACCATTAACGGCATCGGCGAGCGCGCCGGCAACACCGCGCTCGAGGAAGTCGTGATGGCGATGAACGTGCGCAACGACGTGCTGCCGTTCTGGACCGGCGTCGATGCCACCATGCTCACCCGCGCCTCGAAGCTCGTCTCCGCGGTGACCTCGTTCCCGGTGCAGTACAACAAGGCCATCGTCGGGCGGAATGCCTTCGCGCACGAATCCGGCATCCACCAAGACGGCATGCTGAAGCATGCGCAGACCTATGAAATCATGACCCCGGAAAGCGTCGGCGTGAAGCAGACCTCGCTGGTGATGGGCAAGCATTCCGGCCGCCACGCCTTCGTGCACAAGCTCGAGGAACTGGGCTACCAGCTCTCCGACAACCAGCTCGAAGATGCTTTCATCCGCTTCAAGGCGCTCGCCGACCGCAAGAAGCAGGTCTACGACGAGGACATCGAGGCGCTGGTCGATGAGGAGATCGCGACCGCGCACGACCGCATCAAGGTGCTCACCTTGACGGTGATCGCCGGCACCATGGGGCCGCAATCGGCGACGCTCACCCTCGACATCGAGGGCAAGCATGTCACCACGCAGTCGACCGGCAACGGTCCGGTGGACGCGACCTTCAAGGCGATCCGCGCGCTGGTGCCGCACGAGGCCACACTCGAGCTCTACCAGGTGCACGCGGTCACCGAAGGTACCGATGCGCAAGCCGAAGTCTCCGTGCGGCTCGCGGAAGGCGGACGCGGCTTCACTTCGAAAGGCGCCGATCCGGATACGCTGGTGGCCTCGGCCAAGGCGTATCTCGGCGCGCTCAACAAGCTGATGAGCAAGCGCAACAAGGGCTCCGGCGTCGAGCGCCGCATTCACTCGACCGACGTCGGGTAGGGCGCTTTCCGCGCAATAATGAAAACGCCGCGTCAGCAATGGCGCGGCGTTTTTCTTTTCGTCACTGATCCAGATCAACAAACGTGGTTTTGCTTCCCGGCGAAAAGTTCCCCACATCCGCAAAAAAATCACATTTCCCCCGTGCTGAGGGCCAGATTGGCCGGTAGTTCGCCGCTCACTCAAAAGAAACGGGGAGCTCTCTGCATGTTGAAGGCAATGCTCGCGGGCGCGGCCGCGCTCGTGGCGGTTGGTTGTTTGTCGGTTCCCGCGGCGCCGGCGCAGGCTTCGGAACTTCGCTCGTTCAATGGCGGTGAAACGAGCCAGATCACCCACGTCAACATCGCGCGCATCAAGAGTGCGCTGCGGCTCACCCCGGCGCAGCTGCCTTATTGGGCGCCGGTCGAAGCGGCGCTCGTGCGCATCGCCGAGGAGCAGGCCGCGCGCGATGAATCTGCCGGCTTCGTGCGGCGCATCAGCCGCCGCGTCGTGTCGATCGCGCTCACCGCGGCCGCTGTTCAGCGTCTCGCCGCGAGCGCCATGCCGCTCATTCGCATGCTCGACGACGAGCAGAAGCGGACCGCCGTTGCCACGGCGCATGAGATGGGGCTCGGCGCGGTCGTTGCCGCGCTGAACTAGCGCCGGGGGTCCTCGCGTAGGACCCGCTGCGACGCAATAGCGCAGAACAAGAATTCTCAGGCGTCGCCCTTCGGGGCGGCGCCTTTTTGCGCTTGACGCCGCGCGTCGGCAATGGTGGCTATAGGCCCACTCATGCCCATCCACCGGCCGGGCGGCCGCAAATGGTTGCGAAAACAACAGAAAACGCCCGGCTCGCGTTCAGTCACGGAGGAACATTGATGCGCAAATGGCTTTTGGCGGCGGCTGCCGTCGCCGTCTTCGTCGCTCCCGGCCTCGCCTCGGCACAGTCGCCGATCATCATCAAGTTCAGCCACGTCGTCGCCAACGACACGCCGAAAGGAAAAGGCGCGCTGAAGTTCAAGGAGCTCGCCGAGAAATACACCAACGGCAAGGTCAAGGTCGAAGTCTACCCGAACTCGACGCTCTACAAGGACAAGGAAGAGATCGAGGCCCTGCAGCTCGGCACCGTGCAGATGCTGGCGCCGTCGACGGCCAAGTTCGCGCCGCTCGGCGTCAAGGAATTCGAGGCGCTCGATCTGCCCTGGCTGTTCAAGGACGACGACACCTATGCCAAGGCCATGAAAGGCCCGGTCGGCAAGTGGCTGTTCCAGAAGCTCGAGGCCAAAGGCATTACCGGCCTGGGTTACTGGGATAACGGCTTCCACATGGCGTCGGCCAATAAGCCGCTGCTCAATCCGACCGACTTCCAGGGGCTGAAGATCCGCATCTCCGGCTCGAAGATCGCCGACCGCTACTTCCGCGATCTCGGCTCGATCCCGCAGATCATGGCCTTCTCCGAAGTCTACCAGGCGCTGCAAACCGGCGTGGTCGACGGCTGCGAGAACACTCCGTCGAACTACCTGACGCAGAAGTTCGACGAGGTGCAGAAAGACATCACCGTGTCCTATCACGCGCACCTGCAATATGCGGTGATCGTGAACACCAAGTTCTGGAGCGGGCTGCCGGCCGATATCCGCGGTGAGCTCACCAAGGCGATGGATGAGGCCACCGACTACACCAACTCGATCGCCCGCAAGGAGAATGAGGACGCGCTCGCGGAGATTAAGAAGAAGGGCAAGACCACGCTGCACTATCTGACGCCGGAGCAGAAGGCCGCCTGGCAGAAGGCGATGGCGCCGACCTACAAGTGGGCCGTCGGCCGCGTCGGCCAGCCGGTGCTCGACCTGATCGCCAAAGAGCTCGACATCAAGATGAACTGATCGCCGGTTTAAGACGACATCGGACGGCTGGGGGTGTGGGGCACTCCCAGCCGTTTTGATATTCAATACAATCTGGGGGGAACGGCGTGCTCAAGGGGCTCAATCGCGCACTTGATCATCTGGAAGAGTGGCTGATCGCGGTCCTCATCGCGGCGGCGACCTTGTTGATTTTCGTCGCCGTACTGCATCGCTACGGCACCGGCTTGTCGATCAATATTTCGAAGTCGGCGGCGGCACATCACGTGCCGATCATTCCCGACCTCCTCAAGGATCTTTACCTCTGGCTGGCTTCGCTCGACCTCTCCTGGGCGCAAGAGCTCTGCATCTACATGTTCATCTGGATGGCCAAGTTTGGCGCCGCCTACGGCGTGCGGACCGGCATCCATGTCGGCGTCGACCTCCTGGTCAACCTGCTGCCGGCGGAGAAGCGCCGCTGGGTGATCATGTTCGCGCTCGCCTGCGGCGCGCTGTTCACCGCGGCGATCGCCAGCTTCGGCGTCACCTTCGTCGACGAGATGTTCAAGACCGGCCAGCAATCGAACGATCTCGAATGGCCGATGTGGGCGGTCTATTCCGCGATCCCGCTCGGCTCCGGCCTGATGTGCTTCCGCTTCCTGCAGGTGATGTGGAGCTACTATCGCGACGGCGAGCTGCCGCATCACGACGAGGCGCATGTCGAGGGCGTCGGCGGAGCGACCGACGCGCTGCATCCTTCGGCGGACGCCCACGGCACCGTCTCCAGCCGCTGGTCGAGCCCGCTGGCGCTGACGCTGATCCTGGCGCCGATCTTCATCCTCGCTGTCTGCTTCGCGCACAAGACCGGCATCATCGAGCTGCCGCAGGGGCTGCGCGCGCTCACCATCTTCGTACTGCTGATCGCCTTCATGCTCACCGGCATTCCGGTGTCGATCGCGCTCGGCCTCACCGTGCTCACCTTCCTCTTCGTCCTCACCGACGTGCGCATCGAGACGGTATCGATGAAGCTGTTCACCGGTCTCGAAAGCTTCGAGATCATGGCCATCCCGTTCTTCATCCTCGCGGGCAATTTCCTCAGCCACGGCGGCGTGGCGCGGCGGATGATCAATTTTGCGGTGACGCTGATCGGGCACTGGCACGGCGGCCTGGGCCTGGCCGGCATCGTCGCCTGCGCCATGTTCGCGCTGGTCTGCGGCTCCAGCGTCGCCACGGTGGCGGCGATCGGCGCCATCGTGCTCCCG
Source organism: Pseudolabrys sp. (assembly GCA_035651015.1). GTDB lineage: Bacteria > Pseudomonadota > Alphaproteobacteria > Rhizobiales > Xanthobacteraceae > Pseudolabrys. Next base: position 70,732 of record DASRGN010000048.1, on the reverse strand, counting down.
GAGATGGTGCGGCTCGGCTATCCGATGCGCTTCGGCGCCGGGATCATCACGGTCGCCGGCTCGCTCGGCATTCTGATGCTGCCGTCGATCCCGAAGATCGTCTACGCGGTGTCGACCAACACCTCGATCGGCGCGCTGTTTGTCGCGGGCCTGCTGCCCGGGACGCTGCTCACCGCGATGCTCTGCACGGTGACCTGGTATCTGGCGCGCAAGCACGACTATCCGCGGATGCCGAAGGCGACCTGGAAGGAGAGTTGGGCTGCGTTCCAGGACAGCGTCTGGGGCTTGATGCTCGTCGTCATCATCATCGGCGGCATCTATTCCGGTCTGTTCACCGCCACCGAAGCAGCGGCAATGGCCGCGGTCTACTCGTTCCTCATCTCGGTGTTCGTCTACAAGGCGATCAAGCTGCGCGACGTGCCACGCGTCCTCCTGCGCGCCGCCAACACCAGCGCGATGCTGCTCTACATCATCACCAACGCGGTGCTGTTCTCCTTCGTGCTCGCCAACGAGAACATCCCCTCGGCGCTCGCCGACTGGATCACCGCGCAGAATCTCGGCTGGTTCGGCTTTCTGCTGCTGGTCAACGTGCTGCTCCTCGTCGCCGGCAACTTCATGGAGCCGAACTCGATCATCCTGATCATGGCGCCAATCCTGGCGCCGGCGGCAAAGCGGCTCGGCATCGATCTTGTGCATTTCGGCATCGTCATCGACGTCAACATGGAGGTTGGGCTGTGCCATCCGCCAGTCGGCCTCAACTTATATGTCGCCTCGATGATAGCGGGCATGCGCATCACCGATCTCGCGGTGGCGGTGCTGCCGTGGCTGGTCACCATGCTGATGTTCCTGGTGGTGGTGACCTATTGGCCGGAGCTCACGCTGTTCCTGCCGCGATTGCTTGGGATGATGTGATGCCGCGCCGCCGAGCGTAGCGAGGGTCCGGCGCGGCGAGCCTCAAGAGCGCGCCTTCGCTCTGCCGATGATCCGCAAGCGTCGCCGGCTCTTTCCCTCGCCCCGCGAAGCGGGGAGAGGGTGCCGAGCGAAAGCGAGGCGGGAGAGGGGCAGTGCCGCCATTTTGGCCCTCTCCCGGCTCGCGCGTCGCGCTCGCCGCCCTCTCCCGCACGCGGGAGAGGGAAGACGCGGCTAGTTCATGCGAGACCAACTCACAACGAAGCACGCTCCAAATCCCTGCGGTAAACGACGCTGAACGCGCGCTCATCAACATTGCGTGCATTTAATCTCTATCCAAACTTTAACTTGCTCCTTTTCCGGCGCGCTCCATCATTGGCCACATCAGACGACAACGCCCCTTGGAGGTGGCCATGTGGAAGAAAGCAGTTCTTGCCGGCACGACCGCGCTTGCGCTCGCCGGCTCATCGCTTGTCTACGCGCAGCAGCAGAGCGGCCCGGCGAATGGTCCGCGGCATTGGCGGCCGAGCGCGGAAGACATCAGCGCCTTCACCGACGCGCGTATCGCCGCGCTCAAGGCTGGCCTGAAGCTCACGCCCGATCAGGAGAAGAACTGGCCGGCGGTCGAGACCGCGATCCGCGATCTCGCCAAGCAGCGCTCCGAGCGTTTCGCTGCGCGCGCCAGCGCTCCGCGCAGCGATGATCTCATCGCACGGCTCAACAACCGCGCCGAGGCGATGACGCAACGCGCCGCGTCGGTGAAGAAGCTCGCCGATGCCTCCGCGCCGCTCTACCAGGGCCTCGACGAGGGCCAGAAGCACCGCTTCGCCATGCTCCTGCGTGTCGGTATGCGCAATCACATGCGCGGCGGTTTCGAGCATCACCGCGGCATGATGCGCGGCGGTGAGGGCGGACCGCGGCAGTAGTCCAGCGAGGTGGCGAGCGCTCTCCCCGACCCTCGCCGCCATTGTACCGCGCCGTTCCCCCCGTCGGCGCGGTGACCGAGAAGCCGCCGGGCTCCCCGCTCGGCGGCTTTCCTCTTGGCGGCTGAACTGGTGGAACGACTCTCCGTCGTCATGGCCGGGCTTGCCTGTCCGCCGAAGCTCGCATGCGAGCGTAGGCGGAACCCCCCATCCGCGCCTTCGCCGCTTTCTCTTGATTTCCCAGGTGAATCCACCGCCTCCGTGGCTGGACAGCCGTTGCCCCGTTTGCTATGGCACACGCGCTTTTGCGGGCTTGTCCCGCAGCGGCAATCCGGGCGCATAGCTCAGTTGGTAGAGCAGCTGACTCTTAATCAGCGGGTCCAAGGTTCGAGTCCTTGTGCGCCCACCAGCCTTCGCTCGCTTCGCGAGCTACGGCTCGGCAAACCGGGTGCCATATCCAGCGCGAAGCGAGCGAAGGCTGCCGCGTCGGCCCGTCCGCCGAAGCGCTCTTGCGCGTAGGCGGAAGCCCAAAGGGCGAAGGCGGGCGGTTGTCGTGTAGAAAGCTCCGGCTTCGCGAGCGATGGCGGACAGCCGGGTGTCAATCATCCCGACACGTCGGATTGGATCCGGGTCGAACAGGCCGAAGGCGGTCGCAATCGGCACGCCATCGCGCGGAACTTCGCGGCGGGGCTCCCTTGACTCACGACTCCGCAGGCCTAAGCTTTTGAAACCCTGTTCCTAAAAATGAAACACGGTTTTTGTCGATGACCAGCAGCAGCGCGACCTCCCGGACCGTGCACACGGCCTCGCATTGGGGCAGCTACGATGTGGAGGTCGCGGACGGCCGCATTGCGCAGATTCGTCCGTTTGCCAAGGACACGTCGCCGTCGCCCCTGATCCAGTCCATGGCCGATGTCGCCTACGCGCCCAATCGCGTGGCGAGCCCGATGGTGAGGGCAGGGTGGCTCAAGGACAGAACGAAGAGCGACCGCAGCCGGCGCGGGGTCGATCCGTTCGTCGCCGTCTCCTGGGATGAGGCGATTGCGCTGGTCGCCGACGAGCTCGCGCGCGTCAAGCGCGACCACGGCAATGCCTCGATCTTCGGCGGCTCCTACGGATGGGCGAGCGCGGGCCGCTTTCATCATGCGCGCACGCAGCTGCAGCGCCTGCTGGATGCCTATGGCGGCTGCACGCGTCAGGTCCAGAACTACAGCTATGGCGCCGGAATGACGCTCCTGCTCCACATCGTTGGCAGCCTGGATGCGGTCGATGGCCCGCTGACGACCTATGACAGCATCGTCGGCAACACCGAGCTGTTGGTGCTGTTCGGCGGCATGCCGTTGAAGAACGTGCAGATCGAATCCGGCGGCATCGGCAATCACGCGACCGAAACCTGGTTGCGCCGGATCAAGGATGCCGGGATCAAGGTGGTGATGATCAGCCCGATCCGCGAGGACCTGCCGGACTTCTGCGACGTGGAGTGGCTGCGCGCGCGGCCGAACACCGATGCGGCGATCATGCTCGGCCTGGCGCACACGCTCCTCGCCGAGAAGCTGCACGATCAGACCTTCCTCGACCGATACACGGTCGGCTTCGAGCGCTTCCGCGCCTATCTGACCGGCGAGGCCGATGGCGTTGCCAAAGATGCGCAGTGGGCCGCGCAGATTTCCGGATTGAACGCCGAGACCATCCGCACGTTGGCGCGCACGATGGCACGCAAGCGGACCATGATCGCGCCGAGCTGGTCAGTTCAGCGCTGTGACCACGGCGAGCAGCCGTTCTGGATGGCGATCGTGCTGGCGGCGATGCTCGGCCAGGTCGGCCTGCCGGGCGGCGGCTTCGGCTTTGGCTACGGATCGACCGCGGCGATGGGCTATCCGCGCCGCACCATGCCGGTGCCGCGCCTGCGTCCAAGCCCGGCCGCGACCAGCAGCTATATTCCGGTCGCACGGCTCTCGGACATGCTGATGCATCCCGGCGAGCCTTACGATTTCAACGGCGAGCGCCGCCACTATCCCGATATCCGGCTCATCTACTGGGCCGGCGGCAATCCGTTTCATCATCACCAGGATCTCAACCGGCTGCTCGAGGCCTGGCGGCGTCCGGAAACCATCGTCGTCCATGAGACCTGGTGGACGTCGACGGCACGGTTCGCCGACATCGTGCTGCCGACGGCGACCACCCTGGAACGCAATGACATCGGCGCCTGCTCGCGCGATCGCTTCATTCTGGCGATGCAGAAGGCGATCGATCCGGTGGGCGAGGCGAAAAGCGACTTCGACATTCTCACGCAGCTCTCGGATCGACTGGGCGTCCGCGAGGCCTTCACCGAGGGCCGCGACGAGATGGGTTGGTTGCAGCACATTTATGCCCGGGCGAAGCAGGGCGCCGCCGAACATGGTGTCGAGCTTCCCACCTTCGAGGCGTTCTGGCGCGAAGGTCACGTCGAGATTGCCGCGCCCGATGCGCCCTTCGACATGCTCGGCGCATTCCGCGCCGACCCCGCGGCCAATCCGCTGAAAACGCCGTCGGGCAAGATCGAAATTTTTTCCGAGCGGATCGCGAGCTTCGGCTACGACGATTGTCCGGGCCATCCGGCGTGGCTCGAGCCGGTTGAATGGCTCGGCAGCCCGATCGCCGAGAACTATCCGCTGCACATGATCTCGAACCAGCCGCGAACGCGCCTGCACAGTCAGCTCGACGGCGGCCGCGTGAGCAAGGCCAGCAAGATCAACGGGCGCGAGCCGATGTGGATCAATCCCGCCGATGCGGAAAAGCGCGGCATCGTGCACCACGATGTCGTGCGCGTTTTCAATCTGCGTGGCAGCTGCCTCGCCGGCGCCGTGATCACCGACAAGATCCGGCCCGGCGTCATCATGCTCTCGACCGGCGCCTGGTACGATCCGCTCGAGCCCGGACGCATCGGCACGCTCGATCGACACGGCAATGCCAACGTGCTGACCATCGACAAGGGTTCATCCAAGCTTGCGCAGGCCACGATTGCGCAAAGCTGTCTCGTTGAGGTCGAGCGCTATCTCGGCGAGCTTCCGCCCATCACCGTCGACGCGCCGCCGCGGATCGTCGAGCGGTCCCGATAGCGCGCGATCATTCTGTTCGGAGAACGGGGAGCGACAGGTGTCCAAGACCCTTGCCAAGGCGATCGGGCTCATCGAGCTCCTGGCGCGGACGCCGCCGCCGCATCGCATCAGCGAGCTCGGCCGCGCGCTGCGCCTCAACAAGACGACGGTTCATCGCCTGCTTAACGGCCTCGTGAAGCTCGGTTACGTGCAGCAGGACAAGCAGTCCGCGGCTTATGAGCTGACATTGAAGATCTGGGAGCTCGGCACGCACGTGATCGCGCGTCGCGACGTCGGCCGCGTTGCCGCCGGCATTCTGCGCGAGCTGGCCGAGGAGACCGGGGAAACCGTGCACCTGGCCATCCTCGACGGCGAGGAGGTCGTCTATATCGACAAGGCCGATGGCGCGCATCCGCTGCGCATCTTCACGCCGATCGGCGGCCGCGTGCCGCTTTACTGCGGCTCGACGGGCAAGACGATCCTGGCTTTCGCGTCGAAACCGCTGGTCGAAGCCGTCTCCCGTAATCTGAAGGCGTTCACGCGACGCACCATCACTTCGAAAGCCCGGCTGCTACGCGAGCTCGAGTTTGTTCGCCAGCACGGCTATGCTGTGAACATCGGCGAGTGGCGGGACGATATCTCCGGCGTCGCCGCGCCGATCCGGGATCGCAACGGCGGCGTGATCGCCTCCGTCGGGGTTTCCGGACCATCGAACCGCCTGCCGATCTCGGCATTGCGTAGCATCAGCCGGTCGGTGAGGGCGGCTGCCGACCGCATTTCCCGCGAGCTCGGGTTCTTTGGGCCGAACGTGAACGTGGTGGAGATCGCCGAGGCGCAAGCGCGGACCCGCGGTGACGGCCGCCGCGCAAAATCGAGGCAGTTGCCCAATGATGTGGCGGCCGCGCGGACGAACGCGGCGCGGCGCCGTCCGGCGCAAACGTTGCCGCGCTGATTCATCGCTGCGTTGTCAAGAAGCTCGCGCCGCACGCGCACTTGACGCTCCTGGTGCCTTGCTGAATACTTTCATTTGGAAACGGCGTTTCAAAAAATGAAACGCGTCGTTTGCGGGGCGTGCGACCAAGGCAGAGCGTGATGTCGGGTCATCGAAACGCGGTTTGGGCTCCTCCCGCAGCGGTGCCGGCCGCTCTCATCCTTGCGCTCTTCCTGATCGTGCCAGCCGTTCTGGTGCTGGTGATCTCGTTCTACAAGTCGTCGTTCGCCGGGATCGAGTGGCAGGCTACGCTCGCGAACTATCGCCGCCTGCTCACCAACGAGACCGACCTGCGGCTCCTCTGGAAGTCGGTGTGGATCGGCGTCGAGGTCACGGCGATCGTGCTGCTGCTCGCCTATCCGATGGCGTATTGGGTCGCCAGCCGGACCTCGCGGCATCGTCACTTCCTGCTGCTGCTGATCCTGGTGCCGTATTGGATCAGCTATGTGGTCCGAAGCTTTGCCTGGTATCCGCTGCTCGGCACCTCGGGCGTCCTCAACACCATCCTGCTCGACCTTGGAATCCTTTCGGCTCCTTCCGAGCGATTTCTGTTCAGCCTCTTCTCCGTCGAGATGGGCCTGATCTATGTCTGGTTTCCCTTCGCGGTCATCCCGATCTATCTGGCGCTCGATCGCATCGACCGTTCGCTGCTCGAAGCCTCGGCCGATCTCGGCGCCAGCCGCCTGGTGACGTTCTGGCGCGTGATCTTTCCGCTGAGCGCCGCCGGAACGGTCGGCGCTGGCATGCTGGTCTTCATCCTGACCGCGGGCTCCTACGTCACCCCGAAGCTGCTCGGCGGCCCGTCCGGGATCATGTTCGGCGAAATGATCGCCGACCAGTTCGGCGCCACCTTCAACTGGAGCTACGGCGCCTGCTTGGCGGTGGCCTTCACCATCATCATCGCGATCACGCTGCTCGTCGTCGGACGCTGGGTCGGCCTCAAGCAGATCTTCTTCGAGAAAGGGGCCTGACGATGCGCGGCAGCAGCGTCCAAAGCCTCACGATGGGCGGCACCCGCGGCCGCTTCGCGGTGCTGCTCTGGGCAGCCTATGGCCTCGCCATCTACGTATTTCTTTATGCGCCGCTGTTCTGCCTCGCCGTGCTTTCGTTCAACGACACCGTGAACATCACGCTGCCGTGGCGCGGCTTCACGCTGCACTGGTACGCCGAGGTGCTGCGCGATCGGGATCTGCGCGCGGCGCTGCTGAATTCGATCGAGCTCGGCGTCGTCACGGTGGTGATCGCGACGCCGATCGGGGTTGCGGCGGCTTACGCCTTCCGCAGGCATTTCCGACTGCGCGAGATGCTGTTCAATCTCATCCTCGTCGCTTTGATCGCGCCGCCGATCATCGTCGGCGTTGCCCAGCATTTGACCTGGAACATCCTCGGCGTGAACTCCTCGCTGTTCGGCTCGACGCTGCTCGGGCACGTGACCTACGTGGTGCCGTTCATCTTCGTCCTGATCTTCCCGAGCTTCCATCGTTTCGATGCCTCCATCGAGGAGGCGGCGCTCGATCTCGGCGCGACGCGGCTGGAGATGTTTCGCACGGTGATCATGCCGATCGTGATGCCCGGGATCGTCTCGTCGGCGGTGTTCGCGTTCATGCTGTCGTTCGACGAGTTCATCCGTACGTTTTTCCTGATCGGCGTCGACAACACGCTCCCGATTTATCTGTGGTCGATGCTGATGGCCAACGTCTCCCCCGAGACCAACGCCATCGCGACGCTGCTCATGCTCTTCAGCCTGGGACTGATGACGATCGGCTATCGACTGACGCGACAGACTTATCGCGCGCAATGATGTCGCTGGCCGCAAAATGGAAACCAGAGGGAGACCGACAATGTCAGTAATGGATGGAAACGGACTTTCGGTGTCGCGCCGTGAATTGCTCCAACGCTCGCTGCAGACGGGGGCGGGTGCGGCATTCATGGCTGCGGGCTTTCCCATGTTTTCGCCGGCGCATGCGGCCGCCTTGCCGGGGCCGCTGACCGTCCACTGCCTGTGCCCGACCTGGTGCCGTGAGGGCGACATCGCGGTCTTCGAAAAGGAGAAGGAAGCGAAGGTCGTCCGTGCCTGCTGGGTATCGAACCTCTCCACGTTGACCAAGCTCGCCACCGGCGGCACCGCCGATTGGGACGTGGTCGCCGTGCATCATGCGTTCCTCTATCCGGTCATTCGTCGCGGCTTGCTGCGTCCGCTCGACATGAAGCAGCTGCCGAATGCGTCGCATCTGTTTCCGTATTTCAAGGATGCGCCCTTTGCCGTGAACGAGGGCAAGACCTATGGCATGCCCTACGTGTGGACCTACGATTCGGTCGTCTACAACGCCGACCACATCGACCATGTCGATTCCTGGGGCGTGCTGTTCGACGAGAAATATGCCGGCAAGGTCGCGCTGCGTGACGACGCGCAGAACGCGATCCAGGTGGCGGCGCTTTATCTCGGGCACAAGGACCCGTCGGTGCTCTCCAGCGATGACCTCAAGGAGATCAAGACATTCCTCATCTCCAAGAAAAAGCTGTTCCGCAAATTATGGACTGGATACGCCGAGGCGATGACGCTGCTGCGCAGCAGCGAGGTCTGGGCGCTCTCCGGCTGGCGGCCGATGTGGTGGGCGCTGGCGAAAGAGGGAATGAACATGAAGTACGCGATCCCGAAGGAAAAAGGGATCGGCGCCATCCATTACTACGTCATCTCCAAGGACACCAAGCTGGTGCCGACGAGCTACGCGTTCATCGACTGGACGCTGGGCAGCTATTGGGGCGCCGCCGTCGGCAAGGACCAGGGCTACAACGGCACGTCGGATCTTCTGCTCAAGGACCTCAGTCCCGATCTGCAGAAAGAGCTCGGCTATGACCGCCTGGCCGACATCCTCAAGAACGTTCAATTCCTCGACTATCCGCTGAATCTCGGCGAGTGGACGCAGACCTGGACCGAGGTCAAGGCCGCGTGAGCAGATCGATGCGTGATCACGGGCTCGCCGACATTTTTTTCCCGAAAAGCATCGCCGTCGTCGGTGCGTCGGCGAATCCGCAAAAACTCGGCTATGCCTGCGTCGAAGGCATCCTCAAGGGCGGTTATCAGGGCAAGATCTATCCGATCAATCCCACCGCGCGATCGATCCTCGGCATCGAATGCCTGGCGGATGCGTCCGAGATTCCGAAGGGCATCGATCTCGCCATCATGATGCTGCCGGCGGAAAAAGTGCCGGGCGTGCTCGAGACTCTCGCCGGCAGGGATGTGAAAGGTGTTCTCATCCCCGCTGGCGGCTTTGCCGAGACCGGCGAACGAGGTGTGGATTTGCAGCGCGCCATCGAGGCCGTGTGCGCGCAGTCGAAAATGCGCGTGCTCGGCCCCAATATCCCGGGCTTCATCAATGCCGATGCGCAGCTGGTGGCGACGCTCGCTGGCGGCCCGGTCGGTGGCGGGCCGCTGGCGATCGTGTCGCAAGCGGGCTCGGTCGGCTATGCGCTGTTGCGCGGGCTCCACGCGCAGGGCATCGACTTCGGCCGGTTCATCTGTCTCGGCAATCAGGCCGATATCTCCGACGCCGAGGTCATCGATTTCCTTGCCGCCGATCCGGAAATCCGTTCGATCGGTTTGTATGTCGAAAGCGTCAAGGATGGCCGGCGCTTTGTCGAGACCGCCCGGCGTGTCACTGCGACCAAGCCCGTCGTGGTGCTCAAGGGCGGCCGCACGGCGGCGGGGCTCGGCGCCATCTTCTCGCACACGGCGAGCGTTTCCAGTCCCGAGCGGATCTATCGCGCCGCGTTCCGTCGCGCCGGCGTGTTGCAGGCGCAAAACCTGCGCCAGCTCGGAATGCTGACCTTCGCGCTTGGCCGCCAGCGCCCGCCGCGCGGCAATCGCATCGCCATCGTCACCAGCCTCGCCGGCATGGGGGTCATTGCCTCGGATACCTGTGAGCGGCTGCAGCTGTCGCTGCCGTCGCCGTCCGACGCGACCAAGGCGCGCCTGCGCGAGGTGCTGCCGGCGATGGCCAGCATGCGCAATCCGATCGATCTCACCGGTGACGTCTCGCCGGAGATGCTGGCGCGCACGGTCGAAATCCTTGCCACGAGCGGCGAGTATGACGGCGTCGTGCCGCTGGTCATGGGCGTGCCGGGCTCGGACACCTTCGGCAACGACGCTTATGCGCAGCGCCTGCTTCCGGTGCTGCGCCAATTGGTCGAGCAGGGGATCGCGATCTCGGTCGGCTGGGTCATGGACGAGGTCGGCGGCGCGGAATTCAACGCCGTCAGCAAACTCCTGCACGAGCATGGCGTTCCGGTTTCGGAAATGCCCGAGGATGCCATGGAGGTCATGGGCGGGATGGCCGCCCGTGCGCGTGTCGCAAAGGCCGCGCTGCGGCGCGAGGGCGCCGCGCCGGCACTTCCCGCGACCTGGGCCGCCGGCCTGCACATGCACGCCACGGCTCGCCGCACGATCCTCACCGAGCATGATGCCAAGTCGTTGCTGGCTGCCGCCGGCGTTAATGTCGCTCTGTCGCGCCTCGCGGACAGCGCCGAATCCGCGGTTGCCCATGCCAAAGCGCTGGGTTTTCCGGTGGTTATGAAGGTTCAGTCGGCCGACGTTTCGCACAAGTCCGACATGGGCGGCGTCGTGCTCGGATTGGAGACGGAAGCGGCCGTCGGCGCGGCTTACGCGACGCTGGTCGAGCGCTTCAGGCAGGCCGCGCCCGGCAAGCGGCTCGACGGCATCGGCGTTCAGCCGATGATCCGCGAGCGCGGCGTTGAGCTCATCTGCGGCGTGTCCAACGATGCACAATTCGGCAAATACGTCATGGTCGGGCTCGGGGGCGTCAGCATCGAGCTTTTGGAAGACGTCGCGCTGCGGCTCTTGCCGGTCGACGAGGGCGACATTGCCGAGATGCTGCTCGAGCTCAAGAGCGCGCCGCTGCTCGGCGATTATCGCGGCCGGCGTGCCGTCAAGCGCGATGCGCTGATCGCCCTGATCTCGGACATCTGCCGGCTGGCGCAAGCGCCCGAGGTGGAAGAGCTCGAGCTCAACCCGATCCTGGCAACTGAAAAGACCGCGGTGGCCCTCGACGCCCGCATCCGGCTGCGCGCCGGTGCGTCGTCTCAGGCGTGAGAAGGACAGAATGAGCGGCATCTACGATCTCGAGCTGAGAAACATCGTCAAGCGCTTCGACGGTGCGGCGGCGGTGAACAACCTGTCGCTCGGCGTCTATCGCGGCGAGTTCCTGTCGATCCTCGGTCCGAGCGGCTGCGGGAAGACGACGACGCTGCGGCTCGTTGCCGGATTCGAGACCCCGGATAGCGGCGAGATCCTGCTCAAGGAGAAATCCGTTGCCGACGTCCCGCCCAACAAGCGCGACGTCAACACCGTGTTCCAGCACTACGCGCTGTTTCCGCATCTCTCGGTCTACGACAACATCACCTATTCGCTGCGCATCAAGGGGCGCCCCAAGCAGGAAATGCGCGCGCGCGCCGGCGAGATGCTGGAGGTGATCGATCTTGTCGGCCTAGAGGAGCGCTTTCCGCACCAGCTCTCGGGCGGACAGCAGCAGCGCGTGGCGCTCGCCCGCGCCTTGATCAACAAGCCGACGGTGCTCCTCCTCGACGAGCCGCTCGGCGCGCTGGACCTCAAGGTCCGCAAGCGCATGCAGTTCGAGCTCAAGCGCATCCAGCGGACGCTCGGCATCAGCTTCGTCTACGTCACTCACGATCAGGAAGAGGCGCTGACGCTGTCCGACCGTATCGCCGTGATGAACCGCGGCATCCTGGAGCAGCTCGACGCTCCGGCCCGCATCTACAATCACCCGCAGACGCGCTTCGTGCTCGACTTCATCGGCTCCTGCAACATCTTCTCCGGTTCGGTGACACAGGCGAACGGGCGCGACATCACCGTCGCGGCGCCGCACGGCATGCAGCTTCGCGCCAGGTCGCCGTTCGCGGCGAGCCAGGGCGCCAATGTGTCCATCGGCGTGCGTCCGGAACGCATCACGCTGTCGGAGTCGCAAGGTGCAGGCAATTCCTTCGCCGGCGTCGTCACCGACGCGGTGTTTCAGGGCGCGCTTTGCCAGCTGAAGGTGCGGCTCGATAACGGCTGCGAGCTCGATGTGCTGCTGCAGCCGAGCGAGAGCGCCGAGGTCAACGCGCGGCGCGTGCCCGGCCAGAAAGTGTGGGCATCGTGGTCGGACGACAACAGCATTGTCGTCAGCGCGTGACGCGCCGGCGGCGACGAATGAGTGAGCGAGAATAGGGAGGACCGATGCTGGACTTTACGCTTTCATCGGAACAGGAGACGCTGCGCAACAGTCTACGCGACTTCCTGAAGAAGGAATGTCTCCCCGAATATGTCCGCGATTGCGACGAGAACGCGCGATTTCCGGAGGAGCTGTTCGGCAAGCTTGCCAAGCTCGGCTGGCTCGGCATGTCCATCCCGGAGGAATACGGCGGCACCGGCGCCAGCTGCGTCGACTTGATCGTGTTCCTCGAGGAGTTCGCCCGCCACTTCGAGGCCGGCGCCAACATCTACTACACGACGACCGTCATCGCGGCCGACATGCTCACGCATTTCGGCACCGAAGAGCAGAAGCGTAAATTCCTGCCGCGTCTGGCCAAAGGCGAGCTGCGCTTTTCCTTCTCGGTGACCGAGCCGGATTCCGGATCCGACGCGGCGGCGCTGCGCACCAAGGCGCAGCTCGAAGGCGATCATTGGGTCATCAACGGACAGAAGATGTTCTGCTCCTGCGCCCAGGAGGCCGACTACATCCTGCTGCTGGCACGCACCGATGCGCCCAAGCAGGAGGGCATCACCATGTTCCTGCTCGACCCGAAGACGCCGGGCGTCGAGCTGCGCAAGATCAAGAAGCTCGGCCTCAAGCCCATGGATATCAATGAGATTTTTCTCACGGATGTGCGGGTGCCGCGCGCCGACACGGTGGGCGCGGTCAACAAGGGCTGGACCAACGTCCTCAAGAGCTTCGACCGCGAGCGCTGCCTGCTCTCCGCCGTCAATGTCGGCGCCTCGCAGGCCTGCTTCGATTTGGCGCTCAATTATGCCAAGCAGCGCAAGCAATTCGGCAAGCCGATTTCCGAGCATCAGCCGATCAAAGGCAAGCTCGTCGACATGGACATGGAGATCAGCGCCGCCCGCATGCTGCTCTATCGCAGCGCCTGGGAGGTCGATCGTGGCACCAACAATTCGCGCAGCTCCGGCCTCGCGCGTCTCAAGTCGGCGGAAACCTACATGCAGGTGGCGCTGGAGGGGATGCGCATCATGGCCGGCTGGGGCTTCCTGATGGAATTCGACATGCAGCGTCACTATCGCGATGCGCGGCTCGCCGAGATCGCGCCGACGCCGGAAATCCTGCGCCTCGTCATCGGTCGAGAGATCCTGCAGTGAAGATCGACACGCTCGCGGTCCACGCCGGCAATCATCCGCGCCGCCAGCTCGGCGCGGTGAGCCCGCCGATCTACCAGACGGCGACGTTCGTCGCCGCCGACACCGACGAGCTCATGGCGGTCAACCGCGGCGAGAAGCAGGGGTTCATCTATTCGCGCCTGCGCAATCCGACGGTGATGGCGCTGGAAGAGAAGCTGGCGCGGATCGAGGGCGCGGAATCGGCGGTGGCCTTTTCCTCGGGCATGGCCGCCACCGCGGCGGGCGTCGGCGCCTTCGTCAAAGCTGGCGACGAGATCCTCAGCCTCGCCGACGTCTATGGCGGCACGCACAAGTATTTCACCGACGTACTGCCGCGCCAGGGCGTGACAGTGAACTGGGTGCAATCGAACGGTGTCGGGGAAATCGAGGCGCGGATCACGCCCGCCACCCGCGTCGTCTTCGTCGAGACCCCGAGCAATCCGCTGCTGCATATCGTCGATCTATCCGCGCTGGCGAAGATCACGCGCGCTCGGGACATCAAGCTGATCGTTGACGGCACGCTCGGCAGTCCCTTCAACCAGCGTCCGCTCGAGCTCGGCGCCGATGTGGTGGTGCACAGCGCTTCGAAATATCTCAATGGGCACAGCGATCTCATCGTCGGTGTCGTCGTCGCGGCACGTGCGCATACCCGGGCGGTGCGCAGCCTGCAGTTCGCGTCCGGCTCTATTCTCGATCCGATGGGCGCATGGCTGATGCATCGCGGGCTTTCCACCTACGCCTTGCGCATGCGGGCGCATAACGCAAACGGGATGGCGGTGGCGCGCCATCTGGAGCAGCATCCGAAGGTCCAGCGCGTCTATTACCCCGGGCTGGAAAGCCATCCGCAGCACGATCTTGCCAGGCGACAGATGCGTGGCTTCGGCGGTCTTCTCTCTTTCGAGGTCCGCGGCTCCGGCGAGACCGCGCGCCGCGTCGTTGATCGCTGTCAGCTCTGCGGATTGGGGCCGAGTCTCGGCGGCATCGAGTGCCTGATCAGCCAGCCGGTCACGACCTCGCATTACAGCGTTCCCGAAGCCACCCGCCACGCGCAAGGCATCTTCGACAATCTGATCCGTCTCTCGGTCGGCATCGAGGCCGCCGAGGACATCATCGCCGATCTCGATCAGGCGCTGGAGGCCGCATGAGCGACATCGATCTCGCCATTATCGACGGCACCGTGGTGACGGGCGAGGGCACGCAGCACGCCGACGTGCTGGTGAAGGATGGGAAAATTCTTGCCGTCGAACGCGGGGCCGGCCATCGCGCCGGACAGGTCATCGACGCTGGTGGCAAGATCGTGCTGCCCGGCGGCATCGACGTGCACACGCATTTCCTCGTCGGCTTCATGTCGAAGCGCTCGGTCTATGACATGTTTTCCGGCAGCGTCGCGGCATTGCGCGGCGGCACCACGAGCGTTGTCGATTTCGCTCTGCAGCGCCGTGGCCGCAGCCTCATGGACGGCCTGCGCCACCGTCGCACCCAGGCCGATCCGCATGTTGCGCTCGATTACGGGCTGCACGTCGTCGTCACCGATGTGAACGAGCAGACGCTCGCCGAACTTCCCGCGCTGGCCGACGCCGGCGTCACCTCGTTCAAGGCCTATATGACCTACGAGAAAGAGGGCCTGATGCTCGACGATGGCGCGCTGCTGTCGTTGCTGCGGGCTGCTGGGCGCGAAGGTGCGCTGGTCGGCGTGCATGCCGAGAACGAGAAGATCATCGCCCGTGAGACCGCACGCGCGCTCGCCAAAGGCGAGACCGGTCCGCGCTTTCACGCCTTGACGCGTCCACCGATCGCCGAAGCCGAAGCCATCAGGCGCGCGATGTCGCTCGCCGAGGCCGCCGGCGCCGGCATCTACATTTTCCACATGGCGCTTGGCCGCGAGCTCGGCAACCTGCGCGCCGCTCGTAAGCGTGGCGCGCCGGTGTTTGCGGAGACCTGTCCGCACTACCTCGTGCTCGACGACAGCAGCTATGAGCGCAGTGACGGGCAGCTTTATGTCATGAGCCCGCCGCTGCGCTCGCCCGATGATCGCGAAGAGCTGTGGGCCGGCATTGCCGACGGCACTGTGGTCGCTGTCGGCTCCGACGACGCCTCGTTCAGCGCCAGGGCGAAGACCGAGGGCGCCGACTCCTTTGCCACCACCGTGAACGGCGTCTACGGCGCCGAGTTTCGCTTGCCGCTGCTCTACACCTTTGGCGTCGAAAGCGGAAAACTGACCTTGCCGCAGATGGTGAAGGTGTGGAGCGAATGGCCGGCGCGCCTGTTCGGGTTGGCCCCGCAGAAGGGTTCGATCCGCCCGGGCGCCGACGCTGATTTGGCGATCATCGACCCGGCGCGCGTCGAGCGGCTGACGACCCAATCGCACTACGGACCGATCGGCTACAACATCTATGACGGCATGGAGGTGCGCGGCATCCCCGTGCTGACGATTCTGCGCGGCAACGTGGTTGTCGACAAAGGCCAATTTCTCGGATCGGCGGGGCAGGGCCGCTTTCTCAAGCGGCAGCGTCCCGATTTCGTGCGCAGCTGAAGAGAGCGTGTCGCCTCATGAAATATCCGCGACTTCGCGCCGATCTCGATGCGCTCGCGCAATGCGGCCGCGATGCCGCCGGCGGACACAATCGGCCTGCGTTCAGCGCTGCGGACATCGAAGGGCGCCGCTGGTTGCAGCGACAGATGACCGCCGTCGGGCTCGATGTGCGCATCGATGCCGCTGCCAACGTCATCGGCCGTCTGGCGTCGAATGCGGGCGGCAATGAATTGCCGGCATTGATGATCGGCTCCCACACCGACACCGTCCCCAACGGCGGCGCGCTCGACGGCGCGCTCGGCGTGCTCGCGGGTCTCGAGGTCGCGCGCCGGCTGCAGGATGAGGCGCGGCCGCGGTTGCGCCCGCTCGAGATCGTCTCCTTCGAAGATGAGGAAGGCCGCTTCAGCGCCTTCACCGGCAGCCGGTCGATGCTGGAGGGGATCGAGCCGTCGAAGCTCGAGCAGATGCGCGACGCGGACGGGACGCAGCTCGATCAAGCAGCAAAAGCCGTCGGCTTTCCGATCAACGGTTTTCCCGCAGCGAAGCGCGAGAAACAGAGCATCGCCGCCTATCTCGAGCTGCACATCGAGCAGGGCTCGGTGCTCGAGCGCAAGCGGCTCGCCGTCGGCATCGTCGATGCGATTGTCGGTCAGGGGCGCTTCTCGATCCGCTTCGAGGGGCGTGCCGACCATGCCGGCTCGACGCCAATGACCGAGCGCAAGGACGCATTTGCCGCCGCCGCGCTGTTCGCCACCAATCTGCGTGAGGTTGTCATCGCAAAAGGCGAGGGCCGCGCGGTCATGACTATCGGCGTCGTGAAGGTCGAGCCGGGCGCCGGCAATGTGGTGCCGGCGCGCGCGCGTCTGGCGCTGGAAATCCGCGATACCGACAAGGCACGACTCGAAGCCTTGATCGCGGCGACCGAGACCGAAGCCCAGCGCGCGGCCGCATTGCATGGCGTCACCGCGAGCTGCCGTCAGACCTATCGCATCGATCCGACCCCAATGGACGTGACGCTGCGCGGCGAGCTGGAGCGCGCGGCGCGTGACGTCGGCCTCGATTACCTGGTGATGTCGTCCGCCGCGGGACATGACGCGCAGATCGTCGGCCGCCATGTGCCCGCAGGCATGATCTTCGTGCCGAGCATCGGCGGACGCAGTCATTGCCCCGAGGAGGCCACGGAATGGAGCGATATCGAGCGCGGCGTCGATCTGCTCTACGAGACCGCGGCGCGTCTGCTCGCCGATCGCGAAAAGCTTGCTCACTGACTGGAGGCGGATGTGACGAAGAATATGCATTACGAGGAGTTCGAGATCGGGCAGGTGTTCACCACCAAAGGCCGCACCGTGACCGAATCCGACATCGTGACCTTCGCCGGCCTGTCGGGCGACTACACCGCCATCCATATGGATGAGGAGTTTGCCAAGGCAACGCCGTTCGGCGGCCGCATCGCGCACGGCTTTCTCGGCGTTGCCCTGATGTCAGGACTGCTCGGCCAGCTCGGCCTGACCGAAGAGACCGCCATGGCACTCCTTGATTTCAGCTGCCGCTTTGCCGGCGCCATTCGCATCGGTGACACCATCAAGGTGCGCCAGATCGTCAAGGAGAAGCGGACGACCTCGAAGCCGGGACGCGGCATCGTCACCTTCGACCTCGAGGTGTTCAACCAGAGGGACGAGGTCGTCATTGCCGGCAGCGAGAAGATCATGATCCGCAGCCGCGCCTGAGCGCGGCGAGGGTGAGGCACAAGGAGGAATCGAACTGGCCGTGACCAAGCCCTTGCCATTGTGGATCGTGACCGGCTTTCTCGGCAGCGGGAAGACCACGCTGATCCGCTCGCTGATCCGGCGACCCGAGCTCGGCCGGCTGGCGGTCGTGATCAACGAGTTCGGTGAAATCGGCCTCGATCACGACATTGTCGAGGCGTCGAGCGACGACGTCTACGAGCTCGTCGGCGGTTGCCTATGCTGCATGGTCCGTGGCGATCTCGGCGACACGCTCGTCGACCTGAGCGCACGCCGCACCATCGGCGAGTTGCAGCAGTTCGACGGTGTTGTCATCGAGACCTCCGGCCTGGCCGATCCCGGGCCCGTCCTGGCGATGCTGCTCGCCCAGCCGCCTTTGAACGAATCTTACGACGTGAAGGCCGTGCTCACCGTCGTCGACGCGAGCAATGTGCGGCACGACCTGCGCGAAGAAGCCGTCGCGGCGGCGCAGCTCAAGGCCGCGGACCTCGTAGTGATCACCAAGGCCGACCTCGTCGACCCGCGAGAGCTTGCGGGCTTGTCCGCCGAGCTCAAGGCGGCGAGCGGCGGCAAGCGGGAATGGGTACTTGATAACGGGGCGATCCCCGCCGATCTGATCGCGGCCCTGCAGCTCTCCCGCACGAGGGCGGTTCCCGAGAGCGGAGCCGCTCCCGCCGCCGAGCATGATTTTTCGCAAGTTCGCACGCATGTCGTCGGACTGCCGACGCCGCTCGACCAGAACGGTGTCGACGCCTGTATTCGTGTGCTCAAATCGCTCGCCGGCCCGGCGCTGATGCGCGCCAAGGGATTGATCATTTTGCCGGCGCCGGCGCGGGCCGTCGTGCTCCAGGCGGTGCGTGACGCCGTCTATCCGCCGATGCCGCTTGGCGGGTCACCGCACGGCCACGCCTCCTCGCGCATGATCCTGATCACCAAAAACATCGCATGGAAAACAATCGAACCGCTGTTCAAGGCAGAAGGCCTCGCGATCAGCACCAACGACCAGCAACGGTGAACAACGATGTCCAATGACAACGCTCAACAGCCTGCAGGTACGAAACTCAAGGTCGGTTACAAGGCCTTGCTCGAGGAGGCGAATGCCGCCATCGAGGCCATCAAGCCGGAGGATGCGAAGCACCTGCAGAGCGATCCCGACGTTGTCTTTGTCGACATTCGCGACGTCCGCGAATTGAATCGCGACGGAACCATCCCCGGTGCTCTGCACGCGCCGCGCGGCATGCTCGAATTCTGGGTCGATCCCGAAAGCCCGTATCACAAGCCGATTTTCTCCTCGGGCAAGAAATTCGTGTTCTTCTGCGCCAGCGGCTGGCGTTCGGCGCTGGCGACATTCGCGCTGCAACGCATGGGGCTGACGCCGGTTTGCCACCTCGAAGGCGGTTTCAGCGCCTGGAAAAATGCGGGCCTGTTGATCACGGCCGTGCCGAAACCGAAAGAGAGCTGAGCAGCGCCTTTCGCCAGCGATCGATCAGCAGGACGCGGAACGTGTCGAGCAAGCCCGATCTGCCATTCCCGGCGCCCTTCAGCGAATACGAAGCGGTCGTGCGTCCGGACTGGATCGACACCAACGGCCACATGAACCTGGCCTTTTACATCCAGATCTTCGACCGCGGCACGGCGGCGCTGTTCAACGCGCTCGGCATCGAGCGCTCCTATCAGCAGGCGAAACATTGCGGTGCCTTCGCCGCCGAGACCCACACCGTCTACGATCGCGAAGTGCTGCTCGGCGAGCGTGTTCGCGTCGCCTCCCTGTTGCTCGGCAGGGACAGCAAGCGGCTGCATGTCGCGCATGAGATGTTTCATGCCGAGAGTGGATATCGCGTCGCCATGGAGGAGATCATGTTCCTGCATGTCGACCTCACGGCGCGGCGGGTCGTCCCCTTCCTCCCCGAGGCGAGATCGGCGATCGATGCCGCGCTCGTCACCCACGCCCAGCTTCCGCGCCCGGCCGGAATCGGACGCAGCATTCGCCAGCTGGCGAGCTAGCGGTGCCAAGCTTACCGCCAACATGAAAACCGCACGCCTCGGTTGCCTTGCCCTGCGACTTGAAATCCGCCTAGGCTATTGTTCCTGCCAACGTCAGACCGGGATGTTGTGGACTGGGGGATTCCGGCTGTGAGCGGCTCTCACCGAAACGCGAAGCATCCTTGGCGCCGCAGGCGGCCGACAGCCGCCACCGGGGCGTGAATGGATTTCGAGTGGCAGCTCTTTGTCGCTTCGCTGCCGAGCCTGTTGAAAGGCGCGGTGACGACCGTCTCGATCTCGGTCGTTTCGCTCGTTTGCGGGCTCCTGCTCGGCGTCGCCGGCGCCATCGCCCGCGCAAGCCATATCCGTCCGCTGGTGCTGGCCGTGCTGTGCTGGACCACGCTGATGCGTGGACTGCCGTTGCTGGTGACCCTGCTGTTTCTCTATTACGGGCTGCCGTCGATGGGCATCTTGCTCGACTCCTTCACCGTCGCGGTGATCGCGCTCTCCGTCACCACCGGCGCCTTCGTCACCGAGATCGTCCGCGCCGGCATCGAGAGCATCGACCGCGGGCAGATGCGCGCGGCCAAGTCGCTGGGCATGTCCTGGGCCAAGGGCATGCGCCACATCGTGCTGCCGCAGGCGCTGCGCCGCGTGCTGCCGCCGCTCACCAGTGAAGCCATCACGCTGGTCAAGAACACCGCGCTGGTCTCGGTGATCGCGATCCCGGATCTGCTGCGCGCCGGCACCGACATCATGACCTGGAAAGCCAACACCTTCAGCCCGTTTGCTGGCGTTGCGCTGATCTATTTGTGCATGACGCTGCCGCTGGTCGCTTTGAACACATGGCTGGAAAAGCGCACGCGGCGAGGACCGCTCACGTGAAGCTCCTGCTCGTCAACGCGGATGTGCTCCCCGGCGGTGACGATTGGCAGGCGCGCCGCGCTGACATCCTGATCGACGGCGTCTCGATCGCGGCGATGGCGCCGAAGCTCGCGGCTCCCGCGGACGCACAGGTGATCGATGCCTCTGCGTTGATCGTGATGCCGGCTTTCATCAATGCCCACACCCACTCGCCGGAAATGCTCGGACGCGCTTTGGCGCCGATGGCGGAGCAGGCCGAATGGCTCGCTGTCGCTTATGGCGACGGCCGCGATGCGCTCGCGGGCGAAGACATTGCCCGCGCCATCCGGCTCTGCGCGGCCGACCTTGTCCGCGGCGGCGCTGTTGGCGTCACGGATCACTTCCGCCAGGTGCCGATGCGCGCCGAGGCCGTGCATGCGGCGGCGCAGGCCTGGGCGGCGACCGGGCTCGACGCGCGCATCGCGCTGAACCTGCGCGATCGCGTCAGCGCGCCATCGGCCGGCCCTGCGATGTCGACCGAGGCCGTTCTCGCATTGGCCCGTGACCTGATGGACGCCGATCTGCCGGTGCCGGTCGCGCCTGGGGCGTCG
Organism: Pseudolabrys sp.; assembly: GCA_035651015.1. Taxonomy (GTDB): domain Bacteria; phylum Pseudomonadota; class Alphaproteobacteria; order Rhizobiales; family Xanthobacteraceae; genus Pseudolabrys. The sequence goes on along the minus strand of DASRGN010000048.1, from coordinate 49,709 downwards.
GCGCCGCAGCGAGCCAGCGATCGCCTGCTCACCGGGCTCTTCGCGCTCAGCCGCGAGCGCGCATCGCCCCTGCACATGCATCTGTGCGAAACCGCAGCGGACGCGGCAGCCTGCCGCGCGCTCTATGGCGTCAGCGCGGTCGCGCATCTCGATCGTCTCGGCGTGCTCGGGCCGCAGGTCGAGCTTGCGCATGCAGTGCATGTCGATGCCGGTGATCTCGACATCATCGCCGCGCGTGGCGCGTCGATCGTGCATAACCCGGTCGCCAATCTGCGCCTCGGTAGCGGCGTGGCGCCCGTCGCGCGCGCCTTGCGCGCCGGCGTCAATGTCCGTCTTGGCACGGACGGCGCCGGGAGCAACGACACGCAGAGCATGCTGGAGGCCGCGAAGTTCGCACTGCTGGCGCCGCGCGCCGCAATGTCGCGCGGCGAATGGCCGACGCCGGAGCAGGTGCTGCGCATGGCAACCGCCGGAGCCGTGCTGGCCCCCGGGCAACCGGCGAATCTGCTGGCGTTCGACGCCGCCGCCTCCGCTTTCCTCGGTGCCGAATCCGATCCGGCGCCGCACATCGTTCTCGCCGCGCGGGAAGCCGACATTGTCCACGTCATCGGTCGTGGCAGATTTCTGATGCGCAACCGCAGGCTCGAGGGCGTGCAGTGACCGAAGCGCCGATCATCGTCCGCAATCTCTACAAGAGCTTCGGCGCCATCGAGGTGCTGCGCGGTATCAATCTCGAGGTCGCGCGCGGCGAGGTGGTCTGCGTGATCGGCCCATCGGGCTCCGGCAAATCCACGCTGCTGCAATGCATCAACGGTCTCGAGCCATTCGACAGCGGCGAGGTGCTGGTCTGCTCCGAATATGTCGGCTGGGCGCAGCAGCACGACGGCGTCCGCGCCCGCGTGCCTGAGAGGGTGATGACGCGGCTGCGGCGGCGCATCGGCATGGTCTTCCAGCAGTTCAATCTGTTTCCGCACATGAGCGTGCTGCGCAACATCACCGTGGCGCCGATTCATGTGCTCGGCCGCGACATCAAAACCGCGGACGCCCGCGCCCGCGCTTTGCTCGACAAAGTCGGCCTCGCGCACAAGGCCGACGCCTATCCCGAAGAGCTCTCCGGCGGCCAGCAGCAGCGCGTCGCCATTGCGCGGGCGCTCGCCATGGAGCCCGACGCCATGTTGTTCGACGAAGCGACCTCGGCGCTTGATCCCGAGCTTGTCGGCGAGGTGCTCGCGGCGATGCGCGGTCTCGCGGAAGAGGGGATGACCATGCTCGTCGTCACGCACGAGATCGGCTTTGCCCGCGACGTCGCCGACCGCATCGTCTTCATGGATGGCGGCGTGGTCGTCGAGGAGGGGCCGCCCAGGCAGGTCCTCAGCGACCCGCGCCATCGGCGCACCCGCGAATTTCTCAACCGTACCCTCAGCTCATCCAAGGAAAGAACGCCGTCATGACCACACGCCATCCCTCCCGTCGCAGTCTTCTCATCGCCGGCGCGGCGCTGCTCGCGCCGCTGCCGGTCAAGGCGCAATCGGGCAACACGCTGGAGAAGATCAAGAGCGCCGGGCGCATGGTGATCGGCAATGGCGGCGCGTTTCCGCCCTTCGAGTTCGTCGAGAACGGCAATCTCACGGGGCTTGATCGCGAGCTCGGCGACGAGCTCTGCCAGCGCATGGGCGTGCGCGCCGAGTGGCAGGTCATCGAGTTCGCCGGGCTCCTGCCGGCGCTCACCTCGGGCCGCGTCGACATCCTGCTCACGGCGCTGACCAAGACGCCGGAACGCGCCCAGCGTATCGCCTTCACCACCGCCTATTATCAGACCGGCGTCGCCGCGGCCTATCGTCCGGGAATCAAGATGGACGGCCCCGACGATCTCGCCGGCAAGATCGTCGGCGTGCAGACCGGCACCGCGGGGGAGAAATACACGCGCGACCGCTACGCCGACAAGGTGAAGGAGATCAAGGGTTATCCCGAATTCCCGCTGGCGCTGCGCGATCTCGAGATCGGCCGCGTCGATGCCGTCGTCAACACCGTGCTGGCGCTCCGCTACAACTTGTCCAAATCCAACAAGGCCGGCCTCAAGGTCTCCAAGGTCTGGGAGCCGATCGATGTCGGCATGAACACGCGGCTCGGCGACGACGCGTTGCTGGCCGAGCTCAATCGTCAGATCGCGGCGATGCAGGCGGACGGGTTTCTCAAGAAGCTGGACATCAAGTGGTTTGGCGGGGCGTAGCGGCCGCTTGCTGGGCGAGCGCGTTCGCGTCGCCTCCGACAACGAAAACGACGTTACCCGCCAGCAGCCTGTTTGCAGGAGCAAGGCTGTAGCCCTGACGCATGCCCGCGGTTGCGACGCGTGCCGCGCGTGAAGTCCTCGGGTTGACTGCAACTTCGACGCGACTACCATAGCGGGCATCTGGGGGGACAACATGATCGAGGTAGTATTGCGGAGTGGCGTAACCGTTTTGCTTATGGTCGTTTTGGGGGCTTGCGCGTCACAGCGCATCCAGACGATGACACCTCAATACGCGCAGGGCATCAGCGATTTTCATCGCCGCGAGGTTCTTGCCAATCTGAGCGCCACGATCGACGACTTCTACTACGTTCCGCGGCAAACGAGCGTCGGCGCCGGAAAGCTGACCTTTACCGACACCAGCAGCGTGAACGTCAGTGCCATTTCGTTGCCTTCACCGGCGCACACCGGTCAATTCGGTGCGACGCTCGGCGGACTCGTTGATAGCTACGAAACCGATATTGCGTCGACGGAAGACCGGACCGAATTACGCCGGCTGCGGAAGCTCTACCAGGCCGCGGTTCAACCGCACCGTGGTAGTCGTTGGTTGTTTTGGAGCCCTGAACTGGTCCCGCCACAGGCCGTGAGCCTGGGCCTTTGGGGGAGTCATGAGCTTTGGTCGACTGATCCGCAGAGATTCAATGAGCTTGTGCTCGACACTTTGCCGGCCGCTCCCAAGCCGGCCAAGAAGACTCCCGCTACGAAGTCGTCCAACACGCCAGCGATCACTCCGGACGGAAAGCCTGTCCTCCCGCGGTAGGTCGTCATCGTTGGACGTCGGCACGGCTGCGTCCGACGTCCGACAACACTGCTTGCATGGGGAGCTTCGTTCCCTATGAAACGCGCGTTTTTTCCGGCTTGCGCGCGAGCAGCGTCCGAAACGTGATCGAGTAGCGCAACCCGTCCTGCGGCGGGATGCTGTGCTCCCATTCGCTGCGCGAAGCGCCGCGCAGCAGATAGGCCGAGCGCGGCTCGGCGACGAAGGCGTGACGCTGCCATTTTGTGCCTTGCTTGCGCCGCAGGCGAAACGTGCAGGGTGAGCGCAGCGAGACACCGATCACGTCGCCGAATTGCGGGCGATCCCTGTGCCAGCCGATCGCGGCGCCCGGCCGGTATTCGATGATCAGCACGTGCTCGAGCGCCTCGGGCGCAAGCCCGGCGAACGCCGCCGCGCGCTCGCGCACGCCGCGCAGGAAGTCCGGCATCTCGCCGGCTTGGCGCAGCCCGCCGCCGTTGAAGTCATAATGCCAGCCGAACGAGACCGTGCGGCGCTTGCCCAGGAAGCCCTGGAACTCGAACTCCTTGAAGGGCAGCGCGGGCATCTCCGAGAGCAGCGCCTGCTCGTCCACCGTCGAGATCACCTCGGGCGCGTAGCGCAAGCCTTGCGGCGCATCGTCCGCGGGGAACAGCTCCTGTTGTCGCGTAGCCCTCTTGTGCACCGATTGCCCTGGATAGAATGCGTCGTCTCTGTGCAGATAGGGGCTGGCGCGGCATTTCGCGAGAGCGGCTCACGACAGGCGGAAAGCTCAGCATCCCGCGATGGTTCTTTGTTGCGGGTCGACGGCGTTATCGCGCACTCACTCTGGTCGCTGCCAGTGAGGGATTTCACCTTTGCCGAAGTCGCGAATTTTCGCCTTAAGCCTCGATTTGTATGTTGACGCCGCTGGCACCAAATTTCTTGAGCTCATTGATGATCGCGACCACGCCTGCCTGCTTTGACTGGTAATTCGGATCAAAATGATGATCCGTCGGGAAGCCGCCTCGCGTGTACCAGTTTGTGTAATTCCACAGGTATGGCGATTTGATGCCGTGGTCGCGGCATCCAAAACCGTTGTAGGCCTCGAAGGCGTAGCACATGCGCTGCAGTTTCCAGTCGTGCACGATTCGCGTGATGTCGGTTAGCGCATCCTTGGCGCTCAACCTCCAGAGTTGCCGCGGGTCGGAGACGTTGGCGGGAGGCCATGGCTTTGGCGGTCGCTTCGCCGGGACGTGAACGGTCTGGGCCAGAAGGAAATCACCATTGTGGAGGTGGCCCATGAAATTCAGATTGGCTTCTCGGTAATGCAGAGCACCGATCACGTACCACGGCACTCCGGTGTCACTCTCGACCTCCTGGTAGCGCGCTTTCGCGGAATCCGACGTGATAAAGCGCGCGGCCCGCGTGAGCTCCGGCGTCGCGCTTGCCGTGATCTTGGCGCGCTGAAAAAGGTCCGCATATTCGCTCTTCAATGCAGGGGTGTATGGATATTTTGTCGCCGCGGGCACCGGGCCGGTCGAAATAAAATCCGTCCCGTCCCTGCGATCCCGGGTGATTTCGCTCAGCAATAAGCCTGCACGCAGCGCCAGGTTTGCTGCGTCTTCATCGCCGGCGCCCTTGGCCAGGGCCTTATCGATCAACTCGGCGAGATCCATCGGGCTCGCCGCTCCCGCGGCCGCGATCTGCGGTCCCACGCCAAGCGCGGTGCCCTGGCTCAGCACGGCGCGCAGCTCGCGCTGGCTAACCGACGGGCCTGTACCGATCGATTGCGAATGGCTTGCTGAAGTCGCGGCGGCTGTTACCGACGCAGCGGCAGCGGTGACCAAGAAGCGACGCCTCGGCATTGGCATGGTGTTTTCCTGGACAAGAGAGAGACGGCTGAGCGGTGATGAAGTGCACTCGAGTGCGCGCGATGCTGAAGGCCGCGGAACGTATTCCAACGCTACGATAGGCGTGGCGTCCTTCAAGTTTGCATTGGCGCCGCCGCAACTATAGGTTTATTTCCGGATCGGGCCAAGCGCAATTTCGCGTTTTGCAGCTGCGAAGGTGAGGACATGAGATATCTCTGCAGCGTGATCGTCTTCGCGTTTCTGTTTGGCGTCTGCGGGATGAGCTTGGGTGCTCGGGCGGACATCGTCACCCGAGCGCGCAATACCGATGACACGGCGCCGATCGCGGCCGCCCGGCCCCCGGCGGCGGCAACGAAAGAGAGCCGCGTGTCCATTGCCGTCAATATGCCGTTGGCGAAGCTCGAGACGACCGTCAATCAATTTCAGTTCGTCGTTCACAACAAGGGAGTGCTGGCACACCTCGTGTCGTACGATGTCCAATTGACCACCGGGCAGATCAAGGTCGAACCGTCAGGGGATGGACAATTTCCGATCCATCTTACGGTGCCATTCGCGTTGAAGGGCACCATTGCCGGAAGCAATATTCAGGAGTCAGGCGACGCCGCGCTGAACCTCGCCGTTCGCGTCGAAAGTGACTGGTGCCCCATCGTCGAATTCAGCCGGCCCGCGGTGCGGCTCGACGACAAGCCGCGACCTGCGGCCGTGACAAGATCGATCCCTAATTTCGGCGACTTCGTTGCAACCAATATCTTGAGTCGAGAGCTGAGCACGTGGACCGCTTGCGACAAGCTTAAAGCGTCGCTCGGCAGTGTTTGGCGTCAATATTCGATCACCGTCAACGCTCCGAAGAAATTCTACGTCAATATAAGGCCGCGCTCGTTTGCGTTGTCGCGCGTCGAGGTCGTCGGCAGCAATTTGCGCTTCGTGATCGCGGTCGGCGCGCAAGCGCTGATTGATACGAAAATCGGAAACGCGGCTGTCGGGCCGCTGCCGCCTGCAGCGTCGGATCCGACACCAGGATCGGCGGCAAACGGCGACGTTGACGGCGCCATCACGCTCAATCTCGGCGTCGCGTTGCCTTAACCCTCGGCACGGCGCTATCCGGCCGCAGCGGCAGCGATTGCAGTGCTGGATGTTACTGGCTGCGCGATTTCAGTTGGCGGATCAGGTCGATCACCGCCTTCGGCAAGCCCGGGCCGGAGAGTCCGTCGAGCCCGTCGCGGAACTGCGGATTCGGAATCGCCGGATCGGCGGGATAGGCGTCGCGCAAACCGGCAATGTCTATCGCGGAAGGCTTCAAGTTCTCCCCCGCATAACAGACGCTGTCCTTCCCCTTCTTGAAGGCCTTTGGGACGAGGTCATAGGTCATGATCGATGTCTTGTCATAGTCCGACCACTTGTAACTGTGCGAGTTCTCGTCGAGCTGGTCGATGTTGGCCTTGTAGTCGGCCTCGGTCCATCCGGTGAGCGCGATGACCACGTCCTTGTTGAATTCCGGCTCGCAAAAGACGCTTGGCGATTTGTGCTCGTGCTCGAAGCCGAGGACATGCAGCAGCTCGTGCATCACGATCTGGCGCCGCTTGGCGTCTTCGTAGTTGAGGATGCCCTGCAGCTTGACCGATGCGCCGTCGCGCACGCTTTCGAGCAGCGAATTGGTCCCGACGAATGCGGCGCAGCACGGGTCGGAAAAGCTGATCCGTACCTCGGCGCCGCGCGGCGGAACCGGGCAGGGGCGATAGCCGGGAGCGGAGCCGAAGTCGAAGCTGATATTCGCGCCTTTGTCGCGCAGCAGTTCGGTCGCGCTGTCGACGATCAGCTGCTTCTCCTCGTTGCTGCCATTCATGAAGCAGCTGAGCAGCGCGTGACCCGTTGGCCACAACAACAGCCGCGCCAGCACGTAGCGCTTGAGCGCGTCCTTTTGGCGCTGGGCCAACTGTTGCAGCTGCGCGTGGTTGACCGTCTTGTCGAGCTTGACCGAAGGATCGCCGAGGCCAGACAGGTCGTGGGCTCGCCCGCCGCCCGGGACGAGGAAGACGAATGCCACGAAGGCGAGCGCCGTCACCCTGTTCAACCGCATGCTTCTGCGCCAGAAGAGCAAATATTGCCGCAGCAACCTTGAGGTGCTAGGCTCCGGGTGTCAATATTTCAGGATCAGGCCCAGTAGCCGCGAACGCCGCCATGAAGCGTTGTTTGCTTTCTCTGCTGCTCGTGCTGATGGCTGCGCCTATCCTGGCGCAGCCGCTTCCGTCACCTGACAGCCAGATCCCTTACTGGGGCGTGGCGCCCAATGAGATTCCCGAGCGTTTAGCCTTGGTGGTCGGCGTTGAATATTACGACGAGTCCGATCGGTTTTCGCTGCCGCGGCTACAGAACGCCACAACGGATGCCGTTGCCGCTGCCAAGCTGGCGAAGAAGTTCGGGGTGAAAAAAGAGAATCTGATCCTGCTGGCGAGCGACGGCGTCACAACGAAGAATATTAGTCGCGATGCCATTGAAGATGCGGTGACGAAGATCAGAGAACGGGCGCAGGCGGTCGCCGACAGCAAAAAGCGCAAACCGATCATCATCTTTTATTTTGCCGGTCATGGGGTTCAGTACGATAACAAGAACTTTCTGATTCCCTCCGATTTCGCGCCAAGCGCCCCTGACCTCATTCCGCGGCGGGCGATCGATCTTGATTTGGGCGTTGTCCGTCGCCTCGCCAACAATGCATCGTTATTGATTGTCGTTGTCGATGCTTGCCGCAGCCCGGCGCCGCCCTTCCCGGATGCCGGCGTTGGCATCCATATGTCGGATGATCCAGTGAGCAAGGGATCGGTGGCGGCGGATTCGCGCGTTGCGTTTCTGTTCGCGACAATGGCCGGTGAACCATCCGAAGAGATCGCCCATTTGGGCGGGCGATTCACGGCGGCGCTGATAACAGCTGTTGGGAGCGCCTATACGAGGGCCAATCCGAGCTCGCCAAGCGCAACCTCGCTGCATGACATTTACGCGAGCGCGAATAACGCCATGCACAATTTGTTGCAGAAGCCGGACTGGCGGGAGTTCCAGGAAGGCGGCTTCGCTCCGTTCCCGACGGTCGGTGTCTACAAAGCTGCGCAACAATCCTACGACAGCGTCGTCCAGAAAGACGCGCAAGGCCAGCTCATCGAGCCGAACAACGCGACCGACCTCGGGAAGGCGATCTGCAACCTCGACGATTATCTCAACACTTTCTCCTATTTTTCTTATTTTGCGCAGGAGGCGAGCAGCCGGCTGGCCTATTTGAAAGGCAAGCTCGAGCGGAGCCTGCCTGGCAGCATCGATGTTCAAACGCTGTGCTCGCAACGGGCGGATGTGGCACCCGGTGCCACGGTGCCGTCCCGATCGTTCAATGATGCGAGCTGGGATCGAAGATATACGCAAGTGATACCTGGCGCGATCGGATCACGGCCGGCTTACGCCGAGAGAACCCGGCTTGCGCAGGCAACGGATGTCAAATCCGACGCCGTCCTGCCGCCACCACCACCACCGAGCGACCTTGCGGCGGGGAGCGTTCAAAATGATCCGGCTGCCAGCGCCGTTGTGCCGGTGAAACAAGGGCCGGGTTTACCTGCGTCGGCGAACGTGACGGTCGGCGATGTGCGGGAGGCGGCAGCGACTGTGGCATCGCGGCAGGTCGCGGTTTCGCAGCTTGATGCGGACGTGCCATTGGACCGTGCCGTGGTCGCTCGGACGAGTCTGAATATCCGCGCGGCGCCGAGTCTCTCCGCGCCTGTCCTCACGGCGGTTTCGGAAGGTGTATTGCTGGAGCTTGTCGAGCCGGACCAGGGGAACGGGTGGGTGAAGGTGCGGCATCCCCAGACCGAGACCCGAACCGGAACGGGCTTTGTTGATGCCACTTTGGTCACTCCGGCACTGGCGAAGCTGAGCAAGCTGATCACCTTTGAGAAGGATGAATACGGGATCAGTGACGCGACGCAGAAAGACATCGTGACGACGTTTGCGCTGCTCGGCGGCGTGGCCATTTCCAATGCGCTCGTCGAATTCCCGCGCGGAACGGGCATTGTAGGGTTTGCGCGTGCGGCAACGGTTGCGGATTTCCTTCAGCGAAGCCCGACAACCTACAGCACCAAGGAGCGCGCGGATCTTGTCGTCCGGGTTCGTGAGGAAGCCGGCGACGAAAAAGTTGCTGTGCCGGAAGATTCCGTCCGGCTGACCATTACCGCGCTGGCGCTCAATAAAGGCTCGCGCGCCGCTTTGGCGAACCGGCCGGCGCCGAAAGACCCCGTCGTCGTTGGGGTCGAGCAGCGGCCTGCGCGGGACCCAAACTCGCCAGGTACGGTCGATTTGAAGCTCTGCTCCGCCGATTCCACCCAATGCGGCACGGCGGCGAATGTGCCGCGTGACGTCAAGGCAGCGGTGCAGGAGGTGCTACGCGATACGGGAAAGTCGGTTTCCGACCTGCAGAAGGTCGCACCGATGATCAAGTTTTGACCGATAACGCGGCCGCGGGCTGACGTAACGCATGTCGCTCAACAGGCTGTGAGCTAGGGATCGATGCCCAAGCTCTTCAGGCCGTCGATCGACGACTTCATGTCGGGGGCTAACGCGAGCGCTTCCTTGAAGTCGGCAATTGCGAGATCGCGCTGACCCAGTTTGGCGCGGATATGGCCCCGCGTATCCAGAGCTGCCGCATAGGTGGGGCGGAGTTGCAAAGCCTTCTCGGCGTCGGGAAGTCCGTCAGCGTCGCGCCCGAGCAGATGCAATGCCCAGGCGCGCTCGTTGTAGTAGACCGCATTACCGGATTCGAGCCGGATGGCGTTGTCGAAGTCGTCGAGACTGCCTTGCAGGTCTTCCTTTGCGACGCGAGTCCAGCCGCGATCGAAATACGCGACCGCAAATTGCGGATTGAGCCGGATGGCGTCGCTGAAGTCATCGATCGCCAGCTGCAGCTTGTCTTTTTGCTTCCAAGCGAGACCCCGGCTCACCAGATTGTTGGGTTGCGGGCTGAGATTGAGCGATAAGTCGAAGTCCGCGATGGCCCGATCGAAATCCTTTTTTTTGGTCCACGCACGTCCACGATTGCCATAGGCGAGTGCGTTCTTTGGATTGAGACGAATGGCCTCGTCATAATCCTTGAGCGCTCCATCATAGTCGCCGCGCAGATATGAAATGTTGCCCCGGTTTATATAAGGGCCGACCAGGTCCGGCAGCTGCTTGATCGCTTCGTTGCAATCGGCAACGGCCTTGTCGTATTCACCGCGCATGTAATACGACAGGCACCGGTTCGCGTAAGCGCGGCCATTTTGGGAATTAAGGGTGATGGCCTCGGTACAATCCGCCAGCGAGCGCTCCCAGTCCCGCTGACCTTGCCAGGCGACGCAACGGTTATTGAAGAGGGACGACCGTTCGGGCCCGCTCGATGAACTGTCGATCAGCGATGAGCAGGCCGTGACCCGATCGGTGGCCGGCTTGGTGACATCCGCGCAAAGCGCTTTTGGCTCGACCGTCTGCGCGTCCGCGGCGATCACGCCAAGGGATAGGCACGCCGATACAAATGCGGAAAGCGCCGCACTGCGAGGCAACGCTTGCGGAGGCGTTGGCAGTGTCATGGACGAAACCCCGGGATCGGGCAATACGAGCGACTAAATCAGCCACGGTCGCACGCCTGCATTGTACCAGGGCGGCTCTGGGATGGCCACTGCGGCGGCACTCAAATGTTGCATTTCCTGAAAGTTCGCCAGAACCGATGGCCATTCCTGCGTCGTCCCTGTAGGCTCTCCTTGCAGAATGGGCGGGGGGACGACCATGCATCGGCTGTTGGCGTTATTGTGCGTCACATTCCTTTGGCTCGCGGCGACGCAAGCGAGCGGCCAGACGGTTCATGCCATTATCGTGGGCAATTCGCTTGATGGTCAGATCGGGCCGGGTGTCACAGAAAATCTCAAGAATATGAGCGGGCTTCTCACCTCGCTCGACATCGTCGGTGAGATCACTGTGGTCAAAACCGAAGTGAGCGGCGCGGACTTCAGCTGCAAGTCGATCCTGCAGGTTGTCGACAAGCTGGAGATCAAACCGGCTGACACGGTTTTGTTCTACTACGCAGGGCACGGTGTCGGCGCGCCGAAGATCAGCAAGTTTCCCGAATTCGCCTGCGATGATCCTCCGACCGGGGTGCAGATCGGATTGAAAACGATCCAGGATCGCATCGCGAAAAAGAAGCCGCATTTCCTGCTGGCGATCGCCGACGCGTGCAATGTGCCGGAAGGTCCGGCAGCCGCAGCTCGTCCGCAATTCACTCCGCCGCCACAGCCGGAGCGCAAGGCCGCCTTGCGGCACCTGTTTCTCGATTACACTGGCTTCCTGCTCATGTCGGGATCAATTCCCGGACAATATTCCTGGTACATCAACACGGGCGAGACCGTGGGCGGTTATTTCACCCTTCAGCTTCTGGGCGCCGTGAATGGACAAATCGCTGCGAAGGGCGCTCGGGCTCGCTGGGAGGATATCGCTCCTGCGGCCACGAAGCTGATCAAGGTTCCAACCAAGCCGCCGATCAACCAGAAGCCCCAGTTCCAGCTCCTAGCAAAAGCGAAACCACAATAAGCGGTGCTTGCCCCGGCGACGACCTCGCGGTCAGCCGGAATGTGGGCTTCGCATGCGCAAGGCTTGGAACGCGCGGCGTGCCGGCTCGCGGATCACCAATGTGGGCGATCGCGACCATTCGGTATCCTTTGTCACCAGCATCCCGGCCGCCAACCGCCCGTCGTCGGCGATGAGCCACCAGGCTTCGCGCCCGTTGTTGCTGAAACGGAAGCCGTAAGTCGGCACGAAACGTCGCGCCACGGCGAGCCCGGCGGGTTGATAGCTCTCCGGCGAAAGCAGCAGCTTGCGCAATTTGTCGAGGCTCGGTGCGGATAAGGCGCCGAAGTCCGAGATGGTCGCCGTCGCAATCGAATGCGCGGGCGACGATGGCGAGGACCGTGCGATTGCAAATGTCCTGGCCTCCGTCGCGTCGCGCACGAGCTCTGCCAGCTCCGACGGGAAGGGCGCCAGTGCCGACGTGTCCATGGCGAGGCGTGTGATGACCGGCAATGGATGCACCACGTTCGGCTTGAGCGGCCAAGCTTCGGCATCCGCCGCACTGCAGGCGAGGCCCGCGACGCAGAGTAGCGTCATGCGAGAGAACGGCGCTGTGCGTGTGTGAAGCTTTGCCATGCGGCAAAGTACCATAGGTGGCGGACGCCGAAAATGAAGCCTGCCCTTGTGTGGCTCGGGATCGCTGGCAACGCTGGTCCGCATCCTCGAACCGGGGCTTGCCCAACTGAGGAAGTTTGCAGATCGTTGCCGATGCCGGCCGGGTATCTCAGATGAGGCGAAAGCCATGCAGAGGTATCAAAACAAGGCGGCACCAGGCCGCCGACATCAGGGAGGATCAGAATGAAACGTTGGACCCACGCGGCCTTGGCCGGGATCGCATTGGCTTGCCTCGCGCTCGCAGCGCCGGCCGCCTTGGCCCAGGCGCCGGGCGGCACCATCCGCATCATCGTTCCATTCGCGCCGGCCGGCTCGTCCGACGTGCTGGCGCGCGTGCTGCAAGGGCCGCTGCAGGAGGAGCTCAAGCAGACCGTCATCGTCGAGAACCATGCCGGCGCCGGCAGCAATCTCGGCACCGTCGAGGTCGCCCGCGCGCATCCCGACGGCAACACCTTCCTGATCACCAGCAGCGCCTTTGTCGTCAATCCGGCGCTGTACAAGAACGTGCCCTACAAGTTCGACACCGACTTCGCGCCGATCTCGCTCTTGCCCGTCGCGCCCAACGTGTTCGCGGTCAATCCGGCAAAGAGTGGCATCAACTCCGTCGCCGACATGGTCAAGCGCGCCAAGGACAAGCCGGCGAGCCTCAACTATTCGAGCCCAGGCAACGGCACGACGCCGCAGCTGACCATGGAGCTGTTCAAGCTCAAGCTCGGCGTCGACCTCACCAACATCCCGTATGGCGGTGGCGGACCGGCGACGCAGGCGCTGCTCGGCGGCACCGTCGACGTGCTCTCGACCGCGCTGCCGGGCGCGCAGGCGCAGATCAAGGGCGGCACCATGAAAGGCATCGCGCTCACCACGTCCGAGCGCTGGCCGATGCTGCCCGATGTCCCGACCTTCAAGGAGGTCGGCTATCCCGACATGTCGCTCGACACTGAGCACTTCCTGCTCGCGCCCGCCGGCACGCCGCTGGCGGTAATCGAGCGCATGAGCAAGGCGGCGCAGGCGACGCTGGCGCGTGAGGACGTGAAAAAGCGGCTCGTCGAGCTCGGCTATCTCAACGTCGGCTCCGGTCCCGCCGAGGCCAAGGAGCGCATCGCCAAGGATGTGGCGTTTTACAAGAAGCTGATCGCGGACGCGAAGATCCCGCAGATTCAGTAAGTCGCGCGGCGGCAACTGCGAGCGAGTAGACGATGCGGCGCAAGGTCAGCGCGCGCGCCTGCGCTTCGGCTTCTCGACATCTCGTGGCAATGAGATTGGCCGCATCGTTTCTACGACCACGTCGCGCACGATGCGCACGAGCTCGTTCAAGCCGGCGCCGGACAGTCGATTGGAGCAGGTCGTGACCACGAGCTGACGTTTCACCTCGGGGTCGACCAGGCGGCTCGCCTGCAGCACGCCTTCGCGCACCTCCTGCTCGATCACCTGAAACGGCAGGACGCCGCAGCCGACGCCCTCGCCGACGAGAAGGCGGATGCCGTTGAAGGTGTCCGCGTCGACGATGACGTTGAGCGCGATGCCGGCTTGCGCCGCGGTCATCTCCATCAGGATGCGCAAGCCCTGGTTCTCTCCAGGGAGTATGAGTGGCATTCCGGCGAGCGCGCGCACCGGCGTGGTCTTCGGCAGCGGCGGCCCGCCGGCGCGGCTGATGAGGAACATTTCCTCCTCGAACACCGGCTGCGTCGTCGCTCGCGGCGTCGGCATGGTGTCGTAGAGAATGGCGACATCCACATGCCGGCTCATCACCCAGTCGAGGATCGGGCCGCTGGTGCCTTCGCGCAGGCGCAGCTGGATCTGCGGATGTCGCGCGCGGATGGCACTGACCAGCGGCACGGTGAGGATGCGCCCGAGCGTCGTCGGAATGGCGACCGTCGCATGCGTGAGCTGGGTCTGGCCGAGATTGCGGATTTCGCGCTCGGCTTGCAGCATCTCGTCGAGCACCCGCTCGGCCCGCGCGCGCAGGCGTTCGCCGGACGGCGTCAAGGTGAGACCGCGTCCCGTGCGGTGAAACAATGTGGTGTCGAGCTCGCTTTCGAGCTCGCGGATCTGCTTGCTCAGGATCGGCTGCGCGCGGCCGAGCGCGACCGCGGCTTTCGACAGGCTGCCCAGTTCCGCGACCCTGACGAAGATTTCCAACTGCTTGGAATTCATCAGGAAATTCTAGCACTGCTGTTGCGCTGCCGCCATCACACGGGAAGCGCCTAGCGCCGACTTAGCGAAATGCCGCGGTCTGATATGACCATAATCAACTAGCGCTTTGCCCCGCCACGCCGGATGATCCGCGCCGGGGTACGCCTTTTCAGAAAGGCTTTGACTTGTCAGCAGATGTTCAGCCGCTCGCCGAAGCGGCCACGGACCAGGCCAAGTCGCCGACCCTGCCGGCGCGGTTCTCGCGCGTGCTCATTTCGATCGATCCGCTCAAGTTCGCACTGCCGCTCGCGATCCTGATCGCCTGGAGCGCGGCTTACGCATTTCAATGGATTCCGGCGGTGCTGCTGCCGAGCCCCGCGCAGGTGGTGCGGGCGATCCTCGAATGGATCAACCCGGCCTGGGCCGCCGGGCGGCCGGCTTATTACACAGGCACCTGGTTCACCGACGCGCTCGGCTCCTCGTTCCGCGCCATCGTCGGCTTTGTCATCGGCTCCGGTCTCGCCGTCGTCATCGGCGTGATGGTCGGCTGGTCGTCGAAGGCCGAACGCTTCATCGATCCGACGGTGCAGCTGCTGCGCCCGATGCCGCGCACGGCGCTGCTGCCGTTCGCGATCATCTTCTTCGGGCTCGGCAATCTGCCGGCGCTGTTCCTCGTCATCTATGGCGTGTTCCTGCAGGTCTATCTGCAGGTGGTGATCGGGGTGAAGCTCGTCTCCCGCGATTGGAAACGCGCCGCCGCCATGCTCGGCGCCTCGCCGCGGCAGATCTTGTGGCGCGTCGTCATCCCCGGGGCCTTGCCGCATATCTTCGCCGGGCTGCGGCTCGGCATCGCCTATGCCTGGACCATGATGATCCTCGCCGAGATGTTCGCCGTGCCGGAAGGTTTCGGCCACGTGCTGTGGCGCGGCTACGAGTTCATGCGCATGGATATCGTCCTCGGCGGAATGTTCATGTTGGGACTGTTCGGCTTCTTGAGTGATCGCATCATCGTCGTCATCGCGCGCAGGAAATTGGCGTGGGCACAGGAACTGTCTGGAAGCCAATTATAGAAGGGCGCTCCGTCACCAAGGAGTATGCCGGCCGCGACGGGAGCATCACGCATGCGCTCGCCGGCGTCGACGTCGCTTTCGACGAGGGCAAGATCACGCTGCTCATCGGCCCGTCCGGCTGCGGCAAGACCACGCTGCTCAACATCATCGCCGGCTTCGAGCAGGCGTCGTCCGGCGCGGTGCTGGAGAACGGCACGCCGATCACGGCCCCGGATCCGCGTCGTGGCGTGATCTTCCAGGATCCGAACCTGTTCCCCTGGCTCACCGTGTTCGAGAACCTGATGTTCGGGCCCAATGTGCGCGGCGAGGACAAGGCCGCGGCCGAGGCCCGCGCGCTGTCGCTGCTCGACATGGTTGGGTTGATGAAATTCCGCGACCACTATCCGCATCAGCTCTCGGGCGGCATGCGCCACCGCATCGCCATCATCCGCACGCTGGCCAACGCGCCCGATATCTTGCTCGCCGACGAGCCGTTCACAGCGCTCGACGAGCACACGCGGCGCAAGATCCAGCGCGATTTCTACGACATCGTCGCGCGCACGCAGAAGACCGTGATCTTCGTCACCCACAATATCGAGGAAGCGATCTATCTCGCCGATCGCATGGTGATCATGTCGCCGTCGCCGGGACGCATCAAGCAGATCATCGATATCGATCTGCCGCGCCCGCGCGACATCCTCGACCTTCGCTTCAACGAGTATCGGGCGATGCTGTTCAACCTGATCACGCCCGATGTCGTCGCCGATTAATCTTCCGGGAGTCCGTACGAAATGAGCATGCCGAGTGCCGTCGCCGATCTCGCGCCGCCGCGCGTCGATGCCATCACCGCCGAGGTGATCGCGCATCGCTTCAAGGCCGCGAGCGAGGAGATGATGGCGACGCTGGTGAAGACCTCGTACTCGCCCAATATCAAGGAGCGTCGCGACTGCTCGACCGGTATCTTCGATGCGCAAGGGCGGCTGCTCGCGCTCACCGCGATCGCGCCGCTGCATCTGTCGTCGCTTCTTGAAACCGTCGCCAACGTCTTCCGCCGCTTTCCCGCCGAGACGATGCGTCCAGGCGACGCCTTCGTGGTCAACGATCCCTACAATGGCGGCGGTTCGCATCTGCCTGACATCACCATGGCGGCGCCGGTGTTTCGCGACGGCAAGATCGTCGCCTTCGTCACGAACCTGGCGCATCACTCCGATGTCGGCGGCAAGGTGGCCGGCAGCGAAAGCTCCGACTGCACCAGCATTTTCCAGGAAGGCATCAGGCTGCCGCCGGTGCGCATCGTCGCGCAGGGCGAGGTCTGCGACGACGTGCTGCAGATCATCCTGCTCAACTCGCGCACGCCGCGCGAGCGGCAGGGCGACCTCAAGGCGCAGATCGCGACTAACATCGTCGGCTATCGTCGCGTCGAGGAGATTTTCGACCGCTTCGGCACGCAGGCCACGCTCGACGCCATCGAGGCCTGGCTCGACTATGGCGAGGCGCGGGCGCGCAAGGGCATCAGCGAGCTGCCCTCGGGCGTCTACGAGAACGAGGACTATATCGATCACGACGGCATCGAGCCACGGCTGGTGCGCGCCAAGGTGAAGGTCACCGTCGCGGGCGACAAGCTGACTTTCGACTTCACCGGCTCGGATGCGCAGATGGCCGGCTCGCGCAACATGGTGATGAATGCGACGCTCGCCGGGGTCTACTATGCAGTGAAGGCGCTGATCGATCCCGATCTGCCGCCGAATGCCGGTTACTTCCGCGCGGTCGAGGTCATCGCCCCGAAAGGCTCGATCTTCAACGCGCAGAGCCCCGCCGGCGTCGGCGACCGCGGTTCGACCGGCAATGTCATCGGCGACGTGATCTTCGGGGCTTTCGCCAAGGCCGTGCCGGAGCGCGTCATGGCCGGCTGCGGGCCGTTGCACGCCATCACTTTCAGCGGCACTGATCCGCGGCGCGGCGATTATTTCGTCAATTACGAGACCTATGCCGGTGCCTCCGGCGCCCAGTTCGACCAGGACGGCAAGGATGCCGTGCGCGTGCACGTCTCCGGCGCCGCCAATCTGCCGGTCGAGGCGGCCGAGCACGAATTCCCGCTGAGCATCCTGCGCTATGAGCTGATTACCGACAGCGGCGGCGCCGGCAAGTTTCGCGGCGGTCTCGGCACGCTGCGCGAGGTCGTGAACTTTGCGCAGGACGGACGCCTGGTCGGCCGCGGTCTGCGCCAGAAGGTCGGCGCGCCGGGGCTTGCGGGCGGCAAGACCGGCCGCACCGGCCGCTTCCTGCTCGATCCGGGAACGCCGCAGGAGAAGCAGTTGCCGGCGAACTACTCCGAATTCCCGATCGCGCAGGGACAAAGCGTGCGCATCGAGACGCCGGCGGGCGCCGGGTTCGGCGATCCGCGCAGCCGCGATCCGCAACGCGTGCTCGCCGACGTGATCGCGGAGAAGGTGTCGGTGGGCGCGGCGCGCGAGCTCTATGGCGTCGCCATCAGCGGCAGCGGACGCGGCGCGACCATCGACGCGGCCGAGACGGCGAAGCTGCGGGGTTCACATGCTGCAGGTTAATCGCGATCGGCAACGCTTCGCGCTTGGCATCGACGTCGGCGGCACCTTCACCGATCTGGTGCTGATCGGCATGGACGATGGCGCCATGGTGCTGCACAAGACGCCGTCGACGCCGCACGATCCGTCCGAGGCCATGGAGCGCGGCATCAGCGAGATTCTCTCGCTCGCTGCCGCCAGGCCGCCCGACGTCGGCTATTTCGGTCACGGCACCACGGTCGCCACCAATGCGCTGATCGAGGGCAAGATCGCGCCGACCGCGCTCGTCACCACCAAGGGCTTCCGCGACATTCTCGAGATCCGGCGCCAGCGCCAGCCGCACAATTACAACATTCGCCTGCCGAAGCCGGCGGCGCCGATCCCGCGCCACCTGCGTCGCGAGCTTGCCGAGCGCACCTTCCTGCTTGGGCGCGAGGACATCGCGCCGTCACGCGAGGAGCTGATGCGCCACGTCGCCGAGTTCGAGGCGGCCAATGTGGCGGCGGTTGCCGTCGTGTTCCTGCACAGCTATCGCAATCCGGAGCACGAGAAGGCCGTGGTCGATTGGCTGCGGCAAGCGCTGCCCGGCAAGTTCGTCTGCGCCTCGCACGAGGTGCTGGCTGAATTCCGCGAATATGAGCGCACCAGCACCACGGTGTTCAATGCCGGCCTTGGGCCGGTGATGAGCCGCTATCTCGATCGGCTGGAGGCGCGGGTGAAGGAGCTTGGGCTCGGCGCCGCGCCGCATATCCAGCAGTCGAACGGCGGCTTCGCCTCGCCGCAGGAGGCGGGGCAGCGCCCGATCGGCACGCTCGTGTCGGGTCCCGCCGCCGGCGTCACCGGCGCGGTGCATGTCACCAAGGCCGCCGGCTTCCGCGACATCATCACCTTCGACGTCGGCGGCACCTCGACCGATGTCTGTCTCATCGAGAATGCGACTCCGCTGATCGCGCGCGAGCGCGACGTTGCCGGTTATCCGGTGCGCTTTCCGATGATCGACGTGCATTCGGTCGGCGCCGGCGGCGGCAGCATCGCCTGGATCGACGATGGCGGCTTCCTCCAGGTCGGCCCGAAAAGCGCCGGCGCCGATCCGGGCCCGGTCTGCTACGGCCGCGGCGGCACCGAGCCGACGGTCACCGATGCCAATGTGCTGCTCGGACGGCTCAGCCCCGGCGGATTGCTTGGCGGCCGCATGCCGATCCGGCCCGATCTTGCCCGAAAGGCCATCGAGGAGAAGATCGCGCAGCCGCTCGGTCTCTCCGTGGAAGACGCGGCGGAAGGGATCCTCACCATCCTCAATGAGACCATGGTGCGCGCCATCCGCGTCATCACCGTCGAGCGCGGCTACGATCCGCGCAAGTTCGCGCTGCTCGCCTTCGGCGGCGCCGGACCGCTGCTGGCGACGCCGCTGGCGCGCGAGCTTGGCATGAACACGATTCTGGTGCCGCCAGGGCCGGGGCTTCTCTGCGCGCTCGGCCTTCTGGTCGCCGATGCCCGTCGCGATTTCAGCCGCACGCACATCGCGCGGCTGTCGGAAGACGCCTCGGGTCTCGCGGAGCTCGCCCGCGATCTCGGCGGCCAGATCGAAGCCTGGTTTGCGGCGCAGACCGTGACCTCCGCCGCGCGCGCGGTCGATTGGGCCGCGGACCTGCGTTACGTCGGCCAGAGCCACGAGCTCACGCTGCCGATCACCGGAACGCCGTCGGACGCGGGCGTCGTCGAGCAGCTGGCGGCCGCGTTCAACGCCGAGCACACCCGGCTCTATGGTTATGCTGCAGATGCGCCGATCGAGCTGGTGACGCTGCGGGCGACGGCGCGGCTCGCCACCGCGCGTCCGCCGATCCGCGTCGACAAAATCGCCGCCAAATCGAAAGTGCCTCCGCGCGCTTATCGCGAGGTGCATTTCCCCGGCATCGGCATGGTGAAGACCGCGGTCTACGATCGCGACGCCATCGCCGAGGGCGCGACGTTGGCCGGGCCGCTGATCATCGAGCAGATGGACACGACCACGGTGGTCTTTCCCGGTCAGCGCGTGGAGCGTGACGCCTTCGACAATCTGATCTTGCGTTCAACATAAAAAAATCTTGCTTGGGAGGATTCACATGGAAGACCTGTTACGGCGCGATGTCATCCGTCTCATCGGGCTCGGTGCGGCCGGCGTCCTCGTGGCGCCCGGCGGCGCGCTCGCTGCGGACAAAGTCCACTTCCGCATGGACGAGCAGAATTCGATCCACTTTCTCGCCGGCCACTTCATCCCGAAATTCCTCACGCTGCCGTTCGACTGGGACGTCAAGCAGTTCGCGTCCTCGGGGCAGGGCCGCGTCTCCGCGCTCACGCGCGGCGCCATCGACGGCATCGCCACCAGCTGGACCTATCTGGTGCAGATGGCCTTCGGTCAGCTGCCCGGCACCTGCGTCGCCGGCATGGCCGGCGGCGGCAGCCGGCTGCTGGTGCCGGCGAAGTCGGAGGCCAAGAGCTTCGCCGACCTCAAGGGCAAGCGCGTCGGCGTTGTCGAATACAGCTTCCAGGACATCCTCTTCATCTATGCCTGTAAGCAGAAGGGCATCGACCCGTTCAAGGATCTGACCCGCGTCAATCTCGGCTCGCCGTCCGGCGTGGTCGCCGGCATGACCACGGGCCAGGTCGACGCCTGCGCCATCTGGGAGCCTTATGCGTCGATCCTGATCATCGACCAGAAGGCGCGGATGATCTCGAATCTGCACGACGACAGCTTCGGCATTTCCAACGGCGGCCTCTATCTGCACAACGACTTCATCAAGAAATACCCGGAGGCGACGCAGGACATCGTCGACGCCACGGTGAAGGCGACCGATTTCGTGATCCACAACAAGGACGCCTGGGTCGAGCGCGCGCGCCAGGTGACCGGGCAGGGCGAAGAGGTGGCGAAGATGGCCGTCGCCAACTGCTCGCCGTCGGTCGATATCCCGATGAAGACCATCCGCAGCATCGCCAAGGCGATGTTCGAGCTCGGCATCCAGAATCGCGACGTCACCGCCGATCTCGACCACTACATCGACTACAAGTTCCTCGAGAAGGCGACCGGCAAGAAGAAAGAGCAGCTCGGCTTCGCCTGATCCAACGCAATCGCCGTGAAAGGAAACGTCCGATGACCCAACCGACGCGTGAGGCCGCAGCCGCGGACCGTTTTGCGCAGGCGCGCACCCAGTTTCCCGGGGCGGCCAACGCGGTTTATTTCGACACCGCCTCGCGCGGTCTCGTCCCGGCTGCCGCCAAGGCCGCCATGGACGAGCAGATCGATCTGCGCATCGCCGGCACCATCGACAAGGTCAAGATGTTCGACACCATCACCCGGGTGCGCAGCAAATATGCGAGCCTGATCCGGGCCGGCGAGGACGAGATCGCCTTCACCAAGAATGTCTCCGAGGGGCTCAATATCGTCGCCGCCGGTCTTCCCTGGCAGCCCGGCGATAACGCGATCTATTGCACGGACCTCGAGCACCCGAGCAACATCTATCCCTGGCTGCATATGCGCAGCCGTTTCGGCATCGAGCCGCGCGGCATCCCGAGCCGCAACGGCCGCATTCCCGTCGACGACATGATCAAGGCGATCGACGGCAAGACCCGCGCCGTGACCTGCTCCTTTGTCACCTTTGCGCCGGGATTGCGCACCGACATCGAGCGGCTGGCCGAGGTCTGCGCCAAGCGCAACATCTGCCTGATCGTCGATGCGGCGCAGGCGATCGGCGTGCTCGACATCGACATGGCGCGCCTGCCGATCTCGGCGATGTCGGTGTCGACGCAGAAGGGGCTGCTCGGGCTCTATGGCATGGGCTTTCTCTACGTGCGCAAGGAGTGGACCGAGCGCATCGAGCCGCCGTTCCTGTCGCGCTTCAGCGTCGATCTCGGCGCCGCGCATGAGGCGACCGGCGGCAGCGATAATTACAAGCTGATGCCCGGCGCGCGGCGCTACGAGGTGGGCAACTTCAACTTCCTCGCCGCGGCGGCCGTGGAGCCTGGGCTCGACATCATCAACACGCTGGGGACGCGCGCCATCGAGGATCACGTGCTGGGCCTCGCGGCATTGCTCATCGATGGACTGCGCAAGATCGGCCTTCCGGTGTTTGCCAGCGAGAGTGGCCCGCATCGCTGCCATATCGTCGCCATCGGCGACGCGATCGGCGGCCAGCACGATTCCACCGACAATCCGCGCATGCAGTCGCTCTATCGCGCGCTGAGCGACGCCGGCGCGATCCTCACCATCCGGCGCGGCATTCTTCGCCTGGCGCTGCACCTCTACAACAACGAGGACGACGTCCGCCGGCTGCTCGACATCGCCCGCGGCTGGCAATCGCGCGCGGCGGCGTAGGTTAGGCAGCCCTCGGCGCGAGTGCGCAGCGAAGGCGCCCTTACGGCATCAAGTCCATCTCCAGATGGATGTAGTCGCCGCGATAGGTGGCCTCGCCGAGATAGATGACAGAGCCGTCGGGCCCGGTGAACACGCGGCGCACTTCGGCGACCGGCGTGTTGACGGGGATCTGTAAATTCTCCGCGACCTCGATGTCGGCGGTGGAGATGCTCAGCGTCTGCCGCGCCCGCGCGACGGTCACGCCGGGCAGCGAGGCGAACAGCGGGATCACGACCTCGCGGCGGAAGCGGTTCGGCGCCAGCTTGAAAATGCGCTCGTCGATGAAGAGCGAGACCACGCAATAGCGCTCGCCGTCGCGCGCATGCACGCGGCGCATGTGGAAATAGCTCGGCGCCGGCACTCCGTCGCGCTCGGTGAGCACCGGCGTCTCGTGCGACTCCACGATGTTGGAAAGGTCGGGCGTGTCGCCGCGATACATCTCGACGAGCTCGTCGAGCGTGGTGTGCACGAGCAGGCGGCGCTTGCTGCCCGGCTCGGCGGTCACGAAGGTGCCGCGTCCGCGCTGCGGTGAGAGCAGCCCTTCGCTGGCGAGCAGCTGGATCGCCTGCCGCACGGTGACGCGGGCGACATCGAACTCCTGCATCAGCTTTTCCAGCGACGGCAGCCGCTCGTCGCGCTGCCAGATGCCGCGCTTGATGCGGTGACGCATCACGTCGGCGAGCTGCACGTAGCGTGGGATCGGCGTCCGATCGAGCATGACTTGACAATGCCGAGTGCGTAAAACATCCTATAATTGGGACGTTTAGGACTTTTAGTCAACGTCGCGGTAAGCGATTGGCAAAGTTCAGATTTTTACCAGCGTCAGCAGAGGCCCAACAATAAAGAGACAGCCTAAGCGCCGTTACGGGAGGTAATGATGAGTGAAGGCAAGCACCGCAGCCACAGTCTTTTCTCCATCAGCCGGCGCACCTTGCTGCGCGGCGCGGCATCGGGCGCGACGCTGCTCGCGGCGCCAGCGCTCGTCCTCGACAGAGCCAGCGCCCAGGGCAATGCGCAACTCGCCTCGGTACGCAACGCCAAGATCGAGTGGAAGCAAGCCGCGGGCGCCTCGATCACCATCGGCGTGATCCCGGCCGGCTACTTCAACAACCTTGAGGCGCTGCTTCCGGAATTC
The DNA here is from genome assembly GCA_035651015.1 of Pseudolabrys sp. GTDB lineage: Bacteria > Pseudomonadota > Alphaproteobacteria > Rhizobiales > Xanthobacteraceae > Pseudolabrys. The sequence continues at coordinate 26,329 of DASRGN010000048.1, read as the reverse complement.
AACGAGCTCAGCGGCATCAATGTGCGGCTGGAGAAGACGCCGCCCGGACAGATCCGTCAGAAGGCTGTGCTCGATCTCTCCAGCAAGACCGCGACCTGGGCGAGCCATGCGGCGGATCCGATGTACTATCCGCTCTACGTCGCCAACGGGTGGGTCGATCCACTCGACGGCTATCTCGGCGACGCCAAGCTCACCGATCAGAGCTGGTTCGCGCTCGACGACATCTTGAAAAGCTGGACCGGCGCTGTCTCGGTCAAGGGCAAGCTCTACGGCATGCCCTATGACGGCGAGACCACGCTGCAGGTCTACCGCACCGACCTCTACGAGAAGCACGGCCTCAAGCCGGCCGAGACGCTCGAGGACTACACGCGCAACGCCGCCAAGGTGCACGATCCGGCAAACCGCGTGTGGGGCGCGGCGCTGCGCGGCTTCAAGGGCGCCGGGCAGAACATGTACATCTATCCGTCGATCTTCATGGAATTCGGCGGCGAATGGTTCGCCAATGGCGGCAAGCTCGTCGTCAACAGCAAGCCGGCGCTCGAGGCCTTGGTCTGGTACGTCGAGCTCCTCAACAAATACGCGCCAGACGGCGTCGCCAACTGGAACTGGCCGGACATCGCCGACGCCTTCGGGCAGGGCACGCTCGGCTCCTTCATCGACACCAACACGGCGGCCGCCGTCATCGCCGATCCCGGCAAGTCCAAGGTGCTCGGCAAGATCGGCTTTGCGCGCTGGCCGAAAGGCCCGTCGGGCAAGCGCGTGTCGTCGATCTGGAACTGGAGCTTCCCGATCAATGCCGCGCTGTCGAAGAAGGACAAGGTGGCGACCTGGCTGTTCATCCAGTGGTCGGCCTCCAAGGAAGTGCAGGCGGCGACGTCCTACGGCTTCTCCGGCGCCTATAAGCGGCTCGGCGTCAACCGCACGTCCATCCTCAACAATGCCGACTTCCGCAAGATGGTCGGCGGTGTCGGCAGCAACTTCCTCGAAGCCACCCTGCAAACGCTGGAGCACGACACCAATGTCGACTGGCGCCCGCGCATTCCGCAGTGGCCGGCGATCGGCGAGACCGTCGCCACCGCGATCCAGTCGAGCCTCGTCGGCCAGGCCAAGCCCGCCGACGCGCTCAACCAGGCGCAGAGCATCATCGACGGGATCATGAAAGGCTAGGCGAGGGCGCCCGGAGAACCGACGTGGTACGGCGCGCGCTGTTTGACGGCGAGCAGTCTTTCGCAATGCTGATGGTCGCGCCGGCGCTCCTCGTGCTGCTCGCGACCACCACCTTTCCGCTCGTCTATCTCTTCTGGAATTCCTTCCACAGCGTCAACCTGGCGATGCCGTTCATGAACCGCTTCGTCGGCCTGGCGAACTACGCCGCCATGGCGCACGACGCGGACTTCTGGCACGCCCTCGGCCTCACCGCGATCTACACCGTGAGCACCGTCGTGCTGCAGGTCGTCTTCGGGCTTGCGCTCGCGCTGCTGGTGATGGAGATCCCGCGCGGGCAATGGCTGTTCCGCATCGTCGCCATCCTGCCCATCGTGCTGGCGCCGGTGGTGGTCGGCCTGTTCTGGCGCACACTGCTGCTGGCGCCGAATTTCGGCATCCTCGACTTTGTCGCCAAATGGCTCGGCTTCGGCGCGGTGAACTGGCTCGGCTCGCCGACGCCGGCGCTCATCTCGGTGATCGTCATCCACACCTGGCAGTGGACGCCGTTTGCGTTCCTGGTGATGCTGGCAAGCCTCGCCTCGTTGCCCACGGAGGTGTACGAGGCGGCGCGCATCGACCGCGCCGGCGCGTTGCGCCGCTTCATCCACATCACGCTGCCCCTGCTGCGCCCCGCCATCGTCATCGTCGTGATCATGCGCGCCATGATCGCGCTCTCGGCCTTCGCCGCGATCTTCGCGGCGACTGGCGGCGGGCCCGGCACCGCCACCGAGATCCTCAACCTTTATGCCTACCGCACCTCCTTCGTGAAGCTCGACTTCGGCTACGGCTCGGCGCTGGCGGTGGCGCTGCTCCTCATCACGCTGCTGGTCTCGAGCGTGCTCTTTATCATGCGCACCGCACGGGTCCGCTGACCATGGCCACGAACGCCACCATCAGCCCCCGCCGTATCGCGCTCTATCTCGCCGCCGCGATTGTCGTCGCCATCTGGGCGTTTCCGATCCTCTGGGCCATAGTCGTCTCGCTCAAGTCGGAAAGCGAGGTGCTGGCCTATCCGCCGCGCGTGATCTTCACGCCAACGCTCGCGAATTATCGCGACGCGCTGTTCGGCGGCTTCTCCATTCTGCCGAGCTTCTTCACGAGCTTCATCGTGTCCGCGGCGACGACGGTGCTCACCATCGTCTTCGCGGTGCCGGCCGCTTATGCGTTTGCGCGGCTGCGGCTTCCCGGCAAGCGGGCGATCGGCTTCTACACCCTGGTGACGCAGATGATCCCGCCGGTCGGCCTCGTCATTCCCTACTTCCTCATCCTCAGCAAGATCGGCTGGCTCGACAGCTACCAGGGCATGACCACGGTGTTTCTCACTTTCTCCTTGCCGTTCGCGATCTGGCTGATGGTCTCCTACATGGAGGACATTCCCCGCGAGATGGAGGAGGCGGCCTTCCTCGACAAGGCGAGCCGCCTGCAGACGTTGTGGCACGTGATCCTGCCGCAGGTGCGCGGTGGCATCGCCGTCACCGTCATCTTCGTCTTCCTCAATGCGTGGAACGAATTCCTCTTCGCCGTGCAGCTCGGCGGCAACAAGGTGCGCCCGGTCACCGTCGCCATGTACGGCTTCGTTTCCGTGGAGCAGACGCTGTGGGCGAAGCTCGCGGCGGCGGCGCTGATCGCCATGCTGCCGGTGGTCGTCATCGGCATTGCCGCGCAGCGGCAGATCGTGAAAGGGCTCACCGTCGGCGCGGTGAAGGGCGGGGGCCGGCGATGAGCGCAGCGCAGGGCCATCTCGTCCTCTCCGGCATCGCCAAATCCTACGGCGCCTTCGCCGCCCTCAAGGGCATCGATCTCGAGATCAGGAACCAGGAATTCTTCGCGCTGCTCGGTCCGTCCGGGTCCGGCAAGACCACGACGCTGCGGGTGATCGCCGGCCTGGAGACGCCGGACGCTGGGAGCTTCCACCTCGATGGCGTCGACGTCAGCCGCGCCTCGCCTGCGCAGCGCAATGTCGCCATGGTGTTCCAGAACTACGCGCTCTATCCGCACATGACGGTCGCGGAGAACATCGGCTTCCCGCTGAAGATGGAGCGGCTCGCCAAGGCTGAGATTGCCGTCCTGGTGCGGCAGGCCGCGCAGCGCGTGAAGATCGATCATCTGCTCGACCGCCGTCCCGGCCAGCTCTCCGGCGGGCAGCAGCAGCGCTGCGCGCTCGCGCGCGCCGTCGTGCGCAAGCCGCGGCTCTTTCTGCTCGACGAGCCCTTATCGAACCTCGACGCGCAGCTGCGGCTGGAGACTCGCATCGAGCTCAAGCGCCTGCACGCGGCGCTCGGCGTGACCACGATTTATGTCACCCACGACCAGGAAGAGGCGATGACGCTCGCCGACCGCATGGCGATCTTCCGCGACGGTCGCATCGTCCAGGTCGGCACGCCCGACGAGGTGTTCAACACGCCGCAGAGCATCGATGTCGCCGGCTTCATCGGCAGCCCGCCGATGAATCTCATTCCCGCGCGCGTCGAGGACGGCCGCCTCAGGGTCGGCGAAGCCTCGATCGAGCTGCGTGCGCGCGGCGTTCCCGCCGGCGAGGTCATCCTCGGCATCCGGCCCAGCCACATCGGTCTCTCGGACGCAGGCCTGCCGGCCAAGCTGCTGCTTTCGGAAAACCTCGGCGAAAGCATGCTGCTCAATGCCGACTTCGGCGGCCAGCTGGTGAAGATCAGGCTGCCGGAGGTGAAGCATCTCGCTGTCGGTACGCAGCTGCATCTCGTCTTCGATCCCGCGCAGATCCATCTGTTCGACCCGCAATCGCGCCGCCGCCTCGGCGGCGCGTCGCCGAACGTTTGAGTGTTCCAGCAAAAAAGAGCGAACCATGAAAGCCGTCTTTCTTCTCTTTGACTCGGTGAACCGGCTGATGCTGGAGCCCTATGGCGGCAAGTTTCTGCCGACGCCGAATTTCCAGCGCCTGGCCGAGCGCTGCGTGACCTTCGACCGCCATTACATCGGCTCGATGCCGTGCATGCCGGCGCGGCGCGACATGCAGACGGGGCGTCACACCTTTCTGCATCGCAGCTGGGGTCCGCTGGAGCCGTTCGACAACTCGTTTCTGGAGATCCTGAAGACGTCCGGCGCCTATTCGCACCTGATCTCGGACCACTACCACTACTGGGAGGACGGCGGCGCCACCTATCACACGCGCTACAACTCCTTCGACTTCATTCGCGGCCAGGAATCCGACCCGTGGAAGGTGCTGCTCACGTCGCCGATCGAGCGCATCCGCGAGAAATATCACCCCAGCCAGAACGATCCGAACTCCAAGCAGAATCCGTATCACTACATGATCAACCGCGAGTTCATGAGGGAGGAGAAGGATTTTCCGTCGGTGCAGTGCTTCAAGGCCGGCTACGAATTCCTCGACCTCAATCGCACTGCGCAGAACTGGCTCCTGCAGATCGAGACCTTCGATCCGCACGAGCCTTTCTTCGCTCCGCTGCGCCACAAGCAGAAATTCCCGACCGCCTACAAGGGACCGATCCTCGACTGGCCGCGCTACGAGCGCGTCACCGAGCCGGCCGATCAGCTCGAGGAGCTGCGCGCCAACTACTTCGCGCTGCTCAGCCTGTGCGACGACCTGCTCGGGCAGTTCCTCGATTATTTCGACCGCTACGACATGTGGAAGGACACGGCGCTGATCCTCACCACCGACCACGGCTTCCTGCTCGGCGAGCACGACTGGTGGGCGAAGAACCGCATGCCGCTTTACGAGGAGATCTCGCACATTCCGTTGTTCATCTATCACCCCGACCACGCCGACAAGGCGGGGCAGCGGCGGCAAAGCCTCACCCAGACCATCGATCTGATGCCGACCTTCTGCGATATCTTCGGCGCGCCGATCCCGCCGGAGGTGCAGGGCAAATCGCTGCTCGGCCTGCTCGATGGCGAGCGCCAGCACCGCGACGTCGCCATGTTCGGCTACTGGGGCGGCGGCGTGAACGTGGTCGACGGCCGCTACACCTATTTCTGCTACCCGAAGGACATGAAGAACCAGGAGCTCTATCAGTACACGCTGATGCCGGCGCACATGACCAAGCTGTTCACCGTCGAGGAGCTCAAGAGCGCGAGCCTGGTCGGCCCGTTCAATTTCACCAAGGGCGTGCCGCTCCTACGCATCGCGCACAAGTCGAAGGCCGACACCAAGACCCACAGCTATCATTTCCCGGAGAAGATGGAGGACACCAACACGGTGCTCTACGATCTCGAGACCGATCCCGGACAGACGACGCCGATCGACGATCTGCAGGTGAAGGCGCGCCTGCGCAACGCGCTGTTCGAGATGATGGCCGCGAACGACGCGCCGCCGGAGGCGGTGAAGCGGATGCGGGAAGCGCTTTCGGGGTAGGCTGCCGCTCGGTCTCGCAAAGAGAGGGATGCCGCGGTGCGATTGGTTTTGCTGGGCTTTGGTGCGATCAACACGCGCGTCGCCGCGCTGCTGGCGCAGCGCCGGACGCCGGTGCAGATCGTCGGCATCGCGGTCAGCGCACAGGCCAAAGCCAGGCCGCCGATGCCGCCCGGCGCGGAGCTGTTGACCGCGCCCGATCAGCTTGCCGCCGCGCGCACCGATCTCATCGTCGAGGCTGCCGGTCGCTCCGCGGTCGTGGCCTGGCTGCCGCATGCGCTCCGGCACGCAAAGACCACCATCGTTGCGTCGACCAGCGCGTTTTGCGACGACGCCTTTCTCGATCGGATGCGCGCCCTTGCGGAGACATCGGGCAGCCGCATCGTCATTCCCTCGGGCGCGATCGGGGCGCTCGACGCATTGGCCGCCGCCGCCATCCTCGAACTCGACGAGGTCGTGCACGAAATCGTCAAGCCCCCGAAGGCGTGGCTCGGAACCAAGGCCGAGAAGGCCGTCGATCTCGCCGCCCTGCGCGAGCGCACGATCGTCTTCGACGGCTCGGCTCGCGAAGCCGCCAGCGCCTATCCGCAAAACGCCAATTCCACCGTCGTGACCTCGCTCGCGGGCATCGGTCTCGACAAGACCGTGGTGCGCCTTGTGGCCGATCCGGCCGTCACCATGAACGGTCATCGCATCATCGCGCGCGGCGCTTTCGGCTCGCTGGAGCTGAAGCTCGACAATAATCCGCTGGCCACCAACCCGAAGTCCTCGGAACTCACCGCGCTCAGCCTTGTTCGGCTGATCGAGCGGCAGTTGCAGCCCGTCGTGGTCTAGCGCGGGGCTCGAGTCTGCGGTCCGGCAGGTGAGACGCTGCGGCGCGGCAACGCGACGCATGGTTCCGTGCGGGCGAAGGCGGCGGGTGCGTCCCGGTTGACACGCTTTTTCAGAGCGCGTTCAACACTGCAGGCGCCGCGAAGAATGAACAACACCCGCCGGCGCGGGGCGCGTGGGATCGACAGGCGTTATTGATGGGCGAGGCGTCGGCCGTTCGGGCAGGGAGGAGCATGGGGCTGTCGTCGGGGTTCCTCGCCGTCGTCCTCACGCGGCTCGCGCACGCCATTCCGATCTTCTTTGCGATCATCTCCATCAATTTCCTGCTGATCCATGTCGCGCCGGGCGATCCGGCGTCGTATCTCGCCAGCCAATCGGAAGGCTCGGTCGAATACCAGGCGCAGTTGCGGCAGGAGTTCGGTCTCGACAAGCCGCTCGTCGTGCAGCTCGGCATCTATCTCGGCAAAGTCGTGCGCGGCGATCTCGGCATGTCCTATCGTTATCGGCAACCGGTCGCCGATCTCATTCTCTCGCGGGTCGGCAATACGTTCCTGCTGCTCGGGACCGGGTACCTGCTGGCCACCCTCATCGGCATCCTGCTCGGCGCCTTTGCCGCGCAGCGCGCCAATTCCTTCGCCGACCAGTTGACCACATTTGCCGCACTCGCCTTCTATTCGATGCCGGTGTTCTGGCTCGGGCAGCTGATGCTGTTGTTCTTTGCGCTCGAGCTTGGCTGGTTCCCCACGCAGGGCATGGTCAACATCCGCCTCGCCGCGACCGGCTGGGCCAAGGTCATCGATGTCGCGCATCATCTGGTGCTGCCGGCGTCGACCTATGCGCTCTATCAGCTCACCCTGATGTATCGCCTGGCGCGCTCCAAGCTGCAGGACGTGCTCAAGGAGGATTACATCACCACGGCGCGCGCCAAGGGACTTCCCGAACGGGTGGTTGTCTACAAGCACGCGCTGCGCAATGCGCTGCTTCCGCTGGTCACCGTCCTCGGAATGGATTTCGCCTTCGTCCTCGCCGGCACGGTGCTCGTCGAAACCGTGTTCGCCTGGCCCGGCATGGGCCGGCTGATGTTCGACGCCATTGCCGCGCGCGATTATCCGGTGCTCACCGGCATCTTCACCGTGGTCACGGCGATGGTGATCATCGTCAATATCCTCACCGATCTCATCTATGCGTGGATCGATCCGCGCGTCGTCTATGACTAGCGTTGACGCTATTGCCGCCGAGAGCGCCGCTGCAGCGCAGCCGGCGGGCTTCGCCGGATTCTGGGCGATCTTCCGGCGCAATCCGCGTGGTGTCATCGGCCTCGCCGTGCTGACGCTCTTTGTGCTGCTTGCGGCGGCGGCTCCGGTCATCGCGCCGTTCGGCCAGAAAGCGACCGGCGTCGGCGCGAGCTTCGGCGCGCCCGATCTCGTGCACCTGATGGGCACCGACAATCTCGGGCGTGACGTGTTCAGCCGATTCCTCGGCGGCTGCCGCATTTCGCTGCTTGTGGGAGTTGCCGCCGCCTTTGCGTCGACCGTTATCGGCCTTCTGGTCGGCATGACCTCCGGTTATTTCGGCGGCACGATCGACAATGTGCTGATGCGCTTCACCGAGCTGTTCCAGACCATCCCGCGCTTCTTTCTCGCCATGGTCGCGGTCGCGCTGTTCGGCGCCAGCATCTGGAACATCGTCTTCGCCATCGCCATCCTCAGCTGGCCGGTCACCGCGCGGCTCGCGCGCGCCGAATATCTGTCGCTGCGGCATCGCGAATTTGCCGATGCCGCGCGGGTGATCGGCGTCGGCACGCTCGGCATCATGGTCATCGAGCTGCTGCCCAACGCCGCCGGACCGGTGATCGTCAACGCATCGCTGCAGGTGGCGCAGGCCATCCTGCTCGAGGCCGGCTTGAGCTATCTCGGCCTCGGTGACCCAGGCAATGCGAGCTGGGGCGTGATGCTCTACGAGGCGCAGCCGGCGCTGCGCACCGCCTGGTGGATGTCGGTGTTTCCCGGCCTCGGCATCTTCTTCGTCGTGCTGTCGCTGAACCTGCTGGGAGACGCCATCAACGACACGCTATCTCCGCGGAGCCGCGCACGATGAGCTCCGGTGTGCCAACATCGCCTGCCGATGCCCCCGTGTTGCGGGTCGAAGGCCTGGTCACGGAGATCGCCAGTTCGCGCGGCGTGATCCGTCCGGTAGACGGCGTCTCCCTCACCCTGCAGCGCGGCCGCGCGCGCGCGCTGGTCGGGGAATCCGGTTCGGGCAAGACCGTGACCGCGCTGTCGCTGATGCGGCTCATTCGTCCGCCGGTGCGCATCACGCAAGGGCGTATCGTGCTCGACGGCCGCGACCTGGTTTCGCTCTCCGAGCGCGAGATGCAGCGCGTGCGCGGGGCACAGATCGCCATGGTGTTCCAGGACCCGATGACCTTCCTCAATCCGGTGTTCCGCGTCGGCGATCAGATCATGGAGGCCGTGCTCGCCAACGCCGCCATGCCGCGCGCTGCAACGAAGAAGCGGACCATGGAGCTGCTCGCCGCGGTGAAGATTGCCTCGCCGGCGACCGTGTTCGATGCCTATCCGCATCAATTGAGCGGGGGCATGCGCCAGCGCGTGCTTATCGCCATGGCCATTTCCGGCGATCCGAAAGTGATCGTCGCCGACGAGCCGACCACCGCGCTCGACGTCACAGTGCAGGCGCAGATCATGGAGCTTCTGGTCACGCTGCTGCGCGAGCGCAACATCGCGCTGCTTCTGATCACCCACGATCTCGGTCTGGTCGCCGGTTACTGCGACGATGTCAGCATCATGTATTCCGGGCGGATCGTCGAATCCGGCGGCATTCTCGAATGCTTCGCCGCGCCGAAGCATCCGTATAGCCGCGCGCTGCTCGACTGCTCGGTCAAGCTCGATGCGCCCGTCGACCGCTTCAGCTTCATTCCCGGCCAGGTGCCGGATCTGGCCGCGCCGCCGCACGGCTGCCGCTACAATCCGCGCTGCCCCCATGCCATGGACGTGTGCCGGCGCGACGTGCCGCCGCTCATCGGCGTGGGAACCCAGGACGCCGCCTGCTGGCTCAATGAGCCGCGCGTTATGTCGGCCGCGGAGCCGGCGAGGGAGCAGGCATGACTGCGCTCCTCGAGGTCAGCGGGCTGCACAAATCCTTTGCCGTGAAGCAAGGCTTGCTGCGCGGGCGCCAGCAGCTGCGCGCGGTGAGCGACCTGTCGCTGACGCTTGCCCCCGGCGAAGCGCTGGGCATCGTCGGCGAGAGCGGCTGCGGCAAGACCACGCTCGCGCGCATGCTGGTCTGGCTGACCGCGCCGGATGCAGGCTCGATCGTGTTCGACGGGGACGCGCTCACCGCTGCGGGCAATGTCAAGAGCTTCCGCAAAGACGTGCAGATGGTCTTCCAGAACCCTTACGAGTCGCTCAATCCCCGCAAGACCATCCGCCACATCCTCACCCAGCCGTTCACCACCCATGGCATTTGCAGCGGCAAGGATGCGGAGGTGCGCGCGATCGAGCTGCTCGAGAAGGTTGGCTTGCGCCCCGGCCGCCAGTTCCTCGACCGCTATCCGCATCAGTTCAGCGGCGGCCAGCGCCAGCGCATCGGCATCGCCCGCGCGCTCGCGCTCAAGCCGCGCCTGATCATTGCCGACGAGCCGGTATCGTCGCTCGACGTCTCGGTGCGTGGTGAGATCCTGAACCTGCTCAAGGACCTCCAGCGCGAATTCGCGCTGTCTTACATCTTCATCTCGCACGATTTGAGCATCGTGCGCTCCTTCTGCGATCGCGTTCTGGTGATGTATCTCGGCCGCATCGTCGAGGAAGCGCCGATCGCCGATCTCTTTAACGCGCCGCGGCACCCCTATACGCGCGCGCTGATGTCGGCCATTCCGACGCCGGACCCGGTACAGGCGCGCAGCGCCAGGCGCATCGTGCTCAGCGGGGATATTCCCTCGCCGGTCGCGCCGCCGCCGGGCTGCGCGTTCCACACGCGCTGCCAGTTTGCAACCGAGCGCTGCTCGCGGGAGCGGCCACTCTTGTCGGGCGAGAACGGCAGCCATCGTGCCGCTTGCCATCACGTGGACCGCGTCCTGCGCGGGATTGCATGACGCATATGCGCGATTGGCGCATAGCTGGTTTCGGCTTTGCACGCATTCCCAGATGCGTCACAATTCGCGTTTCACCGAGCGACGCCGACGCGCGCAGCAGCGCGCGCAAGCATAATGCGCATCGCCAATGGAGGAGGGGTGCATGACTCGATCGGTATCGTGCGTGGCCGTTTTCGGCTTCGTTGCTCTCATGGCGGCTGCGTCCTCGAGCGCAGCGTTCGCAGCCGACACCAAGCCGCGTTACGGAGGCACCATCATCGTCGGCACCGAGTCCGAGCCGACGACGCTCAATCCCTACATCAACAACGGCTCGGAAACGGTGTCGGTCGCCAACCACGTCTATGAGAAGCTGGTGGAGACCGATCTTTCCTTCAAGATCATTCCGGCTTTCGCGGAAAGCTGGCAGGTCTCGAGCGACGGTCTCACCTACACCTTCAAGGTCGCCAAGGGGGAGAAGTGGTCGGATGGAGTTCCCGGTACCTCCAAGGACATTCAGTACTCGCTCGGCGAGGCGGCGCGCAATTTTCATCCGCGGCTCAGTGCCGTGCTCAAGTCGGTGCTCGACAAGATCGACACGCCGGACGATCAGACCGCGGTGGTGCACCTGAAGGCGCCGTTTGCGCCCTTGCTCGACATTCTCGCATCGGGCGGCGCGCCGGTAATCCTGCCCGCTCACCTTTATGCCGGCCGCGACTTCAAGACCAATCCGGCGAACCTCAACCCGGTCGGCAGCGGGCCCTACGTCATCGACAACTGGAACAAGGGCAGCTTCATCGCGCTGAGGAAGAATCCTAATTATCACGTCAAAGGCGCGCAGCCTTATCTCGACAAGGTCATCTTCCAGTTCCTGCCCGACGTGAACTCGCGCTGGCTGGCGCTGGAAAGTGGCGAGGTCGACTTCCTCGATTACTACATGGTGCCGCTCGAGCAGGTCGATCGCGGCGCCAAGAACCCGAACCTCGTGCTCGACGAGCGCGGCGGCGAAGGCGTGGGCGCGCTGTCCGGGCTCATCGTCAATACCCGCAAGGGGCCGATCGCCAAGCGTGAGGTGCGCCAGGCCCTGGCTTACGCCATCGACCGCGACGCCATTGCCAAGCGAGCCTTCCTCGGCCGCGCCAAGGTCGGCCGCAGCGTCATGCATAGCGGGCTGGTGAAGTATTTCGATCCCGACGTGCCCGCTTATGCGCATGACGTGGCCAAGGCCAATGCGCTCCTCGATGCCGCGGGCTTCCCGCGTGGCGCCGACGGCAAGCGTTTCACCCTGCGGCTCACCTGGGCCACCGGCCGCGACGTTGAAACCTCAGTCGCAGAGATGCTGCAGGACCAGCTCAGCAAGGTCGGCATCGGCCTGAGCTTGCAGCGGCTCGACCGGGCCGCCGCGATCAAGTCCATCTATCTCGACTGGGACTACGATCTGGCGCTGTGGGTGCTGGCCACGGGTCCGGAGCCGACCATGCAGGTCACGCGCTCCTACGACACCAACAACATCAAGCCGGCGCCTTTCACCAATGCGTCGGGCTACAGCAACCCGGAGACCGACAACATCTTCCACACCGAGGCGAGCGTCACCGATCCGGCGAAGCGCAAGGCGATGTGGTTCAAGGTGCAGCAGATCCTGATGACGGATCTGCCCTTCATCCCGCTGATCGAGATGCCGGTGACGAATTTCTACAGTGCTAAATTCGCCGACGTCATCACCACGCCCTACCAGAACCAGCCCGACGTCAGCCGTGCCTGGGAAAAGCAATAGGATTGAAGCCTATGATCATCGACGCCCACGCGCACTGCTTTCCCTATGTCGGCAATGTCGGCGAATTCGCCTCCGCCGAGGAGCATGTGCGCTATTGGCAGGAGCAGATCAGCACCCATCGCCAGGGCGCCCGTCGCGTGCGCGACAGCGCACTCGCGGCCAAGCCGACGTTATGGGACGGCAAGACGACGGGGCAGGCGGGCCTGCGCAAGGATGTGAACTTCCATGTGGCGCGCCACGGGCGCTTCGAGTGGGAAGCCGATGGCGAAAAGTATTTCCACCAATACTTCCCGCCGACGCTCGACGACATGGAGGCGACGCCGAGCCGCATGCTGGCGCAGATGCAATATCTCGGGGTCGACAAGGCGCTGATCCACTTCGGCCGCAACTACGGCGTAACCGATGAGTATCTGGCACAGGTGCGCGCGCAGCATCCCGACAAGTTTCGCTGCTGTACCGAGGTCGACGAGAACCGCGCCAACGAAGACCAGCAGATCGAGAAGCTCACCCGCGCCGTTGAGGAGTTGAACCTCTCGGCGCTCTACTTCTCCAATAATGGCTTCTCCGACAGCAATTTCCAGAACGCCTTTGACCAGGACAAATATCTGCCGTTCTGGAACGAGGTGGCGCGGCTCGGCATCCCGGTGCTCTGGGATATCCGCTTCATGCAGCGCGCGACCCACGCCGACTATCTGCAGGAGGCGAAGCGCCTGCATCGCCATATCCGCTGCTTCCCGCAGACCCACAACGTGCTCACCCATTCGGTGCCGCGGCACGCGCTGGACGCTGACGGGCGCATTCCCGAGGACCTCTGGGCGCTGTTCGCCGAGCCCAATCTGACGATCGAGCTCCTGTTCCCGATCCTCGACGGCCATCGCTGGGATTATCCTTATGCGGAGGCGCAGCCGGTCATTCGCGTGCTCTATGACCGGCTCGGGCCGACCAAGCTGCTCTGGGGCTCCGACATGCCGAATGTGGAGCGCAACTGCACCTATGCGCAGTCGCTCGACTATCTGCGCAAATACAGCACCTACATTCCCGCGGCCGACATGGGGATGATCCTCGGCACCAATGCCGACAAGATCTATTTCTCGCGGCCGCTGGGAAAGCTCGCGGCAAAGCCGGTGGCGATGAGCGCTTGAGAACACTCTTGGGGGGACTCATGAACTACCCGTATCGAAGCAAGGCCCTGGAAAAGCTTGGCGTCCGCAGCTGGCTCAATGCCGAGAACTGGTCGACCACGATCGGCGGCAGCGTGCTCGACGAGCGCGTCATCGAGGCCATGGCCGAGGTCGGCCGCGTCTACTGCAACGTGCAGGAGCTGCTCGACAAGGGCGCCGCGCGCATCGCGCAGCTGTGCGGCGTCGAGGCGGCCTACATCACGTCGGGCTCCGCCGCCGGCATCGTGCTCTCGACCACCGCCTGCATCACCGGCAATTCACGGCGCAAGATGGCGCAACTGTTCGGCGGCCTTGCCGGGCGCGAGGGACTGCCCAACGAGATTGTCATGCAGGCCGCGCAGAGCACCGGCTATGACGCGCAGTTCTATGTCGGCGGGGGGGAGCTCGTCCATGTCGGTCATCCCGACAGCATCGCGCGCTTCCATGTCGAGGCGGCGATCAGCGAGAAGACGGTGGCGCTGGCTTATGTGCATTCCTATCACAATTCGCCGAAGCACCTGCCGTTCTCGGTGATGGCCGACATCGCCGCCAAGGCCAACCTGCCGCTGATCGTCGACTGTGCCGCTGTGGTGCCGCCGCGCGACAACCTGCACAAGTTCGTCGACGAGGGCGCCGATCTCGCCATCTTCAGCGGCGGCAAGGCCATCCGTGCCCCCAACAACACTGGCATCATCCTGGGCGGGGGCCGCTTCGGCAAGAAGCTCATCGAGGCGATGCGCGAGCAGGCGTTCCCAAGCTACGGCGTCGGCCGCGCCTTCAAGGTCAACAAGGAATCCGCCATCGCGCTGGTCACCGCTGTCGAGATCTTCTTCGAGGAGGACGAGAAGGCGCGCTATGCCGCGCAGCTGAAGACCGCCGAGGACATGGCCAAGGCGCTCGTCGGCGTCCCCGGCCTTTCGGCGCGGGTCGTGCGCAATGACGATCACGACTTCGAGCATCCGATTTCGGCGATGGTGCCGCGGGTCATGCTCGAATGGGACGCGCGCTCCGTCGGCTTCGACGGCGGCAAGCTCGACGCGCTGATGGCCGCGGGCGAGCCGCCGATCAGGTTGCGTCCGCCGCGCATGACGCAGGGGGTCACCAACAGCAATAGCGTGCGCCTGATCGACCTTTATTTCCTCCGCCCGGGCGAGCCCGAGCTCGTGGTCGAATGCGTCAAGCAGGCCTTCGCCGAGGGAGTCAGGGGCCGGGGCTGAGTCGATGCCGTTCGCCGGAAAGCCCGTCGCTCTGCTCACCGGCGCCTCGGCCGGAATCGGCCGCGCCGTCGCCGAACGCCTGGCGCAGTCCGGCTATCGTCTGATCCTCGCAAGCCGCAAGCCCGACGCGGCGGCGCGTGAGATCGCGAAAGGCTTCGCGGCCGAGATCGTGCCCGTCGCCTTCGACATCGCCGCCGCGGATGCGGTCGAGCAGGTGGTCTCGGCGGCTGCGGCGCTGGGCCGTCTTGATGCGCTGCTGCTCAATCACGGCAGTCCGGCCGCCGGCTCCTTTCTCGAGGTCAGCGATGACGCCTGGGATCGGCATTTCCAGATGATGGTGCAGGGACCGCTGCGGCTGCTGCGCGCCGCTGTGCCCTTGTTCCGGCGCTCGGGCGGGGGACGCGTCGTCGCCATCACCGCGATGTCGGCGAAGGCGCCGGAGGCCGGCATCATCCTCTCCAACAGCCTGCGCGCGGCGCTGGTCAATGCGCTGAAGACGATCTCGATCGAGCTCGGCCCCGACAACATCCTGTGCAACGCCGTCGCCCCAGGCTTCACCGACGTGCCGGCGACGCGCGAGCGCTGGAATCGCACGCATGCCGAGCGCCAGCAGACGACGGCCGAGGCGATCGATCGGGAGACGCTGGCGCGAATTCCGCTCAACCGCTACGGACGGCCCGAGGAAGTGGCCTCGCTGGTGGCCTTCCTCCTCTCCGAGAGCAATGGCTACATCAGCGGGCAGCACATCGTGGTGGATGGCGGGGCGGGGCCGGGGAGTTGATGTCTCGTGAGCCCGCGACCCGTTGCGGAGATGACCGCGGCGGGCTCGCTCAGCTCACGACCAGCCGCGCGTGTTCGCTCTGGCCTTCGGTCAGGCCACGTGCCTTCATCCAATCATAGGTGCGGCCGAACAGGGTCAAGTCGTAATAATCGACGTGCTTGTAGCGAACGAAGGCGCGCAGCAGTTCGTTCGGCTGCAGCGCGCCTTTGGTATGCGCGGCGACGTGGTGCGCGTATTTGTAGAAATTCGCGTTGATCAGGTCGACCGCCGCATTCTCCGCGTCATAATACGCCTTGCGCTGCTCCGGCGTGAGATCCGGCGAAATCACCTCGCCGCCGCGATAGAACGACGCCGCGACGATGTGGGCGCCGTCCTTGAGCGCCAGGCTGATGAACGGCTCCATCACCGTCACCGCGCGGTAAGCGCCGTTCTTCAGGCCTTCATAGCGCTTTTGCGGGAGCCCGCCTTTGGCGATATTGACGTGTTGCGCGCCCAGCGCGCTCTCCAGCATCTGCAGCGTCGTGTAGTGCGAGCCGGTCAGTTCCTGCACGGCGACCGGCACGTCGGATAGATCGCGCGGCACTTGCAGCGCATCGTCGAAGGTGACGATCGCCTGCGCGGCGACGGCGGCGCGCAAAGCGGCGATGTTGCCGCCGCGCCGGCCTTTCTCCAGCCGGTCGATGCTTGCCCATTCGCAGACATTGTAGCTGTCGGCGGAGCCGCAATCGAACATCTGCTCCTTCAGCCGCGTCATCACCGGGCGCTCGATGCTGTCCTTTTCGCGGTCGGCATAAGTCGCGCTGAAGCCGACATCGAGGCCTGCGGTTTCGAACAGTTTTTCCTCGATGCCGACGATCACAGGCAGATCGAACACCGGATTGTTCGGTGCGATGCGCACAGTCGCCAATTCGTTCGCCATCTCAAGTCTCCCTCGTCACGCCGGTCGTCCGGCTCGCAACGCGCTGCTATTGAGGCAAAATCCCCACCTCTTTGGCCAGTTCCATGTTGGCGGTCAGCTCCGCCTTCACGAACTCGGCGAAGGACGCCGGTTTCATCATCATCGGCTGCACGCCGAGCTTCTCCAGCTTGGCGCGCACCGCCGGCGTCTGCAACGCCTTTTCGATCTCGGAATTCAGCCGATCCACGATCGCCGACGGCGTTTTTGCCGGCGCGAAGACGCCCAGCCAGAATTGATAGGAGGAGTTCGGATAGCCCGCTTCGATCGTGGTCGGCACGTCCGGCAGGGCGGCCACGCGCGTCGGGCTGCTCACCGTCAGCGGCAGCAGCTTGCCGGAGCTGATCATCGACAGTGCGACGCTGACCGGCGCGTAATAGACGTCGACGCGGCCGGTCATCACTTCGAGCATCGCTTCCGGAGCGCCCTTGAAGGTAATCGGCTGCGCGCGGAATTTTGCGCTCAGGCGCAGCCGTTCCATCGCCAGAGTGATCGGACTGCCGACGCCGATCGAGCCGAACGTCACCGGCTCGTTCTGGCCGCGCGCGACCAGGTCCTTCAGCGTCTTGATCTTCTTCTCCGGTGAAATGACCAGCACATTCGGCAAGTTGCCGAGTGGCGCCACTGCCGCGAAATCGCGGACCGGATCGTACGGGATATTCGCGACCGTCGACTTGGCGATCACATGGGCGGACGAATGCGCCAGCAGCGTGTATCCGTCCGGCGTGGCCTCGGCGACGGCGCGCGCACCGATGGTGCCGCTCGCACCCGGTCGATTCTCGACGACGACGGGCTGGCCCAATTGCGCCGAGACCTGCTCGAAGACGATGCGGGGGACGACGTCGGCCGCGCTGCCTGCACTCAACGGCACGATCACGCGGATCGGGCGCGTCGGCCATTCATCCGCGCGGCCCGTACTCGTGGAAAAGAGGAGTGTGGCGATAACGGCCGCGAGGATCGGAGCGAGTTGTCTGCGCAATCCCGTTCTCCTCGGAAACGCGGCTTTGCTTGGCGGCGATTATGCCACATTGCAAGGCGCCGACCAGTGGTCCGTCTCGAATATCGAGTTCGCCGGCCGAACCGATCGGCTCTATGGTGAGAAACAACATGCATCTTGCACGCGGGACCGGCTGGCTCGATCGCGATTCCCGGAAGGGAGCGTGTGTGGGTCGCGGATCGATATGATGTCGACGGCGAACGCAAGCACCGCGACGTCGCCATGTTCGGCTACTGGGGCGGCGGCGTGAACGTGGTCGACCGCCGCTACACCTATTTCTGCTACCCGAAGGACATGAAGAGCCAGGAGCTCTATCAGTACACGCTGATGCCGGCGCACATGACCAAGCTGTTCACCGTGGAGGAGCTCAAGAGCGCGAGCCTGGTCGGTCCTTTCAACTTCACCAAGGGCGTGCCGCTCTTGCGCATCGCGCACAAGTCGAAGGCCGACACCAAGACCCACAGCTATCATTCCCGGAGAAGATGGAGGACACCAACACGGTGCTCTACGACCTCGAGACAGATCCGGGACAGACGACGCCGATCGACGATCCGGCCGTCAAGGCGCGGCTGCGCAACGCGCTGTTTGAGATGATGGCCGCGAACGACGCGCCGCCGGAGGCGGTGAAGCGGATGCGGGAGAGTCTTGGGGGGTAGGGGAGACGTCCGATTTAAGCCTCAGAAGGACACGGACCGTCCTTTCGAATATGGCTGCTTTTGACCCAAATCGACACTGCTTTATCGTTTTCGCGAAAGCACACCTAACGACACCGCACTCAGGATGGCGGCAAACATGAGATAAAGAGCGGGTGCAGTCGCATGGCCTGTCGCGTCGACGAGCCACAGGCTGATGAATGGTGTCGTCCCACCGAGCGTCATCTGCGTGAGCGCATTCGAAAGCGATAAACCGGAGGTGCGCAGCCTCGTGGGGAAAAGCTCTGCAATCAGCGCGCCCAGGCAGCCCAGATTGACCGCGTTGACGGCGCCGAGGACGCCCTGGACGGCCAGCAGCACCGGCACGGACCGAACCGCCAACAGAAAAGCGAACAACGGATATGCGAGCAGCAAGAGCGTGAATGAAGCAGTCAGCGCCAGCGTCTTGCGGTCATAACGGTCGGACAGGAGCCCGATGAAAGGGATCAACACCACCTGGATCGCGCCGGCGACGAGACTGCCGAGGAAGGCGACCGATGACGGCAGCCCGAGCTGCTTGATCGCAAACGTCGGCATGAACACCAGCATGTAGATCGTCACGGCCGACACGACGATTACGCCGGCGGCCAGCACGACGCGTGACCGGTGCTCTGCGAGAACTTCCAGCACCGGCGCCTCGCTGCGCTGTTCCGCCACGAACCGGTCGGGTTCGCGGAGCTGGCTGCGCACGTAGAGGCCGATGGGCGCGATCAGCAGGCCGAAAAAGAATGGGATCCGCCAGCCGAATGACTCGATCTGCTCGGCCGTCAGTGTTGTATTGAGCAATGTTGCAAAGCCCGTCGCGAGAACCGCCGTCATCGACTGGCTGGAATAGTGCCAGCTTGCCAGAAAGCCGCGCCGGCCGTCGTCTTGCTCGAAGAGCAGCGCCATCGCCGCGCCGTATTCGCCGCCGACCGAGAAGGCCTGCAGCATGCGCGCGGCGACCACGATCACGGCGGCCCACGTGCCAATCGAGGCATAGGTCGGCACCGTGGCCATGATCGCGGTGCCAAGCGTCATCAGGCCGATGGTAAGCAGGAGCGTCTTTTTGCGGCCGTGCCGGTCGGCATAGGCCCCAAGGACAATCGAGCCGATCGGCCTGATCGCGAAGGGAATAGCGAAGGTCGCGAAGATCGCCAGCAGCGCGGTGACCTCATTCGCGGCGGGCCAGAACAGTCTCGCCATGACGACGGCGAAGAAACCGTAGGCGACGAAGTCGAACCACTCCAATGCATTGGCGATGGAGGTGGAGACGATGACCTTCCAGCGGTATTGTAGGATGCTGTCGCCGGTTGCGAGCAGGCTCGGCTGGGCTTCAGCCATTCCGCGCCAATGCGCCTTCAATCAAGCGGATCAGATCGAGCTGCCGTTTCGCCCCGGTCTTCTCGAACACCTTCTTGAGGTATTGGCGCGCGCTGCCCTCGGTAATGTGCAGCTCGCAGGCCGCATCCTTCACGCTGTTGCCGTTGAACAGCAGCGTCGCCAGCCGTGCCTGCGTGGGCGTGAGCGCGAAATAGCTCTCAAGCTTGAAAGGATCACAAGCGGCCGGTTGCGGCTGGATCGGCGCGGCGCGCTGCTCCAGCGCCCGGCTGATCTCGAAAGCGCGCCGCAGGTGCGGAACGAGCGCGTTCACGAGATCGCAATCGTCGCTCCTGAAGGCCGTGCCGGCGCGGGTCCGCGTGAAGCCCAGATCGTGCGAGAAGCCTTCCCGCACGGGCAGGCAGGTCACCATGGTGTATTCGATATTGAGCGGCTGCAGATAGTTGCGATAGGTCCGCGAGCCGTGGAGGCGGGCTTGCGACAGTCCCATCCGGCAATGCGCTGCCTCGTTGGGCCGGGCGTCGAAGATCGTTCGGCGGGGATCGTCGTCCAGCAGCGTCCCGTAGCGGCGGACCGGGACCGCGGTGCGGTTGTTCTGCGCCAGCCCGATATAGCTCAGCGAGCGACGGTGGAAGTCGAGCTGGCAGACAAAGGCGTGGTCGGCCCCGACGGCGTCCGCGGCGGGCGAGAGGAAATCGGCCCACGCCGCACCGTTGAGGGCTGCGGCATACAGCTTATCGATCAGGCTCAGGACGACGGTCGGGTCGCGCTGCGGCATGGGGGATAGCCTGCAACAGGAAGAGTAAATTCTAGCGGAAATATCCTGTAAATCCAAACGATAGGGCGGACTTTCCGCCGCCCGATCCGCGCAAGACCGGCGCCCCGTCCGGCCCCCCGCCGGGTGACCGCCCCACCATTTCACATTTGGGAACTATGGGAGCCCCGCGCGCCGGCATAGCGTCCGACCTGCGCCGTAAGCGCGTCGGGGAAAACCGCTGCGAACCTAAGACGTTGCAGCAAATGGGAGATTTGCACCATGGCCAAGAACCGCGGCCGGCGCAACGCGAAGGCGCCCCAAGCCTCAGACGAACTCGCCCTCGATGACCTCGACAAGGTTGTCGGCGGCACGGGTTTTCACGTGGATACTGCCTTCGTGGCACACGCGGAGGCTGATCATGCCGCAATCGCGGCTTCCGCGTCGCATATGCAATTGGATGCGGCCGCAGTCGTTGCGGCGCAACAGTCAGCTGCACACGCCCAGAGCGCGCTCGACCAGGCCCATGCCACGCTGGCGAGCGATCAACACCTGGTGGCGACGCTGCCTGGCCAGATCCAGGCACGGGACGCCCATATCGCGACCGACCACCAGCAGATCAACAACACGCAGAGCATCCTCGGTGCCGACCAGCACACGCTCGCGGCCGCGCAGACCAGCTTGACGGCGGCGCAGGGAACCCAGGCGCACGATGCGCAGCAGCTGCAGAATGATCAAAATTCGCTCGCTTACCAGCTGGGGCTCGAGAACGTTTACAATAGCCAGGCTGCGTCGGCACGTGCGATCGTCGCTCTGGATTTAGGAGTATTTCACAACGCTGGCGCCGCGGCTGCTGCCGGACAGATCGCCGCGCATGATGCTGCACTTGCGCAGCAGGCGGCGCAGGCCGTGGCGTCGCTGCAGACGGCCATCAATCATGACAGCGTCAATCTTGTCGGGGATGCAAACAGCGTAAGTCACGCGCAGGCGGTCGTCACGCAGGACCAGGCGCATGTCAACGCGGACAATCAGACGCTCACCGCGCAGCAGAATGCTCTCAACAGCGACGCCGCGCAAGAAGCCGCCCTGAGGAGTCAGCTCGCGCAAGCCCAGCACAATATCGCCGGGGCCGATCAGATCGCGATCACCCAGGCAGAGCATGCTTTGTCGCAGGCTCAGGCGGCGGTCACCAACGCGCAGGCCGCTGTCGCTGCCGATATTCCGAGCGTGATCTCGGCCATCGACAAGTGGACCGGTGAGGCAAGCCAACAACAACTGCTCGATCAGATCACGGCGATCGCGGCTGCAACGCCTGCGTCCCAGGCGGCGATGACCGCAGAAATCGCCAAGCTGGTGACCACCGGCGTCCTCAACGCCGACTATGCAATCACCACACTCACCAGCCTTGCGGCCGGCCAGACCAATCTGCAAACGACGGTCAATGCCGAAATCACCGGCCTGGTCGCAGCCGGTGTGGTCGGTGCGACGCACGTCATCGACGTGCTGACCTCTGCCCGCGTCGGCCTCGGCGTAGCCGATGCGACCGTGCAGGCGATCAACGGGGAAGTTGCCGCGCTGATCACGTCAGGCCAGATCACCGCAGCCGGCGTGTGCGCAGAGCTTAACCACATCGCCGCAGCACCCGGCGCCTCGACAGCGCTGCAAGTGTCCGCCGCCAGCGAAGCCGCCAGCCTGGTTGCCGAGAACCTGCTCACGCCCGCGCAGGTGATCCAGGGCTTCAACAGCATGAACGAGAACAGCGAAGCCTATTGGACCGTGCTCGGCGGGTTGATGGCGAATGGCAACTCCGCTCTGCAAAGCGCTGCCGGGCAGCAAGCCGCGCTGTTGTTGCACACGGAGCCCGCGTCGACTGTGATGGGCTGGATCGACCACGCGGTCACCTCGAACGGGCTGACCGCGGACCAGGCTGTGACGGCGCTCGCCTGCATCGCCGAGGCAGCGGGCAACAACGCGCAAGTGATGTCGGCAATCAGCGGCGAATTGAACACGATGATCGGCCGCGGCGACATCACCGGCTCGCAAGCCATGCTCGACGTCATCCATTTGACGAACGGGCTGAACATGGACCTGCTTTCGAATTTAGCGCAAGGCGACCGTAGTCTGCAGGCCGCGATCGGCGAGGCACTCGTCCTCAGTGGGCAGTCGTCGCAGTTTTACAATGTGATCACGAGCACGGCGTTGCTGCACGACCCCGCCGAGACGCTTGCGATCAGCCTCGGTGTTGCCGCGCAAGCGACGGGCAGTTTGCAGACGGCCGCCGAGCAGACGATCTCCACCATCCTGAGCTCCGGTTGGGTCGGCTGGACGGCGACCAACACGCCGCAGACCCACGCCAGCCTCAGCCAGGTCGCCGCGGTGCAGGTCCTGGGCAGCGTTGGCGCGCACGCGGATATGCAAGTGCAGTCGATCGCAGCCAATACCATCGGAAAGCTCGCGGAGAACGCCGCTCCCACGATGATCATGCAGACGCTGTTCAACACGTGTCCGCATACCAGCGACGGCCTGCAATTCATCGGTGCGGCGCTGGCCAACATGGTTGCCCACGGGGTGAGCCGGACGACTGTTTGTGATTTCGTCACCGGCTTCGTCGCGGGCCTGGGCTACAACCCCTCGAATTGGTCGCAACAGGTCTACGGAGCCGCGACCCTGTCGCAAGCCGATGCAGAGACCGTATTCATCGACATGGCAGCCTCCGGATCTGCCGCATTGCGCGACACTGTCGCAAGCCATCTCCTGTCGTACGGCTTGCAGAACGACCAGACATTCCTGGCGAACCACCTCGCCGACGGCCTCGCCCAGGCGCTTCTCCTGAAGAATGTCACTTCGAACTTCCAGAGCTCCACGGACATCCTGGCGCACATGGCCAACCTGGAGACGGCATTCTTGCAGGCGCATCCGGGTGCGGACGCCTACGCCTTGCAGTGCGTGTCCTTGGCGCAGCTCGACCTTGGCCTGCACGCGGCTATGGCGGCGACGGACGCGGCGCGCGCGACGACACCGGCCGGAGTCACGCAGCAACTCAACAATCTGCTCGGGCAGATCAACGGCAGCGCGGCGACCCTGGGGATGGTGCTCACCGGTTGCGGCATGCTGCAGATCTCGCAGACCAGCGGCGCCGGAATCAACGACAACCTCAACATGGCGCACCAGGCCACCATCGACTACGTGATGCTGGAAGGTGTGAACACTGTCGGTGCTGCGTTGGACGGGGTGGCGGGCGTGGCGGTGTCGTACATCCAGACCGGCATCGACAAGGGCTGGGATCTGGCAACGCAGAAAATCCCCGCCTGTGGAATCCTGAAGAACGAGGTTATCGCCGACCCGACGAACTACCAGGGCTATATCGATCTCTACGCTCAGATCTACGCAGCGGCTGCCCCGACGGGGATCGGGGTGGAAGTCAGCCTCACGTCGAAACTCCTGACCGCCGGCTTCGAAAGCGACGCCGTCAACCATGTGCTCGGCAAGACCGCGGCGGCGGACTGCGCATTCCCGTTCGCGATGGTCGCCGCCGGCTGCACCGCGATCACCCAGGCGATCGCCGGCGTCGCCGATTACTCGATGACCAACATCGTCCACACCGCGATCTCGCTGGGAAACGTTGCCGACGACCTCGCGCACGGCAAGAGCGCGACCGACGATGCGACCGCTCTCGGCAACGGCCTCCTGTCACTCTACACCGGAGGCATCTCGGTCTCGCAGCTCACCGCCGCAACCTCCGATTCGGACGCCATGTGGTCCGACATCTTCCACCACCGAGATGCCTCGGGCGATGCCGCGGCTTTCGGCCACGACATGGTGTCGATGGTGATCGACAATCCCGGCGTGAAAGCGGTGACGACGGCGTTCGAGAATGCGTTCACCTCGAGCGCGGTGACGGGACCGCTCGGCGTAGTCATCAACCAGCTCACGAGCGCCGGCAACGCCATTGCCTCCACCGCCGAGTCCGTCGGCAGCGCCATCGCCTCCAGCGCCGAGTCCGTCGGCTCCAGGCTCAATCCAAAGAGCTGGATACCGTGATCGCGATTCCAATCAACCCAGGGAGTATTCCATGTCAGCCAAGATCGAAAACCGAAGCGCGGAGTCGACACCGACGCTGGCGGACCTTGCCGGCACTATCCAGACGCTCGCCGCGACATTGGCTCAATCCTTCACCGAATTGAACCAGCGCAACAATGCGTCGAACGCGACGCTGGTGGGGCTCACCGTCATCCTCGCAGCGATGCAGGAGACGGCGGCGTTGCGGCCAGAACGCCTGGCCGCGGTGACGGCCGTGATGCTGCGCGACCAGCCGGCCTTGCAGAAGGATGTGACGAAGCTCGTCAGCGCGCTCGTCAACACCTCCCGTGAAATGTCGAATGCCTTCGCCGCCGTCGCTGCGCAGGCCGTCGCCGAGCAGGCCAGAACGGGCGGGGCCAGGCCGAACTGAACCGCTCTGTGGTGCGGCTGCTCACGGGCCGCCGCTGTGGGGGGCTCGCTCGCTGTCAGGAGTTTGAATTTCTTCGGGCGTGCCCTCACTTAGCAGCGATCTGTCGCCGCGTTTTGCAAAATGAGTCTGGGGAGCTGGCGAGCAAGCGATACGTCAGTGACTTTCGCTTATGGCCCTTAGCGGACGAGGATTTCCTGGTCGGCGACGTCAGCTTCTCCGCGAATAGCGGAGGCGCGGAACAGACTCCGACCCTCTTACTCGGCTGCCTCACCCCTTGCTCTCAGCCTTCGCCATCTCCCTCAAACTCTCCTCATCCCAATAATCCGGATTGTTGAATCCCGGACAGTCCATGAACAGCTGCAGTAGCGGGGTCATGCCCTTGAGCGGTGTCAGCGTGATGTAGGCGAGGCCGCCGGTGGCGTTGGTGCGCGTCAAGCCTTCGATGTAAATGTCGAGCGGCGGCTCCTCGTCGAACCAGACGAAGTCGAGCGTCTCGCCCTGCCATTTCTCGCGGCCCTGCTCGTAGGACTTGAAGCCGAGCGTGGAGACGCCGCCCGAGACATGGCGCACGAGCATGCTGTCGAGCACGTCGGGCAGGCCGCCGCGCAGCGACCAGTCGAGGATGTCGTCGCCGGGGATCATGCCGGTGCCCCAGCTCTCGCGCCGCTTCGGCTCGCCGAGGAGCACGCGTTGCGCGCCGTCGCGCGTCGATGTGAAGCCGATCGAGCCGACCCAGCCGCGCACTGGCCCTTCGAAGCGACGGCCGTCCCACCAGTGCGGATAGCGGCCGGTGAGATGCATCGCCGTCTCGGCGCCCGCAGCCGTCGTCTTGCCGACCTGGTTGCCGGCCATCAGCAGCCGCTCGCGGCTCTTGCAGCCGCCGCGGTGAAACATGCGCTGCTTCGGGACCGGCGCATAGCGCAGCAGCTTTGTGCGCGCGAATTGCTCCTCCGCGGTGCGCAGGATGGCCGGCTTCTGGCTGCCCGGTCGTTCGGGAATCGGGAGCGGCTCGTCGGCCCAGTGGTAGCGTCGAAAAGGAAACGCTTGTTCGTGCATTGGCAGTGACTCCGTGGGAAACGCACGCGCGGCGTCGCGAGGCAACGCAGACGCTCCGCGCGGCCGGGTGGTGGACCGGTTTGTGTGAGAGGAGAGGGACGGGAATACGCGAGAACGCTTCGCCGGAAAAGCATGAAATGCGCGGCGGGCCTGTTGGTAAGTAAGAATATCGTTAGTAGCGTTAGTAACTCGCGAAATAGTTTTCGCGCTCGCATCTCGCTCTGCTACATCAACTTCGTCCTGCTCCAATACCAAGGGGCGTCTGCGCAAGCGTCTACAGTCGCGGGGCGGGATGCGATGGCCGAATGACGGGTGCACTTGAGACGAACACCCAACCCATTCGGCGGTGAAGTCGCGATGCTCCCGGTGCACAGAACCCGTGCATCACGAGAGGTGTGGTCTACCCGGTTTCGGTCGAGCTACCGGCCGGATCGGGTGAGTACTCTCATCAGCGGTGGATAGAAGGTAGGAACACTTCCACCGGGGGGCTTGCGAAATAAGCCGTAACCCATCGCGCGCGGGACTTCGTGTTCTAACGAGACCTGCGGTTTGACTACCCATCTGCCTTCGTTCCGCGAGGGGCGAAGGATCCGTAGATCCCGAAGGATCACGGATGTCCCGCGCGCCCTTGGTCTTCAAGCGGCGCTGATTTTC
The DNA here is from genome assembly GCA_035651015.1 of Pseudolabrys sp. GTDB lineage: Bacteria > Pseudomonadota > Alphaproteobacteria > Rhizobiales > Xanthobacteraceae > Pseudolabrys. The sequence goes on along the minus strand of DASRGN010000048.1, from coordinate 50 downwards.
AAAAATCGACGCCGTCGAAAGTGCGAAGCTTTGCCGCGCCGCCGAGCGCC
>DASRGN010000047.1:0-27867 GCA_035651015.1 Pseudolabrys sp. | reverse complement strand
CGAACGCACCAGCTCTTTCAGGTTTTCGAGCCGGCCGGCGGCGTCGGCGGAGCGGTCCTTCTGCCACATCTCGGTATAGCCGGACTCGTCGAGGATGATCTCGGCGAGCTCGTTGTGCGGCAGCACATCGCGCTGATGGCGCCAGCGGTCGAGCGCCCCGAGCAGCCCGCGCAGCGCACCGCGCGGCTTGGGTTTCAACTCGTCGGTCTCGATCACGGCGCGCGCGGCCTCGGTGAGCGGCACCCGGCGCTTGCGCGCATGATCGTGCAGGAGCTGCACGGTGGCGTCGCCCAGCCCGCGCTTGGGCACATTGACGATGCGCTCGAAGGCGAGATCGTCGGCGGGCGAATTGACCACGCGCAAATAAGCGAGCGCGTCGCGGATTTCAGCGCGCTCGTAGAAGCGCGGGCCGCCAATGACGCGATAGGGCAGACCGAGCGTGACGAAGCGGTCTTCGAACTCGCGCATCTGGAACGAGGCGCGCACCAGGATGGCGATCTCGTTGAGCACATGGCCCTTGCGCTGCAGCTCTTCGATCTCCTCGCCGACCGCGCGGGCTTCCTCCTCGCTGTCCCAGGAGCCGGTGACCGTGACCTTCTCGCCGAGCTCGTCCTCGGTGCGCAGCGTCTTGCCGAGCCGGCCTTCGTTGTGGGCGATGAGATGCGAGGCGCAGGCCAGGATGTGCCCGGTCGAGCGGTAGTTTCTTTCGAGGCGGATGACCTTGGCGCCGGGGAAGTCGTGCTCGAAGCGCAGGATGTTGTCCACTTCGGCGCCGCGCCAGCCATAGATCGACTGGTCGTCATCGCCGACGCAGCAGATATTTTTCGGGCGGCGGGGCAGGGCCTGTTGCGCGGCGGGAGGAGGCGAGGGCGCGTCGCCGAACGTATCACCAAGATCGACACCTTCGGCCTCATCCTTCGAGACGCTCGGGCTCTGCCCTCGCTCCTCAGGATGAGGATCAAGGCCTGTGTCGCCCGGAAAGCGGCTCTCGGCCCGCGGCGCGACGCCACCTTTAACCTCATCTTGAGGAGCCGCGCGTAGCGCGGCGTCTCGAAGGATGAGGCCCCCAGTCTTCTCTTCACCCGCACTCTGCCCCAGCAACCTGAGCCACAAGTACTGCGCGACATTCGTGTCCTGATACTCGTCGACCAGGATGTAGCGGAAGCGCGCCTGGTACTGCGCCAGCACGTCGGGGTGCTCGCGAAACAGCCGGATGCATTCCAGCAGCAGGTCGCCGAAATCGGCGGCGTTGAGGACCTTCAGCCGCTCCTGATAGGCGATGTAGAGCTTCTTGCCCTTGCCGTTGGCGAAACTCGCGGCCTCGCCGGCCGGCACCTGCGCCGGCGTCAGCCCGCGGTTCTTCCAGCCGTCGATGAGATCGGCGAGCACGCGCCCCGGCCAGCGCTTCTCGTCGATGCCTTCGGCTTCGAGCAGCTGCTTCATCAGCCGGATCTGGTCGTCGACGTCGAGGATGGTGAAATCGGATTTCAGCCCGACCAGCTCGGCATGCCGGCGGATGAGCTTCACGCCGATGGAATGGAAGGTGCCGAGCCAGGGCATGCCCTCGACGATCTGCCCGACCATGATGCCGACGCGCTGCTTCATCTCTCGCGCCGCCTTGTTGGTGAAGGTGACGGCGAGGATTTCCGAAGGCCGCGCGCGGCCAAGATTGAGGATGTGGGCGATGCGCGTGGTGAGCACGCGGGTCTTGCCGGTTCCGGCGCCGGCCAGCACCAGCACCGGCCCGTCCAACGTCTCCACCGCCAGCCGCTGCTCCGGATTGAGCGCGTCGAGATAGGCGAGCCCGCCCCGCGCAGAGGCGCGCGCCCGCTCGGCGATGCCGCCGGGCGTCGGGGCGCTCGTCGGCGCCGGATCGTGCGCGCCGGAAGTGGGGCGGTGTTGCGGTTCGGCCATGGATGATTCTATGTGACCTATAAAGATGGCACTCGTACCCCGTGATTGGGAGGGGCGCAGGGCTTCTTTATCCTGCTTTTGGCGATGGAATCGGCCGTTTTCTCGGCGCCGTCCCCATGTTCGGCGTCATCGCCCGCTCGCGCTGGCGAGCCGAAGGCGAGCAGCCAGCGCGAGCAATCTCACGGTAGCCTCGCCGGACCCTCGCTTCGCTCGGCGGCGCGGCGAAAGGCGGGCGATCCAGTAATCGTCGGCGTCAGTGTTTACTGGATGCCCCGCTTTTGCGGGGCATGACGGCGGAGCGAGTGGAGCGCCTTACGTTTTACTCCGGCATCGCGATGCCGGCACCGACCACCTCGGGGCGCGGCAATTGCGCGTGCGAGGCCTTCATCTTCCCTAGCGCGCGGGCGATCTCGGCGGGGTACGGGGCGGTCTTCTTCGCCGCCATGTCCACGTGGAGCGACATGTTCTCCGAGGTCGCCGACACCCAGCCCTCGGTGGCGTGGAACAGCTGCTCGAAATAATGCATGCGCTTCCTGTCGTAATCGAGCAGCTGGAAGGTGACGCGCACCGGATCGCCGGCATGCAGCTCGCGCAGATAACGCACATGCACTTCGGCGGTGAAGCAGGAGTGCTTGCGGGTTTTCACATAGTCGATGCCGCAGCCGATCAGCTCGAAGGCCTCGTCCACCGCGCGGTCGAACAGCACGTTGTAGTAGGCCATATTGAGATGGCCGTTGTAGTCGATCCAGCCCGACTCGACCTTCATCACCGAGGAGACGAACGGCGCGAAGAACACCGGTTCGAGATCAAGACGATCGAGCATGTGCGACACCTCAACGAGCGGGGGCTCGTAGCCGAAGCCTGACGATGGAAGGCTCGGGGCCAAGTGTGACGGATTGATGGTCGTTTGTCTCGCTGTTGCCGCGCGTTGCAGCGATTTCTCGGCTTTTAGGTCACCGTTCTCTTACCGGCCTGCCGGTGCTTTGGCACCGCTCATCCGCGGCACCCACAACCTCTAACCTCATGGTGAGGAACGGGCTTATGGGCCCGAGGACGAGACGGTCTTCCGTCCGCCACCGCGTCGGTCAGATTAGCCGATCCGGCGCTATTCGACTTACAAGGACGAGGTCAGAGTGCGCGGCAGTTTTACTTCGCCGCGATCGGATAGACCGGCTTCTCCCCCGAGAGCACGCGGGCGACGTCGCTCGCGCATTTCACCTGCAGCTCCTCAAGCGCCTCCACCGAATAGAAGCCGGTGTGTGGGGAGAGGATCACATTGTCGCGGCCAAGCAGCCGCGAATCCTTCGGCAGCGGCTCGGTGGCGACCACGTCGAGCGCGGCGGCGCCGACCTGTCCGGAATCGAGCGCGGCGACGAGCGCCGCCTCGTCGATCAGCGGACCGCGTGCGGTGTTGATGATGCGCACACCCTTTTTGGTCTTGGCAAAGGCCGCGGCATTGAGCAGCCCGCGCGTCGCGTCCATCAGCGGTGCATGCACGGAGATGAAGTCGGACATCCCGAGCAGCGCGTCGAAGCTCACGCCCTCGACGCCGGCGGCCTTGAGCACATCGGCGGAGACATAAGGATCATGGGTAACGACGCGCAGACCGAACGCCTGGGCTTTCGGCGCCACCATGCGTGGGATGTTGCCGAAGCCGATCAGCCCAAGCACCTGGCCATGCAGGCGATGGATCGGCACCACGGCCGGCATCTCCCAACGTCCGGCCTGCACCACCTTGTTGGATAGCGTCAGCTTGCGCGCGAGCGCCAGCAGCATCGCCATCGCGTGGTCGGAGACCTCGTGGATGCAGTAGTCGGGCACGTAATTGACCGTGATGCCCTTCGCCGCCGCGGCCTTCAGGTCGATATTGTCGACGCCGAGCCCGAAACGTCCGAACGACTTGCAGCGCGTGAGCTGGCCGATCAGCTCGGCGGTGAGCTTGGCATAGGTGACGAGGATCGCGTCGGCGTCGCGTGCCACTGCGAGGATGTCCTCCGCGCTCGAACTCTTGCTCATGCGGTATTCGGGATTGAGCCGCGCGAGCGCCTTCTTCGCCGGATCGAGCGAGGGAAATGGACTGTCGGTGATGGCGATGATGGGGCCGGCCATGGCAGGAACTCCGGGGGTCGGAACGAAAGCGCGCGGACCCTACGACAGGGCCGTGGGCAGCGTCCACTTGGACGACCGCGATGCGGGACGGCAACCGTCATACGAGCGTTGCGGTTCGATTCCCTCGCCCCGCGAAGCGGGGAGAGGGTGCCGAGCGAATGCGAGGCGGGAGAGGGGCGGCGTTTGGCTTTGCCCTCTCCCGGCTCGCGCTTCGCGCTCGCCACCCTCTCCCGCAAGCGGGAGAGGGAAGGACCCCGTGGCGCTTGACCGCGATATCTCACTGGCTCATTGCTGCTGGAAAATGGGATGAGGACGTCCATGCCGGGTGCTGCCGCGCTGTCCAAGCGCAACGCGAAATCCATCGAAGCCGCTGTTAGTGCGCTCAATGCCGCCTTCGGTAACCGCGTCGTCACCGCGCAGGCGGTGCGCGAGCAGCACGGCAACACGCTCACCTGGGTTGTGAACCAGCCGCCCGATGCGGTGGTGTACGCGCAGTCGACCGACGATGTGTGCAAGATCGTCGGCATCTGCGCGCAGCATGGCGCCCCGGTTATTCCGTTCGGCACCGGCACCTCGCTCGAAGGTCACGTGAACGCGCCGCTCGGCGGCATCTGCGTCGACTTCCGCGACATGAATCGCGTGCTCGCGGTACATGCGGAAGACCTCGACTGCGTCATCGAGCCGGGCATCACGCGCAAGGCGCTCAACGAATATCTGCGCGACAAGGGCGTGTTCTTTCCCATCGATCCCGGCGCCGACGCCTCGCTCGGCGGCATGGCGGCGACGCGCGCCTCCGGCACCAATGCCGTGCGCTACGGCACCATGAAGGACAATGTGCTGGCGCTCAAAGCCGTGATGGCCAATGGCGAGATCATGACCACGGCGCGCCGCGCCAAGAAGTCGGCCGCCGGCTACGATCTCACCCGACTGATCGTCGGCTCCGAAGGCACGCTCGGCGTCATCACGGAGCTGACGCTGAAGCTTGCCGGCATCCCCGAGGCGATCGCCGGCGGCGTCTGCCCGTTCCCCTCGGTCGAGGCCTGCTGCAACACCACCATCCACACCATTCAATCCGGCATTCCGGTGGCGCGCATCGAGCTGCTCGACGCGCTGCAGGTGAAGGCGGTGAACATCCATTCCAAGCTCGGGCTGCCTGAGACGCCGATGCTATTCGTCGAGTTCCACGGTACTGAGGCGAGCGTCGCTGAGCAGTCGGCGCGCTTCGGCGAGATCGCGGCAGAGTTCGGTGGCGGCAAGTTCGAATGGTCACCGCGGCCCGAGGACCGCACGCGGCTCTGGGAGGCGCGGCATCACGCGGCGATGTCGAACCTGGCGTTGCGGCCCGGCGCGCACATCGTGGCGACCGACGTCTGCGTGCCAATCTCGCGGCTCGCCGAATGCGTGACGCAAACGCAGGCCGACATTGAGGCGCATCGCCTGCTGGCACCGATCGTCGGCCATGTCGGCGACGGCAATTTCCATCTGACACTGCTGGTCGACATGAATGACGCCGACGAGCTCGCCCGCGCCAAGGATCTCTCCGCGCGGCTGGTCGAGCGGGCGCTTTCCATGGACGGCACCTGCACCGGCGAGCACGGGGTGGGGCAGGGCAAGATGAAGTATCTCGAGCCGGAGCTCGGCGCCCCAGCGCTTGCCGCCATGGCCGCGATCAAGCGCGCGCTTGATCCGCAGAACATCATGAACCCCGGCAAGATCGTCGCGGTGTGATTGAGGAGGGCGATCCGCTCTCCGCGAGTTCAGCCGGACTCCCTCGCCCCGCACGCCGCGCCGCCGAGCGGAGCGAGGGTCCGGCGCGGCTATTTTAGGTGCTCGCGCTGGCCGCTCACCCGGCTCGCTTCGCTCGCCACCCTCTCCCCGCTTTCGCGGGACGAGAGAAGAGATCGCGGGGCGAGGGAAGAAGAAGCAAGAGACACAGATTTGCCGCCAAAATCGCGCTATTCTCCCATCCCGGGAGCGGTGCTTGCAGACAACCCTACTGAGCTTGGCAATCGCGGTGATCGTGGCCTTGGTGGCGGCGCTGGTGGCGCCGCTGTTCATCGATCTCACGCAATATCGGACCTATTTCGAAGCCGAGGCGCGCCGCCTGATCGGCGTCGAGGTCCACGTCACCGGAACCATTGACGGGCGGCTGTTGCCGACGCCACGGCTCCTCCTGAACGGCGTCGAGATCGGCGGCGGTGCCGATACGGTGAAGGCCCGCTCGCTGGCGCTCGAGCTCAACCTCACGCCGCTCCTGCGCGGCGAGTGGCGGGCGAGCGAGATGCGTCTCGTCGGTCCGCAGGTGAAGCTCGCCCTTGATGGCAGCGGCCGGGTGCGGTGGCCGAGCCTCGCCATCCGCTTCGATCCCGAGGCGCTGTCGATCGAGAAGCTCGGCATCGAGGACGGCCGCGTCGAGCTCGGCGATGCCGCGAGCGGTGGCAAGGTCATCATCGACAGGCTCGCCTTCGCCGGCGAGGCGCGCTCGCTGCTCGGGCCGTTCAAGGGCGAGGGCCGCTTCAGCATCGACGGGGTTTCCTATCCCTATCGCCTCGCTGCCGGCCGCATCGCCGACGAAACCGTGAAGCTCAAGCTCGATCTCGATCCGGTCGAGCGCCCGCTCGGCCTTTCCGCCGACGGCGTACTCTCGTTCGACCACGACACGCCGCATTTCGAGGGCGGGTTTACTGTGACCCGTGCCGTCGGTATCGCCGGCAGCGGCAATGCCGCGCGGGTCACGCAGCCCTGGCGCATGACCGGCAAGCTCAACGCCAGCTCGGCCTCGGCGCTGCTCGAGCAGATCGAGTTCCAATACGGCTCCGATGAGCAGGGGGTGAAGCTCACCGGCACAGCACAGATGAAATTCGGCCGCACGCCGTCATTCGACGGCCTGCTCTCGGCGCGGCAGATCGATCTCGACAAGGCCTTCGGCGTCTCCGAGGCGCAGAAGCTGGCGCCAGCCGTGGCGCTGCGTCAGATCGCCGAAGGCGTCGGCAGTGCGTTCCGTCCGCCGATCCCGACCAAGCTCGGCATCGGCATCGATCTCGCCACGCTCGGCGGCGCCACGCTGCAATCGGTGCGCGGCGATGTCTCCAGCATGCCCGGCGGCTGGAGCCTCGATCGCTTCGAGTTCCGCGCGCCGGGACTGACCCAGGTGAAATTGAGCGGACGGCTGACGGTCGACGCGAGCAACGTCGCTTTCGCCGGGCCGGCCAGCCTGGAGACCGGCGACCTGCGTGTGCTGATGGCTTGGCTCGAAGGCCACGACGCGACACCCGGTCAGGCGCGCCCGTTGAAGGCGCGCGGCGACCTCGCGCTTGGCAGCGACAAGATCGGTATCGAGCGCCTCAAGGCGGAGGTCGACCGCGAGAGCATCGAGGGCCGGCTCTCTTACCTTTATGCACGCGGCGACAAGCCGGCGCGGCTCGAGGCGGAGCTGCGCGCGCCCGAGCTCGATCTCGACGCTGCCCAATCCTTCCTCACGGCGGCAATGGCCGGCTCCGGCGTGGAAAAGCCGGCAGAGATGGCGCTGGCTTTCGACATCGGCCGCGCCACCATCGCCGGCGTCACCGCGACTAACGCCAAGGCGCAGCTGCGGCTCGGCGGCAACGGCCTGCAGATCGACAACCTCTCGGTTGCCGACCTCGGCGGCGCCAATGTCAGCGCCAGCGGCCGGCTCGACACCTCGGTGAGCAATCCGCGCGGCACTCTGGCGATCGATCTCGATGCCCGTGACCTGTCCGGCATCACCGCGCTGCTGGCGCGCTTCGCGCCGCGTGTCGCTGAACCGCTGCGCCGTGCCGCGCCGGGCGCGACCGCGGCGCGCCTCAAGGCGACGCTCGATGTCGGCCCGCTATCGGGTGGCGCCGGTACTCTCGCCAAGGTCGGCGTCGATGGGCGGATCGGCGCGCTTCGCGTCAACATCGACGGTCAGGCCAGCGGCGAGGCCAAGGCGCTGCAGAACGGCGAGATCCGCGTCAATGGCAAGCTCGACGCCGACGACGGCAGCCAGCTGATTGCGCTGCTCGGGCTCGACCGCAGCATCACCGTCGACAAGCGCCCCGGCACGCTCGCCTTCAGTGCCAGCGGTCGCGGCGACCGCGACGTCCGCCTCGACGCGCGGCTTCTGGCCGGCGGGCTCGATGCCGGCACCTCGGGGACGTTGCGCTTTGCCTCCGGCAAGGAGCTCGACGGCAGCATGCGGCTGTCGCTCGCCGGCGACGCGCGGGTGCTGCGGCGAAGCGGGCAGGGGCAAACGCCGCTGCCGCTGACCCTCACCGCGACGTTGGCTGTGGCCGGCGAGCGCGTCACCACCGACGATCTCGCGGCGAACATTGCCGGCGCGGCGTTGCGCGGCAAGCTTGCGCTGACGCTGTCGCCCAAACGCCGCGTCGAGGGATCGATCGATGTCGACAACATCGAAGCTGGCGACATGCTGGCTGCCGCCATCGCCATGCCCCCGGGCAAGCTCGCCGATGCCGCGACCTGGTCGTCGGAGCCGTTCGGCGTCGGTCTGATCGGCGGGCTCGACGGCCATGTCGTGCTGGCTGCGGGGCGTGCGACCATCACGCCGGCGCTCATCGTCCGCCAGCTGCGCACCAATGTGCTGGTGAACGGCTCCGAGCTTACGCTCGATGACATCAAGGGTGAGCTCGGCGACGGCCGCGTGAGCGGACGCATCGTGCTACGCAATACGGAGGACGGGCTCAATGCGCGGGCGAAAGTCGCGCTCAGCAATGCCGACGCCGCGGCACTGATCCCAAGCCTCGGCCGTGCGCCGATTATCGGACGGCTCGGCTTCGAGGCCGATGTCGGAGGCGTCGGCCACAGTCCCGGCGCGCTGGTCGGCTCGCTCTCGGGCACCGGCAAGGTCACGCTCGCCGATGCGCAGGTGCCGAAGCTCGACCCGCATGTATTCGACATCGTGACCCGCGCTGCCGACCGCGGCCTGCCGATCGACGGCACACGCGTCGCTGATGCCGCCGGCAAGGCGCTCGACGAGGGGCCGGTCAATCTTTCACGTTTCGAGGGCGCGTTCGCCATCACCGCCGGACAGGTGAAGCTGGCGAACACGGTGACGCATGCGGGCGACATCGATGTGGCATTGGCCGGCACGCTCGACCTCGCGCAGGCGACGATCGACTCGCGGCTGACCATCACCGGCACACACACCGAGACCGCCTCGGGCGTGCATCCCGATCTGTTCGTGAGTCTGAAGGGACCGATTGCCGCTCCGACCCGCAGCATCGATGCCGCGGCGCTCGCCGGGTGGCTGACGCTGCGCGCCGTCGAGCATCAGTCGAAGCGTCTCGAAGCGGTGGAAAGCACGGCGGGCACCCAGCCGGTACGACCACCAGCTGTCGCCCCCCCAGCGCCGGCGGCTCCCCCGCGCCCGCGGGTGAAGCCTCCTGTCACGCTGGCGCCGCCACCAAGCGCGGCGCCGCTCAATCCGTTCGAGCAGCTATTCGGCGGCGGTCAGCGTTGAGGGCGCTGGCCTGAAGGTCGGGATGTCGTGGGTGTCGTGGCCGTTCTGCCCCCCACGATAGTGGTCGAGCACGAACAGCCGGATCGCCGACGACAGATTGCCATGACGGCGATCAGTGTCGATCGTTGCGACCAGATCCGAGAGGGTCATATCGCGTCCTCCCGCGATCTCTTTCAGTCCTCTCCAGAAAGCATCTTCCAAACTTACGCTCGTCTTGTGACCTGCGATGACGATCGAGCGTTTGACAACCGGAGATTTCATCGGTCGCCTCCTCTTTCGAGCCGTAGCCGCTCAAGGTCGCGGCGGGATTTGTCTTGACGTGCTTGGTCGAGCGAGCGCTCGGCCTTGGTTCGCGCGTGCGCGAGCCTGTTGTCTGCGGCGAGCTTCTCCGCCTGCTGCCGCTGGGCTCGTTTCCGAGCCGTCCGAAGATTGACGACGTCTGCCATCCTCAACACGGCTCCGAACGAATACTCACGGTACGATCGATGCTCCTCCCTCCGGGACAAATGTGCCTAAAGCGTGATGGCGTCACCTGAATCACCCGGATGTTGCGAAGCATCAATTGACATATTGCGAAGAGTTGGCGCGGTGATTCAATACACGGTTTTTTGAAGAGGCCTTTATTTGTGCTTATGGAACATCATCCCGGGCTCGACGTTGGTAAGCCCCGCGTGTTCCGCTTGCGCGCGCAGATTCAATAAGTTGCAGCTAAATGCCGGAGCTTTCACGCGGGGCGCGTCATCTTCTCGGGCCGCACCAGCCGATCGAACTCGGCGCTCGACACGAAGCCGAGGCGCACGGCTTCCTCGCGCAACGTCGTGCCGTTGGCATGCGCGGTCTTCGCAACCTTGGCGGCATTGTCGTAGCCGATCTTCGGCGCCAATGCGGTCACCAGCATCAGCGAGCGCTCCATCAATTCGCGAATGCGCGGCTCGTTGGCCTTGATGCCGATCACGCAATTGTCGGTGAAGGAGCGCGCCGCATCGGCAAGCAGCCTGATCGACTGCAGCATTGCGTGCGCGAGCACCGGCTTGAACACGTTGAGCTCGAAATGGCCCTGGCTGCCCGCGGTCATGATCGTCGTCTGATTACCGAACACTTGCGTGCAAACCATCGTCAGCGCTTCCGACTGCGTCGGATTGGTCTTGCCCGGCATGATCGAGGAACCGGGCTCATTCTCCGGCAGAATGAGCTCGCCAAGCCCCGAGCGCGGCCCGGAGCCAAGCAGGCGAATGTCGTTGGCGATCTTGAATAGTGCGGTGGCGACCGAGACCAGCGCGCCATGCGCGAAGACATAAGCGTCGTGACCGGCCATGTGCTCGAACTTGTTCGGCGCGCTGACAAACGGCAATCGCGTGAGCTTGGCGACGCGCTTGGCGAAGGCATTGGCGAACGCCTTCTTGGCGTTGAGGCCGGTGCCGACGGCGGTGCCGCCCTGCGGCAGCAGATAGAGCTCCTTCAAGCCGAGCCGCATGCGGCGGATGCCGGAATGCACCTGCGCCGCATAGCCGGAAAATTCCTGGCCGAGCGTTAGCGGCGTCGCGTCCATCAGATGCGTGCGCCCGATCTTGACGATCGAGGAGAACTCCTTGGATTTGTGCTGCAGCGCGTCTTGCAGATAGGCCAGCGCGGGATCGAGGAGCCAGGCGATCTCCGTCGCCGCCGCGATGTGCATCGCCGTCGGGAAGCTGTCGTTCGACGATTGGCTCATGTTGACGTGATCGTTCGGATGCACTGGCGACTTGGCGCCAAGCTTGCCGCCAAGCGCCAGATTGGCGCGATTGGCGATCACCTCGTTGACATTCATGTTGGTCTGCGTGCCCGAGCCGGTCTGCCAGACCAGCAGCGGGAAATTCTCATCGAGCTTTCCGTCGATGATCTCCTGCGCCACCGCGGCGATGGCGCGGGTGCGGCGTTGATCGAGCGAGCCGAGCTCGTGATTGACCTCGGCGGCGGCGCGCTTGATGACGCCGAGCGCGCGGATCACCGGCAGCGGCATGCGTTCGGTGCCGATGCGGAAATTCTGCCGCGAGCGCTCGGTCTGTGCGCCCCACAGCACATCGCTGGGAACCGCGACGGGACCGAGCGCATCGGTCTCGACACGGGTCGTGCTGTCCGTGGTCTTGCGCTGCGTTTTGCGCTTCTTCGCCATACCGGACCTTAACGCCCTCGCGGAGGATACGGCGGGTGAAGTTCCGCGACTATTTCTTGCGGAAACGGTCGAGCCGTACCACCTCGGCGCCGCTTGCGGGCTTCTCCGTCGGCTCGGCAGCAGCGGGTGCGGCCTCGGTCTTGGCCGGCGCGGGCAATGGGGCGGCGGCCGCGGGCTCGGCGAGCGTCGGTTTCTTCACCTCGACCGGTTTCGGTTTGCCGGATGCCGCAGCCAGCTCCTCCGCGGTGAGCTCCTCGAATTGCAAGCCGAACTGCACCGACGGATCGAAGAAGCCTTTGATCGCCTCGAAGGGGATCGCGAGCTTCTCCGAGACGCCGCCGAAGGAGAGCGCGACCTCGAAACGATCGTCCTCGACCGACAGATCCCAGAACTGATGCTGCAGGATGATGGTCATCTCCTGCGGATACTGCGTGCGCAGCCGCTGCGACATGCGCACGCCGTCGGCCTGCGTGTCGAAGGAGATGTAAAAATGGTGCTCGCCGGGAAGGCCCTTCTTGGCGACATCAGTCAGGATGGTGCGGACCACGCCGCGCAGGGCCTGCTGGGTGAGGAGGTCGTAGCGGATCTGGTCTGAAGCCATGTGGCGCCTGAATTCCAAGGGCGGCGTAAATTCCAAGAGCGGCGTAGAGGAACGCTTGCGACCTTACAGATGATTCCCCGCAAAAATGCGAGTGGGGGCTTCTGTTGCCAGGTGCCCCCGAACCCCGCCTGCCGGTGCTAACCCGTCAGGGCTTTAGATCGGTCTTTCAAACCGCTTACGCGGCCTGAGCAACCGGAGCATAGTTGTCGTTGGCAACTATACGATTGGCCCGATAACGGCGGAACCATGCCGAGCAAAAGCGCGCCTTTTACGCCCTCGTCGATCCTAGTTCGCCCCCGCCGAAACCCGGTCTGAGGCGGGCTTGGGTGGAGGCGCCGGGTACTGCCCCCGGGTCCGAAAGGTTTATTACGACGGCCGTTTATCGCCATAGTCGGCTTGCGCCGACAGCCCCAATATAAGCAGGAAAGGTTGATGAAAAAAGAGCCGGGCCGGCAGCGGTTTGGCCGGGCTCACATCGCATTCCTGCGCACTTAGCGCATGATCCCGAAAAGTGGGCACCGGTTTCCCGCCTGCGCGAAGCCCATGGCAAGGCTTCTCGTTTTGCTCGAAGCTTCGGCGGGCGAAGGCAGGTCGGAAAAGATCATGCGCCAACAAGAATCTAAAGCGATATCACTGCGTGATCCCGCTTTAGAACACTGTGGGATTGCAATAATTCGCGTGGTCGGCGGCGGCGTTGGAGGATAAGTGTCGCGCCCATGTCCGACACGGCTTCCGCGGCCGATCCCGCCCGCCCGACCCCCACGCTGCTGCAGCTTTTTATCGCCTTCGCCAGCACCGCGGTGGTGGGCTTCGGCGGCGTGCTGCCGTGGACCTATCGCATGCTGGTGGAGAAGCGCCGCTGGCTCACCGCGACGGAATTCAACGAGTTGTTCTCGCTGGCGCAGTTCCTGCCCGGGCCGAATACCGTAAACCTGTCGGTGGTGTTCGGTGCGCGGCTGCGCGGTGCCGTTGGCGCCGTGGTGGCGCTGGTCGGCCTGCTCGGACCGCCGGTCACGGTGATCCTCATCGTCGCTGTGCTCTATGTGCAATACGGGCATGTCGCTGCGCTGCACCGCGTTCTGCTCGGCATCTCAGCGGCGGCTGCCGGCCTGATGATCGCGACGAGCATGAAAATGGCGCAGCCTTTGCTGTGGCCGCTGCGTCCGCATGTGCTCGTCGCGCTTGCCGGCTTCATCGCCGTCGGACTGCTGCGCTGGCCGCTGCCCTGGGTGCTGCTGGCGCTCGCGCCCGTGAGCGTCGCGCTGGCATGGTGGTGGGAGAGCCGCTGATGTCCGGGCAGAGCACTCTGGTCACGCTGGCACTGCGCTTTGCCGTGCTGTCGCTATTCGCGGTCGGCGGCGCCAATGCGGCGATTCCGGAAATGCATCGTCTTGCCGTCGACTTGATGGGCTGGATGAGCGACCAGCAATTCAGCGAGACTTACGCGCTCGCGCAATTGGCGCCGGGACCCAACGTCATCGTCGTCACGCTGATCGGGTATCAGGCGGCGGGCCTCGCCGGCGCCGCGGTGGCGACATTGGCCATGGTCGGCCCAACCTGCCTGCTCGCCTACGGCTTCGGCCGTATCTGGGATCGCTTCAAGGGCGCGCGCTGGCGCATCGCGATCCAGAACGGAATGGTGCCGTTGTCGCTCGGTCTGTTCGCGGCGGGCGCCTACACGATCACGCGGGCCGCCGACCACACGCCGATCGCCTTCCTCTTGACCGCGACGGCCGCCGGCGTCGCCTTCGCCACCCGGCTCAATCCGCTGTGGGTCTTTCTGGTCGCCGGCGCGGTAGGGCTCGCAGGCTGGGTCTGAGCGGCGCTATACCTATATTCAGGCCTCTGATTCAGCCGCGACCGGAAGAGTTCCGATGCGCCAATACCACGACCTGATGGAGCACATTCTCGCCGATGGCGTCGAGAAGCGCGACCGCACGGGCGTCGGCACCATCTCGGTATTCGGGCATCAGATGCGCTTCGACCTGCGGGCGGGATTCCCGCTGGTCACCACCAAGAAGCTGCATCTCAAATCGATCATTCACGAGCTGCTCTGGTTCCTCGCCGGCGACACCAACGTCAAATATCTGCAGGACAATGGCGTGCGCATCTGGGACGAGTGGGCCGACGAGCGCGGCGATCTCGGTCCGGTCTACGGCCATCAGTGGCGCTCTTGGCCCGCGCAAGACGGCCGCGCCATCGATCAGATCGCGAATGTGGTCAACATGATCCGCCGTAATCCGGACTCGCGCCGCCTGATCGTCACGGCGTGGAATCCGGCGGACGTCGACAAGATGGCGCTGCCGCCGTGCCATTGCCTGTTTCAGTTTTACGTGGCGCGCGGCCGGCTCTCCTGTCAGCTCTATCAGCGCTCCGCCGATGTATTTCTCGGCGTGCCGTTCAACATCGCCTCTTACGCGCTGCTGACGATGATGGTGGCGCAGGTCACCGATCTCGAGCCAGGCGACTTCGTCCACACCTTCGGCGACACGCATCTTTATCTCAATCATCTCGAGCAAGCCCGCCTGCAGCTTTCGCGTGCCCCGCGCGCGCTGCCGCGAATGCGTATCAATCCGGCGGTGAAGGATCTGTTCGCGTTCCGTTACGAAGATTTCGTGCTCGAAGGCTACGATCCGCATCCGCATATCAAGGCCGAGGTAGCGGTGTGAGCCTCGCCATCCGCGCGGCGCGTGCCGCGGACACGGATTTGATCTTTGCGCTCGTGCGCGAGCTCGCCGAATATGAAAAGCTCCTCGCCCATGTCGACGCGACGCGGGAGATGATCGCTGCCGCACTGTTCTCGCAGACGCCGCGTGTCTTTGCCGACATTGCCGAGTGGAGCGGCGAGGGCGTCGGCCTGTCTGTGTGGTTCTACAACTTCTCCAGCTTCCGCGGCCGTCATGGCATCTACCTCGAAGATTTGTTCGTCCGTCCCGCCTACCGCGGCCGTGGCATCGGCAAGGCGCTGATGATGCGGCTCGCGCAACGTTGCGTTGCCGAGAAGCTCGGCCGCTTCGAATGGGCGGTGCTCGACTGGAACGCGCCGTCGATCGCCTTGTATCGCGCGATTGGCGCAACCGTCATGGACGACTGGCGCATCTGCCGCATGAGCGGCGAGCCGCTCGCCACCTTTGCACGCGGAATGGCGTCGTGATCGACATCGTCATGGCCGCGGCTGTCGGCGAGAACGGCGTCATCGGCCGCAATAACGAATTGCCGTGGCGGCTGAAATCCGACCTCAAGCATTTCCGTGCTGTCACCATCGGCAAGCCGGTGGTGATGGGGCGCAAGACCTTTCTCTCCATCGGCAAGCCGCTCAAGGATCGCACCAACATCGTGGTCAGCCGCGACAGCGCATACGCGGCCGCGGGGGTGCTGGTGACGGGCTCGCTCGATGCCGCGCTCGCGGCCGCGCGCGGCGATGCCTTGCGCCGCGGCGCCAACGAGATCGTCATCATCGGCGGCAGCGACCTGTTTGCCGCGCTGATGCCGCGCGCCGTGCGGCTGGAGATCACCCATGTGCACGCCGCGCCCGAGGGCGATGTGTTCTTCCCGAAAATCGATCCCGGAGCGTGGCAGGAGACTGCCCGTCGCGAGGTCGCGGCCGGGCCAGATGACACTGCCGCTTTCGCCATCGCCACCTATATGAGGCGCCAGTAAGGTCGACGAGGCCCTTGGGAGAGCGGCAAAGCGCGGCATGGAACGCGCGTTGTAAGCTCAATCGCGCTCCCCTATAAGCTTTGGGAAACAGGCAAATATCGGCTTTTTGCCGCGCCGGGAGAGATATCAATGCCATGGAGTAATCAGGGTGGCGGACCCTGGGGCTCGGGGCCCAGGGGCCCCTGGGGCTCGGGTCCGCAGTCGCAAGGACCGACGCCGCCCGACCTCGAAGAGATGCTGCGCCGCGGCCAGGACCGCTTGCGCCGCGTGCTGCCTGGCGGCGGTCTCGGCGGCAAGGGCTTTGTGCTGCTGGCGCTGGGCGCCATCGCGCTGTGGGGCTTCTCCGGCTTCTTCCGCGTCGAGCCCGACGAGCTCGGCGTGGTGCTGCGCTTCGGCAAGGAAGTGCGCGAAGTGCAGCCCGGCCTGAACTATCACCTGCCGTATCCGATCGAAACGGTGCTCACGCCGAAGGCGCTGCGCGTCAACAAGATCGACATCGGCAAGATCGAAGATCCGCGCCGCGGCGCCATCGTGCGCAACGTCCCCGAAGAAAGCCTGATGCTCACGGGCGACGAGAACATCGTCGACATCGATTTCTCGGTGTTCTGGAAGGTGAAGCCGAAGGGTGTCGGCGACTATCTGTTCAACATCCAGAATCCGGAAACCACGGTGAAAGCGGTGGCGGAAAGCGCCATGCGCGAGGTCGTCGGCCGGTCCGAGATCACGCCGCTTCTGACCGGCGCGCGGCAGACGACGGAGAATGCCGTGCAGGAGCTGATGCAGCGCACGCTCGACCATTACGGCGCCGGCATCATCATCCAGCAGGTGCAGATGCAGAAGGTCGATCCGCCGGCGCAGGTGATCGACGCATTCCGCGATGTGCAGGCGGCGCGCGCCGACCTCGAGCGCGCGCAGAACGAAGCGCAGACCTACGCCAATCGCGTCGTGCCGGAAGCGCGCGGCCGCGCCGCGCAGATCCTGCAGGCGGCCGAAGCCTACAAGCAGCAGACCGTGGCGGAGGCGACCGGCCAGACGTCGCGCTTTCTCAAGATCTACGAGCAATACAAGAAAGCGCCGGACGTCACCCGCGAGCGCATGTATCTCGAGACCATGGAGCGCGTGCTCGGCGGCAGCGACAAGATCATTCTCGACTCCGGCGCCGCTGGAGCGGGTGGCGCCGCCGGTGCAGGCGGCAGCGGCGTCGTGCCTTATCTGCCGCTCAATGAGCTGACGCGGCGGCCGCAAGCACAGCCGCAAACCGGGGGCCGTCCATGAGGTCGAGTGTCATCGGCGGCGTTCTCATCGTCGTCATCCTGGCCTTGGTGGTGCTCGCCTATGGCTCCCTGTTCACCGTCTATCAGACGCAACAGGCGCTGGTGATCCGGCTCGGCGAGCCGGTGCGCGTGGTGAGCGAGCCCGGCTTGAACTTCAAATATCCGATCATCGACACGGTGATCGCCATCGATAAGCGCATCCTCGACCTCGAGGCGCCGCCGCAGGAGGTGATCGCTTCCGACCAGAAGCGGCTCGTGGTCGACGCCTTCGCGCGCTATCGCATCACCGATCCGCTGCGCTTCTATCAGACGCTCGGCTCGCTGCTGAGCGCGTCCAACCAGCTCTCCGCCGTGCTCAATTCGGCGCTGCGCCGCGTGCTCGGTGAGGTCACCTTCACACATGTGGTGCGCGACCAGCGCGCCGAGTTGATGACGCGCATCCGTGGGCTCGTCGACGCCGAGGCCAAGGGCTACGGCATCTCGGTGGTCGACGTGCGGATCCGCCGCGCCGACCTCCCCGAGCAGAACAGCCAGGCCGTCTATCAGCGCATGCAGACCGACCGGCAGCGCGAGGCCGCCGAGTTCCGCGCCCAGGGCAATCAGAAGGCGCAAGAGATCCGCGCCAATGCCGACCGCGACGTCACCGTAGTGGTCGCCAATGCGCAGTCCAAGGCCGAGCAACTGCGCGGCGAGGGCGACGCGACACGCAACCAGATCTTCGCCGACGCTTTCAGCCGCGATCCGGATTTCTTCGCCTTCTATCGCTCGATGCAGGCCTATGAGGCAGGGCTCAAGGCGAACGACACCCGGTTCCTGCTCAAACCCGATTCGAATTTCTTCCGCTACTTCAACGATCCCTCCGGCAAGCAGGGAGCAAGCGGGAGCGCGGCGCCTGCCGCCCCGGCGCCGACGCGCTGACGCCGGCGCGCCGTCTTCCATGTCGGATTTCGTCGTCGCCCTCGGTCTGGTTTTTGTCATTGAGGGCATCATTTTCGCGGCGTTTCCCGGCCCGACCAAACGCGCGATGGTCTCGGTCATGGACACGCCCGATCAGGCCCTGCGCCTGATCGGGGTCGCCTCGGCCGTTCTCGGCGTGCTGCTGGTCTGGCTGATCCGCGGTTAGGGCACGCACTCGGGGAAATTCGATTTTATTCCCCGAATCGGCCTTTGTTTGACATTACAAAGCGCCTTGAAACCGCAGATGTGTGGGCGCACTGTCGAGAAAACCCGCTTCAGGAGAACGCTCTCCATGCTTTCATTTCGCCGGCAGGCCATTGCGGCAGTCGCGGCGCTGACGCTGATCACCCCCTCGCTGGTTGCTTCGGCCTTCGCGCGCGGCCCCGACGGCATCGCCGATGTCGCCGAATCCGTGATCGATGCCGTGGTCAACATCTCGACCTCGCAGACCGTCGACGTGAAGAACGGGACGATGCCGCAATTGCCGCCGGGCTCGCCGTTCGAGGAGTTTTTCGAAGACTTCTTCAAGAACCGCCGCGGACAGGGTGGACCCGGCGAGCAGAACCGCGGTCCCCGCCGCGTGAACTCGCTCGGCTCCGGATTCATCATCGACGCGTCCGGCCTGGTGGTCACCAACAATCACGTGATCTCCGAGGCCGACGAGATCAACGTCATCCTCAACGACGGCACCAAGCTGCCGGCGACTATCGTCGGCCGCGATCAGAAAACCGATCTCGCGCTGCTCAAGGTCACCTCGTCGAAGCCGCTCAAGGCGGTGAAGTTCGGCGATTCCGACAAGCTGCGGCTCGGCGAATGGGTGATCGCTATCGGCAATCCGTTCAGCCTCGGCGGCACGGTGACGGCGGGCATTGTCTCGGCGCGCAACCGCGACATCAATTCCGGACCGTATGACAACTACATCCAGACCGACGCCGCCATCAATCGCGGCAACTCCGGCGGTCCGCTGTTCAACCTCAATGGCGAGGTGATCGGCGTGAACACCGCGATCATCTCGCCGTCCGGCGGCTCGATCGGCATCGGCTTCGCGGTGCCGTCGAAGACCGTCACCGCGGTGATTGATCAGCTGCGGCAGTTCGGTGAGACCCGGCGCGGTTGGCTCGGCGTGCGCATCCAGCAAGTCACTGACGAGATCGCCGACAGTCTGAGCATCAAGCCGGCGCGCGGCGCGCTCATCGCCGGCGTCGACGACAAGGGCCCGGCGAAGCCCGCCGGCATCATGCCCGGCGACGTGGTGGTCAAGTTCGACGGCCAGGACATCAAAGATATGAAGGACCTGCCGCGCATCGTCGCCGACACGCCGGTTGGCAAGGACGTCGACGTCGTCGTCATCCGCAATGGCAAGGAAGAGAAGAAGACGGTGAAGCTCGGCCGCCTCGAAGATGGCGAGAAACAGGCCGCGCTGACCAAGAAGGACACGTCGACGCCGGAAGAGAAGTCGACGGTCAAGAAAGCGCTCGGGCTCGACCTCGCCAATCTCAATGACGAGCTGCGCAAGCGCTACAAGATCAAGGACAGCGTCAAAGGCGTGGTGATCACCAATGTCGAGGCGAACTCCGTTGCGGCGGAGAAACGGCTCGCGCCCGGCAATGTCATCACCGAGTTCGAGCAGCAGAAGGTCACTACCGCGGCGGACCTGCAGCAGCGCATCGAGAAGCTGAAGAAAGACGGCAAGAAAACCGTTATCATGCTCGTCGCCAATGGCGACGGCGATACGCAGTTCGTAGCGCTGAGTCTGCAGTAGCGCCGCGCCGTCTAGCGTAGCGAGTATCCGGCGCGGCTGCTCTAAAAGTGCTCGCGCTGGCCGCTCGGCTGCGGCTCTATTAGACTTCGACGAATTCCTCGCGCCGATATCCCTGCACGTAAAGCAGCGCGCTGAGATCGTTGTGATCGATGCGCGCGCGCGCCATGGCCGCGACCTTCGGCTTGGCGTGATAGGCGACCCCGAGCCCAGCGTCCGCGATCATCGCCATGTCGTTGGCGCCGTCGCCGACCGCCATGGTCTCGATTGGCGCGAGACGGAAGCGGTCGCGCAGCTCGATCAGCGTCGCGCGCTTGCCGTCGCGTCCGAAGATCGGCTCGGCCACCGTGCCGGCGAGCGTGCGCTCCTCGACCACGTCGAGCGAGTTGGCGCGGTTGGCATCGAAGCCGATCATCGCGGCGATGCGGTCGGTGAATAGCGTGAAGCCGCCGGACACCAGGCAGGTATAGGCGCCATGCTTGCGCATGGTGGCGATGAGCGTGCGTCCGCCGGGCGTGAGCTTGATGCGGTCGCGCAGCACCTCATCGACGACCGTCACTGGCAGCCCCTTGAGCAGGGCGACGCGTTCGCGCAGCGCCGGCTCGAAGGCGATCTCGCCGCGCATGGCGCGCTCGGTGATGGCGGCAACATGCGCTTTCAGCCCGACAAAATCGGCGAGCTCGTCGATGCATTCCTGGCCGATCATGGTGGAATCCATGTCGGCGAGAAAAAGCCGCTTGCGCCGGCTGTCCGCGGGTTGCACGACCACGTCGACGCCCGCGTTAACCGCGCCCCGAATCTCACCCGCCAGGGCGCCTTGGTCGGTGCCGCTCTCCGCGCTAAAGGACAGGTCCAGGGCGGTCCCGGGGGCAAGCCATTGCGTCTCCGCGGCCGCCGGCAATGCGGTCCGCGCCCGCGCTACGACATTGTCGTCGAGCACGCCGGGGCCGGCGATCAACGTAGCAACGAGACTGGCGAGACGAGGCACGACTTGGACCATCCGCTGCAGGATCGTGAGAAGCGGGCGGTGCTTATCGCAGGGCCGACCGCGAGCGGCAAGTCGGCGCTGGCGCTCGAGCTCGCGCAACGCCATGGCGGCGTTGTCATCAATGCTGATTCCATGCAGGTCTATCGCGACCTGCGCGTCTTGACCGCGCGGCCGAGCCCGGACGAGGAGGCGCGCGCGCCACATCGGCTCTATGGCCATGTCGACGCGGCAGAGAATTATTCCGTCGGACAATGGTGTCGCGACGCCGGCGCGGCGATCGCGGAGGCGCGCACCGTCGGAAAATTGCCGGTCCTCGTCGGCGGCACCGGGCTCTACTTCAAGGCACTGACCATGGGGCTCGCGGCGGTGCCGCCGATCCCGGCCGATATCCGCGCCGCGATCCGCGGGCGCCTGCAGCGCGACGGCGTCGGGGTGCTCTATCGCGAGCTGATGGAGCGCGACCAGACGGTGGCGCTGCGGCTGATGCCGAACGACCGCTCGCGCATCACCCGCGCCCTCGAGGTTCTCGATGCTACCGGACGCTCATTGGCCGACTGGCATCGCGAGGGCATGGCGCCGCTGCTCGACGCCAAGGATGCCGTGAAGATCTTCCTCGTCTGCGAGCGCGACGAGCTGGTGCGCCGTATCGAGACGCGCTTCGAGACAATGCTCACGGCCGGCGCGCTCGACGAGGTGCGGGCGCTCGCCGCGCGCAACCTCGATCCGCTCTTGCCGGCGATGAAAGCGCACGGCGTGCCCTGGCTCATTCGCCACCTGCGGGGCGAGATTTCGCTGGAGGAGGCGGCGGAGGGCGCCAAGATGGACACGCGGCGCTACGCCAAGCGGCAGGTCACCTGGTTCCGCAACCAGATGCCGGAGTGGCTTTGGCTGACGCCTGAGCAGGCGCGCGGAGAGCTGTTGGGGACTGTCACCGCGTGATCGCGTCGTCGTGCGAAGGGCCCTGTTCGGAAGGCCGACCGGCGTAGTTCACGCCGCCTTGCATGCCTTGAGCCCGCTTGAGCACGCCGCTATTTTAGGGCCTGAAACGAAACGCAAGGACACGATATGAGCAGTGAGGCCAAGACGTTGATCGAACGCGCGCGCGCCCTGCCGCCGCAGGATCGCATCGCGTTAATCGAGGACGTGCTCGACAGTCTGGACCGTGCTGATCCCAACATCGATGAGATGTGGGCGCGCGAGGCGAACGACCGCCTTGCGGCCTATCGGCGTGGCGAGCTTACGGCCAAGGATCTGGGCGACATCGTCGCCAAATATCGGCCGTGACCGTTCGCTTTCTCGAGATTGCGGAGCTCGAACTCGATCAGGCAATCCATTGGTATGCAGCGCAGGCGCCTGGCCTGGGCGACGCATTTCTGATCGAGGTACTTTCGGCTGCTGATCGTATCGAACGTTTCCCTCGGTCCTGGCATCCATTAAGCGAAGGCATCCGGCGTTGCCGCCTCAGCCGGTTCCCGTATGGGCTGATCTATACCATCGACAATAGTGATGTCCTGGTGCTGGCAGTCGCACACTTACACAGGCGGCCGGACTATTGGCGTGATCGCCTCAAGCGATGACTGGGCGACTACCGTTGACCGGAGCCGCCCACGACCATGTGCCCTAATGCGCGACGCGCCCGAACACCTCATACAACGCCAGCAGGATCTCAACCACGATCAGGGCGATGATGGTCGCCTCGAGCCGCACACTACGACCGGTGTCGATGATGTCGGTCAGTGCATGTCCGGTTTCGTCGATGACGCGCAGCTTGCGCGACAGCGCCACCGCGCGCTCTTTGAGCTCGTATTCGTCGACGAGACGCGCGTAGAGCCGCTCGAGTTGCGGATGGTCCCAGAGTACGTCCGGCTTTTCCTCGACCTCGACACGGCCGGAGATGCGGTGCTGTACCAGCAGCGCCTGGCCGATGGTGCGCAGCATCTGGCGGCGGTTCGATGGCGAGCGGCCCCTGCGCGCGAGCTCCGCGGCGAACGGCTCGGTCACTTCGAACACCTTGCTCACCTCGCGCTCGTCGCGCGCGAGCGCCACGTTCTTGGCGAGCGCGTCGGCGACGACGAGCAGGCGTGGCGGCGACAGGTCGCGCACGATGATCTGTCCGCCGGGGACGATCTGGTCGTCCTGCTCGGAAGTGATCTCGATGACCGCGCTCTCGTCCTCGGTGCGCGCATAGGGCGCGATGACGCGCGGGCGCAGGCCGCGCAGGATCTCGTCCTCCTGGATCGGCGAAAGCCCGACGAGCACGACGATCCCGTAGCGAAACAGCACCGCGTAACCAGTGTCCACGCGGAACGCGAGCGGCGCCGTGGAGATGACGTCGCTGCGCTCCAGCATCGCCGTGTCGAGCCGGTCGCCGAGCAGCAGCGCCCGTGCGGTGACCCGGGTAGCGAGCTTGGCCGGCGCGATGGACGGGCTTTGCACAACACTCATGACACACTCGCCGGGGCAAGGGGACGGAGGGTAACGCTGATGTGTGAGCGCTGGAGGCTTGCCGGGAGGCAAATTGCCGCTAAAATTTAACGCACGATCAGGGTTGACCACCGTCGCGGCAGCCCGTATAAGCGCGCAACTTTAGGCTAAGGAACGACGTCAATGCGCAATATTATTACTCTCGTAGGGAGGCGCACCGCCGTTGGGTGATTGAATTCACCTGCGATTGTGGCGGTGCGCAAAAGGCCCTTCGACGGGCCTTTTTGATTCTGGGGCTGTGACTTCGGGGCGCGGGAAAGCTGGAGCGGATGATGAGCAAAGAAATGACCGGCGCGGAAATGGTGATCGAGGCGCTCGCCGATCAGGGCGTGAGGCACATTTTCGGGTATCCGGGTGGCGCGGTGCTGCCGATCTATGACGCCATCTTCCAGCAGGACAAGGTCCGCCACATCCTCGTGCGCCACGAGCAGGGCGCGGTGCATGCCGCCGAAGGCTACGCGCGCTCGACCGGCAAGGTGGGCTGCGTGCTCGTCACCTCCGGTCCCGGCGCCACCAACGCGGTGACGGGGCTAACCGACGCGCTGATGGATTCGATCCCGATCGTCTGCATCACCGGCCAGGTGCCGACGCATCTCATCGGCAACGACGCGTTCCAGGAATGCGACACCGTCGGCATCACGCGGCCCTGCACCAAGCACAATTACCTGGTGAAGAGCATCGCCGATCTGCCGCGCGTGCTGCACGAGGCGTTCCACATCGCTTCCAGCGGCAGACCTGGTCCGGTGGTCGTCGACATCCCCAAGGACATCCAGTTCGCCAAGGGGACCTATTCGAAGCCGAAGGACTTCCAGCACAAGGGGTATCGCCCCAAGCTCAAGGGCGACATGGAGAAGATCAAGGCGGCCATCGAGCTGATGGCGCGCGCCAAGCGCCCGCTGTTCTACACCGGCGGCGGCGTGATCAATTCCGGCCCGCATGCCAGCGCGCTGTTGCGCGAGCTGGTGCAGCTCACCGGCTATCCGATCACCTCGACGTTGATGGGGCTCGGCGCTTTCCCATCGGCCAATCCGCAGTGGCTCGGCATGCTTGGCATGCACGGCACGCTCGAAGCCAATATGGCGATGCACGACTGCGACGTCATGGTTTGCATCGGTGCGCGCTTCGACGATCGTATCACCGGTCGGCTCGACGCCTTCTCGCCGGGCTCGAAAAAAATCCATGTCGACATCGATGCCTCTTCGATCAACAAGAACGTCAAGGTCGATATCCCGATCATCGGCGATTGCGCGCATGTGCTCGAGGACATGGTGCGGCTGTGGCGCACCAGCTCGATCCAGCCCGACAAGAAGTCATTGCAGTCGTGGTGGACGCAGATCGACAAATGGCGCGCGCGCAAATCGCTCGCCTACCGGCCATCCAACGAGGTCATCAAGCCGCAATACGCAATCCAGCGGCTCTACGAACTGACCAAGGACAAGGACGTCTACATCACCACCGAAGTCGGCCAGCACCAGATGTGGGCGGCACAGTTCTTCGGTTTCCAGGAGCCGAACCGCTGGATGACTTCGGGCGGCCTCGGCACCATGGGCTACGGTCTGCCGTCCTCGGTCGGCGTGCAGCTCGCGCATCCGAAGTCGCTGGTCATCGACATCGCTGGCGAAGCCTCGGTGCTGATGACCATGCAGGAGATCTCGACAGCGGTGCAGTACCGGCTGCCGATCAAGATCTTCATCCTCAACAACCAGTATATGGGCATGGTGCGGCAGTGGCAGGAATTGCTGCACGGTGGCCGCTATTCTGAGAGCTACACGCATTCGCTGCCGGACTTCGTCAAGCTTGCCGAGGCCTACCACGCGCACGGCATCCGCTGCGACAAGCCGGGCGATCTCGATCATGCGATCCGCGAGATGATCGACGTCGACAAGCCGGTGATCTTCGACTGCCTCGTCGATCAGAACGAGAACTGCTTCCCGATGATTCCCTCGGGGCGCGCGCATAACGAGATGCTGCTCGGCGACGCCGCCGAGAAGCTCGAGGATGCGATCACCGAAGAAGGCAAGATGCTGGTGTAAGGGTCACGACCGTGAACACGATGACGACGACAACGACGAGCCATTACCCGACCGCGCCGACCGCGCAGAAGCTGGAATCGCATACGCTTTCAGTGCTGGTCGATAACGAGCCGGGCGTCCTGGCGCGGGTGATCGGGCTGTTCTCCGGGCGGGGCTACAATATCGAGTCGCTCACCGTCTCGGAGACCGAGCACCGCGCACATCTCTCGCTGATCACCATCGTCACCACCGGCACGCCGATGGTGATCGAGCAGATCAAGAACCAGCTCGACCGTCTGGTCCCGGTGCATCATGTGGTCGACATGACCGTGACCGGCCGTGCGATCGAGCGCGAGCTGGCGATGGTGAAAGTAAAGGGCAAGGGCGAGCACCGCGTCGAGGCGCTGCGGCTGGCCGACGCCTTCCGCGCCCGTGTCATCGACGCCACCACCGAGAGCTTCATCTTCGAGATCACCGGCAAGAGCGACAAGATCGAGCAGTTCATCCTGTTGATGCTGCCGCTTGGCCTTGTCGAAGTCTCGCGCACCGGCATCGCCGCCATCCTGCGCGGACCTGAGGGGATGTAGCGCGCCTGCTTCGGGGCGATTGAAATGTTGATTGCGCTCATCACCTTCGCCTTCGTGACCGCGTTCACGCCGGGACCGAACAACATCATGGTCACGGCCTCGGGCGTGAATTTCGGTTTTGCCCGCACCATTCCGCACATGGTCGGCGTCGTCGTCGGCTTCCTGGTGCTGCTAATGGCCGCGGCCGCCGGCGTCGGCGCGCTGCTCAGCGCCGTGCCGGCGCTGGAGTGGATTCTCAAG
This sequence comes from Pseudolabrys sp., assembly GCA_035651015.1. GTDB lineage: Bacteria > Pseudomonadota > Alphaproteobacteria > Rhizobiales > Xanthobacteraceae > Pseudolabrys. Next base: position 1,648 of record DASRGN010000047.1, on the reverse strand, counting down.
ATCGCCGGCGCCGCCTACATGCTGTGGCTCGCCTGGAAGGTCGCCAATGCCGGCCACGTCTCCGAGGGCGAGAAAGGGCCGGCGCGGCCGTGGAGCTTCCTGCAGGCCTTCGCCTTTCAGTGGATCAATCCGAAGGGCGTGATCACCGCCATGAGCAGCATCGCCATCTATATGCGCCCGGACCATTGGCTGTTCGATTTCTCATTGATGTTGGCGATCTTCGCGATCATGACCATCGGATCGATCTCGCTATGGACCGGCTTCGGCGTGGCGCTGCGGCGGCTGCTCACCGATCCGGTGCGGGCGCGCGTCTTCAACATCGCCATGGCGCTGCTTCTGGTGGTCAGCATCGTGCCCATGGTGGTCTGATTGCCTTGAAGGCGCCGGGGCTTGTCGGCCTCGCCCGGGCGTCCTAGAAGCAGGGCCGAATTCCGCAAAACGGGGCTTCTTAGAGGATCATCATGCGTGTTTATTACGATCGCGACGCCGACCTGAACCTGATCAAGGGCAAGAAGGTCGCCATTGTCGGCTATGGCAGCCAGGGCCACGCCCACGCGCTCAATCTGCGCGATTCCGGCGTCAAGGAGGTTGCGGTCGCGCTGCGCAAGACTTCAGCCGGCGTGAAGAAGGCCGAGGGCGAGAAGTTCAAGGTCATGGAAGTCGCCGAGGCGGCGAAATGGGCCGACGTGATGATGATGCTCACGCCGGACGAGCTGCAGGGCGACATCTACAAGGACCACCTGCACGCCAACATGAAGAACGGCGCGGCGCTGATGTTCGCACACGGGCTCAACGTGCATTTCAACCTGATTGAGCCGCGCTCCGATCTCGACGTGCTGATGATCGCGCCCAAAGGCCCCGGCCACACCGTCCGCTCGGAATATCAGCGTGGCGCCGGCGTGCCGTGCCTCGTCGCGATCCACAAGGACGCCTCGGGCAACGCGCACGATCTCGGGCTTTCTTATGCCTCGGCGATCGGCGGCGGCCGCGCTGGCATCATCGAGACCACGTTCAAGGAAGAGTGCGAGACCGACCTGTTCGGCGAGCAGACCGTGCTCTGCGGCGGCCTCGTCGAGCTGATGAAAGCCGGGTACGAGACGCTGGTCGAGGCCGGCTACGCGCCGGAGATGGCCTATTTCGAATGCGTGCACGAGGTGAAGCTGATCGTCGACCTCATCTATGAGGGTGGCATCGCCAATATGAACTACTCGGTGTCGAACACCGCGGAATATGGTGAATACGTCTCCGGCCCGCGCGTGATCACGCCGGAGACCAAGGCGGAGATGAAGAAGGTGCTTGGCGACATCCAGTCCGGCCGCTTCACCCGCGACTGGATGCTGGAGAACAAGGTCAACCAGACCTCGTTCAAGGCGACGCGCGCCAAGCTCGCCGAGCATCCGATCGAGCAGGTCGGTGCCAAGCTTCGCGAGATGATGCCGTGGATCAAGCAGCGCGCGCTGGTCGATCGCAGCAAGAACTGATCTGCTTCGAATGCCAACCTCTCTCCGCCTCATCCTTGTAAGTCGAATAGCGCCGGATCGGCTAATCTGACCGACGCGGTGGCGGACGGAAGACCGTCTCGTCCTCGGGCCCATAAGCCCGTTCCTCAGCACGGGAATCCGTCCGTCGTTCCATCGAACCCGAACAG
>DASRGN010000046.1:0-106519 GCA_035651015.1 Pseudolabrys sp. | reverse complement strand
TCCCGGTGCACAGAACCCGTGCATCACGAGAGGTGTGGTCCCCCCGGTTTAGGTCGAGCTACCGGCCGGACCGGGGAAGTACTCTCATCAGCGGTGGATAGAAGGTAGGAACACTTCCACCGGGGGGCTTGCGAAATAAGCCGTAACCCATCGCGCGCGGGACATCGTGTTCTGACGAGACCTGCGGTTTGACTACCATCTGCCTTCGTTCCGCGAGGGGCGAAGGATCCGTAGATCCCGAAGGATCACGGATGTCCCGCGCGCCCTTGGATTTATCCATGCCGCGCCGCCGAGCGAAAGCGAGGGCCCGGCGCAGCGAACCAAGAAGCCGCTGATTTTCAAAAAATCGACGTCGTGTCGAAAGTGCGAAGCATTCTTGCAACGCTCGTCCGCGTCCGCCTTGCTCGCCAGCAGCGTGCCGCTTCGCTAAATTCATCACTCGGGAGGAATCACGATGACCAACAAAATCGATCTTGGCGGCAAGAATGCCGTGGTGACCGGCGGTGCGCAGGGGATCGGCCGTGCCATCGTCGAGCGCTTCCTTGCCTCCGGAGCCGCAGTGGCGATCTGGGACCGCGACATCAAGCTCGCCGAGGCCGCCGTCGCCGAGCTCAAGGGCAAAGGCAAGGTCGTCGCGATCGCGGTCGATGTGACCGCGCTTCCCGAAGTGGAGCGCGCGCGCGACGCCACGCTCAAGGCCTTGGGAAGGATCGACATCCTGGTCAACAATGCCGGCATCGCCGGCCCCAATGTGAAGACCTGGGAATATCCGCCGGAGGCCTGGCGGCAGGTGATGGCGGTCAATCTCGACAGCCAGTTCAACTGCTGCCGCGCCATCACGCCGCTGATGATCGCGCAGAATTACGGGCGCATCGTCAACATCGCCTCGATCGCCGGTAAGGAAGGCAACCCGAATGCGCCGGCCTATTCGGCCTCGAAGGCGGGGGTCATCGCGCTGACCAAATCGCTCGCCAAGGAAACTGCCTCGAACGACATCTCCGTCAATTGCATCACGCCGGCGGCGGCAAAGACCGCGATCTTCGATCAGATGACGCAGCAGCATATCGACTTCATGCTCTCCAAGATCCCGCGCGGCCGCTTCGTCACCGTCGACGAGATCGCGGCGCTCGCTGCCTTCTGCGCGTCGGCGGAATGCTCGTTCACCACCGGAGCCGTGTTCGACATTTCCGGCGGACGGGCGACGTATTGAACGACGTCGCGCAGCAGCAACGGCGGCAGCGGCTCATCGGCATTGCGCTGATGTGCGGCGCGGTCGCGACCTTTTCCTGTCTCGACAGCACCGCGAAATATCTCAACCATCACATGGACACGCTGCAGGTGGTGTGGGCGCGCTATACCGGCGCCTTCCTGCTGGCGCTGATCGTCTCCAATCCGGTCACGCGGCCGGGCCTGATGATCACCAAGCGGCCGTTGCTGCAGATCGGGCGCTCGTCGCTGCTGTTCGGCTCGACGGTGCTCAACTTCATCGCGCTGCGCTGGCTGCAGCTCGACGAGGCGCTGTCGATCCTGTTCTCGACGCCGTTCCTCGTCGCCGCGCTCTCCGGCCCGATCCTCGGCGAATGGATTGGCGTCCGCCGCTGGATCGCGATCCTCGTCGGCTTTTCCGGCGTGCTGCTGGTGACCCGTCCGGGCTTCGGCGGCATCCATCCTGCCGCCGCACTCTCGATGCTTAGCGCCATCTGCTACGCGTTCTACAGCATCTCGACCCGCGTGCTGGCGCGCACCGACACCAACGAGACGACGCTGTTCTACACGAACCTCGTCGGCGCCATGGCGATGCTGCCCATCGTCCCGTTCGTGTGGACCACGCCCCACGAGACATTGATCATTGTGCTGATGACGATCACCGGCGCCTTCGCCTCGATCGGCCACTACATGCTGATCGCCGCGCATCGCCGCGCGCCGGCCTCGACGCTGGCGCCGTTCATCTACAGCCAGCTCGTCTGGGTGTTGATCCTCGGCTATGTCGTTTTCGACAATCTGCCCAGCGGCTGGACCATTGCCGGCGCGGTCATTGTCGTCGGCTCCGGGCTCTATATCTTGAATCGTGAGCGCCAGTTGGGCATGCGTTCCAAGTCGCCGCCGGGCGCAAAAGCGTGAGGCAAAAGGCCGGTTGCCCGGGCTTCGTGGGAAGCGCTAAGTTCCCGGCCGAAAAACAGAATTCTTTCGTGTGAGGAAACCCTTCATGGCCACAGCAAAGGACCGCTCGCCGGCCTCGGTCGGACTGAATGACGACATCGGGGAGGAGAAGCGGCTCGAGCTTTATCGGCTGCAGGTGACCATCCGCGAAGCCGAGCAGCGCGCCTTCGATTTGTTCCTGCAGAACCTGGTGAAGGGCACCAGTCATCTTTCCCTCGGCCAGGAGGCGGTGGCGGCGGGCTTCGCCGGCGCCATGCAGAAGGGCGATCTTTCGTTCTGCACCTATCGCGGCCATGCCCACACGCTCGCCCGCGGCGTGCCGGTCGAGCAGGTGCTCGGCGAGCTGATGCAGCGCGACAACGGCTTGATGCGCGGCAAAGGCGGTTCCATGCATCTCACTTCCGAGGAGCATGGAGTGATGGGCTCCTACGCCATCATCGGCGCGCATCTGCCCATCGCCTGCGGCGCCGCCTGGCGTGCGCAGTACAAGGGCCAGAAAGACGTCTCGGTCTGCTTCTTCGGCGACGGCACCACCAATATCGGCGCTTTCCATGAGGCGCTGAACTTCGCCGCGGTGTGGAAGCTGCCGGTGATCTTCGTCTGCGAGAACAATCTTTACATGGAGTACACGCCGATCAGCGAGGTCACCGCGGTGCCGCAGCCGGCGGCGGATCGCGCCTCGGCCTATGGGCTCGAGCGCATCCTCATCGACGGCAACGATGCCGACGCGGTCTATCGCGCCGCGCGCGCCGCTTTCGACAAGGCGCGTGCCGGCGGCGGACCATCGCTGGTCGAATGCCTCACGTATCGCCACAGCGGCCACTCGCGCGCCGATCCGGCGAAATATCGCCCCGAGGGCGAGCTCGACCGCTGGAAGCTGCGCGATCCGATCAAGATCTACCGCGAGCGGCTGCTGCAGTTCGGCGTGAAGGAAGATGTGGTTGCCGGCATCGAGACCGGTGTGCGCAAGATCGTCGACGACGCCACCGAGGCCTGCAAGGCCGCGCCCAATCCGCCGCTCGATATCCTCACCACCGACGTCTATGCCGATGGAGGCTTCGCATGGCGGAACTGACCTATCGCGAAGCGGTTGCCCGCGGCATCGCGCAGGAGATGACGCGCGACCCTGACGTCGTCTTTTTGGGCGAGGACGTGGCCAAAGCCGGCGGCGTGTTCAAGGCGACCGTCGGTCTGCTCGAGCAGTTCGGTCCGATCCGCGTGCGCGACACGCCGATCTCCGAGCAGGCGATCCTGGGCGCCGCCATGGGCGCGGCGATGACGGGGCTCAAGCCGATCGCCGAGATCATGTTCTCGGACTTCTTCGCGGTGTGCTTCGACTACATCGCCAACGAATTCCCCAAGAGCCGCTACATGTCGAATGGCCAGCTCAAATGCCCGCTGGTCGTGCGCACGGGCAACGGCGCCGGGTCGCGCTTCGGCGCGCAGCACTCTCAGAGCGTCGAGAACTGGTGCATGATGATCCCGGGGCTCAAGGTCGTGGCCCCGTCGAGCCCGCGCGACGTCATCGGGCTGATGGCCGCGGCGGTGCGCGATCCCGATCCGGTGATCTTCTTCGAGCACAAGTCGCTCTATCCGACCAAGGGCGAGGTGCCCGACGGCGAAATCGTCGACAGGCTCGGCACCGCGCGCATCGTGCGGCCGGGCAAGGACGCGACGATCCTGGCGCTGGCGCTGATGGTCCCGCGCGCGCTCGAAGCCGCCGAGCGGCTGAAGGCCGAACACGGCATCGACTGCGAGGTCGTCGACGTACGCTCCCTAGTGCCGCTCGACACGCAGACCATCCTCGGCTCGCTCGCGCGCACGCACCGGCTGTTCACCGTCGAGGAAAATCCGCGGCTGTGCGGCTGGGGCGCCGAGATCGTCTCCATCGCCGCCGACGAAGCCTTTTACGATCTTGACGGCCCGCCGGTGCGCATCACCACGCCGCATATTCCGCTGCCGGCCGCCGACATCCTCGAGGATATCGTGCTGCCGACGGTCGATCGCATCGCCGAGACGGTGAAGCGGTCGCTGGGCAGCTAAGGAAGAAGAGAGAGTAGAGCCATGTACGAAAACCTCCTCGCCAATGTTCCAACCGACCTCTGGATCGGCGGCAAATGGCGCAAAGCCTCCGACAATGCCCGCTTCGATGTGGTCGATCCGGCGACGGAAAAGACCATCGCCTCGGTGGCGAGCGCCAGCGTCGATGACGCCATCGCCGCGGTCGACGCCGCGCAGGCCGCGTTCGAAGGCTGGGCCGGCCGCAAGCCGCGCGAGCGCGCCGAGATCCTGCGCAAAGCCTATGAAGTCATCATGCGCGATGCCGAGCGCTTCGCGAAGCTGATCACGCTGGAGAACGGCAAGGCTCTGTCGGACTCGCGCGGCGAGATCGCTTACGCAGCTGAGTTTTTCCGCTGGTACGCCGAAGAGGCGGTGCGCAATATCGGCCAGATCTCCATGGCGCCGGCGACCGGCGCGCGCATCGTGGCGCAGCATAAGCCCGCGGGCGTCGCCGTGCTGGTGACGCCGTGGAATTTCCCCGCCGCGATGGCGACACGCAAGATCGGGCCGGCGCTTGCCGCCGGCTGTCCCGTCGTGCTCAAGCCGGCGTCCGACACGCCGCTCACCATGCTCGCGCTGATGCCGGCGCTGGAAGAAGCAGGCGTGCCCGCCGGTGTGGTCAATGTGGTGCCCTCGCGCCGCTCCGGCCCCGTGGTTTCCGCCATGCTGCACGACCCGCGCGTGCGCGTCGTCTCCTTCACCGGCTCGACCGAAGTCGGCCGCAAGCTGCTGCACGAGGCCGCCGACAACATCCTGAAACCCTCGATGGAGCTCGGCGGCAATGCGCCGTTCATCGTGTTCGACGACGCCGACGTCGATGCCGCGATCGACGGCGCCATGATCGCGAAGATGCGCAACATGGGCGAGGCCTGCACGGCGGCGAACCGCTTCTACGTGCACGAAAAGGTGCACGATGAATTCGCCAAGAAGCTCACGGCCAAGATGGCGTCGCTGAAGGTCGGCAACGGCCTCGACGACGGCGTCAATGTCGGGCCGCTGGTCAACAAGGAAGGCCGCGACAAGGTCATCGAGCTGGTCGATGACGCGGTGTCGAAAGGCGCCAAGGTCCTCACCGGGGGCAAGGTGCCGGACGGGCCCGGCTTCTTCTATCCGGCGACCGTGCTCACCAACGTGCCGGATGGCGCGAAGATGCTCAACGAGGAGATCTTCGGGCCGGTGGCCTCGATCCAGACCTTCAAGAGCGAAGACGAAGCCATCAAGCGTGCCAACGACACCGAATATGGTCTCGTCGCCTATCTCTTCACCAAGGACCTGTCGCGCGGCATGCGCGTCTCCGAGAAGCTCGATTTCGGCATGATCGGGCTCAATCGTGGCCTCGTTTCCGACCCGGCGGCGCCGTTCGGCGGCACCAAGCAGTCGGGTTTGGGGCGCGAGGGCGCGCAGGAAGGCATGAAGGAATTCCAAGAGACCCAATACGTCTCGGTGATCTGGTAGGCGCATGGACATCCTGATGCCGCAGCTCGGCGAGACCGTCGCCGAGGGCAAGATCACCGTCTGGTTCAAGGCGGTGGGCGACGCCGTGAAGCCCGGCGAGAATCTGTTCGAGATCGAGACCGACAAGACCTCGATGGAGGTGCCGGCGACTTCGACAGGCACGCTCTCCGAGATCCGCGTTGCCGCCGGGCAGGTGGCCCCGGTCGGGGCTGTGGTGGCGATCGTCTCCGGCGCCGGCGAATCCGCCGCCCCGGCGAAAGCCGCGCCCGCAGTGCCGCCGCCGAAAGCGCCGAGCGCGCCACGCGCGGCCCCGCCCGTTGCGGCGCAAGTCGCGACGCCTGCTGCATCGAAGCCGATCGCCATGGATCCGTGGCGCGAGGTGCGCACGCCCGAGCGCAATTTCGGTCCTGCGCGCTTGGCGTCCGGCGCCCAGGTGACCCCGCTGGCGCGGCGCCTCGCCGGCGAACGCGGCATCGATCTCACCCGCATTTCCGGCTCGGGACCGCATGGCCGCATCGTCGCGCGCGACGTGGAGAAGGCACTGCCGGCCTCCGCGCCCGCTGCATCGGGCGCGACAGCCGCACAAGTCAAGGCGCTCTACGAAGGCGTGGCTTATGAAGAAGTGCCGCTCGACGGCATGCGCAAGACCATCGCCAAGCGCCTGATCGAGGCGAAGCAGACCATCCCGCATTTCTATCTCACTGCCGACGTCGAGATCGGCGCGCTGATGGCGATGCGCGAAGCGGCCAATGCGGCGGCCCCCGAGAACGACGGCACGCCGGCGTTCAAGCTTTCGCTCAATGATTTCATCATCAAAGCGCTGGCCGCGGCGCTACAGCGCGTGCCGGCGGCAAACGCGGTCTGGGCCGAGGATCGCATCCTGCGCTTCACGCATTCGGACATCGGCGTCGCTGTGGCGCTCGAGGGCGGTCTGATTACGCCGGTCGTGCGCAACGTGGAAACGAAATCGGTCACAGCGATTTCGGCGGAGATGAAGGACCTTGCCGCGCGCGCGCGTGATCGCAAGCTCAAGCCCAGCGAGTATCAGGGCGGCGCGTCGGCGATCTCCAATCTCGGCATGTACGGCGTGCGCGAGTTTTCCGCGATCATCAATCCGCCGCACGCGACGATTCTCGCGGTCGGCGCGGCGCGCCGCGCGCCGGTTGAGACCGCTGATGGCGGCGTGAAGTTCGTCAGTCAGATGACGGTGACGCTGTCCTGCGATCACCGCGTCGTCGACGGTGCGCTCGGCGCAGAGCTCCTTGCCGCGTTCAAGGCGTTGGTGGAGCAGCCGGTGACAATGCTCGTCTGATTACTCGGCGGCTTGCTTCTTCGGTTCGGCAAGCGCGATGCCGTTGAGCGCGGCGACGAAGTCGGCGAGCATCGGCACGAAGTCGTCGCCGCGGCCAGCCGCTTCCGCGAGCGCGTAGTAGTTCTTCACCGCCGCGCCCATCGGATTGGCGATGCCTGCGTTCTGCGCCATGGCGGCGAGATATTTCATGTCCTTGTGCGAATTGGCGATGCTGAACTTGTGCGTCTGCTCGCGCTTGAGCACCCAGTCGAAGAAGGTCTGGTACATGCCGCAGTCGAAGCGGCTGCCGCGCATCACCGCGTCGACGCCTTCCGGCGAGATGCCGTTCTTGTGCGCGACCGCGAGCAGCTCCGCATAGAGCGCGCCATAGCCCATCGACAGGAAATTCATCAGCAGCTTGAACTTGTGCCCGTCGCCAGGGACACCAACGCGGATTGCCTTGCTCGCCCATTTCGCGATCACCGGCTCGAGTTTCGGCCACACCGCGGCGTCACAGCCGACCATCGCCGAAAGCTTTCCCTCTTCCGCTTGCGCCGGCGTGCCGCCGAGCGGCGCATCGGCAAAGGCGACGCCGACGGATTTGAGCTCAGCGGCGAGCGCCATGGTGGAGTTCGGATCCGATGTCGAGCAGTCGACAATGATGAGGCCGCTGCGCGCGCCGGCTTTGAGGCCGTGCGCGCCACGCACGAGCGCCTCGACCTCGGTCGATCCGGTGACGCAGAGAAAGACGATGTCGGAGGCTTTTGCCAGCTCTTCGGCGTTTTTGGCTTCTTTGGCGCCGCGCTTGACCAGATCGTCAATCGGTGCCCGCTTGCGATGCCCGAGCACGGTCAGCGCGTGGCCTTTCTTGAGCAGATTCTTGGCCATGCCGTGGCCCATGAGGCCAAGGCCGATGAAGCCGACGCGTTCGGTCACGGATTACTCCTTCACGGCGCCCGTCATCGCCGACACGTAATGCTCGACGAAGAAGGCATAGAGAATGACGAGCGGCAACGAGCCGACCAGCGCGCCGGCCATCAGCGAGCCCCAACGATAGATGTCGCCGTCGACGAACTCGTTCACGATCGCCACCGGCACCGTCTTGTTCTGCGTCGAGGACAGAAAAGTGAGCGCGTAGATGAACTCGTTCCAGCACAGCGTGAAGCAGAAGATGAAGGCCGAGATCAGCCCGGGAATCGCGAGCGGCAGCACGATGCGGATCAGGATCTGCCAGCGGCTGGCGCCATCGATCAGCGCGCATTCCTCGAGCTCGAAGGGGATGGTCTTGAAATAGCCCATCAGCAGCCAGGTCGAGAACGGGATCAGGATCGTCGGATAAGTGAGGATCAGCGCGAACGGTGTATCGAACAGCCCGTATTGGAAGACGACATAGGACAGCGGAATGAACAGGATCGACGGCGGCACCAGATAGGCGAGGAAGATCGCTCCGCCGACCCATTGCGCGCCCTTGAAGCGCAGCCGCACCAGCGCGTAGGCGGCAAGCACGCTGGCGATGATGGAGAGAATCGTGGCGCAGACCGCGACCAGCATTGTGTTCCACAGCCACACTGGATACTGCGTCTCGAAGATGAGCTTGTAGATGTGGTGGAACGTCGGGTTCCAGGTCCAGAACGGGCTGTATTTATCGAGGTCGAGCAGCTGGTCGTCGGGTTTGATGGCGGTGAGCGCCATCCAGTAGAACGGGAACAGCAGCACGAGGAGGATAATCGACAGCGGCAGATAGACTGTGACAAGCCGCTTCGGCAGCGTTTGCAGATAGCTCATGCCCTCGCTGTGGTCGGCGGCGGCGGACGAGCCGGCGAGCACCGAATGCGGATCGGCAACTTTGGGGACGAGCGTCTCAGTCATTGCTCTCTCCCTGCTGCCATTTCCGACGCTGCAATCCGAACCAGGAGATCAGGATGGCGCCGAGCAGGAACGGGATCATCGCGGTCGAGATCGCCGCGCCTTCGCCGAGATGGCCGGAGAGGATGGCGCGCTGATAGGACAGCGTCGCCATCAGCTGCGTGGCATTGACCGGGCCGCCGCGCGTGAGCACCCAAATGAGCTGGAAGTCGGTGAAGGTGAACAGCACCGAGAAGGTCATCACCACCGCGATGATCGGCGTGAGCAGTGGATAGGTGATGTGGCGGAAGATCTGCCAGCGCGTGGCGCCGTCGATGGTCGCGGCTTCGTAGAGCGAGGGCGACACCGTCTGTAGGCCAGCGAGGAGCGTGATGGCGACGAAGGGCACGCCGCGCCAGATATTGGCGAAAATCACCGACCAGCGCGCGTTCCAGATGTCACCGAGGAAGTCGATATTGCCGTTGATCAGGCCGAGATGCCGCAGCGACCAGGAGACGATGGAAAACTGCGGATCGTAGATCCACCAGAAGGCGATGGCGGAGAGCACGGTCGGCACGATGAAGGGAATGAGCACGACCGCGCGCAGCAGCGCCTTGAACGGCAGATTTTCGTTGAGCAGGAGCGCCAAATAGAGGCCGACGGCGAACTTAATGGCGCTGGCGACGGTGGTGTACAGGATGGTGTTGAATACCGAGAGCCAGAATACGCTGTCGTCCCACAGCCATTCGTAATTCTCGATGCCGATGAACTCGCCGGGGCGGCCGATGCGCGCATCGGTGAACGACATCCAGACGCCTAACCCCAGCGGATAGGCGAGGAACAGGATCAGGAACGCCGCCGCCGGCAGCATGAACCAGAACGAAATCCAGTTCTTGTTCATCCTCAGCCGCGTCCATGCGGTTGCTTCGCGCGGCGCCGGCTTAATGCTGTTGATGGCGAGGTCGGTCATTTCACTGCTTTGCTGTGCCATCCCTCCTCCGCGCGAAGCGGAGAAGGGATGTCACATTCAGGCTCAGCGATAGATGCGCTGCAGCTGCCGTTCGGCGATCTTGATGGCGCCTTTGGCGTCTTCGCGGCCGGTGCAGAAGGCCGCGAACATGTCGAGCACCACGAAGTCGGAAATCGCCGCGGCCGCCTTCTCACCGACGGAGCCGAGCCCGCCTGCGGTCAACGTGCGCTTGCCGGCTTCGCCGAAGATCGTGTTCTTCGGATCGGCGGTCCAGATCGGGTTCTTGTCGTAGGCGTTGAGGCAGTGCGTGAGATAGCCCTGCGAGGCCACGAGCCATTTGTTGAACTGATCGGCCTCCAGCATGAACGCCATCAGCGCCTTACAGGCCTGCGGATACTTCGTGTAGGTCATGGCCAGGATCGGATAGAGCAGGTGCAGCTCCGTCGGTTTGCCGATCGGCCCGACTGGCCACACCGCGTGATCCATGTCCTTGGCGATCGCGTTCTTCGATGGATCGTTCTTCGCCGCGACATAGATCGAGATGCCGTTGTCGGTCCAGTTGATCTCGCCGCCGAGGAAGGCCTTGTTGTTGGACGCGTCGTTCCAGGCAGCGACTCCTGGCGCCATGTTCTCATAGAGCGCCTTGGCGTAGGTGAGCGCCTTCTCGGTCTCTGGCGAATTGATGATCACCTTGTCATTCTTGTCGACGACATTGCCGCCATGCGCCCACAGGCACCAATAGACCCAGGCATTGCCGTCGCCCGAGGCGTGGCCAAGCGCGAAGCCGCCCGGCGTGTTGTTCTTCTTCATCGCCTTCGCATATTCGAGGAAGGCGTCGGTGGTGGTCGGGAATTTGGAGAAACCGGCCTTGGCGGAGGCTTCGAGCCGATAGTTGATCATGTTGCCGCTGTAGCAGACCGGGATCGCGATCCACTTCTTGCCGCTCATGCCGTAAGCCTGCGCAGACGGCACCCAGCCGCCGTATTTCTTGCCGAGATAGTCGGCGACGTCGGTGACGTCGAGGCACTTCTGCGGGAACAGGTGCGGCAGCGAGTAGAGGCCCCAGAACATATCCTGGCCGGCGCCGGTGTTGGCGGCGACCGAGGCCTTCGGCTGCACGTCCTCATAGCTCTCGCGCGAGATCGTCACCTTCACGCCGGTCGCCTGGGTAAAGGCGTCGATCAGCTTGACGAAGGCGTCATCTTCCGACTGCACGAAATACTTCCAGCGCAGCAGTGACAGCGCCGCGCCTTTCTCCGGCTTCCAAGGCGCAGTCTGCGCCCAGGCCTTGGCCCAATCGAGCAAAGCCGGGCCGGTCAGCGCTCCAGCGGTAATCGCCGCGGTGCTTCCCTGCATCAGGGCGCGGCGGGTGAAAATGGTCATTGGTCGTTCCTCCGTTTGAACTCAGGCACGTGTTTGGACTCAAGCATTGAGTCGTTGCCCCGACGTCGCGTCGAACAGATGCACGAGACGGGGATCGGGTTTGAGCCGGATCTTGTCGCCCGGCTTGAAAGGGTGACGCTCGCGGAAAGCGGCCGTGACGTCGGCGTCGCCGAGCTTGGCGACGATCTGGATCTCCGCGCCGGTCGGCTCGACCACTTGCACCTCGGCTTCGGCGCCGTCGTCAGCGAGGGTGAAATGCTCGGGTCGCACGCCATAAACCGCGGCGCGGCCGTCGCTGCCCGACGGCGCCGTCGCGAGCGGCAGCTTGGTGCCGCCCGGACCCTCGAAGGCGAGCGCGCCATTAGCGCGGATGGCGCCTTTGAGGAAATTCATCGCCGGCGAGCCGATGAAGCCGGCAACGAACAGGTTCTGCGGCTTGTCATAGAGCTCGAGCGGCGCGCCGATCTGCTCGACCAGGCCGTCATGCATCACCACGATCTTGTCGGCCATGGTCATGGCCTCGATCTGGTCGTGGGTGACGTAGATCGTGGTCGTCTTCAGCCGCTGGTGCAGCTCCTTGATCTCGGTGCGCATCTGCACGCGCAGCTTGGCGTCGAGATTGGACAAAGGCTCGTCGAACAGGAACACCTGTGGATCGCGCACGATAGCGCGGCCCATGGCCACGCGCTGGCGTTGCCCACCGGAGAGCTGCCGCGGAAACCGCTCGAGATAGGTCTCCAGGCCGAGGATTTCGGCGGCGCGCTTGACGCGGGTCTCGATCTCGGCTTTCGGCGCGCCCCGCAGCTTCATCGAGAACGCCATGTTGTCGCCGACGGTCATGTGCGGATAGAGCGCGTAGTTCTGGAACACCATGGCCACGTCGCGCTCTTTCGGCGGCAGGTTATTGACCACGCGCTCGCCGATGCGGATCTCGCCGCCGGAGATGTTTTCGAGCCCCGCGATCATGCGCAGCAACGTCGATTTTCCGCAGCCCGACGGGCCTACCAGCACGACGAACTCGCCGTCGCCGATCATGACATTGACGCCGTGAATCACGGCCGTCATCCCAAATGTCTTGCGGACGTCGCGGATCGCGACCGAAGCCATGTCTGTTCCCTCCCAGGCGGGCCAGTCAGGCCGGTTGAAGCCGGCGTCGTTCCTCGGGTTCTTCGTGCCCGCTTTCTAGCCCGCGACCTGTCTACGGCGCGGCACCTTCACGGTCAAATGATGGGTCCGCTAGGCTAATGAAATCAAGTCAGATATTCGTTTTATGCGGCCCGTGATCCGCGATAAAGATTGACTTGTCCGGCGCGTTCCCACGAACTTGCGCGCCATCAGACTAAACCCCGAGGAGACCGCAAAAATGCCCGGCGACAAACCCGATGTACTGCTGGTCGGCAACAAGAAGCCGGTCATGGTCGAGGGCCTCTCGCCGGCATGCGCCATGCATTATCCGATCGACGCCAAGGACGAGGCGGCCTTCATCAAGGAGGTCGGGCCGAAGATCCGCGGCATTGCGGTCTCTTATACGTCGAATCGCATCGACGCCGCTTACATGCAGCGGTTTCCCAAGCTCGAGATCATCTCCTCCTTCGGCGTGGGCTACGACCACATCGATGCCAAGTGGGCCGGTGAGCACGGCATCACCGTCACCAACACGCCTGACGTGCTCAATGAGGAGGTTGCCGACACCTCGATCGGACTGCTGCTCAACACTGTGCGCGAGTTCCCGCAAGCCGAGCGCTACCTGCGCGCGGGCAAGTGGATGGAGAAGGCCTATCCGCTCTCCAAGGCGACGCTTCGCGACCGCACGGTCGGCATGGTGGGCATGGGGCGGATCGGCAAGGCCATCGCGCGGCGGCTCGAGGCTTTCGGCGTGCCGGTGGTCTATCACAGCCGCAAGGAGCAGGCGGGCGTCGCCTACAAGCACTATCCGAAGCTTCTCGACATGGCGCGCGACGTCGATGTCCTCATGATCATCGTTCCCGGCGGCGCGGCGACGCAGAACATGATCAACAAAGAAGTGCTCGAAGCGCTCGGCCCGCAGGGGATCGTCATCAACATGGCGCGCGGCTCGGTGGTCGACGAGCCGGCACTGATCAAGGCGCTCAAGGACAAGACCATCATGGCCGCCGGCCTCGACGTGTTCGCCAAGGAGCCGCAGGTGCCGCAGGAGCTGATCGCGATGGACAATGTGGTCCTGCTTCCGCATCTCGGCTCGGCTTCGGTGTTCACACGCAAGGCGATGGATCAACTGGTAGTCGACAACATTCTCGCCTGGGCCGCCGGCAAGGCGCCGCTGACGCCGGTGCCAGAAACGCCCTGGCCCCCGAAGCGGTAAGCAATGCCCATCCGCACCGCGGCTCTCTTCTGTCTATTGATCGCAGCCAGCGCTGCGTCGGCGCAGGCCCCAGCACCGCAAGCGCCGACGCTGCAGGCACCGACGCCGCCTTCGGCGCAAACGTCGGGAAACGATTCGGCAGCGAAGCTCCTCAACGGACCCTGGGAGTTCGCCAATGCCGAGCGTGACAAGACCTGCACGATCACGTTCAAGACTGATCGAATGCCGAACGGCTTCAAGCTCGAATTCGACCCGAACTGCGCGAGTCAGTTCCCGTTCGTGAAGGACATCGAAGCCTGGACCTATCCCGACAACGATCTCCTGCGCTTCGTCGATGCGCACAACAAGCCGCTCGTCGAGTTCAGCGAGGTGGAAACCGGTATCTACGAGGCGCCGACGCCGGGCGTGGGCGTCCTCTTCTTGCAGGCGGCGAACAGCAGCGCGCCCGATCAGCCGCAGCAGACGGCGGAGCAGATGGTAGGCGACTGGACCATGATGCGCTCCGATAAGCCGCTCTGCGTGTTCACGCTGGCGAACACGCCGGCGCGCAACGGCCTGGCGCTGACTGTGAAGCCCGGATGCGCCGGCTCAATCGTGCAGCTGGGCTTCGTCTCCTGGCAGATGGAGAATGGCGAGCTGGTGCTGCAGAGCGGCGGCAAGACCGTCTGGCGCTTCGAGGAGGGTGAAGGCATCTGGCGCCGTGTGCCCGACGGCGCCAATCCAATCACGATGGTGCGGCAGTAATCGGCCCGCTCAGGCGTAACGCTCGCGCGCCCTTGCACGCGCCTTCTCGGCCTCGATCTCGCGGTCGCGCGGCGGGGCCGAGGTCTCCAGTGACGTGAGCAGCCGCCGCGCCACCGCGGTCACCTCGTCGACCGCGCGCTCGAACGCCGCCTGATTGGCCTTCGAGGGATGCGTGAAGCCGGAGAGCTTGCGCACGAATTGCAGCGCCGACGCGCGGATCTCGTCCTCGGTCGCCGGCGGCTCGAAGTTGAACAGCGTCTTGATGTTCCGGCACATGCATCGCTCCTGAGGCTAACTCGCTCGATATTTGCGGATCGCTTGTCGTCGAATCAATGTCCGCGATGACCGATCTGGAGATTCCGCCGAATTGGCGCGGATTCCTCATGGTTAACAAAGCATTAACGACCATTCGCTAGCCTCGATCACCCGAGGGGCGATCGCATGAGCTCGGTGAGTCTGCAAAATCTGGCGGCGGCACTGGCCGAAGCCGCGGCCGCGCCACAGCTGCGCTTGCGGCCCGGCGACGTCGTCAACGCCATCGTGCTTTCGCTGCTCGATGACGCGACGCTCAAGCTGCAGCTCCCGAGCGGGACGATCGAGGTGGCGGCGGACGTCCCGCTCGCGCCCGGCACACCAGTGCAGGTGAGCGTGCAGGGGACGACCGAAGAGCCAAGCCTCGTCATCACGCCGCTTCCGAATAATGCGCAGGCGCCAACGCAGCCACAAGCTCCCGTGTCGGTAGCGACATCGATCTCGATATCGGCGCCCGCCGCGACACCGACGTTGCCGACGGCAGCGCCGACGCCGCAACAACAACAGAGCGGCCAGCCCGTCGCTTTGGCGCCGAGCCTCACCGACGCTGCGACACCCGCGCCGACGACCTCAGCGCCGCAGACGATCTCCATTGCGCAGACAGTTCCTCCGCCGCAGGCCAGCGCCGCGCAGGTCCCTGCGGCAGCGGTGCAAAAGCTCGCTGCTGCTCTGGTCGGCGACGCCGCGACGCGCCAGGACAGCGTCGCGCCGCTTTATGCCGACTTGCAGGCCGTGTTGACGCAGCCCGATCTGCCGATTCCGCCCAAGATCGTTGCGCTCGCGCAGCAACTGTTCGGGCTGCGTCTCGATGTCGGCAGCAAGACGATGGTCACCGCGAGCGAGATCAAGACTGCCGTCCTGCGCTCCGGTCTGGTGGGCGAGCCGGAGATCGCGGTCGCGTCCACCGCGCCTGCAGCGGTCCCGCAATCCACGCCGGCCGACCTCAAGAGCGTGCTGGTGGCCCTGCGCCTGGCGCTGCAGGGCTGGGTCGATGCGGAGGAGCCGGCGATGGCGGCATTGGTTGCGCCGCTCGTCGCCAAAGGCGACGACAAGCCGGCGGCGCGCGCGAGCGTGCCAATGCCGCCATTCCGCAACGCGCCGACCTCCGCGCAGGCAGCGGCCTCGACAAGCCTCAGCAGCACGATGTCGATGCGCGAGCTGGCGCAGCATCTGCTCAACGAGACCGATGCCGCCATCGCGCGCCAGACGCTGCTGCAGATCGCGTCGCTGTCCCGCGACCAGAAACAGGACGCCAAGTTCTTCGGCCCCGACAACAATGCGCTGACCTTGGAAATCCCGCTCGCGACCAATCAGGGGACCGCCGTGGCACAGATGCGGGTCGAGCGCGACGCTTCCGGCCCTGAGGGTGAAGCCATGGCGCCCGTCTGGCGCGTCAATTTCTCCATCGATGTCGAGCCGGTCGGTCCGGTGCATGCGATGATTGCGCTCGCACAGGGCCGCACGGCGGTGACCTTGAAGGCCGAGCGGCCGGACAGCGCACGGGAGCTTTCGGCCGGCTTGCCGCTCCTTGAAGCGGCGTTGCGCGGCGCCGATCTCGAGCCTGGATCGCTGCAGTGCCAAGCCGGCGCGCCGCTGCCGCAACCGGTGGAGGCAGGCATGTTCCTGGATCGTGCCACATGAGCGAGGGCCGCAAGCTCGCCGTCGCGCTGGAATACGAAAAGCCGCGGGCACCGCGCGTGACCGCGATCGGCTATGGCGACTTTGCGCGCAAGATCGTCGAGCTCGCCGAGGCCAATCGCATTCCGATCACGAAAAATCCCGGCCTGGCGACGGCGTTGTCGCAAGTCGAGCTTGAGCAGGAGATTCCGGTCGAGCTCTATCGGGCGGTCGCCGAGGTGCTGACCTACATCCTGCGCATGTCCGGCAGGCTCAAATCCGCCGGCTAACCTTTCCGGCTACGCTGCAGAGCCCAGACGCCGTGCAAGCCTGTCGTCAAGCTCCGGCAACAGCACGATGCCGTCCTGGTCGCTTCCGGAGGAGTGCACCACGAGCCAGGTGCAAGGCTTGACGCTTTCGTTGCATGGCGCATGCGGCATATCGGCGGCGACGAAACACTGTTCGCCCTGGCGCACGAGAACGCGCTGCCTCAGCTCGTCGCCGTAATACACTGCGCATTCGCCTTCGAGCATATAGGCGATCGTTTCAATGCCCTTATGATAGTGCGCCTTGGCGCGAATGCCGGGCGGCATCGGTAGGACATTCATGCAAACCGCGCGCGCACCGATCGTTTCCGCCGAGGCGCCGGCGCCGTAGGTGAAGCCCTGCTGGCCGACGTAGGTCGTACCGGGTTTGATCACGGCGACGCCGTCATGTGCTGATGCGGTCATTGCATTGCCTTTTGCGGTCAGGGCTTCGGGCCGCTCCCGACAACGGCCGCCATCGGCAAGTCGAAGCGGGCTACCGCTGCGCGGCCTTTGACAGCCCCTTGCGCAGCTCGTCGGCGTTCATCACCGGAATGACCTCGACCGCTGCATTGAGATTGTGGAACAGCGGTTCGACAGCTTCGACGATCTGGGACGGCTCTGCGAGGTCGACAAACATCATTCCGCCGCGCTTGCCATCGATCGGGGCGAAATAGGCCGCTTCGGGCTTGAGCTTGTTCATCACCGCTTCGATCGTCTTACCCAGCGAGCCGTCATCAAACGCGTGGTTCGATTTCTCGACGGGGAGCACAAATTTGAGCATGACGCGCATCGTTGTTCTATCGCCTCCAAATTATCCATCGAGTCGAAACTCTAGAGCGTTGCATGCTCATCGGTGCGGAACACGTTGCGCAGATTGGCAGAACGGCTGGCGCAGGACGCGCGCAGACTCCGGTGGAGCTCTGTCAGCAAAATGCGCGCCGGCAGCCTGCGCATGCACGGCTGGCTCGAATCAGCCGGCTAACGGTGGGTGAAGAGCCGTTCCGACGCGATCTTCGCGCCCTCGCTCATGCTCTTCAGCTTGGCCCAGACCACGTCCTCGGCGACACGGCCCCAGCCGGCCGATGTATCGAAACCGCAATCGGTGCCGGCGAGCACGCGTGCCGGATCGCCGATCACCGCGGCAACGCGTTCCAGGCGATCCGCGATCACTTCCGGATGCTCGACAAAATTGGTCAGACTGTCGATCACGCCGGCGACCAGAATCTGATCGTGCTGCAGCGGGCGTTTGGCGAAGCACTTGAACTCGTGCGCATGGCGCGGATTGGCAAAGGGCAGCACGAAACCGCCGACTTTGGCCTGCTGCAGCGCCGGGAGGATGTCTTCGAGCGGCACGTCGCTGTCATGCGGGGATTCGGAGTTGCCCCAGCAGACATGCAGGCGCACGCGTTCGCGCGGCACATTGGTAAGCGCTCGATTGATGGTCGCGACCACCAGCTCGACGAACTCGACGAAGGCCGAGACGGGCTTGTCCTTGTAGGTGATGTGGCGTTCCAGCGCGAGATCGGGCGCGTCGATCTGCAAGAGGAGCCCGTGGGCGACGATCGCTTCGTATTCGACCTGCAGCGCCTTGCCGAGCGCGGCGAGATAGGACGCAAGCGAATCGTAATGCTCGTTCTTCACCGCCGTGGCGACGATGCCAGGCGAGGGCGCGCTCATGAACGGCTCGACGAAGCCGCCTGGGTTTTCGGCAAGCACGCTCTGGAAATGCGCGCATTCATCGTTGATGGCACCTGCGTCGAGATAGCGGATGTCGCCGATCGCCTTGGGCAGGCCACCGAGTGCCGACACCTGCGTCTTGCTGGCATGCTGTTCGGCCCACATGCGCTTGAATTCCGGATAGCGGTCGACGTCGGCGCGCGACGGCCGCTCCCAGCTCCCGCCGAGGCCGGACAGACGCTCCTTGAGATAGAGAAAGAAGGAATCGCGCTGCTGCTCGCCATTGTTGCCGATGTCGATGCCTGCCTCGCGCTGCTTGCGCACCACGCCGCGTACCGCGTCGCGGCCGGCGCGCTCGATCTCGCCGGCATCGACGCGCTCGCCGCGCGCGCGTGCTGCGTAGAGTTTCGTCAGCTCGCGCGGCCGCGGCAGGCTGCCGGTGTGGGTGGTGAGGATACGGGCGGTGCTGCGCTGCATGCGGAATGCTCGCCTATCGGGTCACGTGGTGCGGCAGCCAGAGCGCGATGTCCGGCCAGATGATCACCAGCGCCAGCACCACGAACATTGTGAGGTGGAACGGGATGGTGCCGAGGATCACTTCCGAGAGCTTGCCGTCCCAGATGCTCTGGATGACGAAGAGGTTGATGCCGATCGGCGGCGAAATCTGTCCGAGCTCGACGAACAGCACCAGCACCACGCCGAACAGCAGCGGATCGATGCCGTAGCTTGGCAGCACGGGAAAGATCAGCGGCACGGTGATCACGATCATGCCCAGGCTTTCGATGAGGCAGCCGAGCACGGTGTAGAGCACGAACAAGGCAAAGAAGAATTCCAGCCGGCTCAGATGCAGGCCGACGATGAAAGCCGTCACCCGCTCGCCGATGCCGGCGAAGCTGATGGCGTAGGAGAAGATGTAGGCGGTGAAGATGATGAAGAGGATGTTGCCGGAAAACTTGATGGTGTTCTGCATCGCCTGCAGGACGCCCTTCCAGGTCAAGTCCCCGGCGATAGCACCGAGCGCGATGGCGAGGCAGCAGCCGATGGTGGCGCCCTCGGTGGTGGTGACGAGGCCGGCATAGATGCCGCCGAGCGTGCCGGCGATGAGGATGGCGAAGGGGAGCACATCGGCGAGCGCGCGGAAGAATTCGCGCAGTGACCCCGGGCCGGCTTCGCGTGGCGCCACCTGCGGCGCCAGGCTCGCATGCACGCCGATATAGAGCATGAACAGTGCGGTCATGATCAGGCCGGGCACGACACCGGTCATGAACAGCTTGGGAACAGAAGTCTCGGTGAAGGTGCCGTAGACGATCATGCCGAAGCTCGGCGGCAGGAGGATGCCAAGAGTCCCTCCGGCGGCGAGCGATCCGGCCGCGAGCGGGCGATGATAATTGCGGCGAATGAGTTGCGGTAGCGCGACGCCGCCGATCGAGGCGGCGGTCGCGATGCTCGAGCCGCTCACCGAGGCGAAGACCGCGCAGCCGGCGATATTGGTTTGCAGCAGGCCGCCGGGCAACCGCGAGACGAGCTTCGACAAGCCGCCATAGATGCGGCTGCTCAGGCCACTGACGCGCAGGATCTCGGCCATGAGCATGAACAGGGGCACGCAGGTGAGCACGAAGCTGTTCATGCTGCCCCAGCTCACGAGGCCGAGGCTGTTGAGGCTCGGCAGCCCGCCTTGCAGCAGGAGATAAAGCACCGCCGGCACCGCAATGGCGAACGGCACAGCCATGCCGCCAATCAGCAGCGCCAGGAACACCGTGAAGGTAATGACGATCTGCAGCTCCGGACTCATGCGCCGGCCTGCTTGTCGAAGCGCAGCGCCTTGCCGATATCGACGACAAGCGTCCGGGTCACCGTGACGCAGAGCGCCGCCGCGCCGATGAGCATCGCGGTGCGCGGAATCCATAAGGGTGTCGCCAGATAGGTCGGAGCGTGATCGTCAAAGCGCCAGGACGACATCTCGAAGCGGATGAGCTGCCAAAAGAGCAGCACGCAAAAGGCCAGCGACAGCGCGTCGAAGATCGCGTGCGAGATGGCGCGGCCGCGCGGCGACAGCCGCGCCTGCACGAACTCAACGTGATGGAAGGTATCGTTGGCCTGACAGACCGGCAGGCTGATGAAGGTGAGGGTCGCGAGCAGATAGCCGCCGAGCTCGTCGGAAATCTCGAACGAGAAGTTGAACAGTGAGCGGGTGATAATGTCGATTGCGATGACGACGAGCATCACCGCGAGTGCGGCGAGGCAGATATAGTTGCAGACGCGCTCGACGATGCCCTTGCCGATCGCCTGCGCCGCCGGAGCGAGCGGCAGGCGATCGCCTGTGCCCGACGTCATGTCCCGCTTACCGGCCGAGCGCCGCGCGCACCTTGCCGAGCGCCTCGACCACGTCGGGGCCGCGCGACTTCGCCCATTCGTCCCAATAGGGCTTCATGGTGTCGACGGCGCGGGCGACCTCCTCGGGCTTGGCTTTGGTGAAGACGTAGCCGGCGTCCGTGAGCGTTTTCACCGAGGCCGCTTCTTCCTCCTTCATCGTGTCCTGATCCCAGCGCGCGGTGTCAGCGGCGACCTTGCGCACCTTGGCCTGCAGATCGGGGGCGAGCTTGTTGAAGGCGTCGGTGTTGGCGATGAAATACGAGTTGTTGACGTTGATGATCAGCACATAGCCGTATTTGAGCAGGTCCTTCCACAGCACGGCGCCGACGCCAGCGGTGAAGATGCCGTCGACCACGCCGCGATCGAGCGCGGAGGGGACTTCCGGCGCGCTCATAGTGATCGAGGTGCCGCCGAAACGGCGGACGAATTCGCCCTGCTCGGGCTGCGCCACCCGCAGCTTCAGCCCTTTGATGTCCTCGAGCGAGGTGAGCTTCTTGCGCCCCCACATGAACTGCAGCGGATAGGTGTAGGAGGCGAGCACGGTCGCACCCTTTTGCGCGAACGTCTTTTCGATATACGGCTTGAGCACCGCGTCGGCCTTGGTGAAGTCGTCGTAGGACTGGATCAACATCGGCAGGCGCATGATGCCGGAGACCGGCACATTGCCGGAGTTGAACAAATCATCACCGATCTGCACGACGTTCTCGCCCACAGCCTGCGTGATGTTGCTGGCATTGATCTGCAGTGTGCCGGCCAGATGCAATCGTACCTTCAGCGCGCCGTTCGTCGCCTTTTCAATCTCCTCGGTGAAAAGCTTGGCGCCGCGCGAGGTCGCGAAATTCGGCGCCGATTGGTGCATGTAGAAATTCCACTCCTCGGCGGAAGCCTGGCCGGTGAGCGCCACCGAGAGTGGGAGGAGGACAGAAAGAACGGCGGCGGCCGCCGCCCGCAAGGCTCGCAAGAGCATGGCGTTTCCCCGTGTGCAGACTGCGTTATTTTTCTTGTGAAGATGATGGTCTTGCGTGGCGAAGCTTGTCAACGCGCGGGCCCTGCGCGGGCTGCGCAGAGCTCCCATCTGCGAATGGGCGCTGCCCACTGGTGGAGCAGGGAGGCGGCGTCTCATGGCATGAGCTTCGTGTGTCGCTAAGGAGTTAAGCAGACGCCGGAGAATCTACTGTTGGCGTTCTCGGTGGCTATGAGCCACCGCCGGGGCGCTAGATCAATCTCAACCCTTTGAGACTCGCATGCCCTTCCTTGCCGACGATGAGATGGTCGTGCACGGCGATGCCGAGCGGCTTGGCGATATCGACGATCGACTTGGTCATGCTGATGTCGGCGGCCGAAGGCGTCGGATCGCCGGAGGGATGATTGTGCACCAGGATGAGCGCGGTGGCGGATAGTTCGAGCGCGCGCTTGACCACCTCGCGCGGATAGACGGGCGTGTGGTCGACAGTGCCGATCTGCTGCACCTCGTCAGCGATGAGCTGGTTGCGCTTGTCGAGGAACAGGATGCGGAACTGCTCCTTTTCGGCGAATGCCTGCGCGGTGCGGCAATAGTCGATCACCGACGACCATGAGGAGAGCACGCGCCGGCCCTTGATCTGCGCCTTGGCGATGCGGCCCGCGGCCGCATGCACGACCTTAAGCTCGGTGATCACCGCATCGCCGATGCCCTCGATCCGCTTGAGTCGCGCCTCCGGCGCCGCCAGAACTTCGGCGAAGGAGCCGAACGCGGCGATGAGCGCCTTCGCCAGCGGCTTCACGTCGCTTCTTGGGATCGCGCGAAACAGAATGAGCTCGAGCAGCTCGTAATCGCTCACCGCCTCGCTGCCGGCTGCGCGGAAGCGCGCCCGCAGCCGCTCGCGGTGGCCGTGGTAATGCGGCAGCGTCTGCAGCGCCTGCGCATCGCCGTGCAGCGCGAGCGGCACCGCGCTCACGTCCGAAAACTGGCCTGCAGGTCGCGTCCGCATCACTCCTCCACGCACTCTGCCATCAGGTTCTCATTTTGTTCCAGCGATGTCGAGACCCCCGCAAGCCCTCATTTTCTGCGCTAAAGATGAGGGATGCACCGCATCAACCGCCGGGCGCTCATGGCCGCCTCGTTGCTCGGCTTGCCGGCCATGGCCATTCAGCCGCTTCTTGCCTCCGGCAGCGAGGCAGAGGTCCAGCGCGCCTTGGCCGCGCTCGAACAGAAGCATGGCGGCCGCCTCGGGGTGGCGATCTTCGACACCGCGACGACAGCACTGATCGAGCACCGGGGAGACGAGCAATTCCCGCTCTGCAGCACCTTCAAGCTGCTCGCGGTCGCTTATGTGCTCTCGCGGGTTGACCGCAAGCTAGACAGTCTTCACCGCCGTATCACCTACGAAAAGGAAGAATTGGTCCCCTATTCCCCGGTGACCAGGATGCATACGGGTGAGGGGATGACGCTTGGCGCGCTCTGCGAAGCCGCGCTCACTGTCAGCGACAACACGGCGGCCAATCTGCTGCTCGACAGCTACGGAGGCCCGGCCGGGCTCACGGCGCATCTGCATTCGCTCGGCGACAATGTCACGCGTCTCGATCGTCGCGAGCCGGATCTCAATGAAGCGCAGCCTTATGACACGCGCGACACCACGACGCCGCTGGCGATGCTCGAAACGGTGCGCAAGATCGTTCTCGGCGATGCATTGTCACCGGCCTCGCGCGAGCGGCTCATTGCCTGGCTTGTCGCCGGCAAGACCGGCCTCAAGCGGCTGCGCGCTGGCGTGCCGCCCGGCTCGCGCGTTGCCGACAAGACCGGCAGCGGCGGAAACAATGCAGCGAACGACATCGCGGTGATCTGGCCGCCGCAACGCGCGCCGGTGGTCGTCACGGTTTATGACGTCGGATCGAACGCGACGGAAGCCGAGCTCAGCGCGGTATTCGCGGAGATCGGCCGGCTCGCGACCGCGAGCTAAGCGACCTTATACGGCGGCTTGTCGAGGCCTTTGGGCGACAGCGTGAAGATCTCGACGCCGTCCGAGGTCACGCCGACGGTGTGCTCGAACTGTGCCGAGAGCGAGCGGTCGCGGGTGACGGCGGTCCAGCCGTCGGAAAGCACCTTCACATGTGGGCGGCCGAGATTGATCATCGGCTCCACGGTAAAGAACATGCCGGGCTTGAGCACGATGCCCTCGCCGGGCCGGCCGATATGCACGATGTTCGGCTCGTCGTGGAACAGGCGGCCGAGCCCATGGCCGCAGAAGTCGCGCACGACGCTCATGTGCTGCGCCTCGACAAAGGTCTGGATCGCGGCGCCGATGTCGCCGGTGGTGGCGTTGGGACGGATCGCGGACACGCCGCGCATCATCGCCTCATAGGTGACCTCGATCAGCCGCTCGGCGCGGCGCGGAATGGCGCCGATCGCATACATGCGGCTCGAGTCGCCATGCCAGCCGTCGAGGATCAGCGTCACGTCGATATTGACGATGTCGCCTTCCTTGAGCGGCTTGTCGCCAGGAATGCCGTGGCAAACCACATGATTGAGTGAGGTGCAGGTCGATTTCTTGTAGCCGCGATACATCAGCGTCGCCGGCAGCGCGCCGTGATCGAGCGCGAATTCGTGCACCAGGCGATCGATCTTGTCGGTGACGACGCCGGGTTTCACCTCGTCGACCAGCATGTCGAGGCAGCGCGCGACGAGCGCGCCGGCCCGCCGCATGCCTTCGAAGCCGGCGGCGCCGTGAATTTTGATCTGCCCGGTCTTGCGCAGCGGCGCAACGGCCGCATCAATGTAGGTCATCAAGGGAATTCACGAGAATTTGGCGGTAAAAGTCGCGTTTCATTGGTCAATGTAAGCGCTGCGCTGTCCTGCGCAAGCATTAAGCCGATGCGCCAGATTAATCCTCGATCGGAACCGGCCTCTTTATGTCGATGCCCTCGCGCGTTATGGCGCAGGTCCAGGCGAAGGCCTCGACGCCGCGGGCGCGAGCGCGATCGAAGGCCTGCGCATAGGCGGTATCGATGTCGCGCGCGAGCGCAAAAGTCTGTGCCGAGCCGATCTGGATGACGAACAGCATCACGGCGCGGGCGCCCATCTCTACGACGTCGCCGAGCTCCGCAAGGTGTTTCGCGCCGCGATCGGTGACGCAATCGGGAAACTCGGCGAGTCCCTTCTGCCGCATCAGATGCACGTTCTTGATCTCGAGATAACAGGGCGGCCGCCCCGGCGCGTTCAGGAGGAAATCGATGCGCGAAGCTTTGCCGTATTTCACCTCGCGCCGCGCCGGCTCGTAACCGGCCAGGTCGCCGATGACATTGTCGCGGAGCGCTTCAGCAATCAGTGCATTCGGATGGCCGGTGTTGACGCCGACGAGCTCGGTGCCGCCGCCGAAATCTGCCTCGACCAGTTCCCAGCTATAAGGCAGCTTGCGTTTCGTATTCTCCGACTTCGAGAGCCACACGCGCGACCCGGGCGCGGCAAGGCCGGTCATCGCTCCCGGATTGGCCACATGTGCGGTGATCTCTTCGCCCGAGAGCAGCACGACATCGGCGAGGAAACGCTTGTAGCGGCGGACAAGCGTTGCCGGGAGGAGTGGTGTGGGAAAGCGCATTCAATTCCAATCTAGCCGAAGCCTTTCCACCGTCATGCGCGGGCTTGACCCGCGCATCCATCCCTTTGCGAAGATTTATTTCCAGCTTGATGGATGGCACCGGAAGTCGGACTTGTCCGACTTCCGCATCTGGTTGGAGACCGCAAGTCGGATATATCCGACTTGCGGGTGTCAAGCCCGGCCGTGACGGCGTCAAACGTCTTGCTCAATTCACTACGCGATCTTGCCGCCGAGCTCATCGTCGATATGCGCGCGCACGATCTCGTCGAACGAGGCTTCGGCCTTGAAGCCGAGCGCGGCGGCGCGCTTGGCATCGAGCCGCTCGGACCAGCCGGAGACGATGCGCATGATTAGCGGATCGGGCTCGTGGCGGATGCGCGCCGCGACCTTGTCGCCAGCGATTCGTCGCAGCGCCTCGATCTGCTCGGCGACGGTGCAGCAGACGCCGGGCATGGCGAGGTTGATGCGTGGGCCGAGCTGCTCGCGGGTGAGCCCAGCGGCGTGGATGAGGAAGCCGACCGCGGCGCGCGGACTTGCATGGGTATGGCGCACGGTGTCGGCGACCGGCAGCACGGCTTCCTGGCCTGCGAGCGGCTCGCGGATGATGCCGGAGAAGAAACCAGACGCGGCCTTGTTCGGCTTGCCCGGACGCACGCAGATCGTCGGCAGGCGGATGCCGACGCCGTCGAGGAAGTCGCGGCGGTTGTAATCGGCGAGCAGCAGCTCGCACATTGCCTTCTGTGTGCCGTAGGAAGTGAGCGGCGTCAGGTGGAAGTCATCGGGGATCGCATAGGGAAATGGCGCACCGTAGACCGCGATCGAGGAGGTGAACACGACCTTGGGCCGGTAGGCCGCCTTTCGGATGGCTTCGAGCAGCAGGCGAGCGCCGTCGAGATTGACGCGATAGCCTTTGTCGAAATCGATCTCGGCCTCGCCGGAGACGACGCCGGCGAGATGGAAGATGACGTCGGGCTTCGACGCGATCAGCTTCTCGGCGATGCCCACCGCCGGCAGGTCGTCGGCGCTTGCTTCCACGGCACCGGTGAAGCCCCCCGGTTTCTGCGGCGCCACGATGTCGGTCAGCGTGAACTTGTCGATCGGCTTGCCGTTGAGCTTGCCTTCGCGGGCGAGCCGCTCGGTGAGCTTGCGGCCGATCATGCCAGCCGCGCCGGTGATGAGGATGTGCATGATTTGGCTCCGCTTGATTATTTGGCCGGCTCGAACCGGTCGACTTTCCAGAGATCGGGAAACAATTTGAACCAGGTCAGCGCCACCAGCACCGAGCCGAGCCCGCCAATGAACACCGCGGGCACGGTGCCGATCAAGGCGGCGAGCGCGCCGGATTCGAACTCGCCGAGCGTATTCGAGGTACCGACGAACAGATAGTTGATGGCGCTGACGCGGCCGCGCATCGGGTCGGGCGTCTCGATTTGCACCAGGGAGAAGCGTAGCACGACGCTGACGGCGTCGGAGGCGCCGAGGATCGCCAGCGCCACGAGCGACAGCGGGAAGTATGTCGACAATCCGAACACCATGGTGGCGCAGCCGAACAGTCCGACCACGGTGAACATCGCCGGGCCCACGTGCCGCTCGATTGGATGCCGCGAGAGCACGATGGTGATGAGAAGTGCCCCGATGGCCGGCGCCGAGCGCAGCATGCCGAGCCCGCTCGGCCCCACGGCGAGGATATCGCGCGCATAGACCGGCAACAGCGCGGTGGCGCCGCCAAGCAGGATGACGAAGAGGTCGAGCAGGATGACGCCGAGGAGCCGCGAGCGCCCGCGCACGAAACTCCAGCCGGCGAGGACGGAGGCGAAGGTCGGCGGATTGGGCAGCGCCGGCGGCCGCGCGACGCGCACGCAGGTCACGAGCGCGATCGCGAGCGCAAAGAAGCCGAGACAGAGCGCGCAGACTAGCGTCGGGCTCAGCGCATAGAGCAGGCCGCCGAGCGCGGGCCCGCAGATCACCGAGGTCTGGTTGGCCGAGGTCCAGGCCGCGACCGCGCGCGGGATCAGCAGCTCCGGCACCACCGTCGGCACGATCACGTGGGCGGTCGGCACCTCGAAGCTGCGCGCACAGCCGATCAGGAACACGGCGACGAACAGGAGGTCGCGGGTCAAGGTGTCGCGCGTCAGCCCGTAAAGGACAGTCAGCGCCGCGAGAAAATGCACGCCCTGCGCGATGCGCACGATCAGCCGGCGGTCATAGCGGTCGGCAGCGTGCCCGATCAGCAAGGTGAGCACCACCGCAGGGACGAACTGGATCAGCCCGACCAGGCCGAGATCGAAAGCACTGCCGGTGATCTCATAGATCTTCCAGCCGACGACCAGCGCCAGCATCTGGTAGCCCATCGTCGAGGCGACGCGGGACAGCCACAGCAGGATGAAGGGCCGCTGCTTCAGGAGCCGCGGCGATGGTGCGCTCACCGAAGCCGTCATTGATCAGAGCGCCAGGCCTCCGTCGACGAGATGCGGCTGCCCGGTGATGTAGCTTGCTTCGTCGCTGGCGAGGAACAGGGCCAGCGCCGCGACTTCCTCGGCGGTGCCGAGGCGTTGCATCGGCTGGCGCGCGACGAAGGCCTCGCGCACCTCCTTCAGCGACTTGCCGGTCTGCTTCGACACCGCCTTGATGCGCTCGTCGAGCGATGGCGAGACGATGGTGCCCGGACAGATGGCGTTGCAGCGAACGCCCTTGGTGATGGTGTCGGCGGCGACCGCCTTGGTGAGGCCGATCACCGCGGCTTTGGTGGCGCCATAGACGTAACGGTTGGGCAGACCTTTGATCGAGGAGACGCCCGAGGACATATTGATGATCGAGCCTTTGCCCTTCTTCAGCATCGCCGGCAGGAAGGCCTTTATGGTGCGATGCATGGATTTGACGTTGACGTCGAAGGAGAAATCCCAGTCCTCGTCGGAGCAGTCGAAGATCGAGCCCTGATGCACGAAGCCAGCGATATTGGCGAGCACGTCGAGGGAGCCGAATTGCTTGTTCACCGCCTTGGCCAGTGCCTCGACGTCCTTGGTCGAGCGCACGTCGAGCGTGGCCTTCTTCGCGGCTTTGAGGCCGGCGAGCTTCTTCTCATCGAGGTCGGTGGCGATCACTTTGGCGCCTTCGGCGATGAAGGCCTCGGCGATCGCGCGGCCGATGCCTTGTCCTGCCGCCGTGACCAACGCCACCTTGCCCTTCAAACGTCCGGCCATGTCTCACTCCCTAATGTTTTGTCGATCCGGTAAGGCGCTTGACCATGTGCACCAGCCGGCGATCCGATAATTGCTCGACGCTTTCGCGCACATATCCGGTGCGCTCATACCATGCAATGTTGCCGGTGAGCGGTTCTCCGGTATAGAGGCGCAGGGTGTTCAGGCCGAGCTCGGCCGCGCGCGCTTCGGCGGCGGCGAGGAGCCGCTTGCCGACGCCGCGGCCCTGCGCGACAGGCGCCGTGGCGACGCTCCAGACCAACAGATCGTCGACGCGCGGGCGCAGCACGAGAACGCCGTCGAGACCGCGAGCGTCCTCGCTCAGCCAGATTTCGTAGTCGTTGAGGATGGCCGCGTAGTCGCAAAGGAGTGGCAGCGGCTCGACACCGAGCAGTGGCCGGTTCGGCGCATAGGCCGCATGCTGCAGGGCGGTGATCGCGGTGACGTCGGACGCGGCCGCGCGGCGCAGGTTCACGGCGGCGCTCCATTGAGGCTGCCGAGGCTGACTTTCTGCCGCCCGTCGGCGTCGAAGTTCTCCGGCGCGAGCCAGCGCTCGAAATTCGCCTTGCGCGCGGGCCACTCGCTGTCGAGCATGGAGAAATAGGTGGTATCGCGGCTTCTCCCTTTGGGGATCATGTGCGAGCGCAGCAGGCCCTCATAGACGAAGCCGTAGCGTAACGCTGCGCGCCGTGACGGCGCGTTGAGCGAATCGCATTTCCATTCGTAGCGGCGGTAGCCAAGCGTCTCGAAAGCGTAGCGCGCGAGCAGATACTGCGCCTCGGTGCCGAGCCGCGTGCGCTGCAAGGCCGGCGAATAGACGACATGGCCCACCTCGATGACGCGTGCCGCGGGTCGGATCTCCATCAATGTGAAGATGCCGACCGCGCGTCCTGAGGGCTCGATGATCGCATAGGAGTAAGGATCCTCGAGCGGGATGCGGCTTTCGACCCATTTGGCGAATGCGGCGCCGTCGGTGAACGGGCCGTATTGTCCCATATAGGTCCACATCGCATCATGCCCGCGCACGGCTTGCCACAAATCCGCAGCATGTGCTGGCGACAGCCGCTCCACGCGGCCGTAGCGGCCTTGCAGCGTCACCGGGCCCGGCCGGTGTGCCGGCGTGGTGTCGATCTTCGGTCCGACGGGCTGGCCGGTCTGTGGATGCGGCTCCGAGAGCGTGGTCACGAGAGCCCGCGCTTCTTCATGTCGTCGTGGAAGAGCTTGTTGAGCTCGGCATTGGGCATGGTGCCCTCGAAGCCTTTGAACGTGCCGTCCTGCATGATCTCGCGGGCAACGCGCGTCACCGCGGTCCAGGCGACGCGCGCGAGCGTGCCGCCGACGCTGATGCGGCGCACACCCATGGCGGCAAGATCAGCGACGCTGAACTGCGTTGCGCTGACCATCAGGAAATTCACCGGCTTCGGCGCGACCGCTTTGACCACGGCTTCGATCTGCTCGCGGGTCTTGATGCCGGGCGCATAGAGACAGTCGGCGCCCGCGTCGGCAAACGCCTTGAGCCGGCGGATAGTCTCGTCGAGATCGGGGCGGTTGCGAATGAAGCCTTCGCTGCGCGCCGTGAACAGCACATGCCCGCCGGCCTTGTCGATCGCCGCGCGCGCGGCTTTGACCCGCGCCAGCGCCAGATCGAAATCGTAGAGCGGAACGTTCGGGTCCATCGTCGAGTCTTCGATCGACAGACCCGCGACACCGGTCGCGACGCAGAGCTGCACGCTCTCGGCGACGCCCTCCGGCGCATCGGCATAGCCGCCCTCGAAATCGGCATTGATTGGGACGTCGGTGGCGTCACAGAGCTCGGCGAGATGCGCGAGCATCATCTCGCGGCTCATGGTGCCGTCGGGCAGACCTTGCGTGAAGGCGAAGCCGGCGCTGGTTGAGGCCAATGCCTTGAAGCCCAGGCTCTGCAGATAGCGCGCGGTGCCGACATCCCACGGATTTGGGATGACGAAGCAGCCGCTGGCATGCAGCTGACGATAGGCACGGCACTTGTCGATGACGGACGGCATGGGTTTTCTCCCGGCGGCGGAGAAAACTAGCGGCTTCTTGTGCCGCAAGCCATCCATCGGCTACGCAACGATCAAGGGCGCTGCCATGCGTCCAAAGAAGAGCGGGGGATGCCGTGGATTGTGTCGACTTCGATGCTCTGGAAGCGCAGGCACGGGCAAAGCTGCCGCCGGCGTCTTATGCCTTCGCGGCAACCGGCGCCGATGACGAGATCTCCACCCGCGAGAACGCCGAGGCGTGGCGGGCGCTGCGATTGCGTCCGCGCATGCTGCGAGACATCAGCAAAATTGATACGAGCGTCGAGGTGCTTGGCGCGCGCCTTCCAGCGCCGATCATTGTTGGGCCGACCGGCCGGCATAAGCTGTTTCACCCCGAAGGCGAGTGCGCCACCGCGCGCGGCGCGGCGGCCGCGAACACGGTGTTCACGCTGCCGACCCATGCCAACCGCCTCATCGAGGACGTGGCAGCCGAACGTCGCGCGGCGCCGCAATGGTTTCAGCTCTATATGTGGCCGAACCGCGCGGAGATCGAAGCCTTCATCGATCGGATCGCCGCGGCGGGTTTTCGCGCGCTGATCCTCACGGTGGATTCGCCGGTGTTCGGCTGGAGCCCGCGGTCCTCGCGTCTGCCGCACGAGCCGGATCCGGAGATCCGCAACATCAACGTGCCCAACGCGCCGATCGCGCGCACCGCTTACGATGCGGCGTTCAAGGGGAAGGTGATGTTCCCGGTCACCTGGCGCGAGCTCGAATGGCTGGTCAAGCGCGCGCCGATGCCGGTGATGGTGAAGGGCGTGCTGCGCGGCGACGATGCGAAACGCTGTCTCGAGCTTGGCGCTAAGGGCGTGATCGTCTCCAATCACGGCGGCCGCCATCTCGATACCACGGTGACGACGATGGCCGCATTGCGCGACGTCGTTGCCGGCGTGGCGGGCCAGGGGGAGATCTATGTCGACGGCGGCATCCGCCGCGGCACCGACATCCTCAAGGCGCTGGCGCTCGGCGCGCGCGCCGTGCTGATCGGGCGGCCGATCCTGTGGGCGCTGTCGGTCAACGGCGCGCAGGGCGTGAGCGCGGTGCTCGAGCATCTGCGCACCGAGCTCATTCGCGCGATGGCGCTGTCGGGAACGCCGACGCTCGCGGATGCGACGCCGGATTTGATCGCCAGCTAGTGGTTGTCGCGCGGGATGCCCTTGGTCTGCACGATGCGCTGATATTTGACCGCGGGCTTGAGCACCATGCCGTCCTCGAGCTGCTCGACCATGCCGCGCTGGATCTCCTGCCACGGCGTCTGGCTCGCGGGATATTTGTAGCCGCCGCGCTTCTGCAGCGCCGCGCGGCGCTCGCCGAGTTCGGCCTTGCTGATCAGGATATTCGCTGTGCCTTTGTTGAGGTCGATGCGCACGCGGTCGCCGGTCTTGAGCAGCGCCAGCCCGCCACCGGCCGCAGCTTCCGGTGAGGCGTTGAGGATCGACGGCGAGCCCGACGTGCCGGACTGGCGGCCGTCGCCGATGCACGGCAGCGAGGTGATGCCCTGTTTGATCAGCGCCGCCGGCGGCTGCATGTTCACCACCTCGCAGCTTCCCGGATAGCCGATCGGCCCGGCGCCGCGGATGAAGAGGAGCGTGCGCGCGTCGATCTTCAGCGACGGATCGTCGATGCGGTGGTGATAATCCTCCGGTCCGTCGAACACGACGGCACGGCCCTCGAAAGCGTTCAGGTCCTTCGGGTCGGAGAGGAAACGGGCGCGGAAATCCTCGGAGATCACGCTCGTTTTCATGATCGCCGAGTCGAACAAATTGCCGCGCAGCACCTTGAAGCCGGCCTTCTTCTTCATCGGCCGCTTGTGCGACCAGATGACGTCACGGTCGCCGACCTTGGCGCGCTTGACGTTCTCGCCCATGGTTTTGCCGTTGACGGTGATGGCGTCGGCGCGAATGAGCTTGGCCGCCAGCAGCTCGTTCATTACCGCCGGCAGGCCGCCGGCGCGGAAATATTCCTCGCCGAGATATTTGCCGGCGGGCTGCATGTTGACGAGCAGCGGCACGTCGTAGCCGACCTTCTCCCAGTCATCGATGTCGAGCGGCACCCCGATATGCTTGGCGATGGCGTTGATGTGGATCGGCGCATTGGTCGAGCCGCCGATCGCCGAGCAGGCCATGATCGTGTTCTCGAACGCCTTGCGGGTGAGAATGTCGGAGGGCTTGAGGTCCTCGTGCACGATCTCGACCGCGCGCACGCCGGTCTCGTAGGCCATCTGCCCGCGCTCGCGATAGGGCGCAGGGATCGCCGCCGAGCCGGGCAGCGTCATGCCGAGCGCTTCGGCGAGCGCGTTCATGGTCGAGGCCGTGCCCATGGTGTTGCAATGTCCCGCCGATGGCGCGGACGCCGCAGCGATTTCGACGAACTCGTTATTGTCGATGCGGCCGGCCGCGAGCTCTTCGCGCGCCTTCCAGACCGCCATGCCGGAGCCGCAGCGCTCGCCCTTCCACCAGCCATTCAGCATCGGCCCGCCGCAGAGCACGATCGCGGGGATGTTCACGGTCGCCGCCGCCATGATGCAGGCGGGCGTGGTCTTGTCGCAGCCTGTCATCAGCACGACGCCGTCGAGCGGGTAGCCATAGAGCACTTCGACGAGGCCGAGA
The DNA here is from genome assembly GCA_035651015.1 of Pseudolabrys sp. Classification (GTDB taxonomy): domain Bacteria; phylum Pseudomonadota; class Alphaproteobacteria; order Rhizobiales; family Xanthobacteraceae; genus Pseudolabrys. The sequence goes on along the minus strand of DASRGN010000046.1, from coordinate 73,545 downwards.
TAGGCGAGGTTACGATCGAGCGCTGCGGTCGGCCGCTTCCCGGTTTCCTGGATCGGATGCACCGGAAATTCGAAGGCGATGCCGCCGGCGGAGCGGATGCCTTCGCGCACGCGATGCGCCAGTTCCAGGTGATGCCGATTGCAGGGCGAGAGGTCGGAGCCGGTCTGGGCGATGCCGATGATCGGCTTGCCGGAGCGCAGCTCGGCGCTGGTGAGGCCGAAATTGAGGTAGCGCTCGAGATAGAGCGCGGTCATGCCCGGGTTTTCGGGATTGTCGAACCAGAGCTGCGAGCGCAGGCTTTTGCCCTTGGGGTGCGGCGTCTTCCCGTTGTTCTTGTTCTCGCTCTTCTTGGCCATGCTCGTGTCCTCTCGAGAAAACTGCGCAATTGCCGCGGAGAATGCGCTGAATGCCGCCGAAAATGCAATCCGACTGCGCGCGGCGCAGCGCAGCGTTACACCAATTTGTGAGCGCTCCACTGCGGATTGAATATCCGGGCACGGTGTTCATCGCAGTGACGGTGGAGGAGCCCATGACCGCGCATTTCGGCAAGACACTCATCATCGCGCTCGCACTTGCGGTGCTGGCCGCGTCGCCCGTCGATGCCAAGGCGCGCAAGCATCACAAGCATATGGCCGGCGCGCCGGCTGCCAAGGCGACGGCCAACTGCCGCGGCGGCAACCTCTATCCCTGCGGTCCGATCATCTGGAACGACATCTATTTCGGAACCGATCCGGACCCGTTCATCCGCGCGCAATTGTGGCGGGACTTCAACGCCAAGTTCGGCGGCGGTGAGAACTAACCCTCCGTTCCCATTTGATTTTCCCAGCCCGATCGGGTGAACTGCCGGCCGGCCGACAAGGCCCAAGCAGTAAGTCCAAGACCGTGCGGGGGAATGCCATGCTCAAGACCATCGCCGCCTTCGATCGCATCGGCGAGGAGAACGCCTTTGCCGTGCTGGCGCGGGCCAATGCGCTCGCCGCGCAGGGCCGCGACATCATCAATCTCGGCATCGGCCAGCCGGACTTCCGCACGCCGGACTTCATCGTCGAGGCGGCGATCAAGGCGCTGCGCGACGGGCATCACGGCTATACCGCGGCGAACGGTATCCCAGCGCTGCGCGAGGCGGTGGCCGCCGACCTGCACAAGCGCTTCAAGGTCGAAGTCTCGCCCGACAGCGTGATGATCATGCCCGGCGGAAAGCCGACCATGTTCATGTCGATCCTGATGTTCGGCGAGCCCGGCGCCGAGATCATGTATCCCAATCCCGGCTTTCCGATCTACCGCTCGATGATCGAGTTCACCGGCGCCAAGCCCATTCCGGTGCCGATCCGCGAGGAGAACGGCTTCGCCTTCTCCGCCGAGGAGACGTTGTCGCTGATCACTCCGAAGACGCGATTGCTCATTGTCAATTCGCCGGCCAATCCGACCGGCGGCGTCACACCGAAGGCCGAGGTTGACAAGCTCGTCGCCGGTCTCGAGAAATGGCCCGACGTCACCGTGATGTCCGACGAGATCTACGACCACATGGTCTATGACGGCGAGATGCATGTGTGTCTGCTCTCGTATCCGTCGATCCGCGACCGACTGATCCTGCTCAACGGCTGGTCGAAGACCTATGCGATGACCGGCTGGCGGCTGGGCTACGCAGTGTGGCCGGGCAAGCTTTATGACTATGCGCGCAAGCTCGCGGTCAATCTGCATTCCTGCGTCAACGCGTCCGCGCAATATGCCGGGCTGGCGGCGCTCAAGGGCCCGCAGGACGAGGTGCACAAGATGGTCGCCGAGTTCGACCGCCGGCGCAAAGTCGTGGTCGATGGCCTGAACAAGCTCCCGGGCGTCTCCTGCGCGACACCGAAGGGCGCGTTCTACGCCTTCCCCAACATCAAGCGCACCGGCTGGAAGGCGAAGGCGCTGGCGTCATCGCTGCTCGAAGACTCCGGCGTCGCCACCATCGGTGGCCCGGATTTCGGCATTCTCGGCGAAGGCTATATGCGCCTGTCCTATGCCAACTCCACCGAGAACATTCTCCGCGCGCTCGATCGCATGCGCGAGTTCCTCACCAACCGCAAGGCGGCGTAAGCACGGCGCCTTTTCCTCGCACGGAGGCTCCATGCGCAAATCGACGACGCTCGGCATTGTGTTGCTGGGCACGTTGCTCGCCGGACCGATGTCGGCTGCCGATGTGCAGCAGCAGGTATCACGGCTGCCCGGGCTGACGTTGCCGCTCGATCCGGCGATCCAGCAGATGTTCGACGGGCGTGCGGCCAAGGGCGGCTCGGTGATCAACCTGTCGCTGGTGCGCGCGCATGCGCCGAAGCTCGCCAAGGCCGCCGAGGTGTCGGCCTTCGCCATCCGTTTCGATACGGTGCTGCCGCGCAAGTTGCTCGAGCTCGCGATCTATCGCACCGCGGAAATCGTCGGTTCCGATTACGAGCTCAACCAGCACACGCCGATGATGAAGATGTGCGGCTATAGCCCCGAGCAGATCGCGCAGGTCGCAAGTTGGAAGACATCCACGTTGTTCGATGAGAAACAGCTCGCGCTGCTCGGGTTCGTGGAGCAGATGGCGAAGGGCGGGGACGTCGACGACGCGGTTTATGCGAGCCTGGCGAAATCGTTCACGCCGCAGGAAATCGTCGAGATCGCCTACACGGTCGGCAACTATTATGGCACTGGCCTGTTCACCAAATCCCTGAAGATCAACGTCGAGACCGACGGCCGGCTCACGGTCGCCGGCAAGTGCTGATCGATCTCAAGCCGGCTGTTGCGGTGGTGGCGCGGGCTTGTCGGCCTCGCGCGGCGGGCGCAGCGGTGAGGCGGGGTGATCGCGTTCCAGGATAATGCGTTGGGCCGCCGCCGGCTTCGGGATCTCGATGCCGTTCTTGGCGAACGCATCCCATAACGCGAGCAGCACATTGCTGCGCACTTCCGCGATGACGCCGCGCGAGGCGCGGATCCAAAATTGCAGCGTGTAATCGATGCCGTTCGAGGCAAAGGCGCTGAGCAGGCAGTTCGGCTTTGGGGCCGTCAGCACGCGATCGACATGCTCCGCCGTCTCGACGGCGATGTCGCGCACGCGGTGCGGGTCGCTGCCATAGGTCGTGGTGAATTTCACTTCCAGGCGGATCAAGTCGCTGGAATACGACCAGTTGACCACGCGCTGGGTGACGAAGTCCTCGTTGGGGATGAGATATTCGCGGCCGTCACGGGTGTCGACCGAGGTGTAGCGCGCACCCATGGTGCCGACCCAGCCGAAATGCTCGCCGACCGAGATCACGTCACCCGGCTTGATCGACTTGTCGGCGAGCAGAATGATGCCGCTGACCAGATTGGACACGATCTTCTGCAGGCCGAAGCCGATGCCGACGCCGACCGCCCCGGAGAACAAGGCCAGCGCCGAGAGATCGATGCCGACCGAGCTGAGCACGATGATGACCGCGAGCGTCATCAGGCCGAGACGCAAGAGCTTGCCGAGCAGCACCTGGATCGAAGGCGTGAGATCGGAGAAGCCGGCGAGCTGGCGGTCGAAGAAATTCGAGGTCGCGGTGGCGACCCACAGCGCGACGAGCAGCAGGGCGGTGGTCTTGAGCAGGAGCAGCGGCGTGACGCGCAGTCCGCCGAGCATGATCCCGGTCGAATCGAGCGCCGTGGTCACCGGGCCGAGCAGGCCGACGATGCTCAGCGCGGCCAGGGTCCAGGCGCACACCGCCACGAGGCGGTTGACGAAATTATTGCGGATCGTGCTGGTGAACAGCAGTACCACGACCCATGCCGTGGCGAGCGCGGCGGCGACGCCGAGCAGATAAGAGCGGCTCGGCCAGGTCGCCGCTTGCATGACGGCGCGAATGAGCGCGTCAATGACGATAAAAATGATGGTCGCCAGATTATCGGCGAGCACGCGAATGAGCAGCCGCAGATAAGCGGGCCAGCCCATGGTGAGCTCGACGATGTCGATCTTCTTGCGGAACAGCGCGGCAAGCCCGATGCCGGTGAGGGCGGAGAGCCCGATGATGAGGAACTGGATCACCAGCCAGATCGAGGTGAGCTCGGCGAAAAGGTCGCGGCCGAGCGCCAGCGCCGCGTTCAAGACCTGCTGAAGATCGTCCATTGGCATCCAGTCCCAGAGTGCCGGCATAAGACGTGATTCGGGGCACCGATAACATCGCCCCTGCGCCGGCATTCCCCGCGCATGCTAAGAGAGCAGGGCAAAATAAGGGGGAAACCATGGTCGATCGCGGGCTTTCCGAGGAGCAGCGCCTGATGCGGCAGTCCTGCCGCGCCTTCGTCGACGAGGTGGTGATCCCGTTTATCCGCAAGGATTGGCAGCGCGAATGGGACATGACGCCCGAAGGCCGGCTGCCGCCGGACATCCTTGAGGGCGCCGAGAAGGTCGGTATCCGCACCCTTGGCGTGCCGGAGGAATTCGGCGGCATCGAGCTCGACCGCGCCAGTGAGGTTTCGACCTTCGCGCTGATCTCCGAGGAGATCGCCCGCGGGGATTCCGGGCTCGCCGACAAGCTGGTGCAGAACTGGAAGGTTGCGGTGCTCTTGCGCAATCTGGCGCCGCGGCATCTGCAGGAAAAATGGTTCAAGCGCCTGCTCGACGATCCGCAGTTCCTGCTCGCGCACTGCCTCACCGAGCCGCGCGGCGCTTCCGATCGCTGGCTGCCTTACAACGTGCCGGAAGCGGCGATGAACACGCGCGCAGTGAGGAAGGACGGCGGCTGGGTGATCAATGGCCGCAAGCAGTTCATCTCCAACGGCTACGACGCCGGGCTTTATGTCGTCTACGCCAACTCCAATCCCAAGGTCGGCATGCTGCAGGGCACCTCCTCGTTCCTGGTGCCGCGCGGCACCAAGGGCCTGACTGTCGCGCGCTGCAACGAGACGCTCGGCTGCCGCTTCATGAACAATGGCGAGCTCGTGTTCGAGGACATGTGGGTGCCCGACGATCATCTGCTTGTCGAGAACGATGCGCTCGGCAAGGCCGGAGTGTATTTCCGTCCCGGCAAGATCATCCAGGCAGCGAAGAATCTCGGCGTCGGCGTGCGCTGCTTCGAGGTCGCCGCCGACTATGTGCAGAACTACGTGCAGGGCGGCCGCATCCTGATCAAGCATCAGGCGGTGGCGCTGCGCCTTGCCGACATGGCGACACGCATCGAGGCGGTGCGCGCACTGCTCGCGCGGGCCTCGCACGCGGTCGACGACAACGATCCCGAGGTCGACACGCTATGCAACATGGCCAAGGTTTACGCCTCGGAGGAAATCCTCAAGGTGGCGCAGCATTGCCTCGAGCTGCACGGCGGCAACGGCGTGATGCTCGATTTCGGCGTGGAGAAGCTGTTTCGCGATGCCGCGATCTTTCTGCACATGGATGCGACCGTCGACATCTCGAAGATGAAGATCGTGAAATCGATGTTCCCGCAGACCGCGGGGAAATATGCCGGGCCGGAGTGACGGCGCGCCTTAGCGCATCAGGGTGAAACGGAAGCCGACCAGCACGATGCCGAGCCCAATCAGCTGCGCGATACTCGGCACCACGCCGAGCGCCAGATAGCCGATGACCAGCGAGAAGCCGGGCACGAGCGCCGGGAAGGTGGCGGTGCGCCCGGCGCCGATGAGCACGATCGCCCGGGCGAACAGATAGATCGGCAGCACACCGGCGACGACGCCTTGCGCCACGATCTGGATCAGGTGCTCCCACAGGCTCATGCGCAGCATTGAATCGAAGCCGTAGAGGACGACATAAGCCGGCGCGAACAGCAGTGCCGAGAGCGCGGTGACGACTGTCGCGGCGCGCGTTCCGGAGACGTGCCAGAGCCGCAGCAGCGTGCCGAACGTCGCCCAGAACATGCCGGCGGCGACGAAGAGAAGGTCGCCGCCGACGCCATTCGGCCCGATCGTGGTCAGCGCCTCGCCGCCGAACACGATGAGGCCGGCGACGATAGCGATCCCACCGATGATGCGGCGTACTGTCAGCGGCTCGCCAAGGATGAGCGTTGCCAGAATCAGGCCGGTCAACGCGGCACAGGCCGGCTGGATGGTGGTGCCGTGGCCGAGCGGCACCAGGATGAAGCCGGTGTAGGCGAGGATCGCCTGTGGCGGTCCCGACAGGATCGTGAGCGCGATGCCGCGGCCCCAGCCGAGACCGCCGAGATTGCCGATCCCGCCGCGCAGGACCAGGGGCAGCATGAGCAGCCCAGTCCACACGTAGCGGTGGACGGCAAGATCGGCCGGCGTGAAGCCCACGCCAACACCGTGCTTGGCGGCGACAAATCCCACGGCCCAACCCAGCGAGGCGCCCATGCCGCAGAGCACGCCGGCCAGCGTAGACGAGGCAAATGACCCGGCGGGCTTGGTCTCCAAAACGATGGCTCGCTATGCGGTGCGTGTGAGGTGACGAGGCGACGGCTGATACTCTAGGATTGATCTCCGGTCCATTTCGGAAACAACAAGCCTCACTTCTCAGGGACGCAACGCTCATGGCGAAGTCGCGTAAAGTCATCATCACCTGTGCCGTCACCGGCTCGATCCACACGCCCTCGATGTCGCCGCATCTGCCGGTGACGTCGCAGGAAATCGCTGATGCCGCGATCGGTGCGGCGGAAGCCGGCGCTGCCATCGTGCATCTGCATGCGCGCAATCCGCAGGACGGCCGCCCGGATCAGTCGCCGGAGGCGTTCGCGCCGTTCCTCAAAGTGATCAAGCAGCGCTCCGGCGTGGTGGTGAACATCACCACCGGCGGCGCGCCGACCATGACCGCGGAGGAGCGTGTGCGCCCGGCGGCAACGTTCAAGCCGGAGGTCGCCTCGCTCAACATGGGCACGATGAATTTCGGGCTCTATCCGATGATCCCGCGCTATAAGGGCAAGTTCAAACACGACTGGGAGGAGCCGTATCTCGAAGGGTCACGCAAGGGCATGTTCAAGAACACCTTCGCCGACATCGAATACATCCTCACCACCTGCGCCGAGAACAACACGCGTTTCGAGATCGAGTGCTACGACATCGGCCACCTCTACACGCTACGCCACTTCCTCGATCGCGGCCTGATCAAGCCGCCGCTGTTCGTGCAGTCGGTGTTCGGCATCCTTGGCGGCATCGGCCCGCATCCGGAAGACATCATGATGATGAAGCGCACAGCGGACCGGTTGCTCGGCGACAACTATCACTGGTCGGTGCTCGGCGCTGGCGCCAATCAGATGCGCGTCGCCGCCATGGCGGCGTCGATGGGCGGCAATGTCCGCGTCGGCATGGAGGATTCTTTATGGATCGGCGCGGGCCAGCTCGCGCAGTCGAACGCGCAACAGGTGACCCGGGTGCGGCAGATCCTTGAGGGCCTCGGGATGGAGATCGCCACGCCGGACGAGGCGCGCGAGATCCTCTCGCTCAAGGGCGGCGACAAGGTGGCGTTCTAGGCGCGCTCAGGCGGCCGCCGAGGCACCAAAAGATTGGCGGTGAAGATCTGCACCGGCTCGCCATTCTGGTTGAAGGTCGTCGAGCGGACTTTGACCAGGCCTTGATCCGGGCGCGACTTTGATGGCCGCACCTCGAGAATTTCGCTCTCGACACGCAGCGTATCGCCCGGACGCACCGGGCGCGGCCATTTGAGCTCCTCGAAGCCGGCGCCAATGATGCCGCCCGCAGGCTTGAGCTCGCCATCGACGAGAAGCCGCATGGTCATCGCCGTGGTGTGCCAGCCGCTCGCCGCAAGCCCACGGAAGATGGTCGCGCGCGCCGCCTCTTCATCAAGGTGGAACGGCTGCGGGTCGAATTCGGCGGCGAAGCTTTTGGCGCGCGCCGCATCGACCACATGCTGCGGCGATCCGAATTTCTGCCCGACCGCGAAGTCCTCGAGATAGTGCGCCGTCACGGAATTTGCTCCTTGAGTGGGGCGGCTGTGCGCCAGGGCCAGCGCGGCGGATCGAACCAAACGCCCGCCGCAATCGCCAGCGCATTGGTCAGCCCGAAAGCGGCAAGTGCCGCGCCGAGCGCGGCAAAGACCAAAGACAGATTGCCAGTGAAGCGAAGTGCCGCATAGCCGCCGATGGCGGCAATCACGAGCCGCAGGAAATTCCCGATCACCGGCCAGACGAGCCGGGCCGCGCCTTGCGAAGCAAAGTAAAGCGCGAGACCGAGGCCAAACATGCCGTAGAGCGGGCCGACGAGGCGCAGATAACGGGTGCCGGCATCGAGCATGCCGGGGTCGTTGCCGAACAGCGTCAGCCAGGCATGTGGGAATGCAGCGGCAAGAAGCCCGATGATTTCAGTGACGGCGAAGGCGATCGCTGCGCCGGTCCAGGCGGTGCGCAGCGCGCGGTCGCGCTGTCCGGCGCCGATCGCGGTTCCAACCATGGCGACCAGCGGGCCGCCGAGGCCGAACACGAGCGGCACCAGCAGATATTCGAGCCGGGAGCCGGTGCCATAGCCGGCGATGGCTGCCGGCCCGAGTTGGCCGACGAGGCCGGTGACGATGGCGATGATGAGATTGGTCTGCAGCGTGACCAGCGCCGCAACCATGCCGACGCGCAAGATGTCGCGAAACAAGGCCCATCGGAGCGGCAGGCCCGCGAGGGATAGACGCACCAGGCTGCGCCGCGAACGCAGATAGAGCACAAAGGCGATACTACCGACGGCGTAGTAAGCAACGACAGCGACGGCGCCGCCGATAACGCCGAGGCGCGGGAAAGGGCCCCAGCCGAAGATCAGGAAAGGCGAGAGCGGAATGAGGATAAGGGCGCCGATGCAGGTGATCGCTGCAGGCACGGCCATGTTGCCGGTGCCGCGGATGACATTGGCGAGGGAGTTGAACATCCAGACGAGGATCGCGGCCGCGAACACGACATTGGAATAAGCCAGCGCGGCGGCAAGCGAGGCCCCTTCACCGCCCATGAGGCGATAGAGCCTGGAGCCGCCGCCGAGGAGCGCCAGCGTGAAGACGAGGCCGAAAATGACGCCGACAACGAGGGCGTGCAGTGCCAGTGCATTGGCGTCGTCGCGGCGCCCGCTGCCAAGTGCCCGTGCGATGGCCGACGAAATGCCGCCGCCCATTGCGCCAGCCGACATCATTTGCATCAGCATGACTGCGGGAAACACCAGGCTGACGCCGGCGAGTGCATCGGTGCCCAGCATGCCGATGAAATAGGTCTCGATCAGCCCGACCGAGGCCTGCACGACCATCACCAGCACGTTCGGTGCGGCGAGGCGGATCAGTGTCGGGGCAATCGGCGCCTCCAGCAGCGTCCTGGTGCGTGGATCGAGCCGCGGCGGCGCATGAGGGATTTGCTGCATCGGGCACCTTGCAATTAGGAGTATATGCTCCTAATATTAGGAGTAGATACACCTATGTCAAGGAACTCAGCGGCCGTGTCCGCCGAACCAGAAAGACCCCCGGAGATCTGCACCTGCCTCGCGGTCCGCCAGGCGGCGCGGCATGTCACGCAGTTTTACGACCAGCAGTTGGCTCCAATCGGGTTGCGCACCACGCAATATTCGATCTTGGCTAAGCTCAACCGGCTCGGACCAATGAGCGTCAATGCGCTGGCCGACGCCATGGTCATGGACCGCACCACACTGGGCCGCAATATCAAGCCGCTGCAGCGGCTGAAACTGGTAGCCGTGCGGCGCGGCCGTGAGGATGCGCGCGTGAAGGAGGTGCATCTCACCGACTCAGGCAGCGAGCGTTTCCGCAGGGCTGAGAAGCTGTGGGCGGGGGCGCAGCAGCAATTCGATCATGCGTTCGGTGCCGGCAACAGCTCTGATCTGCGCGCACTGATGCGAACGATCACCGCAGTGGACTTCACCTCCGCCGAACCGCACACCCAAGTGTGAACCGCACGAATAAAGAGGAGGTCAGCCATGCCGCTCGCCAAGATCCATGTCGTGGAAGGCCGCTACGACGAGGCGCGTCTGAGTAGCGTGTCCGCCGCGGTCCAGGAGGCGCTCCGGGCCGTTCTCAAGGTCCCTGCGGATGACTTCTTTCAGATCATCCACGTGCTTCCAAGAAGCCGATTCCTCCATACGCCGTCATTTCTGGGCCTGACCTATTCCGACGATCTCATTGTTCTCGAGATCACATTCATCGCCGGACGTCTGAAGGAAACGCGTCTCGCGTTGCTGAAGGAATTGAACGAGCGCGTGGTCGCCAGCGCCGGCATTTCGCCGGACGATCTGATGATCGAGCTTTACGAGCTTCCAGGCGAGAACATCTCCTTTGGACGCGGAGAGGCCCAGCGCGCCTTCATTTCGCAAAGCGTGTGAGGCCTAAGGCGCATTTCCCGTTGCGCCACTCGTCGCAAATCCGTCCTATAGCGGTTGGAGATTCGACCGCGTATGGACGCCCTCGACGCCATCAGCCTTGCGATCCTGCTCGGCAGCCTGCTCATCCTCGCCGGTATCCTGTCGAGCATGATCGCGCTGCGCTTTGGCGCGCCACTGCTGCTGGTCTTCCTCCTCGTCGGCATGCTCGCCGGCGAGGGCGGGCCCGGCGGCATCCACTTCGACGACGTGCGCACGACCTACACGGTCGGCTCGGTGGCGTTGGCGCTGATCCTGTTCGATGGCGGGTTGCGCACGCGCCTGCAAAGCTTCCGCAGCGTGCTGGCGCCCGCCGGCATGCTGGCGACCGTCGGTGTCGTCGTCACTGCGATCCTCACAACGCCAATCGCAAAGCTGGTGCTCGATATCGGCTGGCTCGAGGCATTGCTGGTCGGCTCGGTGATCGCCTCGACCGATGCTGCAGCGGTGTTCCTTTTGATCCATTCGCGCGGCCTGCATCTGCGCCCGCGTGTCGGCGCCACGCTCGAGGTCGAGTCCGGCGCCAACGATCCCTTCGCCATCTTCCTCACGGTGCTGCTGGTGGAGATCCTCACCCGCGGCAACCGCGGTCCCTCCGATCTTGCGTTCGAGCTCGCCCGCGAGGCGGTGCTCGGTGGGCTGATCGGCTATCTCGGCGGGCGCTGCATCGCATTCGTGCTCAACCGGCTGGCGCTGGCGCAGGGCCTGCATGCGCCGTTCGTTGCCGTGGCGGCGCTCGTGGTCTTCGCGGTGACGCAGACGCTGCACGCCTCGGGCTTTTTGGCTGTCTATCTCGCCGGTCTCGTCGTCGGCAATCGGCCGACGCGCGGGCATTCCTCGATCATTGCCTTCCTCGACGCCATCACCTGGCTGGCGCAGATCGTGATGTTCGTTCTGCTCGGGCTGCTGGCCTGGCCCTACCGACTGCCGAGCACGATCCTACCGGGGTTGGTGGTCGCGATCACGCTGATGTTCATCGCGCGCCCCGCGGCGGTGTTCCTGTGCCTATGGCCGTTCCGCTTCCGCAAATCGGAGAAGCTGTTCATCTCGTGGGTCGGCCTGCGCGGCGCGGTCGGCATTTTTCTGGCCTCGATTCCGCTGCTTGTCGGTCTGCCCAAAGCGTATCTCTATTTCGATGTCGCCTTCGTCGTCGTGCTCGCCTCGTTGCTCGTGCAGGGCTGGACCATCGTCTACGCCGCGCACAAGCTGCACGTGGCGCTGCCGCGGCCCGAGCATCATCCGCGCCGCATCGAGCTCGATCTGCCCGGGCAGCTGGAGCAGGAGCTCGTCGGCTATGCGGTCGGCACCAAGAGCCCGTATCTGCGCCGCGGGCTGCTGCCGTCATGGGCGAAGCCGACGCTGTTCGTGCGCGCGCAGCACATCCTCACGCCGGAAGAAGCGGGCGGCGTGCGCGAAGGCGACTACGTCTACCTGCTGGCGCCGCCGGAGAAGGCCCCGGCGCTTGATCGCTTCTTCGTCAACATGCCGCCTCCGGCACTGCCCGATCCGCGGCTCCTCGGCGATTTCTTCGTGCCCGGCACGGCGACGCTCGGTGCGCTGGCGGAGATCTACGGGCTCACCGTGGCGGCCGATCACGCGCAGACCAGCCTCGCCGACCACTTTGCGCTCGAGCTGCACCATCCGCCGAAACAGGGCGACATTGTCGCGCTCGGACCGATCGCGCTGCTAGCGCATGCAGTCGTCGGCGGCCGCGTGGTGACGGTCGGTCTGCGGCTTGCCGAACCCGACGCCGAGGTCCCGCAGACGCCAATGGCGCGGATCAAGTCCGCGCTGCGGCGCCTGCAGACGCTGTTAGGCTAGTTCAGACCGAGCGGCGCGCCGCAGATGGCATGTGCTGCGCCAGCCACAGGCCAGCATAGAGCAGGCCGATCCAGAGGAGATCGCCGCCGACGGTGTTGCGCAGGAATGGCAGCGCCGCGATGTAGCAATCGGCGAGGCCTTGCGCCGTCAGCGGATAAAGGCCGTCCCAGAGCCAGACGGCGAAGTTGGTGCTGAGGAAGAAAGCGAGCGAGCAGCCGATCATGCTTGCCGCAACGACAGCGGTGCCGGTGAGCCGGCGCGAAAGCATACCGACGACGGCCGGAAGCACGAATGCGGTATAGACCACGAGGGTGACGCCCAAGTGGCCCGGGGCGAGGAAGCGGTCGCTGATCAGCATGGCCGCGAGCGGAACGATCGGCGCCAGCACCGGCCTGCCCAATACGCGCCCGGCAAAGAGCGCGGTCGCCGCGACCGGCATCAGGTTCCAGTCCTGCGGAAAGATCCGCGCGATCGCGCCGAGCGCGACCAGGAAGGCGATGAGCAGCACATCATGCGCAAGGGAGGCGCGGGTATCGGTCGTCATCGGCGTCGATTCCTCAATTCCGGTTCGCCCTGTGCATAGCACGGCCGGGGCTCCTTTTCGAGCGTTCCGAAGGGTGGAAAAAGGCCGCAGATCAGGCGGATTTCCGCTGCTCCCCGGCGGCCCAATCGCCGATGATCGCTTCCAGCGCTGCGAGTCCATCGGTGAGCGCCGCCGGGCCAGGCTGCAGGATCAGCGTCGACTTGATCTCGCGCAGCCAGCCCGTCGCGACCGCGGGCAGTTCGGCAAAGCCCGGCCGGGCGGCGACCTTGCGCGGCACGAATTTCTTGCCGCACCAGGAGCCGATGATGATGTCGGGCGTTGCCGCAATGACGTCCGCGGCGGAGACGATGCGGTCCTTGGCGTTCTTCCGCTGCGACAAGTCGGGAAACACCTCGATACCGCCAGCGATCTCGATCAGCTCCGAGACCCAGCGCAGGCCGGAGATCATCGGCTCGTCCCATTCCTCGAAATAGACGCGCGGCCGGCGCGGCAGGCGCGCGGCGCGTTCGCGCGCGGCGTCGAGCTTGTCGGCAAACGATGCCGCGAGCCTCTCCGCTTTCTCGGTCGCGCCGGTAAGCGCGCCGAGCGTGCGGACCATGTCGAGGATGCCGGCAAGGTCGCGCTGGTTGAAGGCGTGCACGGCGACATTGGCGCGGATCAGCTCGGCGACGATGTCGGCCTGCAGATCGGAAAAGGTCAGCACCAGGTCCGGCGCGAGCGCCAGGATCTTCGGCACGTCGGCGCTGATGAAGGCGGACACGCGCGGCTTTTCGCGCCGCACCTGCGGCGGGCGCACCGCATAGCCGGATACACCGACGATGCGTTTGTCTTCGCCGAGGAGATAAAGCGTCTCGACGGTCTCTTCGGTCAGGCAGACGATGCGTTGGGGAGGGAACATCCGCCTAGTCTAGCAGGTCCACACCGCCGACCGCGACGACCTTGCCGGCATCGACCCGCACCACATGCGTCCCGATCCGCTTCGCTTCCGCGGCGTCGTGGCTGACATACACCATGGGCACGGCCTGATCGCGCAGGCGCTCGAGATAGGGCAGGATTTCCGCCTTGCGTGCGGCATCGAGCGAAGCGAGCGGCTCGTCGAGCAGGAGAAGTTGCGGGCGCATCAGCAGTGCACGGCCGAAAGCGACGCGCTGACGCTCGCCTCCGGAAAGCTTTCCTGGACGGCGGTCGAGCAGGTGTCCGAGATCGAGCAGCGCGATGATGTGCGCGGCCGCGGCCTCATCGTGCGGAAGGCCCTGCATGCGCCTGCCATAGTCGAGATTGCGCGCGACCGAGAAGTGCGGGAACAGCCGCGCGTCCTGGAACACATAGCCGATGCGGCGGCGATGCACCGGCACGTCGACGCGCGCCGCGCTGTCGAACAGCACGACGTCGTCAAGCATAATGCGCCCGCGGTCGGGAGCGATGAGGCCGGCGACCAGGTTGATGATCGTGGTCTTGCCGGCGCCGGATGGGCCGAACAGCACGGTGGCGCCGCTTTCGCCGGCGAATTTGGCGTCGAGCGTGAAATCGCCGAGCCGCTTTTCCACCTCGACCGACAACATCCTACTCACCGTGGAAGCGCATGCCGGCGCGCCGTGCCATCCATTCGGAGGCGATCAGCGCTGCGAGCGCGATGACGACGGCGATGAGCACCAACCGTCCCGCGGCGGCGTCGCCGCCGGGCACCTGCGTGAAGGTGTAGATCGCGGCGGAAATCGTCTGCGTCTCGCCGGGAATATTGGAGACGAAGGTGATGGTGGCGCCGAACTCGCCGAGCGCCTTGGCGAAGCAGAGCACGACGCCAGCAATGAGCCCGGGCAACGCGAGCGGCAGCGTCACCGTGACGAACACCCAGAGGCGATTGGCGCCGAGCGTCGACGCAGCGGCCTCGAGCCGGCGGTCGACGGTCTCGAAGGAGAGCCGCAGCGGCCGCACCAGCAGGGGGAAGCCCATGACGCCGCAGGCGAGCGCGGCCCCGGTCCAGCGGAAGGCGAGCACGATGCCGAGCGTGTCGGCGAGGAACGCACCGATCGGTCCTTTGCGGCCGAAGGCGATGAGCAGCAGATACCCGGTGACGACGGGCGGTAACACCAACGGCAGATGCACGACGCCGTCGAGCAGTCCCTTGCCCCAGAACGACTTGCGCGCCAGCACCCAGGCGACGAGAAGCCCAGCGGGCAGCGCGCCGAGCGTCGCCACGAGCGCAATGCGCAGCGACAGCGCGATCGCGGTCCATTCCTCGGGAGAGAGATCGAACACGGAAGCGTTGCCCGCTCAGGATGCAGGCTTCAAGAACGTGAATCCGTAGCGCTCGAAGATCGCTTTCGCCGTCGCCGACTGCAGGAAATCGAGATAGGGCTTCGCCGCGGAATTGGCGTTCGTGGTGAGCGCCGCCGGATAGACGATCGGCGCGTGCGATTTGTCAGGGAAAACACCGACAATCTTCACGTTGGGCTCGATCTTGGCGTCGGTCTCATAGACGATACCGAGAGGCACCTCGCCACGCCCAACTAAGGCAAGTGCTGCGCGCACATTCTCCGTCATAGCGAGCTTGGGCTCGGCTTTCTGCCAGACCCCGAGCTTCATCAGGGCGCTCTTGGCATAGAGTCCCGCGGGCACCGCGCGGACATCGGCGACGGCGATGCGACCGTCACCAGCGAGCGCCGCGATGTCGAAGTCCGGCCCGATTGGCACCGCGGTGAGCCTCGAATCTTTTGGGGCGATGAGGACGAGCTTGTTGCCGAGAAGATCGATGCGGGTCGGTTCCTGGACGAGCTTGTGCGCCACGCCGTAGTTCATCCAGTCCGTGTCGGCGGAGATGAACACGTCGGCCGGCGCCCCCTGCAGGATCTGCTTGATGAGCGCGGACGAGGCGGCATAACTGACGACGACCTTGGTCCCGGCTTTTTCGATAAACGCCTTGTCGACGTCGTCGAGCGCGTTCTTCAGCGAGGCGGCGGCGAACACGGTGACGGTCTCCTGCGCAAGCAGCGGAGAGGCGGCTGCCGCGAGGACGAGAATGACGAGCGAGAACAGTCGGGCGAACATGCGAATTCCGCGCAGACGCGCGCCTCCACCGGAATGGATTTTGTTGCTGACTTGTCGGAACCGCCGTTCCGTCGCCGCAGCGCGCGCCCGGCGCGCCATGGGTCGGAAGGCAGAGTATCAATTGGCAGGAACTACGCCAAGCGCCGCCGTCACCCTGAGGTGGCCGCGCAGCGGCCCTCGAAGGCGACGGCCCGCGAATCCGTGCCCGTCATCCTTCCCGCCTTCGCTCTTCGAGCTTCGGCGAGGTCTGGATCGGAGTCCCGCCGAAGCGCTTGCGCGTAGGCGGACGAGGCTCGCTTCGCTTGCGCCTCAGGATGACGGCGAGAGTTCGGGGATGTAAAAGACGCCACATGACAGATACTGAGACTATCGAAGGCGAATTCGACTACATCATCGTCGGCGCGGGATCGGCGGGCTGCGTGCTCGCCAATCGCCTCTCGGCGGATGCCCGCAACCGTGTGCTCATCCTCGAGGCCGGCGGACGCGACAACTGGATCTGGTTTCACATCCCGGTCGGCTATCTGTTCGCCATCGGTAATCCGCGCTCGGACTGGTGCTTCAAGACCGAACCCGAGCCGGGCCTCAACGGCCGTAGCCTCAATTATCCGCGCGGCAAGGTGATTGGCGGCTCGTCCGCGATCAACGCGATGATCTACATGCGCGGGCAGGCCGGCGACTACGACCACTGGCGGCAGCTCGGCTTGCCGGGCTGGTCGTGGGACGACGTCCTGCCGATCTTCAAGCAGCACGAAGACCATTTCCTCGGCGCCGGCGAGCACCACGCCGTCGGTGGTGAGTGGCGCATCGAGCATCCGCGCACGCGCTGGGACATCATCGATGCCTGGCGCGAGGCGGCGGCGCAGGCCGGCATCGCACCGATCAACGACTTCAACTGCGGCGACAACGAGGGCTCCTGTTATTTCCACGTCAACCAGCGGCGCGGCCGGCGCTGGTCGGCGGCCCGCGGCTTCCTCAAGCCGGTACTCAATCGGGCGAACCTGCAGCTCGAGACTGGCTGCCTCGCCGAAGGCGTGGACTTCGAGGGTCGGCGCGCGATCGGCGTGCGTTGGCGGCAGAACGGCGTCAGCCGCAGCGCCCGCTGCCGCGGCGAGGTGATCCTCGCCGCCGGCGCGATCGGTTCGCCGCAGCTGATGCTGCTCTCGGGCGTGGGTCCGGCGGAGCAGCTCGCCGAGCTCGGCATCCCGCTCGTCCTCGACAAGCCCGGCGTCGGCGGCAATCTGCAGGATCACTTGCAGCTGCGTCTCATCTATAAGGTCTCCGGCATCAAGACGCTGAACGAGACCTCCGGCTCGCTGGTCAGGCGCGCGCGCATGGCGCTCGACTATGCGCTGTTCCGCCGTGGCCCGTTGACCATGGCGCCCTCGCAGCTCGGCGCCTTCACGCGCTCCGACCCAACGCAGGACCGCGCCAACATCCAATTTCACATCCAGCCGCTGTCGCTCGACAAATTCGGCGATCCGCTGCACCCATTCCCGGCCTTCACCGAAAGCGTGTGCAATCTGCGCCCCACCAGCCGCGGAACGCTGCGGCTCAAGTCCAAGGATCCGGCCGCGGCTCCGGCGATCCGGCCGAATTATCTGTCGACACCAGAAGACCGCCGCGTCGCCGCCGACGCCATTCGCGTCGGCCGTCGCATCGTGGCGCAGCCGGCGCTGCAGAAATATTCTCCGGAGGAATATCTGCCGGGCCCGCAGGTGCGCAGCGACGACGAAGCAGCGCTGGAGAAAGCCGCTGGCGACATCGGCACGACGATCTTCCATCCGGTCGGCACCGCCAAGATGGGCCGCGACGACGAGCCGATGGCGGTGGTCGACCACCGGCTGCGCGTGTTCGGACTCGAGCGGCTGCGCGTGGTGGATGCCTCGGTGATGCCGACGATTACCTCCGGGAACACCAATTCGCCGACCATGATGATCGCCGAAAAGGGCGCGGCGATGATTTTGCAAGACGCCCGGCGGTGATGCGCGTTATCCGGAGAGGCTGGGTACGGCATCTCGGAGCGCTGATCGTGGCGGTCTCGGTCGCTTCTTCGGCACAGGCACAATCCGAGCTCGCGGCGTTGGTCGCGCGCGAGATCAAGGCGGTGCTGCCGGAGAACGGCGCTGGCGGCGCCGCGGTTGCCGTGCGCACCGGGGGGCACACGCAGTTCTTCAACTACGGCTATGCCGAGCTCGCCCACAAACGGCCGATGAACGAGGATGCACTGGTCAACATCGCGTCGGTGCGCAAGGTGTTCGAGGCGACGCTCCTGGCGCAGGCAGTCGAGCGGGGCGAGCTCAAGCTCGATGATCCGGTTGATCGCTATGTCACCGAGCTGAAAGACGGTCACGACATCCGCCGCGTCACCGTCGGTCAGCTGGCGACGCATACGTCGGGGCTGCTGCTGCCGCAGGATCATCCACCCTGGCCGACGCAGGGCTATTCGCTGGCAGAGTTCATCAAGACGCTCAACGATTGGCAGGCCGACGCCGAGCAGCAGCCGGGCAAGCAGCACATGTATACGCACGCCGGTTATGTGCTGCTGCAGTTGGCGCTCGAGCGCGCGCTGAAAGCTCCGATCAAGACGCTGCTTGAGACACGCATCATCAAGCCGCTCGGGCTCACCGCGACGCGGCTCCCGATGCTCGGCGAAGACGGACGCGCCGATCTCCCGCCCGCGCTGCTCAAGCGTGCCGTGCAGGGCTATGACGAGGACGGGCAGCCGGTCGGCGCGCCGGGCGATCAGCAGACCTACTATCATTTCCCGGGCACCGGACAGATGTATTCCTCGGCGCGCGATCTCGCGCGCTTTGCCGCCGCGCAGCTTGGTGAAGTGCGTGTTGATCCGCCGCTCGGGCGGGCGATGCAGTTGGCGCGGCAACGCGTCGTCGACATCAGCCCGCGCAACGCGCAAGCGCTGGCCTGGGAAATCAACTACAACGACACGCCGCCGATCGTGGAAAAGAACGGTGGCATGAACAATGCGTCGAGC
This sequence comes from Pseudolabrys sp., assembly GCA_035651015.1. Classification (GTDB taxonomy): domain Bacteria; phylum Pseudomonadota; class Alphaproteobacteria; order Rhizobiales; family Xanthobacteraceae; genus Pseudolabrys. The sequence continues at coordinate 54,844 of DASRGN010000046.1, read as the reverse complement.
TATGTGGGCCTCATTCCTGAGCGCAGGCTGGCGATTGTCATTCTCTGCAATCGCGGCGATCAGGACGTCGCATCGGTCGGCCGGCGCATTTTGTGGGCGCTCGCGAAGCGTACGCCCTGAGGTTTCATTCTCCGCGTTCTTTCCTAGAAAACGTCACATCTGCGGCGGGAACGGGCGTGCGCGCGCGTCATTGGATCAATGCTTAGTCCTGTATTCTGACGAGGAGGTTGCACAATGAACCGCGTCCCGACTTTTCTTCTCGCAGGCGCTCTGAGCGTTGCGGGGATTGGCGCCGCTTCCGCACAGACCGTGATTGTCGATGAAACTTATGGAGCGGCGCCGGTCTACGACGCCGTGCCAGCGCCGGTCTACGCCGCGCCCATCGTCGTGGCGCCCGCGCCACGCGTCTACGCGGCGCCGGCTCCGGTGTATGCCGCACCCGCCGTTCCGGTCGCGCCGAGGCCGGAAATCGTCGTGAGCGAGCCCGCGCCAGCTCCTGTCGTCGCGCCGGCGCCAGGCGTCGTCTACACGGATTACTGATCGTCCGACGACACGTCGACTCCGTCGGAACAACGAAATGCCCGCTCGTGCTGCGAGCGGGCATTTCATTTGATGCTGCGCATTGTTTCGCGTCGCTCGACGCCGTCTGAAAAGTTCCATTCGCATCCTGCGCAAACTGTTTACGAGCACTTAACCACACGCCCGCCATAGTTCTCCTGCATCGGGTGCGGGAGTGAGGGGTATGGTTAAAAGAACAACAACAAGAACGCGTTGCATTTCTCGCAACTGGTTGGGGCCGGCGCTGCTCGTGAAGCGCGCGGTCGCGGCGTTCAGCTAGACGTCGAGCCGAGTAGCGCGTGCCCATGACACATCGGACAGCGATGTCGTCCCGCGCGTTGCACGCGCGTGCCGTTGCCCTGCAGGAGCAGCGGCGCAGTTCGGCGTTGACCTTGCTGCGCTCGCTCGTCGCCGCCGGCATCGTCGTCAGCGGGCTCACGGCCGCAGGCGGCTGGATTGTTGCTGCGTCGTTTGGCGCGCGCTCCGCGCTACATATGCATTCGCCCATGCAACTCGAGAAACGCGTCGCGCTCGCCGGACCCTACGGCGCTATCGCCAATCTGGGCCGCGAGGAACTCGCCGACGGACTGGTTCCGCCGCGACGTCCGGCGCTCCCGACGCTATCAACCCTGGATCCGGCACTGAGCGCGCGCTCGATCATCCACGGCGTGCCGTTCGCGCCGGTCATTCCATTTGCACTTGCGATCCCGCAGCCGGCGCCCGTGCCGCCGCCAGTAGTCGCCGACGCTGGACCGCGGCGCGAGGTCGCGCATCTTGCGGTGCCACCGGCGACGTTACGGCCGCAGGCGCGTCCCGAGACGTTGCCGCTCCCTGATGCCGACAATCACACGGCGATCTACGACATCGCTGCGCACACCGTTTATCTCCCCAATGGGCAACGGCTCGAGGCGCATTCCGGATTGGGCGAGAAGATGGACGACCCGCGCTACGTGAATGTGCGCATGCGCGGGCCGACCCCGCCGAACGTCTACAATTTGACGCTGCGCGAGTCGCTGTTCCACGGCGTACGCGCCATCCGCCTTACCCCGGCTGGTGACGGCAACATGTTCGGGCGCGACGGCATTCTCGCGCACACCTACATGCTCGGCCCCAACGGCCAGTCGAACGGCTGCGTGTCGTTCGATGACTACTCCGCATTCTTGCATGCCTTTCTGCGCGGTGACGTCACCCGCATGGTCGTGGTCGCACATCTGCCGCGTCCGCCGGTGACGCGCACGGCATCAACCAGCGCGCGGAACGGCAGTCGCTACGCGGCTGCTGCCGAATACTGAGGTTCCCTGCGCTCTATTCGCAGCGCTGGAACCGTTCCTGCATTGCAGCAATCCGTCAGCGAATAACTCGCCGCAGTTCCTGGAACGGACGTGCGCAGCCGCCGGTTGTCGACCGGACTACCACGGCAACGGAGAAAAAAATGAAGATGACACCCATTCTCAAATACGCAGTGGCCCTTGGTACGGCAGGCGCGATCGCGTTCGCGAGCATCGGCGCGGCTTCGGCACGCACGTATCACCATCACGGTGACGGCGCCTACGGCTACGACAGCGGCTACGGTGCCTATGGCTACAGCCCTGGCGGCCAAGGCTACGGGAGCTCAGGCGTGAATGAAGGCAACGAAGGCAACTAGCCCTGCGCCATCCTAAGTGCGAAGAGGCGGGCTTCGGCCCGCCTCTTTCATTTCGTCGCCGGCCTTCGGCGCGCACGTTTATGCGGAGCAACGATGCGCCAAAATCGTCGCAAATTTGTCCAAATAAGTGGCCGTGCGCATTAAGCGGGCTTGAAGAGCCTGGGCTTACTGATCGGGCGCATCGCCAACAGAATGGTGCAAGCCCGTGTTCAAAGAACGACGCAAGATGCCCCGACGGCAGATCAATCGCCTCGCGCAATTTCGCAGCGAGGCCGGCGCGGCGTCCGGCGAGTGCATGGTCACCGATATTTCCGAAGGCGGTGCGCGGCTTTTTACCGAGCTCGACTTACCCGAAGCATTCACCCTCTGGCTTGGCGCCGAAGACACGAAGATGCAGCGCGAATGCCGCGTCGTCTGGCGGCTCGGCGGTGAGATCGGCGTCGAATTCGTGAAAGCGCACTAGGCGCCGGACGATTAAGGCAGCGCGCGCAGGTGCCGGATCGGCCGGCCCGGCGCGATGGCCTGCGCCGCGGCCACGATCGCGTTGGTATCGATGCCATAGTGCCGATAGAGGTCGGGCAGCGAGCCGGTCTGCCCGAAATGCTCGACACCCAGCGGCCGGACGCGATGGCCAGCGACCGCGCCGAGCCAGGCGAGCGTCGCCGGATGGCCGTCGAGCACGGTGACGATGGCACAGTTCGGCGGCAGGTCCGCAAGTAGCCGCTCGATATGCGAGCGCGCGTGCACGAGACCGCGCTCGCGCATCCTTTGCGCCGCAGTCCATCCGGCGTTGAGCCGATCGGCGGAGGTGACGGCGAGCAGCCCGACGTCGCGGCGGTCCTCGGCCATCAGTCCGACAGCGGCAATGGCCTCCGGCGCGATCGCGCCGGTGTAAGCGACCACGACCTGCGGGTTGGGTCCGGGCTTGCGCAGCCAATAGGCGCCGTCGACGATGCCGTGGCGCAGCTCCGCGGTCATCGGCCGCTGCATCTGCTCGATCGGGCGCGTCGACAGCCGCAGATAAGCCGAGCCGCCGGTCTCGTCGCGGAGCCAATTGTGCTCGGACGGCTCGCCGTCGCCGTCCTTCTGAATGTAGGCGAGCGCCCAGGCCATGATCACCGCGAGCTCGTCGACAAAGGCCGGCTCGAAGGACGCGAGCCCGTCCTGCGCCAGGCCGATGAGCGGCTCGGCGATGGACTGATGCGCGCCGCCTTCCGGCGCCAGCGTGATGCCGGAGGGCGTTGCCACAACGATGAAGCGCGCATCCTGGTAGCAAGCGTAATTGAGCGCATCGAGGCCGCGGGCGATGAATGGATCATAGAGCGTGCCGATGGGCAGCAGTCGCACCCCGTTGATTGTGTGCGAGAGCCCGAGCGCCGAGAGCAGGATGAACAAATTCATCTCGGCGATGCCGAGCTCGATGTGCTGGCCCTTGGGCGAGAATTCCCAGTTGAAGGTCGAGGGGATGTGCTCGCTCTTGAAAGTGTCGGCCATCGCTTGACGCGCGAACAGATTGCGCCGGTTCACCCAGGGTCCGAGATTGGTGGAGACGGTGACGTCGGGCGAGGTGGTGACGATGCGGTCGGCGAACTCCGCCTTGGAGCGTCCGATCTCGTTCAAGAGGGCGCCGAAGCCGGTCTGCGTCGACATCGTCGGCTGGATAGCGACGGGAAGCTCGTCGGGCACCGCGAGTGCCGGTGCCTTCAAGCGCCGCGAGCCTTGCGCGGCAAAAGGCACGCGATCGAGGAAGCCCTGCAGTTTCGCCTCCGGCAGCGCGAGACCCTCGAACCGGTCCCACTCATGCTCAGGCCGCACCTTCATGGCTTTCTGAAACACGTCCATCTGCGCGGGCGTCATCAGTCCCGCGTGGTTGTCCTTATGCCCGGCAAACGGCAGGCCGAAGCCCTTGACGGTGTAGCAGATGAAGCAGGTCGGCTTGTCGTCCTGGGTGGCGCGGAACGCCTCGCACAGCGATGGCAGGTCCTGGCCGCCGAGATTGTTCATCAGCGCCGCGAGCTCGTCGTCGGAGCGCTTCTCGATCAGCGCCGTGACGACGCCCTGGTCGCCCATCTCATCGAGGAGCCGCTTGCGCCAGGCGGCGCCGCCGGCAAACACCAGCGCCGAGTAGAGCGGGTTGGGGCAGTTGTCGATCCAGGCCTTGAGCCTATCGCCGCCTGGCTCCTTGAACGCGGCCTGTTGCAGCGAGCCGTATTTCAGGATCACCACGTTCCAGCCGAAGTTCTTGAACAGCTGCTCGTAGCGCTCCCATAGGCCCTCGCGCACGACCGCGTCGAGGCTCTGGCGGTTATAGTCGACAATCCACCAGCAATTGCGCAGGCCTTGCTTCCAGCCTTCGAGCAGCGCCTCGAAGATGTTGCCCTCGTCGAGCTCGGCGTCGCCGATGAGCGCGATCATGCGGCCTTCGCGGCGCTCGAGCCCCCAGCCATGCGCACGCACATAATCCTGCGTCAGCGAGCCGAACAGCGTCTGCGCCACGCCGAGACCGACGGAGCCGGTGGAATAGTCGACGTCGTCGGCGTCCTTGGTGCGCGAGGGATAGCTCTGCGCACCCTTGTAGCCGCGGAAGTTTTCCAGCCGCTCGCGTGTCTGCTTGCCGAGCAGATACTGGATGGCGTGATAGACCGGCGCCGCATGCGGCTTCACGGCGACGCGGTCCTCCGGCTTGAGCGCGTCGAAGTAGAGCGCGCTCATGATCGTCGCCATCGAGGCGCATGACGCTTGGTGACCGCCGACCTTCAGGCCGTCGACATTGGGTCGCAAGTGATTGGCGTTGTGGATGGTCCAGCTCGCCAGCCAGAGCACCTTCTTTTCCAGCTCGCGCAAAATGTCGAGGTCGATTTTTTCTTGGGCCGTTTGCCGAGTCATGGGCTTCTCCCGGCGCGGAGTGGATGCGCTGAAGCCTACACTATGAGCGGTGAATCGCGGCAGATGTTGCTAAAGACGGCGTCTTAGGCGCAGAATTCGGCATATTCATGCAAATCATGCCGGCAAATGAGTGGAATCGTGCAAATCGACCTGGACGCGATCGACCGCAAGATCCTCAACGAGCTGCAGAGGGACGGGCGCATCAGCCTGGCCGATCTGGCCGGCAAGGTCGGCCTGTCGCCGTCGCCGTGTCTGCGCCGCGTGCGGCTCTTGGAGAAAGCCGGCGTCATCGCGCGCTACGCGGCGGTGCTCGACCAGGTCGCGGTCGGCCTGCCGGTGAGCGTGTTCGTCTCCATCAAGCTCGAGCGCCAGCGGGAGCAGGCGCTCGAGCGCTTCGCCAAGGCGATCGCGCGCTGGCCCGAGGTGCTCGAATGCTACCTGATGACCGGCCCGCGCGATTACTGGCTGCGCGTCGTCGTTCCCGATCTCGCCGCCTATGAGCGCTTCCTCAAGCAAAAGCTGACGCGGCTTGAGGGCATCGCCTCGATCGAATCGAGCTTCGCGCTCGAGCAGGTGAAATATTCGAACGTGCTGCCGCTCGGAGAAGCTACTTGAAAGGAACGAGGATCAGCTCCTTGACCTGCTCTTTGCTCAACGGCGCGACCAGGAATTTCAAATTCACCGCGTCCGCCATCGCCTCGTCGAGTCCGGCGACCACGTCAGGATCGGCATTGGCTTTGGGGATGAAGTCGTCGCGCGTATGCCGCGCGACATCCTCGGAGATCTTCGCCCACGCGGCATAAGCCTTGATGGCGGCGGGGTCGGCATACATCCAGTCGAGCGTCTCGCGATAGGCGGCCATGTAGCGGCGGAAGACCTCGGGGTTCTTCTTCAGCGCATCGGCATTGGCGAGCACGAAGCGTACGGTCTGCCCGGCGAATGCCGGCACGTCGCTGCCATGCGCGATGATGCGGATTTGCCCCTTGTTGAGCTGGTCGATGCCGATCGGCGCCGCCGACCAGCCGACATCGATCTGCTTGCTCATGGCCTGCGTCAACGTCGCGACCGGGCTGCCGGTGGCCACGGGCTGCACGCGGACGCCATTCTGTTGCGCCAGCGCATTGACCATCAGATTGGTGGAGGAGCCGTTGGTCGAATAGGCAACCGTCTTGCCAGTCGCGTCCTTGAAGCTCCTGATGGCTGAATCCGCCGGCACGTACCAGAATTCATAGGCGCCCTTCATGGTGGCGCCGATCACGCGGATTGGTGCGCCTTTGGCAAAGGCACTGAAAGTGCCGAGCGTGCCGACGCCGATGCCGATGTCGACTGCGCCGGAGATCACGGCTTGCTGGCTCTCGCCGCTCCCCTGCGTGTAGAGGATCTCGAGCTTGAGCCCGTGTTTCGCGAAAATGCCTTGCGCCTGGCCGAGCTCGGAGATCGCATTCTCGAACACGCCGCGCTGGCCGATCGCGACCTTCAATGTGTCCTCGGCGCGAGCGGCGGCACTGCCGGCGATCAGCGCAGCCAGCATTAGGACGAAAGCACGTGTGCGGATCGTGAGCATGGTCTATCCCGTGGTCGAAGCATCGGCGGCGCGAACCTGCACCTGCATGCTGCCGATCTGTGAAATCGAGGCATCGAGGACGTCGCCGGGCTTGATCGGCCCGACGCCTTCCGGCGTACCGGTGAGCAGCACGTCGCCCGGCATCAGCGTGTAGAACGATGAGGCGAAGACGATGAGATCGGCGATGCCGATGATGAGGTCGCGCGTGTTCGCCTGCTGGCGCACCTCGCCGTTGACCGATAGCTTGAGATCGAGCCGCGACGGCTCGTTGATGGCATCCGCGGTGACCATCCATGGGCCGAGCACGGTATAGCCGTCGATTGATTTGCGCAGGCTGCGTTCTTCGGGCCCGCGCACGGTGATGTCGAAGCCGATGCAGTAGCCGGCGATGCAATCGAGCGCGCGCTCGCGGCTGACCCGGTCAGCGCGCGTGCCGATCACCGCGGCGAGCTCGATTTCGTGGTCGGTGCGCCGGTCGGGATGACGGATGGCAATGCCCTGGCTCGGGCCGACCACCGAGCTCGTGGCTTTGAGGAACAGCCCGACGCGCTGGATCTCGGCGATCTGGTTCTGGTGATGGATCTCGGCGTCGGCGCGCGCCTCGTCGAGATGCTTCTTGTAGTTCACCGGCGCCGCGACAATCTTGCCCGGATTGGCAATGGGGCTGAGCAGCGCCACGTCCTGCAGGCGCAGCCGCGGTGCGCTGCGTGCCGCCGCCTGGATCGGGCCGCGCAGCTCGCCAAGATGCGCGATCAACAGGTCGTAGGGCGGCAGCGGATAACGATGCAACGGCAGCGCGTCGAGGGCGCTGGTCACGTCGAGCACATGCTCGCCCTCGATGAGGCCGACGCGATCGCCGACGAAACGGCAGAGTTTCATGGAGGGCCTCGTGAATTACGCGGCCATCTATATCACGGCGCGTTGAGCACCGCTTTGCAGGCGGCAGGCAAGTCGGCAAGCATGATCTGCTTGGCCGGCTTGCCCGGCTTCTTGGGCTGCAGCGCCTTGGTGAACCAGAACTCGAAATCCTTCGGCGCGCAGCCTTCGTCCTCGGGTACCGGCGGCTGCTTGTGGCATTCCGTTGAGCCGGCGGGGCACGCCAGACGCACGTGGATATGGTCGTGGTGGCCGTACCACGGCCGCACTTTTCTCAGCCAAGAGCGGTCCCCGGTCGCGGTCTCGCACAGCTTCTTCTTGATCGCTGCATTGGCGAGCACGCGCTCGACCTCGGGCGCCTCGGCCGCGGCGCGGATGAAAGCGAGGTGCTGCGGCGTATAGGTCTTGGGATTGATGTGCTTCCAGTCGTCGGCCACCAAGTTGCTGAACGGCAGATCCTCTCGCTCCTCGCGCGACAGCGGGTGATCGGGTTCGGGCCGATACCAGATGTCGACGTCGAGCCCGGTCTGATGGCTCGTATGTCCGCTGGTGGCCGGGCCGCCGCGCGGCTGCGACATGTCGCCGACGAGGATGCCGCGCCAGCCGGTCACCTTGGCCGCGCGCTCGGAGAAATTCTTGATGAAGCGCACCAGGCTCGGATGGCCCCAATTGCGGTTGCGTGACAGCCGCATCACCTGCCAATGCGGGCCATCGATTGGCAGCTCGACGCCACCGGCGAGACAACCGCGCGGGTAGTAGCCGATGGCGGCGGGTGCCTGGTGTGACGGCAGCTTCTTCGCGGCGAACAGGAACTTTGCCGGCGTGCCGCCGCCCTTGCCGATTTTTTCCGGCTCCGCCTTCTTTTCCGGCTTCTCTTCAGTCACCGGCGCGGACGGGGCCGCCGGCGCGGCAGGCGGCGCGGTGACCACCGGAGCTTCCGGCTGTTGCAGCGGTGTTTGTGCGGCCGGCGGCGTTGCCGGTGCGGGTTCAGCTGGTGCCGCGACCGGCGGCGCAGCCGGCACGGGAGCAGGCGCGGGAGAGACGGACGGTGCTGCCGTGGGCGGCGCAGGCGAAGGCGCTGGTGCGTCGTTCGGCCCAGGTTCTTCGATCGTCGGCGGTTTTGCGGCCGGCGCGGCGCTGTCCTCGGAGCTCTGTTGCGCGAGGATGATATCGCCGAACAGCTTGGCGCTGACCGTCGGCGCGCCGGCAGCGATCACCAAGCCACAAATGAACGCAATGGTCAGGCGCACGAACATCACGCAATCGATGTACCGCGCCTTATGTCGTCTGTCAGGCAAAAACACCGGCGCGGTTAAGCATGCCGCGGTGCTTTGCTCAATGTTTTCAGCGGCTTTAGCGGTTAACCACAGCTTTACAAGCGCTGCCGCGGTGCGCGAAGATCATCATACTGGCTGAGGAACATATTTGGGGTTGGTCATGCGCGCCCTCGTCGCGGCGGCCGCCTGCCTGTTGCTCGGCTTGTCGGCACAGGCACGCGCTTCGGTCCTCGTCACCATCAGCAAAGCCGATCAGCAGATGAGCGTCGTCGTCGACGGCAGTGAGCGCTATCGCTGGCCGGTGTCGACCGGTCGTCCCGGCTACGCCACGCCGACCGGAAGCTTCCATCCCATTCGGCTGGAGGAATCCTGGTTCTCGCGGCGGTTCGACAATGCGCCGATGCCACATTCGGTGTTCTTCCACTACGGCTACGCCGTGCACGGCACCATGGAGGAGTCGCGCCTCGGCCGCCCGGTCTCGCATGGCTGCGTGCGATTGAGCCGCGTCAATGCCGCGACGTTGTTCGATTTGGTGCGGGAGCAGGGCTTCGCGCAAAGCCGCATCGTGGTCGTCGACGGCTCGTTGTCGGGCGGCGCGCCGGCAACCTGGCCGGATCGCGCGCCGCCGCGCTTCGAGCGTGATCCGGATGCTTCGTTGAGTGTGCCGCCGCGGCACGTGGTGACGCATCCGCGTCCGGTGACGACCGATGCGGATTTCGAGGACTGGAGCGAGGATCCGCCGCCGCGGGCCACGTCACGATCCTATGTCGTCGAGCCGCGCCGCCATCCCGACGAGTCGGCCCTGCGGCGCCTCTACGAGCAATACGGCTTCCATTGGTGATTCGTAGGCGATGATTGCTTCGGCCGCGGCCGAAGCACGTCCGCTCGGGCCTGTGTCACATCGGCATCCACAGCAGTGGAGCGACCGATGCGACATCTCGAACAGGATTGGCCATCCGCGCGGCCGGCAACCGATTTCATCCGACTTGCGATGCGCATCGGTGCGCTGCTCTCGTTGTGGGCGGCACGGGTACGGCAGAGGAGCGAACTGGCGCATCTCGACGAGCGGCTGCGCGCGGATATTGGCGTCACGCGCCTTCAGGCCGAGCGCGAGATCAGCAAGCCATTCTGGCAGTGAATGATCGGCCTATGTTCGGCGTGCGAGACCAAGCACGATGAGCAGTGCGCGGTCGAGCAGGGCGAGCAAATTTGCGTCGATCTTGCCAATGGTCGTGCGAATGCGATCGCGCCGAAGCGCCAGCAATTTGTCAGTCATGATTTGCGAACGAGCGCGAAGTCCGTTGCTCGAGGCGGGTTCGATGATCGGTCGGATGCCGAGATTTTCCGTCACGTCCGAAGTGAGCGGACACACAAGCACGGTCGTTGTCGCGGACCCTAAATCGTCGGATTGGACGACAACGCCTGGACGCGGTCTGCCGAGGTCGCCGGGAGCGACCATCAGGACCACGTCGCCACGTTTCATGGCGCTTCGCTGGTATCGTAGGCAGCCTCGATCCAGGCGTCGATGGCCGCATTTTCAGAATGCAGGGCAAGCAAGCGGCCTTGCCGGCGGAGATCGGCGCGAACCTGCGGGTTACGCAAATCGGGAAGCCAGAATTGAACGGGCCGCAAGCCCTGCTCGCGCAGCCGCTTACGGCGCGCTTGCATGCGCTGACGAGGAGACTTCGGCTTGCGAGGCTTGCGTGACGTTCTCATATCGCCAACGTAACATGTTACGGTAGCGGCCGCAAATGTGAGTTGGGTGTTAGACGTCGACCTTCAGCGCCGCGATGAACGCTTCCTGCGGGATGTCGACTTTGCCGAACTGCCGCATGCGCTTCTTGCCTTCCTTCTGCTTCTCCAGAAGCTTGCGCTTGCGGGTGACGTCGCCGCCGTAACATTTCGCGGTGACGTCCTTGCGGAAGGCGCGCACGGTTTCCCGAGCGATGATCTTGCCGCCGATCGCCGCCTGGATCGGGATCTGGAACATGTGCGGCGGGATCAATTCCTTGAGCTTCTCCACCATGGCGCGGCCGCGCTGCTCGGCGCGCGTCTTGTGCACCAGCATGGCGAGCGCATCGACCGGCTCGGCGTTGACCAGGATCTGCATCTTCACCAGGTCGGCGGGCTTGTAGTCGGTGAGGTGATAGTCGAACGAGGCATAGCCTTTCGACACCGATTTCAGCCGATCGTAGAAGTCGAACACCACCTCGTTGAGCGGCAGATCGTATTTCGCCATGGCGCGGTTGCCGACATAAGTGAGGTCGACCTGCGCGCCGCGACGGTCCTGGCAGAGCTTGAGCACGGCACCGAGATATTCGTCCGGCGTCAGGATCGTCGCCTGGATCCAAGGCTCGAAGATCTCCTCGATCTTCATCACGTCCGGCATGTCGACCGGATTGTGGATCTCGATCTGCGTGTCGTCGCGCAGCTTCATCTTGTAGATGACCGAGGGCGCCGTCGCGATCAGGTTGAGATTGAATTCGCGCTCGAGCCGTTCCTGGATGATTTCGAGGTGCAGGAGCCCGAGGAAGCCGCAGCGGAAGCCGAAGCCGAGCGCGGCGCTCGTTTCCATCTCGTAGGAGAAGCTCGCATCGTTGAGCCGCAGCTTGCCCATGGCGGCGCGCAAGTCCTCGAACTGCGCGGCATCGACGGGGAACAGGCCGCAGAACACCACGGGGACGGCGGGACGGAAACCGGGCAGCGGCTCCGTCACCGGCTTGCGGTCGTCGGTGAGCGTGTCACCGACGCGGGTGTCGGCGACTTCCTTGATCGAAGCGGTGAGGAAGCCGATTTCGCCGGGGCCGAGCTCGTCGGTCTCCACGCGTTTCGGCGTGAACACGCCGACGCGATCGACGTCGTAAGCGGCGCTCGTGCCCATCATGCGGATGCGTTGGTTCTTCTTCAGCGTGCCGTCGACGATGCGCACCAGCACCACGACGCCGAGATAGCTGTCGTACCAGCTGTCGACGAGCAGCGCCTTGAGCTGTGCGTCGCGATCGCCTTTCGGCGGCGGCAGCCGGGTGACGATCGCCTCCAGCACCTCGGGCACGTTCTGCCCGGTCTTGGCGGAGATCAGGATCGCATCCGAGGCGTCGAGGCCGATCACGTCCTCGATCTGCTGCTTCACCTTGTCCGGCTCGGCGGCGGGCAGATCGACCTTGTTGAGCACCGGCACGATTTCATGCCCGTTGTCGATCGCCTGGTAGACATTGGCGAGCGTCTGCGCCTCGACACCCTGGCTGGCGTCGACCACCAGCAGCGAGCCCTCGCAGGCGGCGAGCGAGCGGTTCACCTCGTAGGCGAAGTCGACATGGCCGGGCGTGTCGATCAGATTGAGAATGTAATCCTTGCCGTCACGCGCGCGATAGCCAAGGCGCACCGTTTGCGCCTTGATGGTGATGCCGCGCTCGCGCTCGATGTCCATGGAATCGAGCACTTGTTCCACCATCTCGCGGTCGGCCAACGCGCCGGTCAGCTGGATCAGCCGGTCGGCCAGCGTCGATTTGCCGTGATCGATATGCGCGACGATGGAAAAATTGCGGATATTGTCGATGGGGCCCGCCGTCATGCGCGCGAGATAACACCCGCCCTGCGCCGCTTCAAGCTGATCAGTTCAGCAATCGTGGACGGCCTGTTGGTGGCGTGCGATAGAGCCGGCCATGGGTGGATTCGGACCGCTGAACCGGGTTTTGGGCGGCGTTGGCCGGCTGCGTGACGCGCTGATCGATCCAGTGCGGCGCGAGCGCAACATCCTCCTGGTGCTCGCCGTCTATACGCTTCTGTGGACGCTCTACGGCGTTTTCGCCAAAGGCAGCCAGGACGTGCATCCCGACATGGCCGAGCTCGTCGGCTGGGCGCGCGAGCCCTCGCTCGGCTACGCCAAGCACCCGCCACTCGCCGCCTGGCTGGTGTGGCTGTGGTTCTCGATCTTTCCGGTTGCGGACTGGTCCTATTACTTGCTCGGCGCGCTGACCGCGTCGGTGGCGCTGTGGATCATCTGGAGGCTTTGCGCCGACTATCTCGCGCCGGACAAGCGCGTCCTCGGCCTTGCGCTCGTCACGCTGATCCCGTTCTTCGGCTTCCACGCGCTCAAATATAATGTGAACACGCTGCTCATCCCGCTTTGGGCGGCGACCACGCTCTGTTTCCTGCGCTCCCTCGAGCGGCACGACGCGCTCTGGGCGGCACTCGCCGGCCTGTTCGCCGGCGCGGCGATGCTCACCAAATACTGGTCGATCTTTCTGATCGGCGGGCTGGTCATCGCCGCGTTTGCCGACGTGCGACGCCTTGCCTATTTCCGCTCGGCCGCACCCTGGATCACGATCGTTGTTGGCGCGCTGGTGATCGCCCCGCATCTCGTCTGGCTGGTGCGAAACGATTTCATGCCATTCGCCTATGCCGCAGAAGTGCACGGCTCCAAGGGACTCGCGACGACCGCCTACGCAGCCGCGGGTTATCTCCTCGGGTCGATCGGCTATGTCGCCGCACCCGTCGTGCTCGCCTTAATCGCCGCACGCGCGAATCGCGCCGTCTATGCCGACATCCTGTGGCCGGATGACGCTGCGCGCCGGCTCGTCGTGGTCGCGTTCTGGGCGGTGCTGCTGCTGCCGATTCCCGGTGCGCTCGCAAGCGGTACCGAGATCACGTCGCTGTGGTCGATGTCGGCGTGGACGCTGCTGCCCATCGTGCTGCTGGCGCCTCCGCGCCTGGTGATTGCGCCGGAACAGGAATTGCGACTGATCGCGATTGCGATTGCCTTCCCCATCTTGCTGCTGCTCGCGTCACCGCTGATCGCCATCAGCGTGCATCGCAATGGTCTGCCGACCGAGCAGACGCAAGGCAGTCTCCTCGCGCCCGCGGTCGAGCGACTATGGCGCGAGACCACGGACAAGCCGCTGCGCATCGTCGCCGGCGGTCTTGCGTATCAGGTCGCGTTCTACGCCAAAGACCGGCCTGACGCGTTTCCCGATTTCAATGCCGACGGCATGCCGTGGCTGAGCGCCGCGCGCATCCGCAATGATGGCCTGGCCATCATCTGTCGTGCCGACAGCCAGCATTGCCTCTCGGAGGCGCAGACCTGGATCGCCAAAGCGCCAGCGGGCAAGCGCACCGAGGTCACCGTCGCGCGCAAGCATGCCGGCATCGCTGGCACGCCCGAGCGCTATGTGCTGATCATGGTCCCGCCGCAGCAGTAACGACGATCAGTACCTGTAGTGATCGGCCTTGTACGGGCCTGCCTGCGGCACGCCGATATAGGTGGCCTGCTTGTCGGTGAGCTTGGTGAGCTTCACGCCGATCTTGTCGAGGTGCAGCCGTGCCACCTTCTCGTCGAGGTGCTTGGGCAGCGTGTAGACCTGCTTCTCGTATTTGCCGGGATTGGTCCAGATCTCGATCTGCGCCAGCGTCTGGTTGGTGAAGGACGACGACATCACGAAGCTCGGATGCCCCATGGCATTGCCGAGATTCACCAGTCGCCCTTCGGAGAGCATGATGATGCGCTTGCCGTCGGGGAACTCGATCTCATCGACCTGCGGCTTGATGTTGTTCCATTTGAGATTGCGCAGCGCGCCGACCTGGATCTCGCTGTCGAAGTGGCCGATGTTGCAGACGATGGCGCGGTCCTTCATCTTGCGCATGTGATCGAGCGTGATCACGTCGACATTGCCGGTGGCGGTGCAGAAGATGTCGGCGCGCGGCGCCGCCTCTTCCATGGTCACCACTTCGTAGCCTTCCATCGCGGCCTGCAGCGCGCAGATCGGATCGATCTCGGAGACGAGCACGCGGCAGCCGGCCTGGCGCAGCGAGGCGGCCGAGCCTTTGCCGACGTCACCGAAGCCGGCAACCATCGCCACCTTGCCGGCCATCATCACGTCGGTGCCGCGGCGGATGCCGTCGACCAGCGACTCGCGGCAGCCATAGAGATTGTCGAACTTCGACTTGGTGACGCTGTCGTTGACGTTGATTGCCGGGAACATCAGGCGGCCTTCCTTGGCCATCTGATAGAGGCGATGCACGCCGGTGGTTGTCTCTTCCGTGACGCCGCGGACGCCCTTGGCCATCTTGGTGTACCAGCCGGGCTGCTCCTTGAGCCGCTTCTTGATCGCGGCGAACAGCACTTCTTCCTCTTCATTACCTGGATGGTTGAGCACGCCGGCATTGCTCTCCGCCTGCATGCCGAGATGCAGCAGCAGCGTCGCGTCGCCGCCGTCGTCCAGGATCATGTTGGGGCCGCCGCCGTCCGACCATTCGAAGATGCGGTGCGTGTACTCCCAATAGTCGACGAGGCTTTCGCCCTTCACCGCGAACACTGGCACGCCTGCCGCGGCTATCGCCGCGGCGGCGTGGTCCTGCGTCGAATAGATGTTGCACGAGGCCCAGCGCACGTCGGCGCCGAGATGCGTCAGCGTCTCGATAAGCACCGCGGTCTGGATGGTCATGTGCAGCGAGCCGGCGATGCGGGCGCCGCGCAGCGGCTGCGTCGGGCCGTATTCGGCGCGCGTCGCCATCAGGCCGGGCATTTCGGTCTCGGCGATGTTGATCTCGTTGCGGCCCCAGGCGGCGAGGCTGATGTCCTTCACCACGGACTCGGTGGCGGCGGTCTTCTGCTTGGCGGAAGCGGTCATGACAGTCCTTGTTGTGCGGCGTGCGGATTGGCCGTGCCTATAACAGGGCCCACGGCAGCTCGCAACCGATACATAAAGAATTCTTTATGTAGGCTCGGTGGGCGCCGGTGCCAGGGTGAACAGGCGGGAAAGCCCTATTCCTCTTCGCCAAACCGGCTGCCGACCAATTTGGTGATGGCGTCCATCACCTCCGTGGCCTGGTTGCCGGAGGCCTCCACCGTGATCTGGGTGCCCGGCGCGGCGGCAAGCATCATCAGGCCCATGATCGAGGTGCCGCCGACGGTCTCGTGGCCGCGGGTGACGCGCACCTGCGCGTCGTATTGCTCGACGCACTGAACGAACTTCGCCGAAGCCCGCGCGTGCAATCCCTTTTTGTTGACGATGTCGAGGACCCGGACGATGGCGCCATCAGGCGGCGCGGCAGGCGCAGCAGGCTCGTTCATTTGCCGGTCAGAACGCGGCTGGCGATGGTGCAGTATTTGCGGCCGGCTTCCTGCGCGGCGGCCACGGCATCCTGGAGCGGGCAGGTTTCGCGAACTTTGGCGAGCTTGATCAGCATCGGGAGATTGATACCCGCCAGGACCTCGACCTTGGGCTGGCTCATCACCGAGATCGCGAGGTTGGAGGGAGTGCCGCCGAACATGTCGGTGAGGATCGCCACGCCTTCCCCGCTGTCGACCCTTTTGACGGCGCTGATGATGTCCTTGCGGGCCTGCTCGACGTCGTCGTCGGGACCGATGGTCACCGCCTCGATCTGCCGCTGCGGGCCGACGACATGTTCGAGGGCCGAGCGGAATTCGACGGCGAGCCGTCCATGGGTAACGAGTACGAGGCCGATCATCCGAAACTCCTCGGCCGCGCCACGCTGCGCCGCACGAAAGGGGGCACATTCATGACCATCCCCATGCCGAGTGCAAGGGCTTTCCCGGCTATATAGGGGCTTTGCTGCACCGCGATAAGTAGGGGTCAAGGAGGCCGCCGAATGGCTCGGTTTCGCCGGAACCGATCCTGCGGCCGCTATGGTTACTTTTTCCTTACGGCCGCGCCGGCGCGCGGGCTTTCTCGCTAGGTTCGCACAAAGGCCAGCAGTGGATGTAGCGGCTCGGAGCCGGCCGCAAAGGCCAAACGGGGCAGGCGCACGCCGTCGATTGTGGTCCCCGACGCCTCGGCGACCGGGAGGCGCTCGGCATCGGCTGCGGCGAGATCGACCACCACACTCACCGCAGCGACAGACTCATGCGGCATCTTGCGGATGCCGAGCCCGCGCATTTCCAGCAAGCCCGCGAGCGCCGGCGCGGGACGCACCAAGAGCCGCCCGTGATGCGCTTCGAGATGCAGGCGGTCATCGCCAACGAGCCGGGCAAAGGGCAGCGCGCCACTCTGCGCCGCCTCGAGGATCTGCCAGACGAGGCGCGACTTGCCGCTGCCGGCTGGCCCGCGAATGAGCACAGCCTTGGCGCCGATCAGAACCGCTGACGCATGGATAGAAGGCGCGTTAGTCATCGCGTCACTGACGGCCCTTCGGGCGCAGTCTGATGTTGTTCGAGCGGCCTATCGCGCAAGCTGGTCATTGGCCGTGAATGATACTGATCACTCGCGCGTCTTCCTTCGAAATTTCAATCTCTGCGACGCCTCCCACGTAGCCCGAGGGAAGCGACCCCTCCACTCGCCAGACGTCATCATTTAATTTCGCGCGAAACGGCATTTCGTGCCAAATCTGCCGCTGGCCGTATATTGGAATTAGGACGGCTAGAGCGATGGCAACGGCGGTCTTTTCATCCGGTACGAGGTTGGTAATCGGTGGCTTGGTATTGGCCAGTTTTGGTTGCGCCTCCGCAGCGGTTAAGCAAAAGGCGACCAGAAACACAGCGACCGATTTTCTGAAGAGCTTCGACATTTTCGCGCTCCAACCGAGCATGCGCTAACGCGAGACGGTTCCGATCGTCGTCACTCCTTCTCTGGGAGTGTACTTCTTCAGTATCCCCGTCGGGGTCACCAAATAGCCGGGCTTTCCTTCGTAATTGCTGGTTTCCATGTCGGGCCGGGAGAAGTTCTCGCTCGCAGCACGGTCATATGCGCCTGGGCGCGAGTGATAATATCCTTCGTTGACACCGAAGGAGTTGATCAACGGCGTGAGAAACCTATTGCCAGGGTCTGACCCATAAGGCGTTCCAGAGTTTGGACTGCTGTACGAGTAGTCGCCAAAGCCGAACCACTTCCGATAGATGCGACCAGCGTATTCATTTGCATACGTTCGAGAGGGTTCGTAAATCTCTCGCATTGCCGCTCGAGCCGCATCATCCGCACTTGAATATGAATCGCCGGCGGCCACCTGCCAGATCTGCGGGTACTCCGCAGGCACCGCGAGTAGGCTCAAGGGACGGTATTGGGCATCGGGCCGGAGTTCGTCGGGACCGGATTGGCGGTCATCCCCGCCAAGGACCGAGAAGTTGAAAAAGGGCATAAGCACCTCTTGGAACAAAAAGAGAACATTGCAATACACTGTAAGCGAGCGCCTGTCACGCCCGTGCGTGCGGATTGTGGGAATGGCGCAACCGAATTATGGCGCAGGGCTTCTACGGCGGGTGCAGGATCGGCGGCCCGGGAGGTGCTTTGGATGCGGACTTACATCGCCGGCAGCCGCACGATGAAGCGCGCGCCGAGGATGGGCGCGGCCTTGCCTGACGCTGCGACGCCCGTGCGGTTCTCGGCCCAGATACTCCCGCCATGGGCTTCGACGATCTGCTTGGAGATCGAGAGGCCGAGTCCGGAATTCTGGCCGAAGCCCTGGTGCGGCCGGTCGGTGTAGAAGCGCTCGAAGATCCGCTCCAGCGCGTCGGGCCCAATGCCCGGCCCATCATCATCGACGACGATCTCGATCTCGTTCTTCAAACGACGGCACACGATGCGCACGTGCCCACCGTCGGGAGAGAACGAGCGGGCATTGTCGAGGAGATTGGCGATCACCTGGCCGAGCCGCGAGTCGTGCCCGGGGATCTTGAAGGAATCCGTCCCGCCGCCTTCAAAGCTCAGTGCCAGGGTGACGCCGTTATCGTGGCGCACCTCGTTGCCGACGGTGACGAGCGTGCTCACGAGCTTCATCAGATCGACCGGTGCGGCTTCCTGGCGCTGCAGCTCGGCATCGAGCCGGCTCGCATCGGAAATGTCGGAGATCAGGCGGTCGAGCCGCTTCACGTCATGCTTGATGACGCCAAGGAGCCGATTGCGGCTGTCGTCGCTCTTGGCCAGCGGCAACGTCTCCACCGCCGAGCGCAGCGAGGTGAGCGGATTCTTCAACTCGTGGGCGACGTCGGCCGCGAAGCTCTCGATGCCCTCGATGCGGCTATAGAGCGCGTTGGTCATCTCGCGCAGCGCGCCGGAGAGATGCCCGATCTCGTCGCCGCGGCGGGTGAAGTCCGGGATCTCGACGCGGGAGCGGATACGCCGGCGCACGCGCTCGGCGCCGTCGGCCAGGCGGCGCACCGGGCCGGCAATGGTGCCGGCGAGCAGGATGGAAAGGATCACCATGACGCCGGCGGCAATGGCGAATACTTTGACGATGGCGAGCCGCTCGGCTTCCACCATCTCGTCAATGTCGGCCCCTTGCGTCGACAGCATCAGCGCGCCGCGCACCGCGCGGAAGCGCTGCACCGGCACCGCCACGGAGACGATGACCTCGCCACGATCGTTGATCCGCACCATGCTGTCGCGCGAGCCGCCCAGCGCCTGCGCGACTTCCGGATAGCCTTTGCCGTTCTCCGGCCCGAGCTCCTTGTAGAGCGGCAGGTCGCCGCGGCCGAGCCAGGTGCGCACGGCGATGAACGCGCGCTCGATCAGCCCCGGCTTCTCCTCCGATGGCGGTGGCAGGTCGAAGCGCAGCACGTCGCCGCGGCCGTAGAGATTGCGGCTGTCGAGGATGAGCACGCCGTCGCGATCATAGATGCGCGCGCGCGTCTTGGTCGGCGACACCAAGCGGCGCAGCACCGGCGCCACTCGCTCGGGATTGATGGGGAATTCGAGCCCCGACGCGCCTTCGTCGGACGGCCCGTAGCTCTCGCCCGCCTGCAGCTCGAGCAAGCGTTCGGGATCGATGGTGATGGTGTCGGTTTCGACAGTCGCGGAGGCAGCGATGGCGCCGGCGATGATCTCGCCCTGCACCAGCAGGCTCTGCACGCGCGCGTCGATCAGGCCGGCGCGGAATTGCGAGAGATAGAGCACGCCGACCATCAGCGCGAACAGGCCGGCGAGGTTGAGGAAAACGATGCGCCGCGTCAGGCTGGAGAAGCTTTGCGCGACGAAGAAATGCCAGGCCGAGCCGATCCAGCGGCGCGGCGGGCTCTTGCGCTCGGACGCAGGCCGCGCGCTCTGCTCGCCGGGACGTAGCGTCTCGGCAGCTGGCACGGATGATGTCTCAGCAGTCCGATCGAGCACGAGTTCTAGCCCAACTTCGATCGCGCCCCACGACGGCGGCCTTTGGCTTCACCGTCCTCTTTGCGCCGATAGGGTCGGCTCAGGCTTCCTTGAACCGGTAGCCGACGCCGTACAACGTCTCGATCATATCAAAATCGTCGTCGACGACCTTGAACTTCTTGCGCAGTCGCTTGATGTGGCTGTCGATAGTGCGGTCGTCCACGTACACTTGGTCGTCATAAGCCGCATCCATCAGCGCATTGCGGCTCTTAACCACGCCCGGGCGGCTCGCCAGCGCCTGCAGGATCAGGAACTCGGTGACGGTGAGCGTCACCGGCTCGCCTTGCCAGGTGCAGGTGTGGCGCTCGGGATCCATGCGCAGCAGGCCGCGCTCGAGCACCTTGGCGGAATCGGTTTCCTTCGGCGGCGTGCCGTCCTTCGGCGTCGTGCGCCGCAGTACGGCTTTCACACGCTCGACCAGGAGCCGCTGTGAGAACGGTTTGCGGATGAAATCGTCCGCGCCCATTTTCAGGCCGAACAACTCGTCGATCTCCTCGTCCTTGGAAGTGAGGAAGATCACTGGGATGTCGGATTTCTGCCGCAGCCGGCGCAACGTCTCCATGCCGTCCATGCGCGGCATCTTGATGTCGAGGATGGCGAGGTCGGGCGGCGAGGTCTTGAACCCGTCGAGCGCCGACGCACCGTCCGTGTAGGTCATGATCCGATAGCCTTCGGATTCGAGGGCGATCGAGACCGAGGTCAGGATATTACGGTCGTCGTCGACGAGAGCGATTGTTGGCATTCAGAGCCCCTGTGCCGTGCCGGGTTCCCGAAAGCAGCCCGTAAACGTGGGCCGAAATGTGACATTTCCGCAACAACTATGTGATTCCTTTGAGAATTCAAGCCTCCCGCGCAAAAGTCTACCGTCCGCGCCGCTTATTCTGTTCGATCGTTAACGCCGCAGCGGCGGCTCCGGCTACCGCCAGTCCGGCGGCAAGCAGCATGGCCGTGCTGATCCCTTCGGCGAGCGAGTCCTTGAGCACGCTCGTCGCGATCTTTTGCGCCTCGCCCTCGCCCGCCGTCTCGATCACGAACTTGCCGCGCCCGCGCTCGATCATTTCTCGCGCCTGCGGGGGTAATGGCGTCGCCGCCACGCTGCGATCAAGCGCCCGATCGAAGCTGGTGAGCACCACGGCGCCGAAAATCGCCACCGCCAGCAGATTGGCGACGGAGGCGACGGCATTGTTGATGCCGGAAGCGACGCCCGCTTGTCGCGTCGGCACCGCGTTGATCACCATGGTGGTGAGCGGCGCAACGCTCACGGTCATCCCGAAGCCCATGACCGAGATCGGGATGAAGAAGCGCGTCAGCAGAGATGCGCCCGGCGTGAGCGCGAGCAGTCCGAATCCTGCGGCGACGATCAGCGGCCCGATAATGAGCGGACCGCGGGCACCGAAACGATCGAGCAGCCCGCCGGACCAGCGCGAGAGCGCGCCCATGATGATGGTGAATGGTAGGAAGACGGTGCCCGCGACAGTCGCCGACGTGCCTTCGACCTGGATCAAGGCGAACGGCAGGAAGAACAGAGCGCCACCGAGCCCGGCATAGAGCAGCAAGGTGAGAAGATTGACGCCGCTGAATGTGCGTGACCGAAACAGACCAAGCGGCATCATCGGCGCCTGACTTCGTGCTTCGACCCAGACGAAGGCGGCGAGCAGAATGAAGCCGGCCGCCAGGCCGCCGAGCACCAGCGGCGAACGCCAGCCGAGCTCGGGCAGGGCGATGATGCCGAAGACGGCGCTGCCAAGGCCGAGGAGCGCGAGCGCCGCACCGAGCCAGTCGAGGTGACCATGGACCTCGGCATCGCGGCTTTCCGGCACGTGCCGCAATGTCACAAGGATGGTCGGGATCGCCAACAGCGGGTTGATGAGGAAAATGACGCGCCAAGTCGTGTGGTCGGTGATGAAGCCGCCGGCCAGCGGGCCCACCGCGGCCGCGACCGCGGAAAATGCCGCCCAGGTGCCGATTGCCTTGCCGCGCTCGCTTTCCTCGAATGTGGCGCCGATGATCGCCAGCGAGCACGGCACCAGCAGCGCCGCTCCGATGCCTTGCGTCACGCGCGCGGCAAGCAGCTGCGCGATGCCGGGCGCGATCCCGCACCACAACGAGGCCAATGCGAAGATCACGGTCCCCGTCACGAAGATGCGGCGGCGGCCGAAGCGGTCGCCCCCGGCGCCGCCGAGCAGCAGCAATGCGGATAGCGCCAGCGTATACGCGTTGACGATCCACTGTGCGCTCGCCGCCGATGCGGCGAGGTTTTTCTCGATCGCCGGCAGCGCCACATTGACCACCGACTCGTCGATGAACGAAATGGTCGAGCCGAGAATGGTCGCGGCCAGCACCCACCGCTTTTGCGTAGCAGTGCAGGAGGCGCTGCCGCGCGTGGCGCGAATCGAGCCTTCGTCACAGGGGCGCGCCTTCAGATTGGCCATGGCTCACCGGGCGCGTCGCTACGGGGTTGCGGGCACTCGTGTAAGATAGTGTGCCGATGAGGAATGCCCAATGAAGCTGACGCCGGATTTCAATCCGCAAAGCGCCGCCAAGAAGCTCCTGCGCGAGGCCCGTTCGGGGGCGCTGGCGACCCTGATACCGTCATCCGGCGATCCCTACTGCTCGCTGGTCAATGTCGCGACCGCAGCGGACGGGGCGCCGATCCTGCTCATCTCGCGGCTCGCCGTACACACCAAGAACATCCTCGCCGACGCGCGCGTGTCGCTGATGCTCGACGAGCGCAAGGACGGCGATCCGTTGGAAGGCGCGCGGGTGATGCTGATGGGCTCGGCCGCGGCGAGCAGCGACGCGGAATTGCGTCGGCGCTATCTCGCGCGCCAACCCGAAGCCGAGATGTTCGCCGGCTTTGCCGACTTCGCTTTCTATCGCGTCGAGATCAAGCGCGCGCATCTCGTCGCCGGCTTCGGCCGCATCGTCGATCTTGGTCCGGCCGATATCCTCACCTCCGTGCAGGAGGCGGAGCCACTGCTGGATGCAGAGGCTGAGATTATCGACCACATTAACAAGGACCACGCCGACGCCGTGCGGCTCTATGCGACGAAGCTGCTCGGCGCTGCCGATGGCCCATGGCGTTGCGTCGGCTGCGATCCGGAGGGACTCGAGCTGCAGCTCGGCCGCATGGCGCTGCGCCTGCCGTTCCCGCAGCGCGTGGCCTCGCCCGGCGTGCTGCGGCAGGTGTTGAAGCAGATGGCCGAGCAGGCGCGGGCGAACTGAGCAGGCCCATGCCGACGTCCCTCAAGGTCCTCATCCTTGGCGGTTACGGGACGTTCGGCGGCCGCCTCGCGCGGCTCCTCGCCGACGAGCCGCGACTGAGCCTGATCATCGCCGGGCGCTCGCTCGTGAAAGCGCAGGATTTCTGCGGGACCTTCGCGCATTCCGCCGCATTGGAGCCCGCGATATTCGATCGTGACGGCGACGTGGAGCGGCAACTGGCAGCGCTGGCGCCGGACATCGTCGTCGATGCATCCGGTCCGTTCCAGATGTACGGCGATCCGTACAAGGTGATCCGCGCGGCGCTCTCGCTCGGAATTGGCTATCTCGATCTGGCGGACGGCTCGGATTTCGTCAAAGGCGTTGCGCAGTTCGACGAGCAGGCGAAAGCGCGCGGCATCTATGTCCTCTCGGGTGTGAGCAGCTTTCCGGTGCTGACAGCTGCGGTGACGCGCCGCCTCGCCGCCGGCATGTCGCGCGTCGACACAGTCACCGGTGGGATTGCGCCGTCACCCTATGCCGGCGTCGGGCTCAATGTCATTCGCGCCATCGCCAGCTATGCCGGTAAGCCGATCGCGATCCCGAGGGCGGGAACACACTATGCGCTTGTCGAGGCGCGGCGCTACACCATCGCGCCGCCGGGCTTCGTGCCGCTGCGGCCGGTGCGCTTCTCGCTCGTCGACGTGCCTGATCTGCAGGTGATCCCGGAGCTGTGGCCATCGCCGCGGATGATCTGGATCGGCGCCGGTCCCGTGCCGGGAATCCTGCACCGCGCGCTGAACATGCTGGCGCTTTTGGTGCGCGGCCGGGTGCTGCGTTCGCTCTCGCCATTCGCGCCGATGATGTTCCGCGCGATCAATGTGCTGCGCTGGGGCGAGCATCGCGGCGGCATGTTTGTTGCGGTTGAAGGCGCGGGCATCGATGGCCGGCCGCTGACGCGATCGTGGCATTTGCTCGCAGAAGGCGACGACGGCCCGCTCATTCCGTCGATGGCGGCGGAAGCCATCATTCGCCGCTGTCTCGAAGGCCGGCCGCCTACTCCAGGTGCGCGCGCCGCAATCGGCGACCTCGAGCTTGCCGACTATGAGGCGCTGTTTGCACGCCGCACGATTTTCACCGGCATCCGCGAGCAGGCCGAGGCGGCCGCGCCGCTCTATCGTCGACTGCTGGGCAGTGCCTGGACCACGCTGCCGCAACCGATCCGAGCCTTGCACGATCTCCAGAGCACGCTGACGGCGCAGGGCATGGCCACAGTCGAGCGCGGCCGCGGATGGCTCGCTCGCGTCGTGGCGTCGCTGTTTCGGTTTCCGCAAGCCGGACAAGAGATCCCGGTCGCCGTTGTGTTCACCCGCGATGGCGGCCGCGAAACCTGGCGGCGCAAGTTCGCCGGGCGCGGCTTCGTCAGCACCCAAGAGGAGGGACGTAGACGGTTCGAACATCTTCTCTGCGAACGCTTCGGTCCGCTCGCCTTTGGTCTTGCGCTCGCGGTGAAGGAACAGCGGCTGCATCTTGTCGTCCGCGGCTGGAGCTTTCTCGGCATCCCATTGCCATTGGCGTTGGCGCCTGGTGGCGAAGCGTTCGAAGCGGTCGATGCGGGGCGGTTCGCCTTTTCGGTGGAGATCGCCCATCCCTGGACTGGGCTGATCGTGCGCTATCGCGGCACGCTCGACCTCGTCTCCTGATCCTCACGGGCGGATGCCCACACGCGCATTTGATTGATTTTGCATGACTGCCCGTTGGCCGCGCATGGCGCGAGCGATGGTCACGCGTGCGGCGATGCGCCACACTTCCCGCAACACATAAATATCCAGGGAGGCGCTCATGCGTCGGATGCTTCTGGTCACTGCCGTCACATTGCTTGCCGCGCCGGCATTCGCCGGCGATCCGCTCACGCTGCGCGATATGGGCTCCTTCCACGTCGGCGGCCGCATCGTCGAAGTCAGCGGCAAGCCGACCAAGGAAGTGGTGTTCAGCCCCGGCGGCATTCCCGCCAAGATCGATCCGAACGGCGAATATCAAGTCGAGCAGATGTATGTGCAGTACTTCTTGCCGCAGAAGCGTCGCGGCAGCGTGCCGCTGTTGATGTGGCACGGCGGCGGATTGACCGGCGTCACCTATGAGACGACGCCCGACGGCCGCGACGGCTGGCTCAATATGTTCATCCGCAAGGGCTGGGACGTCTACAACTCCGATGCGGTGGAGCGCGGACGCTCCGGCTTCGCCAGCCCGGACATCTGGAAGAGCGAGCCGCTGTTCCTCACCCGCGCCAATCCGTTCGAGCGCTTCCGCATCGGCACCGGGCCCGGCTCGTGGAATGCCGACCCGGCGAAACAAAAAGTGCTGTCGACGCAGTTTCCCGTCGAGGGTTACGACAATTTCGTCAAGCAGATCGTGCCGCGCTGGGTCGACACCGATGCCGCGATCATCGCCGCCTATACGGCGCTCGTCGACAAAGTGTGTCCGTGCGTCATTCTCTTCCACAGCCAGGCCGGCGCGTTCGGCTTCAGGGTGGCGCAGGCGCGACCGGACAAGATCAAGGCGCTGGTGGCGGTCGAGCCGGCGGTCGCCGGCGACAAGGACAAGGCCGGGAATCTCAAGAACGTTCCTGTGCTGGTCGTCTATGGCGACAACATTGAGACCGATACCCGCTGGCCGAAAATGCGGCAGATCGGCCTCGACTATGCCGACGCGGTGCGCGCGGCGGGGGGAAAGGTCGATGTGGTTAATCTCCCGGACGTCGGCATCAAGGGCAATTCGCACATGATGATGATGGATAAGAACAACGGACAGATCGCCGATTTGATCGACAAATGGCTGGCCGACCGGGGACTGACGCAATAAGGCTGACACTACCGCGCTGCGGCATGGGCGTGATGTCTCATGCGTCATTTCGCGGCGATGGTGCAATGCGCAACGGGCTGCCGTCTTGGCACGCCCGGCGCTCCTGCAGTATAGCTCGCGCGCGTCCCAAAAGGGCTTGAGGGGTTCTGGACCTTCGGGTGCGTTTCGGCGTTGTTTCGGGTCCGGCCGTCCGGCGTGGATCGACGATGCCGCTGTAGGAGGTATTCGCGTGAAAGAGACGGGCGTGAGGAACGGTGCCTATGGCGCCGACAAATTCGGCTTCAAAAACCTCGCCGGCGTGCATTGGAATCTCACTGAGCCGGCTTTGTACGAGAGGGCGATCGCCGGCGGCGAAGCCTCGCTGGTCGAAGGCGGCGCGCTCTGCGCGGAGACCGGTGCGCATACCGGCCGTAGCCCCAAGGACAAGTTCACCGTTGTCGACGATCTCACCCGCGACTCGATGTGGTGGGAAGGCAATCAGAAGATCACGCCCGAGCAGTTTCAACTGCTCTATGACGACTTCATCGCGCATGCGAAGGGCAGGCAGCTCTACGCGCAGGATCTCTATGGCGGTGCCGATCACACTTATCGCATCAAGACCCGCGTCTATACCGAGCTCGCCTGGCACTCGCTGTTCATCCGCCAGCTGCTGATCCGTCCGGAGCGCGAAGAACTCGCCAATTTCGTGCCCGAGCTCACCATTGTCGATCTGCCGACCTTCAAGGCCGACCCGAAGCGCCACGGCGTGCGCACGGAAACGATCATCGCCATCGATTTCAGCAAGAAGATCGTGCTGATCGGCAACAGCTCCTATGCCGGCGAGATGAAGAAGTCGGTGTTCACCACACTCAACTTCTATTTGCCGGCGCGCGGCGTGCTGCCGATGCACTGTTCGGCGAATGTCGGCCCGAACGGCGACAGCGCGCTGTTCTTCGGCCTCTCCGGCACCGGAAAGACCACGCTGTCGGCCGATCCCAACCGCACGCTCATAGGCGACGACGAGCACGGCTGGGGTCCCGACGGCATCTTCAATTTCGAAGGCGGCTGCTACGCCAAGTGTATCAAGCTCACGCGCGAGACCGAGCCGCAGATCTACGACGCGACGCTGCGCTTCGGCACCGTGCTCGAGAACGTGGTGTTCAATCCGGAGACGCGCAAATGCGACTTCGACGACCAGAGCAAGACCGAGAATACGCGTTCGGCCTATCCGCTCGATTTCATCCCCAACGCTTCACGCAGCGGCCGCGCCGGGCATCCGAAGAACGTCATCATGCTCACGGCGGACGCTTATGGCGTGATGCCGCCGATCGCCAAGCTTACGCCGACGCAGGCGATGTACCACTTCCTCTCCGGCTACACCGCCAAGGTCGCCGGCACTGAGAAGGGTCTCGTCGGCGTGCAGCCGGAGTTCTCGACCTGCTTCGGCGCGCCGTTCCTGCCGCGGCATCCCTCGGTCTACGCCAACATGCTGCGCGACTATATGGACCGCTATGGCGCCGACTGCTGGCTGGTGAATTCGGGCTGGACCGGTGGCCGCTACGGTGTCGGCCGCCGCATGCCGATCAAGGCGACGCGCACGCTGCTCACCGCCGCGCTCAACGGCTCGCTCAAGAATGCCGACTTCCGCACCGATCCATATTTCGGCTTCTCGGTGCCGACCTCGGTGCCGGGTGTCGAGCCGCATCTCCTGCAGCCGATGAAGACCTGGAAAGAGAAGGCCGAGTTCGACAAGACCGCGCGCGAGCTGGTGCGCCGGTTCCAGGAGAACTTCGTCAAGTTTGAGAGCCACGTCACCTCGGACGTGAAGGCTGCGGCGCCGGAAGTGCGCATCGCCGCCGAGTAGCGCTTCGTACCGTCTCCAAGAAAAAAGGGGCAGCCCGCGGGCTGCCCCTTTTGCTTTGCTCCCGTCACGTCGCAGTCAGCCGCCGTTCTGCAGCGTGCTGTTGAGCGTGTTGAAGCGCGCTTTCTGCTCGTTGCTCAGCGAAGCGTAAAAGTTCTCCAGTGCCGGCTGCATCGTCTTGCCGGCGTCGAGCATGGCGTTAAGCCGCTTCTCCATCATCGCCATGCGGCCGACCGGGGTCTGCGGCGTGTCGGTCGGGCAGGCGGCCTGCAGGATACTCACCGCCTTGCTGTTCGCCTGTTCGAGCTGGTCGACGGCGCTCTGCTGCGCTTCGGTCGGCTTCACCACATCCTCGATCCGCTGGATCGGGAAATTGCTGAGACCGGACTTGTCGCCGCCGCAGTTTGCCGCCTGCTCGCCCATCGGGGCGTTGTTGGCGGCCTGCTGCGAAGACGGCTTGCCGACGCTCGGGCCGATTTCATTGAAGCGCGCCTTCTGCTCGTCCGAGAGCGAGTTGTAGAAGGCTTCGAGCGCCGGGCGCACGCGATGCACGGCGTCGAGGACGGCGCCGACGCGGTTCATCACCGCCTGCAGACGTCCCGGAGGCGTCATCGGCGTCGCCGTCGCGACCGGGCACGAGGCCTTGAAGTCGTCAGCCGCTTGCGCCGCCGCCTGCTTCAACTGGTCGAGCAGCTTCAGCTGATCGGCCGTCGGCTGCACCGCGTTCCTGATCTCGCCGAATGGCCAGGCGGTGATGCCGTTGCCCGGATTGCCGCAGAGCTCGCGCACCGCCGCTGTGCTGGTGCGATGCGACGAGGAGCGGTAGCTGCGGCTGCTCCGACCGCCGCCGCCGTAATAGCCATAGTCCGGTTCGGCATAGGCATATTCCGGATACGGACCGGCATCGGCCCAGAACACGCTGTCGAACAGGTCGTCATAGGCATAGCCCCAATAATCCGGGTCGTAGCCATAGGGCCAGAACGTGTAGTCGAAGATGTCGCTATAGGCGTACGGCCAGAACACCGGCCCGAACCAGGCGACGAACGGGGCGCGCCAATGGTGCCGCCACGCGCGGCGTGCGGCCCAGTTGCCCGAGGCGACGCGCGGACCCGCAGTGTTGGTGGTGCTGGCGTTCGCCAGCGTCGCATTGCGGTTGAGCGAGGCGAAGCGGTTCTGCCGCGCCTGCTGCGTGGTGAGGCGGGTCGTGCCGTTGCGCAGCTTGTTATTCTGCACCGAGCCGGTGGTCAGCGCGCGATTGGCGGTATTCTGCTGCGTGGTCGCGTTCTGCTTCGACGCATTCTGCTGCTGCAGCCGTTGCGCCCGCAGGTTACGCAGCGCCTGCGCGCGTTGCGAGCGCGGCAGGTTGCGGACGGACTGTAGATCCTGACGCCGCTGCTGGCGCAGTTGCGCGCGGCTCAGCTTTTGTGTGCTCGCTGTATTTGCTGTCGTCGCCGCAGCGCGTGACGCAGCTTTCGTCGCTGCAGCGCGTGACGGCGTGCTGGGCGCGGCAAAGTGACGCGCCGCGCGCGTCGACGGAGCAGAGTGCTGCACCGAACGGAAGTTTGGCCGCGCGGACTCATGCCGTGCGAAGGACGGCCGCGAAACCGACGGCCGCGAGAAGTTCTGCGCCGGTCGCGCAAAGTTCTGCGCCGGCCGCGAGAACGAAGGCCGCGCCATCTGCGGCGCGGCATGGAACGCTGGCGCTGCCGGTGCAGCATGGAATGCCGGTGCAGCCGGCCGGGCCGCTGGTGCTGGCGCAGGACGCGCTGCCGGTGCTCCGCCGCCGCCGCGCTTCGGCGGATCGGCATGCACCGCGAGCGGAAGGCCCGCTGCGACGAGAACCAGCAGAGCTCCCCATCGCGCTTTGACTGTCGTCATGACACGTAATCCTCTGAACGTCGCCCACCTTTATCGACGATTCAACGAGTCACGTGTGGCTTTCCGGCACGACACCAAGTCTGATCGTGCAGATGTGATGGAAGATGAACGTCTGGTTAGATTCGCACATGCGCGATGCTGCAGCGCATGCAAAGAAGCATCGGCCGTTGTCGGATTCGCCGAGCGATACGTCAGCGCGCGGCGGCGGTCGAGCCGCGCAGCCGTTCGATCAACTCTAGCGTCGGATAGGAATCCGCCGGCAGGCCGACCTTGAGCTGCGCCTGCTTGATTGCTTGCCGCGTCGCGGAGCCGAGCTTGCCGTCGACAGTGCCGACATCATAGCCGTGCCGCGTGAGCAGTTGCTGCAACTCGCTGACCTGCGCGATCGAGAGCACGGTGACCTGGCCGTTGCCGCGGCTGACCGGCGGGGCGCCGGAAAGCCGCGTGGCGTAATAGGCCACCGTCGTCGAATAGACGAGCGCGGAATTCCAGCCGAGGAACGCTTTGAAGTTATTGTAGGCGAGGAAGGCCGGGCCGAGGCGGCCCATCGGCAGGACGAGCGAAGCCGGCATGGTGTCGGACGGCAGCGAGCCGTGCGCCGCGCGCACACCCCAGGCGATCCATTGCGAGCGCGGATGCTGGATCGCGAGGTCGGCCTCCTCCCACGGCATGTTGGCGGGGACGCGCACCTCCTGCAGCCATGGCTCGCCGCGGTTCCAGCCGAAGCTCGAGAGGAAGTTCGCCGCGGAGGCCAGTGTGTCCGGTGTGCTGCGCACCAAGTCGCGGCGGCCGTCGCCATCATAGTCGACAGCATGCTTGTAGTAGTCCGATGCGGTGAACTGCATGGCGCCGACTTCGCCGGCCCAGTCGCCCTTGGTCATCTCTTCCAAAGTGAGGTCGCCGCGCTCGACGATGCGCATGGCGTCCATCAGCTGCGGGCGAAAAAAATCCGGCCGGCGGCAGTCATAGGCGAGCGTCGCCAGCGCGGTGAAGGTGTTGAAGTTTCCGGTGGAGCGGCCGAAGTCGCTCTCCAGGCCCCAGAACGCCACGAGCACAGGTCCCGGAATACCCCACTGCTTCTCGATGCGGGCGAACAGCGCGGCGTGCTGCTTGAGCAGCGCGCCGCCGCCCTGGATGCGATAGAGCGCGACCATGCGATCGGAGAATTGCAGGAAGCTCTGCTGGAAGACCGACTGGCCGCGGTCGCGGCGGATGATCGACGGGTCGAACACAAGATAGGGCGACACTTCGGCGATGGTCCGCGGCTTGATGCCTTGCGCCACGGCCTCGCGCTTGAAGGCTTCGAGCCAGCGACCGAAATCCTGCGTGTTGCGGCAGTTGGAGGGCGTCGCCAGCGCAGAACCCGTGAGCGCCGCGGTGGCGAGCGCCGCAACGCCAATCAGAGCCGACAGCCGCATATGCAAATCCCCCGACGATTCATGGATCGGGCCAATCTGCCCGAGGCGGTCGGCGGGTCAAGTGAATTGCTGTCCAGGAGCCGCTGTCGGGCTCGCCGGCGCGCGGAAAGGTTAAGACGGGCGAGGTTTCGCGGAGGAGCTTTAGCGCCAGAGCTGAACGCGGCGATGATCTTCGGGCGGCGCTTGCGCGCTGGGCGGGATGCTGCCGGTGGTCTCGGCCTGCACCGCCGGCGGGGCGATCTTCATCTCAGAGAGCTTCTCGCGGTAGCCCTTCGGGTAGGAGCCGTATTGCGCGATCGGCGTGAAATCGCTGCTGCCGTTGCGGCCGCCGGTGAACGCGACCAGCCCCTTGGAGGTGGCGACCATATCGCCTGGCCGCAGCGTCGGATCGTCCTGCGCTGGGAGCTTCGCCAGCCCGAACGGATTTTTACCGTTGCAGGTGCAGTTGCTCACGATGTGATCGCGATAGACGAAGGCGTTGTCGGAATCCGCATAGCGCGTGCCATCGGCGGCGACGGCATTGTCGATCGTGCTGCCGTAGAACACCTTGGTCGGGCTCGCCGGGCAGAACGCTTCGCACATCTCGGTCGGGTTTCCGCTCGCGCGCGACAGCGGGAAGTGCATGCCGTCGCAGGTGCGCACGCATTGCGCCGGACCGCTCGCGACATAGCTGCGCGGGGCTTCGCGCTGCTGACTGCGCAGAAGACCGAAGGGATCGGTTAGGCTCGGTGGCGGCGTGCGCGCGCGATGCAGCGCGCCGAACAGCGCTTGGAAGAAGCCCTCGGCGGAAGCGGGTGCTGCCGGCAGCCCGGCGCAGGCGAGCGCGAGCACACCGCTCAAGGCCGCGATGATGCTGCGTTGATGTTTGCGCTGGGTGGACACGGAACGCGTTCTCCACACGACCGGGGGCACATAGAAAACGGCACTCTTCAACGCGGAGGCCGGGACGAAGGTTGCAGGGCCCGAGTACCGCGGCGATTCGGCCGCATCCTGGGCTGTGCGGGTAAACGTGCGGTAACCGGGCTTAAGGCTGGTTGACGACAGCAGCGGTGGCGGTGTCCGATCGCGCACCGTTTCAGTCAGGGAGGGCGCCAATGGCCGCCAATCTTCGCTTTTCCAATCCGCAGGGCATGGAAAGGCCGCCAGGCTATTCGCACGTGGTGGAGCTCGTCGGGCCTGGCCGCGTGGTCTATTTCGCCGGTCAGCTCGGAGTCGATGGCAGCGGCAAGTTCGTCGGCGGCCCTGGCGATTTCCGCGCGCAATGCACGCAGGCTTTCGAAAATCTGAAGACTGCGCTCGCCTCGGTCGGCGCCGACTTCACGCATCTGGTGAAGATCAACAACTACCTGGTCGACATGACGCACATGCCGGTCTTCCGCGAGGTGCGCGACCGCTACCTCAACAAGGTGGCCCCGCCGGCGAGCACCACGGTCGGCATCTCGGCCCTGGCGCGGCCCGGCGGCTTGTTCGAGATCGAGGCGGTGGCGGTGCTGCCCGCGCCCTGACGCTCACTGACCGGCGCCGACGGTCTCCCGCCCGCCGCGCGACATGGCGATGTCGGCGCCGACGAGGTCGGCTTGCCCATTGGCGCGGATCGCCACCGATTGCCGGTTGCCGCGCGAGGCCACGGTCATGCCCGCGGAAAAGTCCTGACCCGATACCGTGACCTGAATCTGCCCATTGCGGGCTGTGCCGGAGACCTGGCCATTGATGTTGCGCGAGGTCTCCCTCCAGGTGCCGGTCACTGCGCCGGCGCGGCTTTGCGCATTGCCCTCGAAGCCGAAATTGAAGCTCTGGCTGGCGCAACGCAGCGTGAGTTGCAGCTGGTTGCCGGCGGCCCCAACAGCGTAGTTTGCCCGACATCGGATGGGCTCGGTCCGGCCGCCTCCGAGCATGATCTGTCCGGCGCCGCTCCAAGTGCCCCCGAGCCCGGCGAAGGGGCCTTGCTGTGCGGCGAAAACGGTCGGCGCGGCGGTCAAGAGGCCGCCAAGCACTGCCAGGCGCAGGCCGGCGGATACGCGAAGGGAAAGCATCGTCGCCCTCATTGCTGTTGTACGCAGCAACAATTCGACGGGCGCGACAAAGTTCAGCCTAGGCCTCGGCCGCCGTGCCCGTTTCCGGCGCGCGCCGCTCGACCCAGCGCTCGAGCGCGAAATAGAACGTCGGAATGATGAAAAGTGTAAGCAGTGTCGCCGGGATCAGTCCGCCGGCGACGACGGTCGCGAGGCTGCGCTGCACGTCGCTGCCGACACCGGTGGCGAGCGCTGCAGGCAGCATGCCGACGGTGGCGACCGAGGCCGTCATCAGCACCGGCCGCAAACGCTCGCCGGCGCCGTTGAGCACCGCTTCGGCGAGCGGCAGGCCTTGCTCGCGCATGCGGTTGAGATTGGCCACCATGATCACGCCGTTCATGACGGCCACGCCGAACAACGCGATGAAGCCGACAGCGGAGGCGACGTTGAGCGTAATGCCGGTGAGATGCAGCGCGATCAACCCGCCGAAGGTCGCCAGCGGGACCACGCCGACGATGAGCAACACCTGCCGCAGCAGGCCAAACTCGGCGTAGAGCAGCACCATGATCGCCGCCAGCACCAGGCCGAGGATCAACCGGAATTGCACCTCCGCGCGCCGCTGCCCTTCGAGCTGCCCGCCCCACGCGATGCGATAAAGCCGGCGGTCGAACTTGACCTTGCCCTCGATCGCCTTGCTGATGTCTCTGACCAGCGCCTCGGGATCGCGATTGCGGTAGTCGAGCTTCACCAGCAGATAGCGCTGGTTCATCTCGCGATTGATCATGCTCTCGCCGGTCTGCAGCTTGACCTCGGCAACCTGCGACAGCGGAATAAGCGCGCCGTCGCTCGAGGTGAGCACGAGATTGCGGATCGCTTCCGGGCTGCTGCGCGCTTCGGGCGGAAAACGCACCGTGACGTCATAGTGCCGCTCGCCGATGAACACCTGGCTCACGGCGCTGCCGCCGATCCCGGTCGAGATCAGCGCGGCGACGTCGCCGACATTGATGCCGTAGCGCGCGATCGCCCGCCGATCGATCTTGATCGAGACCTGCGGCAGCGGCGAATACTGATCGATCGCGGCCTCGGTGACGCCGGGGACGGTCTTCGCCACCCCGACGATAGCGTTGCCGATGCGCCGCAGCTCGTTGATGTCGTCGCCGAACACCTTTACCGCTAGCGCGCTGTGCGGATCGAACACCTTGTCGAGGACGCTGTCGATAATCGGCTGGCTGAAGGCGATCTCGAATCCGGGGAGCTCGTCGAGCCGTGCCCGCATGCGGCGAATAAGGTCGTCCTTGGTCTCGCCGGCAGGCCAGGTGGCGTAAGGCGTCAGCCCGACCGCGGCCTCCATATGCGCCGGCGTCCATGGATCGGTGCCGTCGTCGTTGCGGCCGGTATGGCTCACGACATAAGCGACTTCCGGGAATTCATTGAGCGCGCGGCGCAGGTCGGCGACCATTTCGGTTGCCTTCTGCAGCGAAATTCCGGGTGGCAGCTCGGCATGCAGCCAGATACCGCCCTCATCCAGCTCGGGAAGGAATTCGCGCCAGACAGTGAGCGCCAGCACGACGACGGCGACCGCCGCGGCACCCGCGAGCACATAGGCGATGTTCGGGCGTCGCAGCGAGCCGGCAAGCGTGCGCCGGTAACCGGCCTCGATCCATGCCAGCACCGGATTGTGGAAGCTCCGCCGCGGGCGCCGATACGCCAGATAGGCGAGGCCGGGGACCACCAGCAGCGCGAAGATCAGCGCGCCGAACTGGGCATAACCGACGGCATAGGCCATCGGATAGAACAGCTTCGCCTCGATGCGCTGGAACGCGAACAGCGGCAGGTAGGTGGCGATGATGATGGCGGTGGCGAAGAAGATCGGCCGCGCCACCTGGCGCGCGGCGTCGCGCACGTCGGCTTCGCTGAGCGGCTCGGAGGGCCGCGCCTCGCGCCGCCGCAGGATGGCTTCGGTCATGACAATGGCACCGTCGACGATGATGCCGAAATCGATGGCGCCGAGCGACAGTAGGTTCGCCGAGATCTTGGTGTAGTGCATGAGAATAAAGGCGACCACCATGGCGAAGGGAATGGTGATGCCGACGATCAATGCGCTGCGCGGGCTGCCGAGGAAGAGAATGAGCACCATGAGCACGAGACCGATGCCGGCGAACACGGTGTGCGAGACCTTGTCGACGGTAGCATCGACCAGCGTCGAGCGGTCGAGATAGGGCACAATCTGTACATCGTCGGCGGCAAGCCTTTTGTTGAGCTCGTCGATCTTGGCGTGTACGCCTTCGAGCACGCGCGAGGGATTTTCCCCGCGCAGCAGCAGCACGGTGCCTTCGACCACGTCGCTCTGCTGGTCCTTGCCGACAGTGCCGTGGCGTTCCTGGTTGGACAACTTCAGCTTGCCGAGATCGTGCACGAAGATAGGCGTGCCGTTGTGCTGGGTGACGACGATATTGCCGAGATCATCGAGCGTCTGCACCAGGCCGATGCCGCGGATCACATAACCGAAGTCGCCGCGATTGAGCACGCTGCCGCCGGCATTGGCACTGTTGGCGCTGATCGCGTCGGTGACGTTCTTCAGCGACAGGTTGAAGCGCATGAGCTGCTGCGGATCGAGCTCCAGCTGGAATTGCGTGGTCAGGCCGCCGAAATTCGAGACGTCGGCGACGCCGGGCACCTGCTTCAAGGTCGGGATCACCGTCCACAGCTCGATCTCGGAAAGCTCGCGCAGGTTCTTGGTGTTGGATTCGAGAGTGTAATAGAGGATCTGCCCGGTCGGCGAGCTCAACGGATCGAGGCCCGGTGTCAGTCCTGGAGGGAGCGTGACATTCTGGATGCGCTCGGTGATACGCTGGCGCGACCAGTAGTCCTCGATGCCGTCGCGGAACACCAGCGTGATCAGCGACAAGCCGAAAGTCGAGCGCGAGCGCATCATCGCGAGCCCCGGCGTGCCGTTGAGCTCGCGCTCGAGCGGGATGGTGACCTGCTGCTCGACCTCCTCGGCGGCGAGCCCCGGCGCCTGCGTCACCACCTGCGAGGCCGTGTCGGCGACGTCGGGATAGGCTTCGATGGCGAGCTGCGTCCACGAGTAATAGCCGTAGATCGCGGCGAAGATGCAGATCATCACCGCGACCGTGCGCTTGCGCAGAGCGAGGCCGACGAGGCGGTCAATCACCGAGCAGCACTCCGCCTTTGGTCACGATGCGTTCGCCGGGCTTGACGCCGTCGCTCAGCACGGCGTCGTTGCCCTGCTGGAACCCGATGCTCACAGTGCGGCGCTCGAAGGTCCACGGCGCGGTTTCGACGAACACCTGCGTGACGTCGTCTTTCGGCATCAGTGCGCTGGTCGGCACCACGGGCAGGTGCTGCACCGGCGCGTCGAAGCTCGCATTGGCGAACATGCCTGGCCGTAGCCGCGTGTCGGGATTCTTGAAGGCGATGCGCACCTTCACTCGGCGCGTGTCGGAATCGACCACGTCGCTGACGAACAGCACGTTGCCTTTGAACACTTCGTCCGGATACGCGGTGAAGGTGACGTCGACCGTCTGCCCTTTACTAACGAGGCCGATGTCCTTCTCCGGCACATTGGCGGTTACCCAGATGGTGGCGAGATCGGCAACCGTCATCAGCGGCTGTGTCGGATCGTTCCAGTATTGGCCGGGTGCGACACCAAGATCGATGATGCTGCCGGCCATCGGCGCCGTCACGGTGACGGTACGCGCCTTGGTCGGGGTGTCGGCGTCGACGCCGATTTGTTTCAGCCGCGCCAGCGCGCGCTCATATTCGGCCTCGGCGGTGATGTAGTCGGTTTCCGCCTGCTGCTGCTCCTTTTGTGCCACGCCGCCGGTCTTGACCAGGCTGCGCTCGCGATCGCGCGCTTTGAGCGCCAGCGCCAGCAGCGCCTTGGCGCGGTCGTAATCGGAATAGGCAGTGCCGAGGTCTGGCGAGTCGATGACCACCAGCGGCTGTCCAGCCGTGACGCGCTCGCCGAGCTGCACCTTGAGCTGCGTGATGCGTCCGGCGAGCGGCGGCGCCACCTTGATGAGCTGCGCCGGGTCGGCTTCGACCGTCGCCGGCAGCACGAGGTTGCGCTGAATGTCCTTGGCGGCGACGGGCGCGACGGTGAGCCGTGTGCGCACCGGCGAGCGCTCCGGCACGCTGACGGCGTCGCCGTTGCGGATCAGCTGCGCCGGTTTCTCGGTCGGGGGCGGCGCGAGTGGCGCAGCCCCGAAGATGCGATAGGCGCCGAAGCCGATGGCGAGCACCGCCACCAGCGTGAATACGATCGTCGCCGGCGAGGCGCTGCCGAGAACCGGCTCGCGCGTGTCGCTGCTGTTGTCGCCTTGCTGCCGCGAGGCGCCGGGACTGTGGGCCCCGGACTCTGGATCGACGGGCATCTGCTGCCTCGGCCGAATGCAATTTAATTTCATGAAGTGCGTGGCCGCATCGCGTGCATGCAGGTCGATGCGGCACGGTGCGGATCGCCGAGGCGCGAGCGCCTGCGGCGCCGGTTCAGGCGCTGGGTGGTCCGCGCGCTTGAAATGCGACGTGCGGTGACGTCGCGACAGTGAAATGAGCGACGGCTTCCAATCGAACGAGATCAATGGTCGCTGGAAGCGGCAGCACCGGCGGGGCCGGCGGCGCGGAGATCGAGGCGAGCTGAACCAGCGCGCAGATCGGGCAATAATCGTCCCCGGCTCCGCTTTGGTCAGTGGGTGCCGATGGCGTTCCGGCCGCGGCGCTCGAGAGCGCGAGCTGGGCTGGGGCCGCGCTCGTGAGGTGGATATGGCCGAACGACAGGACGAGCTGCAGCACGAGCGCGAGCAGCGCCAAGCCGGTTCCAACGCGTGTTTTCGCTCGAATCCAACGCATGCGACGGATGTGCAGCCCTCAAAAGGCCTGTCCTGCGGTCACCATGGCAACGCCGGCTCGGGGGTGTCAACCAACGGGCCGAGACGCGGTTACCCGAGCCTTCGCGGGTATCGGTGGCAAGGTTAAGGCGAGGCCGCGCCGAGCGAAGCGAGGGTCCGGCGCGGCAAATCTAAGGCAGCGGCAAAGCTCAGCCGCGGCGCGCCTTCTCGATCGCGGCGACGTCGATCTTGCGCATGCCCATCATCGCCTCGAATGCGCGTTTTGCTTCGTCGCCGCCGGCGGCCATGGCGTCGGTCAGGACACGCGGCGTGATCTGCCATGAAATGCCCCATCGGTCCTTGCACCAGCCGCAAGCGTTTTCCTCACCGCCCTTGCCGACGATGGCGTTCCAATAGCGATCGGTCTCCGCCTGGTCGTCGGTCGCGATCTGGAAGGAGAAGGATTCATTGTGCTTGAATGCCGGCCCGCCGTTGAGGCCGATGCAGGACACGCCGGCAACCTTGAACTCGACGACGAGGACATCGCCCTTCTTGCCGGAGGGATAGTCACTGGGCGCACGACGCACGGCGCTCACCGCGCTGTCGGGAAACGTTTCGGCGTAAAAGCGAGCGGCGGCTTCGGCATCCTTGTCGTACCAGAGACAGATCGTGTTCTTTGCCATTGCGTATCCTTTTCGCTTCGCAGGCTCGCCCCCTGAATAGCGCGCCGGCTTATCGCGTCGGCGCAGCAAAACTGCGCGGGCGCAAGCCGGCATGAAACCAGGTGATCATCGAGTAGATGTCGTAGACCGGAAGCCGCACGGCAGCCTCGAGCGCGGACGCGTAGGGCGGCATGTTGGTGCATTCGAGCACCAGCGCGCCGATCTCCGGATGCGCGGTGCAGAGTTGCCGGCCTGCGTCGACGACGTCTTCGCGCGCTGCGTCGACGTCCATATCGTCCGCCTCGGCCTTGATCAGCACGCGAAAGAATTCGCGGCCGTTTTCGGTGCCCGCGATCGGCGTGTCCGCCGCCACGCCGGCCGCGGCGAGGTGCGCGGGCGTGAGCGATTTGCCGGACACCGTGACGATGCCCACGCGCTTGCCGGGCGGCAGGGTCGCCTGCACCCACGGCACCTGCAGCATCGATGACGTCGCCACCGGCACGTTCACCGCAGCTGCGAGCTCCTGCTGGAACAGCGACAGGAATCCGCAATTCGTGGTGATCGCCTCGGCGCCGTCGCGCACCAGCTCGCGCGCCGCCTCGATGAAGGCGGGAAGCAGGCCGCGCGCGCCTTCGAGCACGACTTTTTCCGGACTGGCGCCGCGCACGACACGATAGAGCACCGGAAACGGCCACGTGCCGGCGTAGCCCATGTCGCCGGGGATGCGGGGAAACCGCGCCTCGAGCATGAGAATGCCGAGCGGCGCGCCGTAAAGCGCCTTGCCGCCGCGCGCGATTCCCGCGGAATGCGACAGCCTGGCGGATGGCGAATGCATGGCACGTCTCCTCTCGCGGAAGTCGCCTGCGAAGGCGAAGCAGCCTACAATCTACCAACGACAAAGCAATCGTTCGGCTTTGCGGACGGAAATTCCTGCCATGCGCCTGCTTACGGTTCTCGCTTTCGTCGTCGCCGCATTGATGCCGACCGCTCCGGCGAACGCGGCCTGGCCCGACCATCCGATCCGCCTGATCGTGCCGTTCGCGGCGGGTGGCAGCTCCGATATCCTCGCCCGCATCATCGCCAGCAAGCTCAACGAGGCGCTCGGCCAGCCGATCGTCGTCGAGAACAAGCCCGGCGCGGCCGGCAATATCGGCGCGGAGTTCGTCGCCAAGGCAAAACCAGACGGCTACACGCTGCTGGTCGACCTGATGAACCCGCACGTCTCGAATCCCGTGCTGTACTCGAACCTGCGCTTCAAGGGGGTCGACGACTTCACGCCGATCGCGCTGCTCGGCTACGTCACTACGACGCTGGTGGTGAACCCGGCGCTGCCGGTGCACAGCGTCGGCGAGCTCATCGCTTACGCCAAGGCGCATCCGGGCGAGCTCAACAGCGCCTGCGCCGGCGTTGGCTCCTCGACGCATCTCAACTCCGTCATCTTCGCCAAGATGGCTGGCATCGACATCGTGCAGGTGCAGTACAAGGGCGGCGCGCCGGCGCTGGCCGACACCATCGCCGGCCGCACGCAGCTCCTGTTCACGGCCGCCACCATCTCGCTGCCCTTCGTGAAGAGCGGCGGCGTGCGGGCGCTGGCCACGACACGCACGACGCGTTCGCCGATCCTGCCCGACGTCCCGACCGTCGCGGAAACGGTGCCCGGCTACGACGAGGGCGTGTGGTACGGCGTGTTCGGGCCCGCGGGCCTGCCGGATGAGATCACGCAGCGGCTCAACAAGGAGATCGTGCGCCTGATGCACGCGCCCGAGCAGCAGAAGATGCTGCAGGACCAGGGCATCGAGCTCAGCAACGACACGCCCGAGCAGTTCGGCGCGCTGCTGCGCAAGGACGCCGCCTTCTACGCAAAGCTCTTGCACGAGCTTAATATCAAGGCCGACTGACAAGCGGAGCAGGAGCGATGAGCGGACCTACCAGCTGGCGGCCGAATATCATCGGCACGCGCCACATGATCTCCGCGGGTCACTACGCCGCGACGCATGCCGGCTTCGCCGTGCTCGAAGCCGGCGGCAACGCAATCGACGCCGGCGTCGCGGCTGGCATCGCACTCGGCGTGCTGCAGACCGACCGGGTGAACTTCGCCGGCGTCGCGCCGATCATGATCTACCTCGCCAAGGAGCGCCGCGTCGTCAACATCGCCGGTCTCGGGCACTGGCCGGCGGCCGCCGACATCAACGTCTTCATCGAGCGCTATGGCGGCAAAATGCCCGGCGGCATCCTGCGCACCATCGTGCCTGCCGCGCCCGCCGCGTGGATCGCGGCGCTCACACGCTACGGCACCATGAGCTTTCGCGAGGTGGCGCAGGCGGCGATCCGTCTGGCGCGTGACGGCTTTGCCATGCACTGGCTGATGGCGGACTGGATCGCAGCGAACGAGGTGCTCTATCGCCGCTGGCCGTCCAATGTCGAAGTCTTCCTGCCGCAGGGTCGGCCGCCGCGCGTCGGCGAGCTGTTCGTGCAGGCGGATCTCGCGCGCACTATTCAGTACATGGCGGATGAGGAAGCCGCGCACGCCAAGGGCGGACGCGAGGCAGGGCTGCGCGCCGCGGACGACGCGTTCTACAAGGGCGACATCGCCCGCAGCATCGCGCGCTATCACCGCGACAATGGCGGCTGGCTCACCGAGCGCGATCTCTCCGACTACGAGGTGCGCTTCGAGCCGCCGGTGATGACGCGCTTCAAGGACATCGAGCTCTATGCCTGCGGACCTTGGTGCCAGGGGCCGCTGCTGGTGCAGGCGCTCAACATCCTCGCCGGCATCGATCTCCCCGCGCTCGGACACAATTCCCCCGCCTACATCCACACGCTCACCGAAGCGCTGAAGCTCGCTTACGCCGACCGCCACGCCTATTACGGCGATCCGCGCTTCGTCGACGTGCCGCTCGAGCGGCTGCTCTCGTCCGACTATGCGGCCGAGCGCCGCCGCGCGATCGATGCGCAGCGTGCCGCGCCCGGCATGCCGGCGCCCGGCCTCGGACCGCGGCCGCACCGCGCGCCGCAACCGGCGCAGGGCGCGAGCGCGTCGGCGCCGATGCCGGTCGACACGTCCTATGTTTCGGTGATCGATCGCCACGGCAATGCGTTCTCCGCGACGCCGAGCGACGCCTCGCAGGAGACGCCGGTCATTCCCGGCACCGGGTTGTGCCCGTCCTCGCGCGGCTCGCAGTCGTGGTGCGATCCCGATCATCCGGCATCGGTGGCGCCGGGAAAACGTCCGCGCCTGACGCCGTCACCCGCGCTCGCGCTGCGCGACGGCAAGGCCTACATGCCGTTCGGCTCGCCCGGCAACGACGTGCAGCCGCAGGCGATGCTGCAGACCTTCCTCAATGTGCATGCCTTCGGCATGGATGTGCAGGCCGCGGTCGAAGCGCCGCGCTTCGCCACGTTCAGCTATCCGCAGTCCTCCGAGCCGCACACCTATCAGCCTGGGCGGCTGATGATCGAAAGCCGCATCGATGCGGGCACGCGCGATGCGCTCGCGCGTCTCGGCCATGACGTGAAGGCGTGGCCCGAGCACGACTGGCACGCCGGCGCCGTGTGCATGGTGCGCGTGAACCTGGAAACGGGGATGCTCGAAGGCGCCGCCGACCCGCGAACGCCGAGTTACGCGCTGGGATGCTAGATCCAGACGTCGTTCTGCGCCGTGCGCTCGCCGCCCGCGTGGCCGGTGTTGAGGACGCCGCGCGGCTCGATCAGCAGCAGCTTCACCTCGTGCTCGGCGTAAGGCTTGTGCTCGACACCCTTCGGAACCACGAACATCTCGCCGGCCGCGATGTGCACGGCGCCGTCGCGAAAATCGATCCGCATCGCGCCCTCGAGGACGATGAAGGTCTCGTCCGTGTCCTTATGATCGTGCCAGATGAAGTCGCCCTGCAGCTTCACGATCTTGAACTGGTAGTCGTTCATCTCGGCGACGACCTTCGGCTGCCACTGCTCGTGAAACCGGCCGAACTTCTTGGCGAAGTTGATCGCTTGGTAGGCCATGCAAGGCTCCGTCAGGGACGCTGACTTATATCATCTCCGGCAGCCGCCCCGAAGGTGATCAATCACACCGAAGGTGATCAATCACACCGAAGGTGATCACCCTTAAGGCTGATCATCTTCGGGGCAGGTGATCATCTTCGGGGAGTCTGGCTCCCGAAGGCGCTCACCAACGCCGAAGGGGCTCACTCTTAAAGGTGAGCCCCTTCGGGACATGTGAGCCTCTTCGGCGCCTCAGCTCGCCTTAAGCCCGGCCTGGTGCACCACCTTGCCCCACTTCTCGGTCTCCGAGGCGATGAAGCGGCCGAATTCTTCCGGCGGTCCGCCATAAGGCATGCCACCGAGATCGGCGAGGCGCTTGCGCACCGTCGCATCATTGAGCGCGGCATTGATCTCGCGATTGAGTGGATCGATCACGTCGCGCGGCGTGCCGCTTGGCGCGCACAGGCCTTGCCAGCCAGCGGCCTCGAAGCCCGGCACAAACTGGCTGACGGTCGGGATGCCGGGGAGCACGTCCACGGGGCTCGCTGTCGTCACCGCCAGCGCGCGCAGCTTGCCGGATTTGATGTAAGCGATCGACGATACCACGATGTCGAACATCACCTGCACGCGTCCGGCGATGAGGTCCGTGATCGCCGGCGCGGCGCCACGGTAGTGCACCGGCACCATGTCGATCCCGGTCAGCATCTTGAAATCCTCGCCGTAGAGATGCTGCGCACTGCCGGCGCCGACGGTCGCCATGTTGATCTTGCCGGGATTGGCCTTGGCATAGGCGATGAACTCGGGAACGCTCTTCACCGGCAGCTCCGGGCTCACCTCCATCACCACCGGCGTGCGTACCACGGCGGCGATCGGCACCAGGTCCTTGCGCACATCGAAGCCCAGCCGCCCTTCGTATAGTGTGGTGTTGATGGCGATCGCAGTCGACGCGTAAAGGAGCGTGTAGCCGTCCGGCGGCGCGCGCACGACCACCTCGGATGCGATGTTGCCGCCGGCACCGGAGCGGTTGTCGACGACGAAGGATTGCCCCATCCGATCCGCCAGCCATTGCCCGATGACGCGGGCATTGATGTCGGACGCGGAGCCGGCCGAGAAGCCGACGATCAGATGCACCGGACGGCTCGGATAGGTGTCGGCGTGAGCGAAACGGGAGGCAGCCGGAAGCGCAGCCGCTCCCGCGGCCAAACGGAGAAACCGGCGACGAGGGATGCTCATGGCGTTTCCGTTGTTGTTGTGTGCGCGCCGTAGAGGCTAACGAGTTTCCGAAACTGCGTATAGCTAAGGCGTGGCCCCATTCTCGGCCGTCGTGTTCCGCGAATGCGGGGCACCCAGTAACCTCAGATGCTTCAGTGATTACTGGGTCCCCGGCTCCG
This sequence comes from Pseudolabrys sp., assembly GCA_035651015.1. Taxonomy (GTDB): domain Bacteria; phylum Pseudomonadota; class Alphaproteobacteria; order Rhizobiales; family Xanthobacteraceae; genus Pseudolabrys. The sequence goes on along the minus strand of DASRGN010000046.1, from coordinate 10,850 downwards.
CGGGGACGACGCCGAGTGCGTTGAAACGCCGTGCCTACAACGTCATCGAGCCGCCGCCGTCGACATACCACGCGGTGCCGACCACATAGCTCGCGCGCTCAGAGGCCATGAAGGCGACGACGGCGGAGACTTCCTCGGGCGTCCCCATGCGCCCGACCGGAAGCCTGGAGACGCGTTGCTTGCGCACCTCGGCTTCCGTCTGCCCGCTGATCTGCGCCCACTCCTTCATGGTCGCATCCTGCCGCTCGGTGTTGATGATGTAAGGCACCACGGCGTTCACGAGGATGTCGTCCTTGGCGAGCTCGGCGGCGAGCGCCTTGGTGAGATTGAGCATCGCCGAATTGTTGAGCGCCGCCGGCACCACCTGGAAATGCGGCTGCCGTCCGGCGAGACCGGAGACATTGATGATGCGGCCCCATTTGCGCGCCCGCATATGCGGGACGACGTGGCGGATGCATCGCGCCGCGGGATTGAATTTCTGATCGAGGAGGGACGTCAGGTTCGCGTCATCCATCTTGAAGAAGTCTTGCGGGATGACGATCGCGGCCGAGTTCACCAGGATGTCGATGCGGCCATAACGCTCGACCACCTTTGCGGTCATCCGAGCGATAGCGGCATCGTCATCGAGATCGGTCGGGATGCCGAGCACGCGATCGGGATGAGGATTGCCGAGCTCGCTGACCGCGGCGGCGTTGGCTTCCGGCGTCTTGCCCACCAGCACGACCGTGGCGCCTTCTGCCGCGAGCTCCTTCGCGCAGGCTTTGCCGATGCCACGGCTGCCGCCGGTGACGATGGCGACGCGGTCTTTCAGCCCGAGATCCAAATGCTCCTCCCTCAAACCAATAAGAGAGAGAAACTTAGAGGATGTTCTCTTGCGGTGAAATCCGCTCTCGGCCGTCATGCCCCCTCGCGCTGGCGAGCCGAAGGCGAGCGGCCAGCGCGAGCACATTTAGAGTAGCCGCGCCGGCCCCTCGCTTCGCTCGGCGGCGCGGCGAAAGCGGGCATCCAGTATGCCGTGAGGGCCGTTGTTTTACCGCGAGGTTGACGATTACTGGGTCCCCGCTTTCGCGGGGACGACGCCCAGTGTGTTGACCCCCGAAGGTGATCAAGGAGGCCGACCCGCCTTCGCTCACTGTGTGAGCTTCGGCGGGTTACAGTCCGCCGAAGCGCTTCAGCGCGTAGGCGGAAGGTGATCAGCCTTGAGGGTGATCATCTTCGGTGTTCGTGATCATCTTCGGTCTCCGAAGGCGAGGTGAGCCTCTTCGCGCGGAGCCGGTCGATCTAATAGATCGTCGCCTTCACGCGGTCCGGATACGCGCGGTCATACTCAGGGCCGCCGATCTCGCCCTTGCTGATCTCGGCGAGGATCGCGCCGGATGACGGCAGGCTCGCGCGCTCGACCTTGCTCGCAGGATCCCAGAGCTTGGAGCGAATGAGCGCCTTGGCGCACTGGTAGAACACGCGCTCGACCGCGATGAGCAGCACCGAGCGCGGCGCCTTGCCCTGCATGGTGAAGCTTTCGCAGAGCGCGGGCTCGGTGCAGATCGTGGCGCGGCCCATGACGCGGATGGTCTCGCTCACGCCTGGGATCATGAAGATGAGCGCGACGCGCGGATCGTGGATCAGGTTGCGCAGGCTGTCGATGCGGTTATTGCCGCGGCGGTCGGGAATCGCGAGTGTCTTGGCGTCGAGCACGCGCACGAAGCCCGCAGGATCGCCGCGCGGCGAGCAGTCGAGCCCGTCGGGACCATTCGTCGCGATGAGCAGGAATGGCGCCGCCTCGATCAGCTTGCCGTAGCTGTCGTTGACGTGATCGATCTCTTTGGTCAGCGCCGGTCCGTAGGGACGCTCGTTATAGAGCGCCTCGAGCTCGGCCATGGTGGTGATGGTGTGGCTTACGTCGACGCCGTGCGGCATGTGGATCGAATCCCGGTTTAGTGCGCTCCGGCATTGCTTATATTGGCTGCCTTGATGATCGGCCACCATTTCTCGGTTTGGGCGCGCTGAAAGGTGGCCAGCGCAGTGGGCGTCTGCTGCTCGGCTGGCGGGATTTCCTGTCCCAGCGCCGCAATGCGCTCACGGACGCCCGGATCGGCGAAGGCGGCCACCACCGCGGCATTGAGCTTGGCGATCACGTCTTTCGGTGTGCCTTTCGGCGCCCACAGCCCGCGCCACAGTGAGAACTGAAGCGGGACGCCGTTTTCCGCCATGGTGGGAATCTCCGGTGCCGCGGCCCAGCGATGCGTGCTGGCGATGCCATAGGCGCGCACTTGTCCGCTGCGGATATAAGGGAGCGCGCTCGAGGCGTCGACGAACAGCAGATCGACGTGGCCGCCGACGAGATCCAGGATCGCCTGCCCGCCGCCATGCTGGTAGGGAATGAAAGCCAGGCGGGTCTTCGTCAGATTTTGGAATTCGATCCCGGTGAGGTGTCCGCCGCTGCCGACGGTGCCGGGCAAGCCCAGCGTGCCGCGACCTGGATTGTCCTTCAGCCACGCCAGCAAGGCAGGCAGGTCCTTCGCAGCGAGCGTGCTGCGCCCGACGAACACCTGCGGATTGCTGGTCAGCATGGCGACCGGCTCGAGGTCGCGGAGCACGTCATAGCGCACCGGAAAAATCGCCGAGCTCGAGACGTGGCTGGTCTGATCGCCGAGGCTGAGCGTGTAGCCATCCGGCGCCGCATGCACCACGCGGCTGACGGCGAGCGTTCCGCCAGCGCCGGTCATGTTTTCCACGATCACCGGCTGGCCGAGCGATTTCTGCAGCGGTTGCGTCAACAGACGCGCGATGAGGTCGACGCCGCCGCCGGCGGCGAAGGGGACGAGCACCGTGATCGGACGCGAGGGATAGGTTTCCGCGCCAGCCGTATTTCCCGTGAGGCAGGCCGCGCCGAGGCCGGCAAGGGCGATGAGCGTTCGGCGATTGATCGGCTGCATGCGACGTCTCCTGCTGGGCTTACCGGCATGTTCGACCGTGTGCCAACCGTACCTATGGTGTGGTATAGGAGAATGCTGAAAAACGCTCTAGCGCTATAGGTTGTTCCGATGTCAAAGACGCTCACGGACTGGGACAGCCGGCTCGGCCGCCGGCTGAAGCTCCGCGATCTCCACATCCTGTCGGTGGTGGTGGAGCGCGGCAGCATGGCGAAGGCAGCCAAGCAGCTGCGGATGGCCCAACCCTCGATCTCGGAGGCCGTCGCCAACCTGGAAGCGGCCTTGAACGTCCGTCTGCTCGACAGAAGCCAGCGCGGCGTGCTGCCGACCGTTTACGCGCGAACCTTGCTCAGGCGCAGCGACATCGTCTTCGACGAGCTGCGGCAGGGCCTCAAGGAGATCGAATTTCTCGCCGATCCCACGCGAGGCGAAGTGCGCCTTGGATGTCCGGAAACGCTGGCCGGTCTGGTCTCCACCGTCATCGACCAAATGTCGCGCCGCTACCCGCAGATCGCGGTGCATGTGGTGCCGACCGAGCCCTTGATGCTGCAGCTCGGCGGATTGCGCGAGCGCAGCGCCGATCTTCTGGTGGGACGGTTGGCAAAGGCGCTGATGGACGACGACATTGCAACCGAGCCGCTCTTCGATGACGGCTTGTTTGTGGTTGCCGGTGCCGCTCATCCGTTGAGCCGGCGCCGCAAAATCGAGCTCTCGGAACTGACCGGCGAGCGATGGATCCTCTCTCCGCAAAACAATCTGCTGATGCCGCTGGTTGCGGAGGCATTCCGCGCCAAGGGGCTGAGCACTCCGGTGGCGAGCGTCACCACGATCTCGGTGCATGTGCGCAGCCAGTTGCTCGCCACCGGCCGCTTTCTCGCGATCATGCCAGGCTCCGGGTTGCAGCAGAACGCGCAACGCTGGCAGCTCAGGGCGTTGCCCGTCGATCTCGGCGTGCGAATGCCGCCGGTCGGAATATTGACCCTGAAGAATCGCACGATCAGCCCGGCCGCGGCATTGTTCATCGAGCAGGCAAGGGCGCATGCGCGGACGATGCGCGGTTGATATCGGAGCGGCCGTCCAAGGTGCTCACTGCGTCAAGATGCTCACCTTTAACAGTGAGCATGTTGAGCATCTTGCAGGCTTGCCCCGGAAACTTGCTATGAAGCCCACATGAACAAACCCGTTGAACTCGGTCTCGACACTTTCGGCGACGTCACCGACGGTGCGGACGGCAAGCCGAAACCCGCAGCACAAGTCATCCGCGATCTGGTCGAGGAGGGTGTCCTCGCCGACGAAGTCGGCGTCGACTTCATCGGCGTCGGCGAGCATCACCGCGCTGATTTCGCCGTCTCCTCGCCGGAAATGGTGCTGGCGGGGATCGCCACCCGCACCAAGCGCATCCGTCTCGGCTCGGCGGTGACGGTGCTCTCCTCCGACGATCCGATCCGCGTGTTCCAGCGCTTCTCCGCGCTCGATGCGCTCTCGAACGGACGCGCCGAGGTGATGCTCGGCCGCGGCTCCTTCATCGAGTCGTTCCCACTGTTCGGTTTCGATCTCAATCAATACGAGGAGCTGTTCAACGAGAAGCTTGATCTGTTTGCCGCCGTGCTCAAGCAACAGCCGGTGACCTGGGAGGGCAGCTTTCGCCCGCCGCTGAAAAACCAGAACGTCTATCCGAAGACCGAGTCCGGCAAGCTCGTCACCTGGATCGGCGTCGGCGGCACCCCGCAATCGGTGATGCGCGCCGCGCATTACGGCATGCCGATGATGCTGGCGATCATCGGCGGCGATCCCAAGCGTTTCGCCCCCTTCGCAGATCTCTACCGCGACGCGCTCAAGAAGCTGGGCAAGGACGAGCTGCCGGTCGGCGTGCACTCGCACGGCTTTGTCGGCGAGACCGACGCGCAGGCGAAAGAGGACCTGTTCGCCGACTATAAGCGCATGCGCGATAGGATCGGCCGCGAGCGCGGCTGGCCGCCGCTCACCCGCGACGACTTCGAGCGCGAGATCGCGCACGGCTCGCTCTATGTCGGCGCGCCGGAAACGGTGGCGCGCAAGATCGCCGGCACGGTGAAGGCGCTCGGCGTCAGCCGCTTCGACATGAAATACTCCGCCGGCCCGCTGTCGCACGAAAAGATGATGCGCAGCATCGAACTCTACGGCCGTAAGGTGATGCCGCTGGTGCGGGAGATGGTTGCCTGAGGCAGAGCGAGCCGGGAGAGGGCGAGAGCAAAATCGCGCTGCCCCTCTCCCGCCTCGCATTCGCTCGGCACCCTCTCCCCGCAAACGCGGGGAGAGGGAAAATACAGCCGGCATTTATAAAAGGACGGAAGGCCTAAGCGAGCTCACCCCGCGTGCTTCCCCTTCGCGCCATCCCTTACTCGCAACTCCGTCTTCAGCACCTTGCCGTAATTGTTCTTCGGCAGCGCCTCGATGAACACGTAGTCCTTGGGACGCTTGAAGCGCGCGATGGAGGCAAGGCACAGCGCGTCGAGCTCGTCGGCCTTCGCCGCGCCGACCACATAGGCGACGACGACCTCGCCCCATTCGCGGTCCGGACGGCCGATCACCGAGACCTCGCGCACGCCGGGATGCCGCAGCAACACCTCCTCGACTTCGCGCGGATAGATGTTGGAGCCGCCGGAGATGATCAGGTCCTTGGAGCGGTCCTTGAGATAAAGGTAACCGTCCGCGGAGAGCGCGCCGACATCGCCGGTGTGCAGCCAGCCGTCCTTGAGCGTCGCCGCCGAGGCCTCGGGATTGCGCCAATAACCCGCCATCACGGAATCGCCGCGGCAGAGGATCTCGCCGGTCTCGCCTGCCGGCAGCGGCCGGTCGGCCTCGTCCGCGATCATCACCTCGATGCAGGCGAAGGCGCGGCCGGCCGAGGCCAGGCGCTCGCGCCACTGCGGCGCGGCGCGATCGCCGATCTCCTGCTTGGTCAGCGTCGAGATGGTCATCGGGCTTTCGCCCTGACCGTAAATCTGCGCAAAGCGCGGGCCGAACCGGTCGAGCGCGCGGACGGTGTCCTCGACATACATCGGCGCGCCGCCCCAGATGATGGTGCGGATGCGCGAAGGATCGCAGTCGCGCGGACAGTCGACCAGGCGCTTCACCATGGTCGGCGCCGCGAACATCGAGACATTCGTCCAGCGCTCGAACAGGCCGAGCACCTCGTCGGCCTCGAAGCCCGACGACTCCGGAATGACATGCGTCGCCGGGCGCGCGATCGCCGCCGGGATGTAGAGCCCCGAGCCGTGGCTCATCGGTGCCGCATGCAGCAGCGCATCGCCCGGCGCGGTCGGATCGACTTCGGCGAGATAAGCGTAGCTCGCGGTATGGAGGACCTTGTGGGTGAGCATGGCGCCCTTGGGGCGTCCCGTGGTCCCCGAGGTGTAGAACAGCCAGGCCAGATCGTCGGGCGCGCAGGCCGCCGGCGTGATGGCGTCGGCCTGCAGCAGCCTCCGGTACTCGGCACTATCGATGACGATGAGATGCTGCAGCGATGCCGGCGCATGGGCCGCGACGGCCGCGTGCAGATCGTCCGAGACGAAGCAGGCCTTGGCCTGCGAATGCTCGAGCACATAAGCAAGCTCGGCGGCATGTAGCTTGGCGTTCGCCGGCACGACGGCGAAGCCGGCATGCCAGACGGCATACATCGCCTCGATGTAATGGACGGAGTTCTTGGCGGCGATGACGACGCGGTCGCCGGCGTCGAGGCCGAGCGTTCCGCGCAGCGCGCCGGCGAGCCGCCCCACCCGGCCGGCAAGCTCGGCATAGGTGAAGACCGCCTGCGGACCGCGCGCGACGGCAGGCTGGTCGGGACAGCTCTTGCCGGCGCGTTCCAGCGCAATCGCAAGGTTCATGCGGTGTCTCTATGCAGCACGCGGTTTATTCCATCTTCGTCGCATTTTATTTCTTCTTAATGCCTTCGCGTCTGCGACCGCAACCTGCTTCACCCGCATTCCAGCGCCGCATCGGCCCGTGTATTCTCCGCGGCCGAGCCGAAGAGGCTCCAACGAAGATTTGCAAGGGAGGGCTGAGGAATGAAACGATCATTGATGATGCTTGCGGCCGGCGTGGCCGCGCTCGCCGGATTTGCGGCGCCTGCGGTCGCAGCGGACGTGACGCTCGGGCGCCTCGACTGCGGCACGCCGCAGGATCCGATCGCGGTCAATCAGCGCTTCTCCGACACGCTGGCGTTTCCCGACCTGAAGCTGCAGTTCGTCTATAGCTGCTACATCATCAAGCACGGCGACGATTACATGCTCTGGGACACCGGACATTCGATGAGCGCGCCGAACGTGGCGCCGAAGGTCAGCATCGTCGACCAGCTCGCGAAGGTGAACATCAAGCCCGAGCAGATCAAGTTCGTCGGCATCAGCCACTATCACGCCGATCACACCGGCCAGGTTTCCTCGTTCCCGAAAGCCACGCTGCTGATCGGTCAGCGCGAATGGGAGGCGATCACCAGCCCGAACCCAGCGCAAGGCGTGAACTTCAAGCCGTTCGAAGCTTGGGCCAAGGGCGGCAGCAAGGTCGAGCCGCTCTCGGTCGACAAGGACGTGTTCGGCGACGGCAGCGTCGTCGTGCTGCGCACACCAGGCCATACGCCGGGGCACCAGAGTCTGCTGGTGCGGCTGCCGAAGATGGGCAACGTGATCATCAGCGGCGATGCCGTGCATTTCCGCGAGAACTACGACAGCGACGGCGTGCCGGCGTTCAACTACAGCCGCACGCAGACGGTGGCCTCGATCGAGCGGCTGAAGGGCTTGGTGAAGAGCCAGAAGGCGACGCTGATCATCCAGCACGACAAGCGCGACATCGAGAAGCTGCCGGTGCTCCCGGCGATGGCGAATTAGGGTCTCTCCGAAGAGACCCACGAAGTGCGAAGGGGCTCACTTAAAAGAGTGAGCCCCTTCAGACGAGGTGAGCGCCTTCAGGCACGGAACTCATCGGTAATCTGGATTAAGACTGACGGTGTGAGTTCCATCGATTGCGCGTTGGCGTCGCCACCGGAATCATGGCACAAGCTCACCCGCCGCCGCGCGCCAGCGGTTGACAAGACGGCGCACCAGATTTCCCCCCCCCGCGTGATTTGTCGTACGAGGGTTTAACGCCGCGATTCCATCGCCATGCGGACGGCGAGGCCGGCGAGCACGGTGCCCATCAGCCAGCGCTGAATGAGCAGCCACCGTGGCCGCGTGCCGAGGAATACGGCGATCGAGCCGGCCGCCATAGCGATCATCGCATTGACGCTCACGCTGATGGCGATCTGCGTGAAGCCGAGCGCGACCGATTGGCTGAGCACGCTGCCTTGCGCCGGATCGATGAATTGCGGCAGCAGCGACAGATAAAGCATCGCGATCTTCGGATTGAGCAGATTGGTGAGAAGCCCCATGGCGAACAGCCGCGCCGGACCGTCGGCAGGGAGCGCCTTCACCTGGAACGGCGAGCGGCCGCCGGGCTTGAGCGCCTGCCAGGCGAGCCAAAGCAGATACGCCGCGCCCGCGAGCCGCAGGGCGTCATAGGCATAGGGCACGGCGAAGAGCAGCGCGGTGATGCCGAAGGCGCTGCACAGCATGTAGAAGATGAAGCCGAGCGCGACACCGCCGAGCGAAATGATGCCGGCGAGGCGCCCCTGCGTGATCGAGCGCGAGATCAAGTAGATCATGTTCGGCCCGGGCGTGAGCACCATCCCGAGCGACACGGCGGCAAAGGCGAGGAGAGTGGGGGTGGAGGGCATGAGACTTCCTTAACAGGCCGCCGACTGACTCTCCACCCTTCACCTCTCCCCGCGTGCGGGGAGAGGTCGACGCGCGAAGCGCGTCGGGTGAGGGGGCGTTCCCACAATTCTGAGTGCTTTAGAAAGAGCCCCTCACCCCAACCCTCTCCCCGCTAAAGCGGGGCGAGGGAGCGCGCCGTCTACGCGGCACTGTCTCGGCACAAAGCAAGCGCCTAATGCGCCTCGTCCCAATTACCGGCGGCGCGGGCGTCGACCGAGAGCGGCACCGACAGCGACACCGCAGGATGCGGCGCGTCTTCCATCACCTTCTTGATCAGCGGCAGCGTCTCGGTGATCTCGTCTTCCGGCACCTCGAAGATGAGCTCGTCGTGCACCTGCAGCAGCATTTGCGCCTTGAGCTTGGCCTTGGTCAGCTCCGGCTCGATGCGGATCATGGCGCGGCGGATGATGTCGGCGGCGGAGCCTTGCAGCCGCGCATTGATCGCGGCGCGCTCGTTGAAGGCGCGGATCGATGCGTTGCTCGCCTTGATATCCGGGTAGTGGCACTTGCGGCCGAACAGCGTGAGCACATAGCCGTTCGCCCGGCAGAACGCCTTGGTCTCTTCCATGTAGTCGCGGATGCCGGGGAAGCGCTCGAAATATTTCTTGATGTAGGCGCCCGCCTCCTCGCGCTCGATGCCGAGCTGGTTGGCAAGCCCGAACGCTGAGATGCCGTAGATGATGCCGAAATTGATCGCCTTGGCGCGGCGGCGCACGTCGGCCGGCATGTCCTTCACCGGCACGCCGAACATCTCCGACGCCGTCATCGCGTGAATGTCGGTGCCGTCCTGGAACGCCTTGCGCAGCGTCGGCACCTCGGCGACTTCCGAGAGGAGCCGCAGCTCGATCTGCGAATAGTCGGCAGAGACGAGCCGCATGCCCGGCGAGGCGACGAAGGCGCGGCGGATCTTGCGGCCTTCCTCGGTGCGGATCGGGATGTTCTGCAGGTTGGGATCGTTGGAGGAGAGACGCCCGGTCGATGTCGCGGCCAGAGCGTAGGACGTGTGCACGCGCCCGGTATTCGGGCTGATCTGGGTCTGCAGCGCGTCGGTATAGGTGCTCTTGAGCTTCGAGAGCTGGCGCCAGTCGAGCACCTTGCGCGGCAGCGGATGGCCCGAGTTCACCGCCAGCTCTTCCAGGATGTCGGCGCCGGTGCCATAGGCCCCGGTCTTGCCCTTCTTACCGCCATCCCCGAGCTTCAGCTTCTCGAACAGGATATCGCCCAATTGCTTGGGCGAGCCGATGTTGAATTCGGTGCCGGCGGCCCTGTAGATCTCGCGCTCGAGCTCACTGCAGCGTCCGGCGAAGTCAGCGGAGAGCAGCTGCAGGGTCTTGAGATCGACCTTGATCCCGGCGAGCTCCATATCCGCGACCACCGCGATCAGCGGGCGCTCCATGGTCTCATAGATCGTCAGCAGCCGTTCGGTGACCAGACGTGGCTTGAGATTGGCATGCAGGCGCAGGGTGACGTCCGCATCCTCAGCCGCGTAGTCGCGCGCCTTCTCCAGCGGCACCTTGTCGAAGGTGATCTGGGACTTGCCGGTGCCGGTGACGTCGGAATATTTGAGGGTCGAGATGCCGAGATGCAGCGTCGCCAGCTCGTCCAGGCTGTGGGCGTGCAATGCTCCTTCCAGCGCATAGGAGATCAGCATCGTGTCGTCGTAGGGCGCCAAGCGGATGCCGTGCTTGGCCATGATCGAGACGTCGAACTTGATGCTGTGCCCGATCTTCAGCACCGACGGGTCTTCGAGCAGCGGCTTCAGCAATGCGAGCGCGCGCTGGAGGGAAATCTGCTTCGGCGCCGCACTGCCGCCGCCGAGGAGATCGCCTTCGGCGCCGGTATGGCCGACCGGGATGTAGATGCCATTCCCCGGCCCGCTCGAGAGCGAGATGCCGACGAGATTCGCATCGGCGACCTGCGGTGAGTCGGTCTCGGTGTCGAAGCCGACCTTGCGGGCGGTCGTTGCTTCGGCAATCACCTGGACCAGCGCGGCCTCGTCGGTGACGAGCTGATAGCCCTCACGGCTGTGCGGCTGGGCCGGGCCGACCGGCGCCTGGTTCTTGATGACCCGCACGACCGGGGCGTCGGTGCGTGGCGCGCCCGCTTTCTGCGCCGCCGGCGCCTGCTTGGC
>DASRGN010000045.1:0-64621 GCA_035651015.1 Pseudolabrys sp. | reverse complement strand
GGATCGAAGATGCCGAAACGAGTGCTGCAGGGCGTCGTCGTCAGCGACAAAGAGAACAAGACGGTGGTCGTGCGCGTGGACCGGCGCTTCACGCATCCGACGATGAAGAAGACCATCCGTCGGTCGAAGAAGTACCACGCGCACGACGAGCAGAACACGTACTCGACGGGCGACACGGTGTGGATCGAGGAGCGTCGGCCGATTTCCAAGCTCAAGTGCTGGGAAGTCGTCCGGGGCGAGAAACGAGCGAAAGTGCAGTGAGCGTCGGCGCGTAGAAGAGCGGGACGCATAACGAAGAAAAGAGCCGCATCATGATTCAGATGCAAACCAATCTCGACGTGGCGGACAATTCCGGCGCGCGCCGTGTCATGTGCATCAAGGTGCTCGGCGGCTCGAAGCGGAAATACGCCACCATCGGCGACGTCATCGTCGTCTCGGTGAAGGAGGCGATCCCGCGCGGGCGCGTGAAGAAGGGCGATGTGATGAAGGCCGTCGTGGTCCGCATCCGCAAGGACATCAAGCGCCAGGATGGCTCGGTGATCCGCTTCGATCGCAACGCCGCGGTGTTGATCACGCCGCAGATGGAGCCGGTCGGTACCCGTATCTTCGGGCCGGTGCCGCGCGAGCTGCGCGCCAAGAACCACATGAAGATCATCTCGCTCGCCCCGGAGGTGCTGTGATGGCCGCCAAGATCCGCAAGGGCGACAAAGTGGTCGTGCTCACCGGGCGCGACAAAGGCCGCACCGGCGAAGTCGTCGAGGTGCGTCCGCAGGAAAATCGCGCACTCGTGCGCGGCATTAACATGGTCAAGCGCCACCAGAAGCAGAGCGCACAGCAAGAAGGCGGGATCATCTCCAAGGAAAGTCCCGTGCATCTGTCGAACCTGGCGGTCGCCGATCCCAAGGATGGCAAGCCGACCCGCGTAGGCTTCAAGCTGTTGCCGGACGGCAAGAAGGTGCGCGTGGCCAAGCGTTCGGGAGTTGAGATCGATGGCTGAGACGCAGACGCAGACCGAAAAGAAACCCCCGAAGGCCCCCAAGGCCGCGAAGGCGCCGGCTGCGCCCAAGGCGGAGGGGAGGCCGTCGATGCCGGCCGGTTACGTGCCGCGGCTGAAGACGCAGTTCGAGCAGGTCATCCGAGGCCAGCTCACGGAGAAGTTCGGCTACTCGAACCGCATGCAGGTGCCGACGATCACCAAGGTCGTGCTCAACATGGGCATCGGCGAGGGCGTCGCGGACCGCAAGAAGGTGGAGCAGGCGGCGGCGGATCTGAGCATGATCGCCGGGCAGAAGGCGGTGATCACCAAATCGCGCAAGTCGATCGCGACCTACAAGCTGCGCGACGGCCAGGCGATCGGCTGCAAGGTCACGCTGCGCAAGGCGAACATGTACGAATTCATCGATCGCCTGGTGAACATCGCGCTGCCGCGCGTGCGCGACTTCCGCGGCCTTAACCCGAAGAGCTTCGATGGCGGCGGCAACTACTCGCTCGGCATCAAGGAGCATATCGTTTTCCCCGAGATCGACTTCGACAAAGTGGCCGAGGTTTGGGGTCTCGACGTCACCGTTTGCACCACTGCGCGCACCGACGAAGAGGCTCGCGCGCTGCTGACTGCATTCAACTTCCCGTTCCGGCAGTGAGGCGCTGAGCAAGCGACCTCAAACGCGGAAACCCAGGAGCGACTAAATGGCGAAGAAGAGTTCGATCGAGAAGAACAAGCGGCGGCAGAAGATGGCCAAGAAATTCTCCGGCCGGCGCTCGCGATTGAAGGCCATCGTGCAGAACAAGACACTGCCGGTGGAGGAGCGGTTCGCCGCTTCGCTGAAGCTCGCCGAGCTGCCGCGCAATTCGTCGCCGAACCGTTATCGTAACCGCTGCGAGCTCACCGGGCGTCCGCGCTCGGTCTATCGTAAGCAGAAGCTCAGCCGTATCGCGCTGCGGGAATTGGGCAACAGGGGCCTGATCCCGGGCCTGGTCAAGTCGAGCTGGTAAGGAGGGTCGAACAATGGCTGTGAACGATCCGATCAGCGACATGATCGCCCGCATCCGCAACGCGCAGATGCGAAACAAGTCGAAGGTCTCGATGCCGGGCTCGAAGCAGCGCGAGCGCGTGCTCGAGGTGCTCAAGACGGAAGGCTATATCCGCGGCTACGCCAGCGTGGCGCATGCCGGCGGACGCAGCGAGCTCGAGGTCGAGCTCAAATATTTCGACGGCACGCCGGTGATCCGCGAGATCGAGCGCGTGTCGAAGCCGGGCCGCCGAGTCTACGTCTCGGTCAAGGCGCTGCCGCGCATCAACAACGGGCTGGGCATCTCGATCCTGTCGACGCCGAAGGGCGTCATGGCGGACCACGCCGCCCGCGACGCCAATGTCGGCGGCGAAATCATCTGCACGGTGTTCTGATGTCTCGTATCGGCAAAAAAGCGGTCAGCATCCCCTCCGGCGTCACCGCCAGCGTGGAAGGCCAGACCGTCAAGATGAAGGGACCGAAAGGCGCGCTGCAGCTCGTCCTCGCCGACGAAGTGTCGGTGAAGATGGACAAGGGCGCGATCCAGGTCGACCCGCGCAACGAGACCAAGCGCGCGCGCTCGATGTGGGGCACATCGCGCACGCTGGTTGCCAATCTGGTGGCCGGCGTGACCAAGGGCTTCGAGGAGAAGCTCGAGATCAACGGCGTCGGCTATCGTGCCGCGGTGCAGGGCAAGCAGCTGCAGCTGCAGCTCGGCTACAGCCACGACGTGGTGTTCCCGATTCCCGAGGGCATCACCATCGTGACGCCGAAGCCGACCGAAATCACCATCACCGGCTCGGACAAGCAGAAGGTCGGCCAGGTGGCGGCCGAACTGCGCGGCTTCCGGCCGCCGGAGCCGTATAAGGGTAAGGGCGTGAAATACGTCGGCGAATTCATCTTCCGCAAGGAAGGCAAGAAGAAGTAACGGAGCGCGCAATGTCGAAATCAAACAGTCGATCTGCGCGGCGCACGGCGTCGGTCCGCAAGAACGTGAAGCGCGCGGCGCACGGCCGCGCGCGGCTCTCCGTGTTCCGCTCGTCGAAGCACATCTATGCGCAGCTGATCGACGACAACAAAGGCGAGACGCTCGCTTCGGCGTCGTCGATGGAAAAGACGCTGCGCGAAGGCGCCAAGACCGGCGCCAACGTGGCGGCGGCCAAGGCGGTCGGCAAGCTCCTTGCCGAACGCGCGCTGCAGAAGGGCGTCAAGGATGTGGTGTTCGATCGCGGCGGCTATCTCTACCACGGGCGCATCAAGGCGCTCGCCGACGCCGCGCGCGAAGGCGGGCTGAACTTCTAGGGATCATGCGGGCAGTAGCCCGCGCAGGACGGATAAAGTCATGGCACGTGAACGTGAACGCGGTAAATCGGAAGAGCGCGACAGCGAATTCGTCGACAAGCTCGTCCATATCAACCGTGTGGCCAAGGTGGTAAAGGGCGGCCGGCGCTTCGGCTTCGCCGCGCTCGTCGTCGTCGGCGACCAGAAGGGCCGCGTCGGCTTCGGCCACGGCAAGGCCCGCGAGGTGCCGGAAGCAATCCGCAAGGCAACCGATGCCGCCAAGCGCGGGCTCACCCGCGTGCCGCTGCGCGAAGGCCGCACGCTGCACCACGACGTGCACGGCCGCCACGGCGCCGGCAAGGTGTTCCTGCGCGCAGCGCCTCCCGGAACCGGCATCATCGCCGGCGGCCCGATGCGCGCGGTGTTCGAGACGCTCGGCATGCAGGACGTCGTCGCCAAGTCGCTCGGCTCGTCGAACCCGTACAACGTGGTGCGCGCGACCTTCGACGCGCTCAAGCACCAGGATTCGCCGCGCTCGGTTGCCGCGCGCCGCAACATCAAGGTGTCCGCGCTGCAGGCCCGTCGCCGCGAGGGCGACGCCGAGCAGGTCGCAGAGTAACGAAGGCAGAGGCGTCATGGCCAAGGCAGGAAAAACCATCAAGGTCGAGCAGACCGGCAGCCCGCAGCGGCGTGAACACACGCAGCGTGAGACGCTGGTCGGGCTCGGGCTCAACAAGATCGGCCGGGTCAGCGAGCTGCCCGACACGCCGATGACGCAGGGCATGATCCGCAAGGTGGCGCACCTGGTCCGGGTCGTCGAAGGCAAGTGAGGACTTCAAGATGAAACTGCACGAGATCGCCGACAATCCGGGCTCGCGCCACAGCCGCACGCGCATCGGGCGCGGCATCGGTTCGGGCAAGGGCAAGACCGGCGGCCGCGGCGGCAAGGGCCAGACCGCGCGTTCCGGCGTGCGCATCAAGGGCTTCGAAGGCGGCCAGATGCCGTTGCATCGGCGTCTGCCGAAGCGTGGCTTCCGCAACAGCCCCTTCGCGGTGAAGCTCAACGAGATCAATCTCGGCAAGGTGCAGGCGGCGATCGATGCCGGCACGCTCGATGTCAAGGCGCCGATCGACGTGGCCGCGCTGGTCAAGGCTGGCCTCATGCGCCGCGCCAAGGACGGCGTGAAGCTCCTCGGCCACGGCGAGCTCAAGGCCAAGGTCGAGTTTTCTGTCTATCGCGCCTCGAAGTCTGCGATCGCCGCGGTCGAGAAGGCCGGCGGCTCGGTGAAGCTGCTCGCGCCCGCCGAAGAAGCCGACGCCGAGCCCAAGGGCAAGAACAAGCGCATGGCGCTCGATGCCGCCAAGGGCGGCGGCAAGCCGAAGGGCGAGGGTGAAGGCAAGGCCAAAGCCAAGAAATCCGAAGCCGCAGAGGGCAAGGACGCCTAATCGTCCCTATATGACGCCGGGGGCCTAAGGGCAGGAGCGAGGCATGGCATCTGCAGCGGAACAACTGGCGGCCAATCTCAACTTCTCGGCGCTCGCCAAGGCCGAAGAGCTCAAGAAGCGTATTTGGTTCACGCTCGGCGCGCTGCTCGTCTACCGCCTCGGTACCTATATCCCGCTGCCCGGCATCGATCCGACCGCCTGGGAGCAGATCTTCAATCGCCAGGCCGGCGGCATCCTCGGCATGTTCAACATGTTCGCCGGCGGCGGCATCCACCGCATGGCGATCTTTGCCCTGAACATCATGCCGTACATCTCGGCATCGATCATCATTCAGCTGCTTACCACTGTGTCGCCCACCCTCGAGGCGCTCAAGAAAGAGGGCGAGCAGGGCCGCAAGGTGATGAACCAGTACACGCGGTACCTCACGGTGCTGCTGGCGGCATTCCAGGCCTACGGCATCGCCATCGGCCTCGAAGGCACCGGCAGTGTGGTGACCGATCCCGGCTTCTTCTTCCGCATCTCCACCGCGATCACGCTCACCGGCGGCACGCTGTTCCTGATGTGGCTTGGCGAGCAGGTGACCTCGCGTGGTATCGGCAACGGTATCTCGCTGATCATTCTTTCCGGCATCGTCGCCCAGCTGCCGTCGGCCATCGCCGGAACGCTTGAGCTCGGCCGTCAGGGCGCGCTTGCTACCGGCACGATCCTGTTCGTGCTGGTGATGGCGGTGGCGGTGATCGCCTTCATCGTGTTCATGGAGCGCGCGCAGCGCCGACTGCTCATTCAGTATCCCAAGCGGCAGGTCGGCAACCGCATGTTCGAGGGGCAATCCTCGCATCTTCCGCTCAAGCTCAACACCTCGGGCGTCATTCCGCCGATCTTCGCCTCCTCGTTGCTGCTGTTGCCGACGACGGTCGCCAGTTTCCAGGCCGGCAAAGGGCCCGAGTGGCTCAATATCGTGACCTCGCAGCTCGGCCATGGACGGCCGCTGTTCCTCATCCTCTATGTCGCGCTGATCGTGTTCTTCGCCTTCTTCTATACCGCGATCGTGTTCAATCCGACCGAAACCGCCGACAATCTGAAGAAGCATGGCGGCTTCATCCCTGGCATCCGTCCGGGCGAACGAACGGCCGAATACATCGACCACGTCCTTTCGCGCATCACCGTGATCGGCGCGATCTATCTGGCGATCGTCTGCCTGATCCCGGAAGCGCTCATCTCCTATCTGGCGGTGCCGTTCTATTTCGGCGGCACCTCGCTGCTCATCGTGGTCAGCGTGACTATGGATACGGTGGCGCAGGTCCAGGGCTACCTGCTCGCGCATCAATATGAAGGCCTGATCAAACGTTCGAAGCTGCGGGGGCGGCGTCGATGAGATTAATCCTGCTCGGCCCTCCTGGGGCCGGCAAAGGCACGCAGGCCCAGCGCTTGGTGAAGAAGCGTGGGATCGTGCAGCTGTCCACGGGTGAGATGCTGCGCGCTGCGGTCGCCGCCGGTACGCCGGTGGGGCTTCGCGCCAAGGATGTCATGGCGCGCGGCGAGCTCGTCCCCGACGATGTGGTGGTGGCGATCATCGCCGACCGAATCGAGCAGGCGGACGCCCGCAAGGGGTTCATTCTCGACGGCTTCCCCCGCACCGTCGGCCAGGCCGAAGCGCTCGATCGGCTGCTGGCCGGGAAGGGCCTCAAGCTCGACGCCGTGATCGAGCTCAAGGTCGATGAAGGCATTCTGCTTAAGCGCATCGAGACCCGGGTCGCACAGATGCGGGCCAATGGGCATAAGGTACGTGTCGACGACACGCCCGAAGTGCTCAAGCACCGGCTGGATGCCTACCGGGCGCAGACCGCGCCGTTGGTCGACTATTACGCCCGCAAGGGGGCGCTCAAGACCGTGGACGGCATGGAGCCGATCGATTCGGTCGAGGCAGCGATCGCCGGGCTGATCGGGCGCCCGCGCCGGCCCGCCGGCCGCAAGCCCGCCCGCAAGGCGGCGCGCCGCCCGGCGCGCAAGCCGGCCAAGGCCGCCCGGAGACGTGCGGCGGGGCGGAAAACGGCCGCCAAGAAGGGCCGGGGCAAGCCCGTTAAGGCTCTTGGGCGCCGCAAGGCTGCCAAGCGCAAAACCACTGGAACAAAGGCCCCGCGGAGGTTGACGAGAGCGCGTTGAATCCCTTAATAAGCCCGGCATTCAAGATGTTAGACACGATGCCGGGCCCCGTAGGGTGGGGAGGGCGTCGTGTTACGCATTGCGTGATTCCCTCTCAGGAACATTGAGTAAACGTCTGGGAACACGATCGACCGCCGAGGCGGTCGAAAACAGGAGAGGTCCGTGGCTCGTATCGCCGGTGTGAATCTGCCGACCAACAAGCGCGTGGTCATCGCGCTCCAGTACATCCATGGCATCGGCCCGAAGATCGCGGGCGAGATCATGGCCAAGATCAACTTGCCGGCCGAGCGTCGCGTGTCGCAGCTGACCGACGCCGAGGTGCTGCAGATCCGCGAAATGATCGACCGCGACTATGTGGTCGAGGGCGACCTGCGCCGCGAGACGGCAATGAACATCAAGCGGCTGATGGATCTCGGCTGCTATCGCGGTCTGCGGCATCGCCGTGGTCTGCCCGTGCGCGGCCAGCGCACGCACACCAATGCGCGTACCCGCAAGGGGCCGGCGAAGGCCATCGCCGGCAAGAAGCAGCCGACCAAGTAGCACGAGACCTCAGAGCTTTAGGGAAAGAGAATGGGCAAGGAAGCCACCCGCGTCCGCAAGCGCGAGAAAAAGAACATCGCCTCCGGCGTCGCGCATGTGAATGCGTCGTTCAACAACACGATGATCACCATCACCGACGCGCAGGGCAACACCATTGCCTGGTCGACGGCGGGCACGATGGGGTTCAAGGGCTCGCGCAAGTCGACGCCTTATGCCGCACAGGTCGCCGCCGAAGACGCGGCGAAGAAGGCGCAGGAGCACGGCATGCGCACGCTCGAGGTCGAGGTCTCCGGCCCTGGCGCCGGGCGCGAGTCGGCACTGCGTTCGCTGCAGGCCGCGGGTTTCACCATCACGTCGATCCGCGACGTGACCACGATCCCGCACAACGGTTGCCGGCCGCGTAAGCGTCGTCGCGTTTAAGTTTATCACCCGGCGGACGATTGGCGTCCGCCGCCGCCGAACTTCCCACGGGCGCGGAGTGGGGTGCGCGGAATATCCGCCGCTCAATAATGGGTGAAGATGTGACGATCCAAAAGAATTGGCAGGAACTGATCCGACCGAGCAAGCTTCAGGTCTCCCCTGGCGCCGAGCCGAGCCGCGTCGCCACGGTGGTGGCGGAGCCGCTGGAGCGCGGCTTCGGCGTGACGCTCGGCAACGCGCTGCGACGCATCCTCTTGTCGTCGCTGCAGGGCGCCGCCGTGCAGTCGGTGCACATCGATGGCGTGCTGCATGAGTTCTCCTCGATCTCAGGCGTGCGCGAGGACGTGACCGACATCGTCCTCAACATCAAGGACATCGCCATCAAGATGCAGGGCGAAGGGCCCAAGCGCATGGTGGTGAAGAAGCAGGGCCCGGGCACCGTCTCCGCCGGCGAGATCCAGACCGTCGGCGACGTGGTCGTGCTCAACCCCGATCTCGTGCTGTGCACGCTCGACGAGGGCGCCGAGATCCGCATGGAGTTCACCGTCAACACCGGCAAGGGCTACGTTCCCGCGGAACGCAACCGTCCCGAGGACGCGCCGATCGGCTTGATCCCGGTCGACAGCCTGTACTCGCCGGTGCGCAAGGTCTCCTACAAGGTCGAGAACACCCGCGAGGGCCAGATCCTCGACTACGACAAGCTGACCATGACCATCGAGACCAACGGCGCGGTGTCGCCGGAGGACGCGCTCGCTTATGCCGCGCGCATCCTGCAGGACCAGCTCAACGTCTTCGTCAACTTCGAGGAGCCGCGCAAGGAAGCCGCCGCGGAGACCATCCCGGACCTCGCTTTCAACCCGGCTTTCCTCAAGAAAGTGGACGAGCTCGAGCTTTCGGTGCGTTCGGCCAACTGCCTGAAGAACGACAACATCGTCTATATCGGCGACCTGGTGCAGAAGACCGAGGCGGAAATGCTGCGCACGCCGAACTTCGGGCGCAAGTCGCTCAACGAGATCAAGGAAGTGCTGGCACAGATGGGCCTGCATCTCGGCATGGAAGTGCCGGGCTGGCCGCCGGAGAACATCGAAGAGCTCGCGAAGCGCTTCGAGGATCATTACTGAGCAGGGGACAGACGAACAGAAGACAGCAATCAGAGTGTTTTCTGATCACTGTCCTCTGATCACTGAGGACTGAAATGCGTCACGGCAAGGTTCACCGCAAGTTCAATCGCACGGCCGAGCATCGCAAGGCCATGTTCGCCAACATGTGCGCGGCGCTGATCAAGCACGAGCAGATCGTCACCACGCTGCCCAAGGCGAAGGACCTGCGTCCGATCGTCGAGAAGCTGGTCACGCTCGGCAAGCGCGGCGACCTGCATGCGCGGCGCCAGGCCATCGCGCAGATGCGCGATCCGGCCATGGTGAAGAAGCTCTTCGACGTGCTCGGTCCGCGCTACAAGGACCGCAACGGCGGCTATACCCGCGTGCTCAAGGCCGGCTTCCGCTACGGCGATTCTTCCCCGCAGGCGGTGATCGAGTTCGTCGACCGCGACGTCGAGGCGAAGGGCAAGGACTCCGGACCGGTGCAGGAAAAGAAGCCTGAGGCCGAAGAGACAGCGGCAGCATAAGCCCCCGGGCGAATTTCAAAGCGACGAAAAGGACGGCTCCGGCCGTCCTTTTTTGTTGTTCTCGTGCGTTGGTGTTCAGCGGCCGCGCGGGCGCATCGCGCGAAGTTCTGAGCAAAGTTGCCGCCTGCGGGGCGCAAGATTGCAGCAGTCACGCAGATCGCAACCGACGCAATTGTAACGCGACACTTCGCGTTGCGTTGCGATCGCTTTCACGAGCTTGCTGATTGCCTCACGGAGCATTGGCATTCGCGGTCTCCTCGCCATCGCCTGAAAGCATGGAGTGGGACCGGCGCGCAGCCGTTGACCTGGGTCAATCGGACGGCGCCTGTGCAATAGAAAATGGCACTTCCTCGATAGGCCGGCGTTATCTCGGGATTTTGGCAATGTGTCGGATCGGCGGGGTAGCGCCGCCGATCATGCGCGGCGCGCGTTATGCCGTAGCTGGGGCCTGGTCAGGATGCGCCCGCTTCGCGATGCGTTTCCAGCTTGGAACGACGCTTTCGTGCTGCTGCCAGCGCTCGCAAGAGGCGATGGTGTTGACCAGCAGCATCGACACGGTCATCGGTCCGACACCGCCCGGCACCGGCGTGATGTGGGACGCCTTCACTGCGACGCCGTCGAAGTCGACGTCGCCGACCAGGCGGCCATCGGGAAGACGATTGATCCCGACGTCGATGACCACCGCGCCGGTGCGCACCATCTGCGGCAGAATGAGGTTGGGCTGACCGGCGGCGACGACCAGGATGTCGGCCAACATCGTGAACTGCGCGAGATCCTTGGTTTTGGCATGGCAAATGCAGACGGTCGCTTCGTGCTGCATGAGCATCAGAGCCATCGGCTTCCCGACGATGTTGCTGGCGCCGACGACGACGACGTTCTTGCCTTCCAGCTCGATCTTCTCGTGCTGAAGCAGCTTCACAACGCCGTAAGGAGTGCAGGGTGGAAATACTGTGCCGCCCGCCACCAGTCCGCCGACATTGTAGAGGTGGAAGCCATCGACATCCTTGTCGACCGAGATGGTGTGGAGGATGCGGGAGATATCAAAGGACGGCGGCAGAGGAAGCTGCACAAGAATGCCGTGGACTTGGGGACTCTGATTGAGCTCCACGATCTTGTCGATCACGACCTGCGGATCGACATCGGCGGGATAGTCGTAACGAAACGAACGGATTCCGACGTCGGCACAGGCTTTGATCTTGTTGCGAACGTACACCTGCGAGGCGGGATTGGTTCCAACCACGATCATTGCGAGACCGGGCGACGTACCGTCTTTGGCCAGAATGTCTCGGACGCGCTCGCGGCATTCGGCGCGAATGCTGGCGGCGACGCCCTTACCGTCGATGATCTTCGCGGACATTAGGCGGGCTTCCGTGGTGGCGCCATGACCACGTTCCTAGCCCTTGTTCATCCGCTTTGAATAAGCCTCGACGAAGTCGGCCGCGGCCTTGCTGCCCCGGGCGAAGGACTTCATCGCCTCCTCATGCAGCAGGCTGAGTGCCTGCATTTTGATGGCGTTGGCTTCGTCGCTCTCGGTAATGTTCTCGACTTGGCGAGGTCGCGGCAGATTGACGTCGATCACTGCGCGCACCTGGGTCGGAATATTGGTCATGATCAGGATGCGGTCGGCCAGGTAGATAGCCTCGTCGATGTCGGTGGTGACGAAAAAGGTCGTGCGGCGGAATTCGTCATACAGGTTGGCGTAGTAGGCCTGCATCAGACGTTTGGTCATGGCATCGAGGCCGCGGAACGGCTCGTCCAGGATCATGACCTTCGGCCGGTTGATCATCGAGCGCGCCAGCTCGGCGCGTCGCTGCATGCCACCCGAGAGCTGCGCCGGGTATTTCTTGCGGAAGGCGGAGAGACCGACCTTTTCCAGCAGCGCCTCGGCGAATTCACGCATCTCCGGCGTGTCTTCGTGGCGCGCACGGGGGCCATACATGATGTTGTCGTAGGTCGTCATCCAGGGAAACAGCGCGGTCTCCTGAAAGACGACGAGGCGATCGACGCCCGGCCCGGTGACTGGCTTGTCGTCGACGGTAATGGCGCCGCTGCTCGGACGTTCGAAACCGGCAACCAGGCGGATCAGCGTGCTCTTGCCGCAGCCGGAGGGGCCGATCATGACGGTCAACTTGCCGCGTTCGATGGTGAACGAGCAGTTGTGAACGACCTCCTTGGCGAAGCCTTCGGCGCCATAGGTCTTGCTCACGTTTTGAACGGCGATCTGGCCACCGAGCGCGGCTGGCGCGGCCGACCGGGAAGAGGCGGACGGCTGGACGTGAAACGCGTGCTGCATGGCCATGTGATGAACCTCAGCCTTCGGCGAGCCAGGGGGTCATCCATTCCCCGATCTTGCGGAGAATGGCGCTCGATGCGTAACCCGCGATCCCGATGCTGATCATGCCGACCACGATCTGCGTGTAGGACCCGCCGACATAGGAATTCCAGATGAAGAAGCCCAAGCCGCCGCCGGCGGCGCCGCCCATCGATCCGGCGCTGCCGCCGCCCGAAATCATCTCCGCCGCCACAACCACCGCCCAGGTGATGCCGATCCCGACCGTCGCGCCGACGACGATCGACGGCAGCACGCCGGGCAGGATGATGCGGCGGAAGACATCGAACGTCGACGAGCCCATTGACCTCGCCGCCTGGAAGTAGCGCACGTCGATCGATTGCGCGCCGCCGATCACATTGATGACGATGGTAAAGAAGGCGCCGAGGAAGGTGACAAAAGCGATCGACATCTCCTGTGTCGGCCAGAAGATGATGGCGGCGGGCACCCAGGCCAGCGGCGGAATTGGCCGCAGCACCTCAAAGACCGGGAAGCTGATGCCATAGAACGTCCGGCTCACGGCCATGGCGAGACCGAGCGGGATGCCGATCGCCATGGCAGCCAGGAAGCCCTCGAGCACGCGCATGGTGCTGAGGTAGGCGCTGCCCCAGAAGCTCGGCTCGAGAATAAGCCGGTACATCTCCTTGAGCACGCCCGAGGGGGCCGGCACCTGCCCGACCCAGGGGAAGGCAAAGCCAAACAACATCTGCGAGCGCGAGCCGACTTCCCAGAACAGCAGGAAGACCGCGATAGCGGCGGCGCCGCGCCAAAACTCCTCGCCGGTGAAGAAGCTTGCTGCCCGGAAAAGCCCTCTGCCCAAGCCGGTCATGATCAGCGCTCCCTCTCGCCGGCGGCGAAGGCCAGGGTGGCCTCTTCGTGCACGGCTGCGGCGGTCTCATCCATGTATTCACGGAAGCGCTTGGTGGTGAGCACGCTGTAGTCGCGCGGGTGCGGGATGTCGATGTCGAGAATCTTTTTTGGCTTGCACGGGCGCGTGGTCATGATGACCACCCGGTGGCCGAGGAAGATCGCTTCCTCGAGATCGTGCGTGATGAAGAAGATCGTGACGCGATTCTTGTAGAAGATCTCGAGCAGCGCTTCGTGCATCACCGATTTGGTCAGCGAGTCGAGGGCGCGGTAAGGTTCGTCGAGCAGCAGGATTTTCGGGTCGGTCATGAGCGCGCGCACGATCTCGACGCGGCGTCGCACGCCAGAGGAAATCTCGCCCGGGTAGTTGTTCTCAATACCGCGCAGGCCGGCGTCGGCCATCATGGCGCGGGCCTTTTCGTAGGCCTCGCTGCGGCCCATGAGGCCCTGCATGATGGGTCCGAACGCGACATTTTCAATATTCGTTTTCCACGGAAACAGCGCGCCGTTCTGGAAGACGACGATTCGGTCCGGTCCGGGCTCAGCCTTGGGCTTGCCGGGTCCGCACAGCATCTCGTCGTCGAGATGGATGCTGCCGGACGACAGGCTATGGAAGCCCGCGATCGCGTTGAGCAGCGTGGTCTTGCCGCAGCCCGACGGACCGACCACAACCGTAATCGCGCCAGCCGGCACGTCGAAGGTACAGTGATCGACCGCGAGCACGCCGGCTTCCCGGCTGCCGTACATTTTCACCGCGTCGACGATGCGTACGCCGCCTGTGCGAGCGGTCTGCGGCGAGACGCCGGCAATGGGCATCGAGGCACTCGCATGAACGGACTGGAGCATCACCGGTCGCCCCCCAAAGCGAGCTCGCGCGTGCGCCACTGCATCATGTAGTCGCCGAGAAGACGGATTGCGGCGCTGGTGAGATAGCCGACGATACCGAGCGTGATCATGCCGATGACGATCGTCGGGTAGCGCACCATCGTATATGAGGTGTTGATGACGTAGCCGAGGCCGTATTGGCCGGACACCATCTCGCCCGCGACCAGTGAGAACCACGCGACGCCGACCGAGATCTGCAGGCCGGTAAAGATAAAGGGCAGGGCGCCCGGCACGACGATGTGGCGGAACACCTGCCAGCGTTTGGCGCCGAGGCAGCTGGCCGCGCGAATATAGGAGACGTCGATCGACTCAACGCCGAGCATGGTGTTGAGCGCCGTCGCATAGAATGAGGCGAGGAACGTCAGGAAGATCACCGGTGTCTCGGAGCCTTGAAACATGACGATGGCGAGCGGCACCCAGGCGAGCGGCGGCACCGGTCGCAGCAGCTCGAATACCGGGAAGACGTATTGCCGGAAGCGTGTCGACCAGCCGAGAAACAATCCGAGCGGAACGCCGGTCGCGGTCGCGAGGAAGAAGGCGATGGCGATGCGGCGCGTGCTCACCCAGATGTGCAGGTAATACTCCTCCGTGAAGAGGGAGAGCCCGTAGGTCGGAGCCCTGCTGACCCATTCAGAGATGACCGTCGTCAGTCCCGGCATCTCGGCGAAACGCGGCAGCTTCCAGACCTCGACCGCCAGGTACCAGAAGCCGAGGAACAGCGCGAAGCCGATGAACATCAGATAGGGCCGGGGGCTTTGCAGCCACCGCAGCACGCGGTGCGTCGTCAATGCGAGCGTCGTGACGTGGCCGTCGGCATTTCTCCCGATCGAGGCGATACCGCGAGGATGGGTCAATTCTGTTTCGCTCACGATGTGACTTTTACTTTCAGTTCGCTGGAAGCTGTTGCGGTGACCTCGCGCTCACGAAGCCATATTCCTGGTCAATTCCCGGCGTAGGCCGTGTCTGGCTGCGCTTTCACCTGGCCGACCGGCGCCTTGAGCCCACGCGCCTTGAGAATTTCGGCGGTGAATTGCTGCTGGACCGCTTCAGGCCGAATGCCTGTCGGGATGCTCTTGATGTCGACCAGAAAGGCCGACGCCTTCTGAATGAGATCGAGCGCCTCGGGCGTGAAGCCATAGCTGAGATTGATGCGCACGTCGGTGCCGCCCTGGGCTTTCGGTGTGGTACCGAAGGCGGACGCCCACAGCGACTTCTCCTGGAAACCGGTGGTCTGGCCGAGCGCCATCTTGGCGATCTCAGTCGTATTCTTCGGATCCGCGAAGTAGAGCTCCGCGTCGAGCTCGGCTTCGAGCCAAGCCTTCACGATATCGGGACGCTGCTCGATCAGGGCCTGCGGCATCACCATGAAGCCGCCATCGATCTCGTTGACCGAGGCGCCGGTAGCAACCTTGCGCGCCAGCCCTTCCTGAACGAGACGGGAAGCGGTCGGCTCCCATATCACGGCGGCGTCAAGCTTCTTGGCGCGGAAGCCGCTGGTGATGACCTCGATGCTCTGGTTGAGATATTCCGACGGCTTGATGCTCCGCGCCTTGAACACCGCCTGCGCAAAACGGTCGGTGCAGCTGCCTTTCGGCACGGCGACGGTCTTGCCATCGAGCCATTTGAGTGCTTCGTCCGACGAGGCGAATGTCGGCGCGTCAGGGCGCACCAGGAAGATATTGCACTGATCATAGCCGAGGCCGAGCACCGAGACGATGCGCACGTCACGCACGTCCGGATGGCTGGTCGATACGATGCCCGGCATGTCGCCGACGTAACCGATGTCGACCTTACCCGCGAGCATGCCGTTGACGATGATCGCGCCTTGCAGGCCGACCTGGAAGCTGACGTTCGAGCCTTTCGGGAGATATTTCTCGTAGAATTTCTTGTCGCGCATGATCACGCCGGACCATGACTCGGTGTAGTAGGGCTGATAGCCGATCACGAGCTCGATCGGTTGCCCGGGCTTGCCGTAATCCTTCACGGCGGCGGCCTGAGCTGGCGTTGCAAGGTTTGCCGCGAAAACTGAAAAAGCGACCAGAGCCCCGAACGTCTGAGATTTGACGTGCGCTCCCCCGGCGGGTCGGTAATGCATTGCAGCCTCCCTATTTCGGTTGCTTGTTATTTGCATTGAAACCGATTGTTCGATTGGAAACTCTCCGGTTTCCTTGACCGCCATTCATCGAGTCGATTGACCTCCGGCTCTTTGATCTCCTGCCTGAGCGTAGGTCGCGGCGTGCGTGTCGCTGACCGTCTATTGCCGTTGTTTTGCCGGTCGCTGGTCCAAGGAGCAGCATCCAGCATCATTTGTTGGCGAGAAAATCGTTCTTCTTAATCGGGCAATAGAGGCCCACTATAACAGTGGGACGCTCGCGGGCCATAGTGCGCCGCTCGTGCAGCTTCAATGCGAAGCGCGCCGCAAAATTTGCAGATTTTGCTTCCGAAGAGGCCGCTTATAGCGAGCCATCACTCGATCTATCGTAAGATAAGAAGTTTCGATCTTCAATCGTCCGGCGCGCTGATATTAGTTTATCTGGAGTGGCGACTCCCATCATTTGAGACGTTCGCCGTTCTTCCTCAGGAGCGATCTCGTGGCAGCGAAAAATCATCGTCAGTGGACTGCAGAACCGACGTTGAAGCCGAATGAATGGGTCGATAGCCGCATCTATTCCGACCCGCAGATCTTCGAAGAAGAGCTCGAAAAGATCTTCAAAAAGACCTGGATTCCGGTGTGCCACGAATCCGAGCTGCCGAATCCCTACGATTTTCGCACGACCTCGATCGCGCGCGAGCCCATCATTGTTTGCCGCGGCCCGGATAACGAAGTGCGCGCCTTTCTCAACGTATGCCCACACCGCGCGATGATCATCGAGCGGCGTCCGGCGGGCAGTTTTCTCGAAGGCCAGCCGTCGGGAAATCCGAAACGCATGACCTGCATGTTCCATGCTTGGCAATACGACATGCGCGGAAACTGCGTCTATATCAGCCGCGAAAAGGAAGGCTTCCAGGATCGGCTATGCAAGGAAGACGTCGGCCTGCGGCGTCTGCGCTGCGAGGTCAAGTTCGGCGGTTTCGTCTGGGTCAATCTCGACGACAATCCGCAGGTGTCGCTCGAGGAATGGGCGGCGCCGGCGTTCGACTGCCTACGCAAGACGCTCGATGCGGAGCCGCTCGAGGTGTTCCATTATCACAAGGCGATCGTGAACGCTAACTACAAGCTGTGGCACGACACCAATTGTGAATTCTACCATGACTTCATGCACTATCATAACCGCGTGACCGGATTTAACGACGCCTATTTCGCGCGCAAGAATGAGGCATTCGACCACGGCCACGTGGTCGTCGGTACGTTCAAGGTGAACTACGAGAAGTACGAAGGTTTCGAGAGTCGCGCCGCGCTGTCGTTTCCGCATCTGCCGCCGAACCAATGGTACATGATCGACCTGTTTCCGGGCATGAACTTCAATCTGCGCGGCTCGGCGCTTCGCTGCGATGTCGTGACGCCGCTCGGTCCGGACAAGGTGATGATTGAATTCCGTGGTCTCGGCCTCAAGCGTGATACTGCGGAAGAGCGCCAGACCCGTGTCAATCATCATAATTCGATCTGGGGTCCTTTCGGCCGCAATCTGCACGAGGATCTCATCGGCGTGCAGGGCCAAGGCACGACCATGCTCACCGGCTCGGAGCCGCGCCGCATTCTCCAGGGCCGGCACGAAAACCAGACCATTCATGACGAGAACGGCATGCGGCACTACTACGAAGAGTGGGCGCGCTGGATGAACCGGCTACCGAGCAACCCGGAGCGGACGTTCAAAGAAGCCGTATCGGTCGCTGCGGAATAGGAAGCTGCAGTAGCGGGGAATGACAGTGGACACGCACTCTCTTGTTCGCGAAACGATCTATCGCTCGACAATTTTGCTCGACACGCAGAACTGGACGGGCTGGCTCGAGCATTGCGATCCAAGCTTTGAGTACGCGATCCGCTCCTGGAGTCCTGAGATCAACAAGGACGTGACCTATCTCATGCTCGACCGCAAAGGGCTCGAGAACATGCTTAGGCTTCTGCCCAAGCACAACACCGATCATTCACCGCTGACGCGGCACACCTCGGTCTACACGGTGGACGTCAACGGCGGGCAGACGGCGAAGGCCGTGAGCTCGGTCATCGTCTATCAGAACATGCTCGACGGCATCAATTCGCACATCGATGCCGGAGAAAGCCGTCTGTTTCTGGTCGGCAAGTATCACGACACATTCAAGATTGAAAACAACAAGGCCTCGTTCTTGAGTCGCGAGGTTCGCATCGAAAACCGCAGGCTGGACAAGGGCTCGCACTGGCCGATTTGAAGCGCGTTCGGGCAAGGTCGAAAGCCAAAGAAGCAAAAATGGCGTGGAAACGCATCTGCGGAGCGGGCGAGCTTGCCGAGAACTCCATCAAGAGATTTGAGGTCGACGGCATTGCGATCCTGCTTGTGAATTACGGCGCCGGCTATCGCGCCATGCCGCCGATCTGCCCCCACATGGAAGAGCCGCTCGAAGAGTCCGGCATCGTTGTCCGCTGCGTGCTGACCTGCAGCAAGCATCTCTGGGCCTGGGATCTGAAGACGCTGGAGATGAAGGGCGAAACCGAAAAGCCGCTCAAGACCTATGAGGTCAAGGAGGAGAACGGCGCGATCCTCGCCGATATCGAGGAAGAGTTGACCTACGAATTCGAGGATGCCGAGGCGGAGGACGACGATTTCTTCAAGTGAGGCCTTGGCGGCGCAAATGAAGATAACGGTCGAAAGCAAGTCGGGGACGTGCGCCTTCGATTGTAGCGGCAAGGAAACGCTGCTTCGCGCCGGTCTGCGCCAGGGGTTCGGTCTTCCCTACGAATGCGCCACCGGCACCTGTGGTACCTGCCGCGCGCGGCTGATGAGCGGAAGCGTCGAGGTGGGCTGGAGGGAAGCGCCCGGCGCCAAGAAGCTCAAGCCGGACAAAGGCGACGTGCTGATGTGCCAGACGCGGCCGCGCTCGGACTGCGTGCTGCGTGTTCCTTCGGAGATCGCGACCGGCATCGCCAAGCCGCCGCGATCACGGCGCGGCGTCATCCGCGACATCCGCGCGCTGACCGGCGATGTGGCGCATTTCGACCTGCATCTCTCGGAGCCGATGGATTTCCAGGCCGGACAATTTGTCGTGCTGGAGACGGAAGATCTTGCGGGCGGCCGCGCCTATTCGATGGTCAATTTCGACGACAGCGTGGACAAGCTTGCGCTGGTGTTGAAACGCAAGCCTGCCGGTGGATTCAGCGAATGGCTATTCGGGCACCGTAACGGCGAAGTGGAGGTCGAGGTGTTCGGTCCCCTCGGCCGGGCCGTATTCCACCCAGACGACGGCAAAGACATCGTGTGCATCGCCGGCGGCTCGGGCATCGCCGGCATGATGTCGATCCTCGAGCACGCCGTGCGCGTCGATCACTTCGGCCGTTTCAAAGGCGCGGTGTTCTTCGGTGTGCGCACGCTGGCCGACGCATTCTATCTCGAGGAGCTTGCGCGTTACGTCGCGGTATCGCGCGGCAACCTCGAGGTCACGGTCGCGCTCTCGCACGCGGCCGCTGCCACGTCCACCTGTCCGAACTATCCGCTGCTGAAGCTCGCCAGCGGCATGGTGCACGAGGTCGCGGCGCGCGCGATGGAAGGCCGCTGCGGCGACGTGACGGCTTATGTGGCCGGGCCGCCCGTGATGGTCGATGCCGCCATCCGCGCGATGATCGTCTCCGGCGCGGCTCCTTCGGATATTCGCTATGACAAGTTCGGCTGACCCCGCCGTGCGCTCCACGTGGCCGGCGCCATGGTCGACGCTGTCGCCCGAGGACCAAGCGGCGTTCTCGCAAGCGCGTGAGCAAACCCTCAATCTGGTGCAATGGCTGGCGCGGATCGCCAACAGCTATGCCGCGGGGGCCCGGCCGGAAGATCGCGTCTTGCTCGACTTCACCTCCGACGGCAGATTCGTCACCAGGACGTTCGAGCGCGAGCTCGCCGTCGAGCTGCGCCTGCCCAGCCTTGAAATGCAATTTCGCGAGCGCGGTAGGCCAGTGCCGCATCTCTTCAACCCCGAGGAGCGTTCACCGGCGGAAGCGGAAGCCTGGATTCTCGTCGAGCTGCTGCATCGTGGCCTCGAGCGTGACAAGTTCTCCAAGTCACTGCCTTATACGATCGCCAATCTGCTAAGCGGCGATGCCGAGGACTACAGCCCCCAAGCCTGCGCGCTCGGTCTTGACGAGTTGACGGCATGGCTTCGCACCGCGGCTGCGGTGCTCTCGAGCGACGGCCGCGTCGTGTGCCTGCCGGAAACTCTGACATTGCTTGCACCGGAGCCGCGCCGCGGCGCCGCGGTCGGCTTCTCGCCGGGCGATGCAGGGCAGGGTGAGCCCTATTTCTTCGTCGATACCGGGCTGAAGCGCTGGTTGCTGACGGCCTCGGATCTGGCAAATGAAAAAGATGTGGCTGCCGTTGCGGCGCGCTTGATCGTGGAGGCGTCGGCGGTCAGGCGAGCTTGACCTTCTTGGCGGCGGCGTCGGCAAGCTTCTCGGGGGATTGATCGCCGGCCAGGCGCCGGCGGAGATGTCCCGATTTGTTGAGCTCTTTGACGATGGAGACGAATGCGTTGGCCATGGGCAAGACGATTTCGCCTTCCGCCCAAAAGAGCCCGACCTCCTGGGTGACGATGGGGTCGACCAATGCCAGCGCGCGTGTCCCTTGATGCAGACCGGGAGCGTAACTGAAATGGGACGGGATGATCGTGCAGAGCTCGGTGAACTGCACCTGGAACATCAGGTGCAGGATCGACTCCGACTCCACGCGCCCTTGCGGCGAGCAGCCGACGCTCGCGAACACCTGATCGACGAAGCGCCGTTCGTGGATCGATGGCGCCAGCATCGCCAGCGGCAATTGCGCGGCCTCGCGCCAGGTGATGGTGTCGCGCTTCTGGAATTCAGGACGATCCGGAACCAGCAGGCTCAATTGCTCGGTGTAGATCGGCAGGGTGTTCTTGCGGCCGAGGTCGGCCTTGTCGAGATAGGTCAGCGCGACGTCGAGCGCGAAATTATTGAGCCCGAGCTTCATGGCCTCGTTGCCGCTGAACTGCACGTCGACGCGTACGCCGGGATTTTTCTTGCGAAAGGCTTCCAGCATCGTCGGCAGCACCGGCGACATCGACGGCATCGCGCCAAGCCGCAGGTTGCCGGTCAAATTCTTCTTCATGGTCGAGACTTCTTCGCGCATCGCGTCGCAGTAGGCGAGAACGCCGCGCGACCAGGCGGCGACACGCTCGCCTTCCGCCGTCAGGCCGTGAAAGCGCTGGCCGCGGCCGCGCAAGAAAATCGGAACGCCGAGTTCGAGTTCGAGCTGCTTGATTCCGCTCGACAGCGACGGCTGCGTGACATTGCAGCGCTGCGCGGCGCGGCCAAAGTGACGTTCCTCGGCGACAGCCACCAGATAGCGAAACTGCCGAATGAACATTGTCGAGCTCGGCCCATGCTGAAGCGCGCTTCGCATGATGATACCGAAAATCTCGATAGGCACCATCTAAGAATGTTTAACAACACATTGGCGGCGTCATTGGTGCAATGCGGCAAGAATGCTGCGCGACGGAAACGCGCATGAGCGCCCTGGAAATCCTCGGCATTGCCGCGCTGGGGCTGACGTCCGGCCTGATGATCGGCTGCATCGGCATCGGCGGCGTGATCCTCGTTCCAGCGCTAGTCTTTCTGGGTGGGATTCCGATCAAGATCGGAATCCCTGCGGTGATGGTCGCCTATATGCTGTCCGGCCTGGTCGCGAGCATCGTGTTTGCGCGCAACAAGTCGATCCACTGGAGCATGGCCGGATGGCTCTGCGCCGGCGCCGCGCCGACCGCGTTCGCCGGAGCCTGGGCGGCCAGCGCGCTCAATTCGCGCGCGCTCGAGCTTGGGCTCGGCTTGCTGATCTTGCTGTCTGGTCTCAACGCATTGCGCACGTCGCATGTCGATCCCGACGCCCACGCAGTGTCGAATGTCACCTTGATGGGCATCGGGGCAGGAACGGGGTTTTTATCGTCGCTGAGCGGCACCGGCGGTCCGTTGGTGCTGGTGCCGGTCCTCACCGCGCTGAACTTGCCCGTGCTCATGGCCGTGGGATTAAGTCAGGCCATCCAGTTGCCGGTGGCGGTTGCCGCGACTGTCGGCAACGTTCTCTACAGCAAGGTCGATCTCGCGCTTGCGGGAGTGCTGGCGGCGTCGCTTATGGCCGGCTCTTGGTATGGCGCAAGACTGGCGCACGCGCTGCCGCGCCAAGCGCTCCGGCGCATCGTGTCCGTCGTACTCGTCTTCATTGGCATCTATATTCTGGCGAATGTTGCGTGGAGCGCGATGTCATAATGGGCGGTCATGGCGTTTGAGCGCTCCAGGTTCACAAACCACTTTGGTGATCCGGTCGGCGAAGCGAGCGCCTGCCGGCAAGACTGCGCCGTGTTCGACTTCTCGTTTCTGGAGTGCGCGCGCCTGCAGGGCCCCGGCGCCCGCGCGGCCGTCGAGGCCTATGCGGAGCGCCCGCTCGACCGGCTGCAACCGGGCGCGATCGCCTATGCGGTGCGCTCCGATACATCCGGAGCAGCGGTTGTCGACCTGACGATTTGGCGCACCGGGGTGGACGCATTCGAGGTGATGAGCGGAAGGCAGGAGGACATCGCCACGCTGATGGCCTGCGCCTCGACGCAGGTCGAAGCCGCAAATGTGGGCGCAGATCGCGCTGTGTTTGCGCTGCAGGGGCCGGGGGCGTTGGACGCGCTGCGCTCGCTCGGGAACGTCGATGCGATCGCGCTGCTGGCGTATTTCCATTTTGCCCAGGCGGATCTCGCCGGCGTTCCCTGCACCGTAGGCCGGTTGGGTTATACGGGGGAGGCGGGGTTCGAAATCATCGTGACGCGCAGCGCCGCTGTGCAGATGTGGAACGAGCTCTCTCGCCGCGCACGGCCCGCGGGGTTCATCGCCGCGGACGCTCTGCGGATCGAGGCCGGCTTCGTGCTGTTCGCCAACGAATTCCGCGTGCCGGTCACCCCGGGCGAGGCGGGGCTTGCACAATTTCATATCGAGCGAAGCACCGGCGAGAACCCGGTCAGGTTGGCGTGCTTTCGCGCGCAACTGGATCAGCTGTCGTTGCCGTGGGTCGCGCAAGGCCTGCTGGCGCGCCCGACTGAGCCCGGGCTGATCACGATCACCTCCGCTTGTCGCAGCGTTGCGGCGAATGCGGTGCTTGGACTTGGCTTTGTCACCACGTCTACACCCGACGCAGCGATCCTGCGCGATCCGTCCGGGCAATTCGGTGAAATCGAGCGCGTACCGCTGCCGTTTTACGACACGTTGAAGCGTCGGCCGCGGCAGCCTTGGCGCTAGCGCATGATCCCGAAAAGTGGACACCGGTTTTCGGAAAAGATCATGCGCCAGCAAGAATCTAGAGCGGGATGGCGATTTCGATCTAAAGCGATCCCGCTCTAGTGGTGGTGCGCCTCTCATAGCCGACAGCGAATATACGATAGCCCGCACATATTTGACTGCGTTTGCCGCAAAGCGCCCCATGGCCGCTCAAGCACCTGGAGTGGAGCGGGGCTATTCGGGCACCCTCACGTCCCAATCGATTGCGTACAAGAGGAACACGTCATGGCTGACGCGCCGGCGAGGAGAAAAGTCACAATCCCCATGCTGATGGCGAAGATGCGCAAGGGCGAGCCGATTACGCAGCTTGCCGCGTACGACTATCGCACCGCCGTCGTCTCCGACCGCCTCGGCATGGATATCCTCTGCGTCTCCGACACCGGCGGCATGATCCTGTTCGGTCATAAGAGCACGGTGAGCGTCAGCTTCGACGAAGTGATGATGATGGCGAAGGCGATCGACCGCGGCTCGAAATACGGGCTGCGCATGGTCGACATGCCGTATTGGAGCTTCCACGTGTCCAAGGAACAGGCGGTCGAGAACGCCGGCCGTTTCGTTCACGAAGCCAATGCCGAAGTGATGAAGTGCGAAGGCAACCGCCACCACGCGCCGAACATCGAGGCGATCGTGCGCGCCGGCATTCCCGTGCAGGGTCACATCGGCATCACGCCCATGCGCATGCCGCAGCTCGGCGGCTTTGTCGCGCAAGGCAAGACCGCCAAGCGCGCGAAGGAAATGGTCGAGGACGCCAAGGCGATGGTCGACGCCGGCTGCTTCTCCATCCTGTGCGAGGTGACCAGCTCCGAAGTCGCCGAATATCTGGCGCAGACGCTGCCGGTGCCGGTGATCAGCCTCGGCGCGGGCAACTGCGCACACGGCGTGCACATCATCTCGTCGGATCTCTTCCACCTCTGGGAAGAGCATGTGCCGCGTCATTCGCGCATTTACACCGACCTGATCCCGATCATGGAAGACGTGATCTCGCGCTACATGAAAGACGTCGTGACCCGCGCCTATCCGGCGGAAAAGGAAACCGTCTTCATGGCGCCTGAAGAAGCGCTGGCCTTCGCGCAGGAAATGAAGTGGGAGCGCAAGATCGACGAGCTGCGCTCGGCGCAGAAGAAGTCCGCCTGACGCGTGTGCGCCGCGCTTGCCGCGTCGCCTGCCGGCTTAATGCGCCGGCGGCGGTGACGCGTGCGTTGCAGCACCAATCGGGACACTAGGCGGTGCCAATATCATCATAGAGATGACGTGCGAGACTTATCTCGCGCCTCCGCTAAGCTTGCCGGCAAAACAAAGATGCCGCGCGGGCGCTCTCGGCGAATTGCTGCGCGCGGTTGCCAGGGGAGGCAGCTGTGGACACGTCCGGAAAGTCCGACGCCGTCATCTATGATGAAAAGGCCCGGCACACCGTCGATGCGATGATCCGCGCCGAGGCGCGGCACATCGCGCAGCGCAAGGCGCAGGCCGAAGACTGCGAGTGCAGGGACGGGATGTTCCCGCGCGGCATCGCCGATCGCCGCAAGTTCTTGTTTGCGGCTGGCTCGCTCGCCGTCGGCACGCCTGCCTTGGCGCAAACGGCGAAAACGCCGCCCGGCGCCGTGCACTTCAACGTACCGGACGATCCCACCAAGGAGCCGGGCCGCGCGACCGCCGCCGACGGCGGCTATGGCTCGCGTTCGCAATTCGAGACGGAGGTGCGTTGGCGTTTCCCGACCGCCAACGAGAACACCTCCTGGACCATGACGCCGCTCGACAAGATGCTCGGAAACCTGACGGCGTCAGGCCTGCATTTCGAGCGTCATCACGGCGGCATTCCGACCATCGATCCCGCCCGGCACAGTCTGATCGTGCATGGCATGGTGGACACGCCGAAGAAGTTCACCATGGCCGACATCAAGCGGTTCCCGTCGGTGACGCGCAAGCACTTCATCGAATGCTCGGGCAATGGCTTGACCGAATGGAACAAGCCGACGCTGAAGACCGTGCAGGGCACGCACGGCCTGCTCAGCACCTCGGAATGGACCGGCGTGCAGTTTGCGACCTTCGCGCGCGAGGTCGGCCTCAAGGAAGGCTCGACCTGGGTGCTGGCGGAAGGCGCCGATGCGGCGGTGATGACGCGCAGCATCCCGATGGAAAAAATGCTGAAGGACGCGCTCATTGCCTATGGGCAGAACGGTGAGGCGTTGCGGCCCGAGCAAGGCTATCCGCTGCGCCTGCTGTTGCCCGGCTTTGAGGGCAACACGCACATCAAGTGGCTGCGGCGCCTCGAGGTCAGCGACAAGCCATTCATGACGCGCGAGGAGACGTCGAAATACACGGACCTGCTCGCCGACGGCAAGGCGCGCCAGTTCAGCCTGGACATGGAAGCGAAGTCGGTGATCACGTTTCCCTCCGGCGACATGAAGCTGCCGGGGCCGGGTTTCTACAACATCACGGGTCTCGCCTGGACCGGCCGCGGCCGCGTGCAGCAGGTCGATGTCTCGGTCGACGGCGGCAAGACCTGGTATCCCGCGCAACTGCAGTCGGTGCCGGAGCCGGTGTGCACGGTGCGATTCAGCTTCCCCTGGGTCTGGGACGGCAAGCCGGCGATCCTGCAAAGCCGCTGTACCGACGAGACCGGCTATGTGCAGCCGACCTTGCAGCAGCTGATCGCGATCCGCGGCGCCAACGGGCCGTTCGGGTCGATCTATCACCTCAATGCCATCCAGAGCTGGGGCGTCAGCGAAACCGGAGAGGTGGCCAATGTTCACGCGTAACACCGTGCGAATGGCCGCGGGCGCAGTCCTCGCCGTCCTTCTGTCCACCGTGGCCGGGGCGCAGGACCTGCTGCACTATGGCTTCGGCACCAAGGTCGAGCCCGCCGAGCTCGCCAAATATTTCTCCATTCCCGCCGACGGTCGCGGCTTGCCGCCCGGCAGCGGCACGGCTGCGGCTGGCGCCAAAGTCTATGCGGAGACGTGCGCCGCCTGCCACGGCGACAAGTTGCAGGGCAACCCGGAAAAGGGCATCGGCGGCGATAAGCTCCTCGGCGGGCGCGGCTCTCTCGCCACCAAGACCCCGGTCAAGACGGTCGAGAGCTACTGGCCGTATTCGACGACATTGTTCGACTATGTGAAGCGGGCCATGCCGTTCAATGCCCCGGGTTCGCTCAAGGACGACGAGGTCTATGCGGTCGTCGCCTACATTCTGTCGGAGGCCAAGATCATCAAGCCGACCGACACGATGAACGCGCAGAGCCTGCCCAAGGTCGTGATGCCGAACCGGGACGGCTTCATCCCCGACAGCCGGCCGGAGCTGTCGCTCTACCGCTGAGGTTCTGCCGCTGAATTTGTGCGGCGTCAGCGGCCAAGCATTCCTCCGGACAACCGCCGGCACCCCGTTGCGGGGCCCTGGGCGATCTGAAACCATCGGGGCTGCTTCGGGGATCCCATCATGTCGGACGACAGCTCCGGTTCCGTGACCGATAGCTTCACGGAGACCACGACGACGTCGTGGCTCTCGCGCATCGGCCAATCCATCCTCGGCGTGTTGATCGGCATCGTGCTGATCATCGGCTCCGGCGTGTTCCTGTTCTGGAACGAGGGGCGGGCGGTGCAGACCTATCGCTCGCTCGCGGAAGGGGCCGGGTCGGTCGTCGATATCGACGCCGGCAGGGTCGATCCGGCAAACGACGGCAAGCTCGTCCACGTCTCCGGCGAGGTCAAAACCACCGCGCCGTTGAGCGACACCGAGTTTGGCGTCAGCAGCCCGGCGCTGCGGTTGGTGCGCAGCGTCGAGATGTATCAATGGAAGGAAGAGAGCAGCACCGAGACGCACAAGAATCTCGGCGGCTCGGAAGAGAAGGTCACGACCTACAAATATACGCAGGAGTGGTCGGACCGGCGCTTCGATTCCGCGAAATTCAAGCGGCCGGACGGCCACAGCAATCCGCAAATGCGCTACGCCTATTTCGAGGCGACGGCGCGTGATGCGGCGCTCGGCGCCTTTCGTCCGAGCGAGCACGTGCTGCACCTCTTGCCCGCCGATGACGCGCTGCGCGTCGAGCCCGACGCCGCGGCGAAAGCCGCGGCGCGCCTCGGGCTCAAACTGCAGGCGGTCGACGGCAGGTTCTACGCCGGCGCCGATCCGGGCTCGCCGCATATCGGCGACCTGCGGATTTCCTATCGCATCGCGCGCCTCGGTCCGGCGAGCGTGATCGGGCGGCAGTCCGGCAGCGATTTCGCCGAATTCCAGACCCATGCCGGCGATCGCCTGTTGATGGCGAAGGCGGGGATCGTCTCTGCGCCTGACATGTTCCAGGCGGCGAAGGACGAGAACCGCATTCTCACCTGGGTGCTGCGCATCGTCGGCGCCGTGGTGATGTTCATCGGCTTTGCGCTCATTTTCCGGCCGCTCGTCGTGGTCGCCGACGTGGTGCCGTTCATCGGCGACGTGCTCGGCGCCGGCACCGGCCTCGCCGCGCTGGTGCTGACCCTCGTCGCGGCGCCGCTGGTCATCGGCATCGCCTGGTTCTTCTACCGGCCCGTGATCGGCATCGCGGTGCTCCTCGGCGGTCTCGTGCTAGGCTATGGAATCAAGCATGTTGCGGGCGGCCGTAGAATGGCCGCGGTGAAACCGGCAGGCGCGAGCTGACGTCTGCCCAATAAAACGAACGGGAGGATTTGATGCTGCGGATGGGAGCTCTTACGGCGCTGGCACTGGCCGCACTGGCGGCGAGCGCGCGGGCGGAAACGCCGGTCGAGCGCGGCAGCTATCTGGTCAACACCATCATGACCTGCGGCAACTGCCATTCGCCGAAAGGGCCGCCGGAGGCGACCGCCGGCAAGGACTTTTCCGGCGGGCTCACCTTCGACGAGCCGCCGTTCAAGGTGACCGCCTCCAACATCACGCAGGACAAGGAAACCGGCATCGGCGCCTGGACCAATGATGAGATCAAGACGCTGCTGCGCACCGGCGTGCGCCCGAACGGCGTGCCGATCGCGGCGGTGATGCCGACCGGCTTCTACGGGATCGTCACCGCGTCCGACATGGACGCCATCGTCGCCTATCTGCGCACGGTCAAGCCGGTGAAGAACAAGGTGGCGGACCCGGTCTACAAGATGAGCCTGCCACGGCAGGTGTTTCCCGGTGCTGAGAAGCCGACGACGGAAGCGGCGCTGAACACGCCGGTGAAGAAGGGCTTCTATCTCGCCACCATCGGCCATTGCATGGAGTGCCACACGCCGTTCGGCAAGCAGGGCGTCGATTTCGCCGGGTCGCTGGGCAAGGGCGGCCGCGACTTCCCGGGCCCCTGGGGCACCTCGACCTCGCGCAACATCACGCCGAGCAAGACCGCCGGCATCGGAGCGTGGAGCGACGACGAGATCAAGCGCGCCATCACCACGGGCGTGCGCAAGGACGGTAGCCGCCTCAAGCCGCCGATGGGCTTTGCGTATTATGCCAAGATGACCGACGCGGATGTCGCGGCCGTCATCGCCTATCTGCACACCGTGCCAGCGAAAGATTGAAGACGGAGCAGCTCAGTTCCCTCGCGCGCGAATCAAGGAGACAGGCTCGCGGAGGGTCGTAGCAGGCGGCCGAGGGAGGTAGTGGCCGGCCCCACGCGCCGCTGATGACGGCTCAACATACCGAGTCCGCATGGCTGAGCCGCAGAAGCGCGCAGAAATCCACAGCCTGTTTAGAACGTGGAGAATGCTGACGAAAAGTATTGTTATTTTCACGGACCTCGCTACATTGCGGTCATCCCGTCCCATCCAAGGGGCGTCTGCAGGCGTAGCCGGCGAGGGGCGGGTGGCGATGGCCGAGGCGACAGGCTTAACGCAAGCCTGAAGCATCGGCGGCCCAAGTCGCGTAGGTCCTGGCGCCGAGCGCTTCGGCGTTATGGGGGTGATCCGGAGCGCAAGCTCTCAGAGCCCCTTCAGCGGAGGTCAGCAATGGTCATGCCTCCGGGGGTCAGCGAAGCAAGCCGAAGCCCATCGCGCGCGGGATGTTCGTGTCCAACGAGACCTGCGGCACTGCACTCCCAGCCTTCGCTTTGACGGAGCGAAGGCGCCTTCGGTCCGCGAGGGTCGAAGGTCCGTAGATCCCGTCGGATCACGGACGTCCCGCGCGCCCTTGGATTCATCAAAGGCGCATCTCCGAAAAAACAGCGTTCGCGCTGAAGGGCTGCGCACACGCGAAAGCCAGGCGCACGGCCGTCGATATAGGCGCCGTACCACACGAGAGAGGGACGACAAAATGACGAATGCAAACGCAAATTCGAATTCAAACGCCTCACTAGCACTGTCGGGCGACCAACGTCCGCCGGAAGGCTCACACCGCTTCCTGCATCAGCGCCGCGCCAAGGAGCGCGAAGCTGCGCGCATCGCTGCACAGGCCGTGGCCGCCGCGGCGGCAGGCAACCCGGTGAGAGCACCAATCAAGCCGCAGACCTTCGCCAGCTACACGCCGGTGCCCAAGCAGCAGGAATTCCATGAGGCCGGCTCCGGCTTCAACGAGCGCCTGCCACGAATTGCGCCCCTTTTGCCGCCTTCATTTCACCCCGTCTGCAGCCTATATCTGGGCCACTGATCGGGGAATCGCCCATGCTTTCTCGCCTTCGCTTGATCGCCGCAGCGGCCGCCCTGCTGGCGGCTTTTTCCGCCGCATCGACCGCCTCGGCGCAGGACCGCCGGGTGCCGGCATCCGCTGCCGAGCTCAAGCTCTCCTTCGCCCCGGTGGTGCAGCGCGTGGCACCCGCGGTGGTCAACGTCTATGCGGCCAAGACCATCCAGACGCGCAACCCGTTTTTCGACGATCCGGTGTTCCGACATTTCTTTGGCGTTCCCGACGGGGGTGGCCAGCAGCAGCAACGCTCGCTCGGCTCTGGCGTCATCGTGGACCCTTCGGGTCTCGTGGTCACCAACAACCACGTCATCGAAGGCGCCGACGAGGTGAAGGTGGCGCTCGCCGACAAGCGCGAATTCGAGGCCGAAATCGTGCTCAAGGATCCGCGCACCGATCTCGCGGTGCTGCGGCTCAAGGGAGCGCGCGAGCATTTCCCCGCGCTGGAGTTCGGCAATTCCGATGAGCTGCAGGTCGGCGACGTGGTGCTCGCCATCGGCAATCCCTTCGGCGTCGGCCAGACGGTGACCCACGGCATCGTCTCCGCCGTGGCGCGCAGTCACGTCGGCACCACCGACTATCAGTTCTTCATTCAGACCGACGCCGCCATCAACCCCGGCAACTCCGGTGGCGCGCTGGTCGATCTCGCCGGCCGCCTCGAGGGCATCAACAGCTCGATCTTCTCGCGCTCCGGGGGCTCGGAAGGCATCGGTTTCGCGATCCCCGCCAACATGGTGCGCGTGGTGGTCGCCTCGGCAAAAGCGGGCGGCAGGACGGTGCAGCGGCCATGGCTCGGGGCGCGGCTGCAGCAGGTCACGGCGGAGATTGCGGAGAGCCTCGGCCTCAGACGTCCCGCCGGAGCGCTCGTCGCCACGGTCTACCCGCAGAGCCCGGCGGCTCGCGCGGGCCTCAAGCCCGGCGACGTGATCGTGGCGGTCGACGGCCAGCAGGTCGACGATCCCAATGCGTTCGACTATCGCTTCGCCACCAAGCCGCTCGGCGGCAGCGCGCAGCTCACGGTGATCCGCGGCGGCCGCGAGAGCACCGTGGCGGTCGCGCTGGAGACGGCGCCGGCGGTGCAGCGTGACGAGATCGTCGTCAGCGGACGTTCGCCGTTCCAGGGCGCCAAGGTGGCGAATATTTCGCCGGATATGGCGGAGGAGCTGCACCTCGACGCCACGACCAAAGCCGTGATCGTCCTCGGTGTGGCGCAGGGATCGGCTGCCGAGCAGTACGGCTTCCAGCCCGGCGACCTGGTTCTCGCAGTCAACAATGAGCGGATCGAGCGCACGGCCGATCTCGAGCGGGCGGCCAAGAGCAATGCCCGCATCTGGCGCGTGGTCATTCAGCGCGGCGGGCAGCAGATCAGCGCCGTGTTCAGCGGATGACGAAAGGGCTTTGACCATGGCTCCCCGCGCACGCCGTGATGCGCCGACCTTGTTCGCGGCCGCGGGCCTCGACAAGGACGCGCCGCGTCCGCTCGCCGACCGCCTGCGACCGCAAAAGCTTTCCGACGTCGTTGGCCAGGAGCATCTGCTCGGGCCCGATGGCGCGCTCACGCGCATGCTGGAGACGCGCTCGCTCGGCTCCATGGTGTTCTGGGGCCCGCCGGGCACCGGCAAGACCACGGTGGCGAGGCTCCTTGCCCAGGCGACCGATCTGCATTTCGAGCAGATATCCGCGATCTTCACCGGCGTCGCCGACCTGAAGAAGGTGTTCGAGGAGGCGCGCCGGCGCCGCGAGCTGGGGCAGGGGACGCTGCTCTTTGTCGACGAGATCCATCGCTTCAACCGCGCGCAGCAGGACAGTTTCCTGCCGGTGATGGAGGACGGCACCATCGTGCTGGTCGGCGCCACCACGGAGAACCCGTCCTTCGAGCTCAATGCGCCGCTGCTATCGCGCGCGCGCGTGCTGGTGTTCCGCTCGCTCGATGCCGCGGCGGTCGAGAAGCTTTTGGCGCGGGCGGAGGAGATCGAGGGCAAGGCGTTGCCGCTCGACCCCAACGCCCGCGCGACGCTGGTGCGCATGGCCGATGGCGACGGCCGCGCCGCGCTGACGCTCACCGAGGAAATCTGGCGGGCGAGCCGCGCCGGCGAGGTGTTCGACACCGCCGCGCTCACCGAGATCGTGCAGCGCCGCGCGCCCATTTACGACAAGTCGCAGGACGGCCACTACAATCTCATCTCCGCCCTGCATAAATCCGTGCGCGGCTCCGATCCCGATGCCGCGCTCTACTATCTCTGCCGCATGCTCGATGCCGGCGAGGCGCCGCTCTACATTGCGCGCCGCGTGGTGCGCATGGCGATCGAGGATGTCGGGCTTGCCGATCCGCAGGCGCTGGTCGTCGCCAATGCCGCCAAGGATGCCTTCGACTTCCTCGGCTCGCCGGAAGGCGAGCTCGCCATCGCGGAGGCGGTGATCTATATCGCCACCGCGCCGAAATCGAACGCCGCCTACTCGGCCTATGGCGCGGCGATGCGCACGGCGAAGGAGAGAGGCTCGCTCCTGCCGCCGAAGCACATCCTCAATGCCCCGACCAAGCTGATGCAGTCGGAGGGCTACGGCTCGGGTTACGAATACGACCACGACACCGAAGAAGCGTTCTCCGGGCAGGACTATTTCCCCGACGCGCTCGGCCGGCAGCAGTTTTACGACCCGCCGGAGCGCGGCTTCGAGCGTGAGATCAGGAAGCGGCTGGATTATTGGGCGAAGCTGCGCCGCGAGCGGGGTGGCGCATGAGGCGAGGACGAGGCCCGCGCCAGCCGGGCGGCGGCAAGCAGACCGCAGGACCGCGGCATCGCGACCGCGATCGCGATCAAAGGCACGGCGCTCGCTCTCCCCTCCACCCGCGACGCGAAGCGGAGCGGCGGGGAGGGGGCGGGGGTGGGGGGCGCTTCGAGAAGCGGCCCAAGGCGACATCCTTCGAGGCGCGCCAAAGGCGCGCACCTCAGGATGACGGAGCTAGCTCTGTGCCGCCACCAGCACCCATGCCCACCACCGTGCAGACCGTCACTGTCAGCGGCGACGAGAACGGCATGCGTGTCGACCGCTTCTTCGAGGCGAAATTTCCCGGGCTGTCCTTCAGTCACATCCAGCGCATCATCCGCAAGGGCGAGGTGCGGGTGAATGGCAAGCGCACGCAGCCCAAGGACCGGCTGGAGACCGGGCAGTCGATCCGCATCCCGCCGCTGAAGCTCGAGGCGCCGAAGCCGCGCGCCGAAGGCTCCGAGGCGGACAAGACGCGCGCTTTCCTCAAGTCGATCACGCTGCACGAGGACGACGACGTGCTGGTGCTGAACAAGCCGGCGGGGCTCGCGGTGCAGGGCGGCTCCGGCACGACGCGGCACATCGACGGCATGCTCGAGGTGCTGCGCGGAGGCGGCCGCGATGCGCAGCGGCCGCGGCTGGTGCATCGGCTCGACAAGGAAACGGCAGGCTGTCTCCTTGTCGCCAAGACACGCTTTGCCGCGGCGGCGCTGGCGAAGACGTTCCGCTCGCGCGCGGCGCGCAAGATCTATTGGGCGCTGGTGGTCGGCGTGCCGAAGCCGAAGCAGGGCCGCATCTCCACCTTCCTCGCCAAGGAGGAGCGCGAGGAGGACAGCTTCATGCGCATCGCCGAGCACGGCGAGGAGGGCGCAAGCCACGCGGTCACTTATTACGCGGTGGTGGAGACCGCGGCGCAGCAGCTCGCCTGGCTGTCGCTCAAGCCGGTGACCGGCCGCACGCATCAGCTGCGCGCGCATATGGCGCATATCAAGCACCCGATCATCGGCGACCCGAAATACTTCGCCATCGAGAACTGGCAGTTGCCCGGCGGCATCCAGAACCGCCTGCATCTCCTCGCGCGCCGCATCGCCGTGCCGCATCCGCGCGGCGGCCGCATCGACATCACCGCGCCGCTGCCGCCGCACATGCAGCAATCGTGGAACCTGCTCGGCTTCGACGCCAAGCGCTACGATCCGATCGAAGAGGCGCCGGAGGAATGATCGGCAAGGGCGTTGAGATGCGCGGGTCGA
This sequence comes from Pseudolabrys sp., assembly GCA_035651015.1. Taxonomy (GTDB): domain Bacteria; phylum Pseudomonadota; class Alphaproteobacteria; order Rhizobiales; family Xanthobacteraceae; genus Pseudolabrys. The sequence goes on along the minus strand of DASRGN010000045.1, from coordinate 30,981 downwards.
GCGCTTACGTCTTGGGGATGCGAGCGCTGATGCCGGTTCTGCTGTTGCTTGCGTTTCTCGTCGGCGCGGGGACGACCGCGTCCGCTCAAGCAGAGGACGACCGCTACAGCATCATGAAGCCGGAGCCGTGGCTCGCGCCCAAATACCGCTCGCCGCGCGGCACCGTGCAGCACGCGGTCATACCCAAGCCGGTCGAGCGCACCACACCAAGCCACCGCTTCGAGCCGCCGCCGCCGATCGTCGTCCCCAGCACCGGCCGGGTCCTGCCGAACCTGCCGATTGCGCCGTCGCAGCCGGCGACCGTCGGCGGCCGGGCCGAGAGCTTCAGCGACCGCGCCGTACGCTGCTCGCATCAGGCCGCGGCTTATGGCGCGGCCGCGACGGGCAATCCGAGCGCCTATATCGGCACCTGCATCAACCAGTAGCCCCGCCGCCCATGTCCCACCGGCCTCTGATCATGACGCTTGACAGGCAACCAAATGGTTGCATATTAAGTCCCGATGGATGCGGTCTTCAAGGCGCTCGCCGATCCGAGCCGGAGAGAGCTTCTGGATCGCCTGCATGCCGAGAACGGGCAGACGCTCAACGAGCTCTGCGTCCGTCTCGCGATGACGCGGCAGGCGGTGAGCAAGCACCTCGCGGTGCTCGAAGCGGCGAACCTCGTGTCCACCGTGCGGCGTGGGCGCGAGAAGTTGCACTACCTCAATCCGGTGCCGATCCACGAGATCGCGACGCGCTGGATCGGAAAATACGAGCGCTCACGCTTGGACGCGCTCGCGGAGTTGAAGAAGGGTTTGGAGGAGCAGTGATGAGTAAGCCGTCATATGTCTATGTGAGCTACATCCGTTCGACGCCGGAGAAAGTGTGGCAGGCGATCACCGATCGCGAGATCTCCAAGCAGTATTGGGGGCGCAGCAATCGCTCCGACTGGAAGGTCGGCTCCTCCTGGGAGCATCAGCGCGTCGACGGCTCGAACATCACCGACATCGTCGGTCAGGTGGTGGAGACACGGCCGCCGCACCATCTCGTCATCAGCTGGGCAACACCGAGCGATGCGAACGATCCGGGCAGGGTCTCGCGCGTGAGCTTCGACATCGAGCCGCAGTCAGCGGGCATCGTGCGGCTGACGGTGACCCACAGCGAGCTCGAGCCTGGATCGCAGATGGAGCGCGGCATCACCTGGGGCTGGCCGCTGGTGCTCGCGAGCCTCAAGAGCTTCCTGGAAACAGGCGAGGGGCTGCCGATCCCGAAGATCAAGGAAGCGCAGCAGTCGAAGTAATCAGTGAGAGGACGAGGAGCAGAGCCATGACCGGACCGAATTTCGTTTATGTCAGCTACATCCGCACCACGCCGGAGAAGCTTTGGCAGGCGCTCACGCAGAGCGCGTTCACGCGGCAATACTGGTTCGGCCATGCGGTCGAATCCGACTGGAAGCCGGGCTCGGCAATCCGGTTCTTCGCCGCCGGCAAATGTGACGTGCAGGGCGAGGTGCTCGCCAGCGATCCGTATCGGCGGCTCGCCTATTCGTGGCGTGTCGATTTCGACGAAGCGCTCCGCAATGAGGAGCCCTCGCGCGTGAGCTTCGACCTGGAGCCGGTCGGCCCTGAGGTGAAGCTCACCGTCATCCACGACCAGTTCGGCGCCGGCAGCAAGGTCTATCCGGGCATCAGCAATGGCTGGCCGATGGTGCTGGCGAGCCTCAAAAGCCTGCTGGAGACCGGCGAGCCGCTGGCGGCGACCAGCGAAGCGGCGCTTTGTGCCGCGCGGCAGCGCTCGCTCGATCTGGCGCGGGCCACGGCGGCTTGAACGCGATGGCTGCGCCGACGTTCAAGCCGAAGACGGTCTACGTCGCCTATATCGGCGCAACGCCGGAGAAGGTGTGGGAGGCGCTGACCTCTCCCGCCTTCACCCGGCAATGGTTCTCGGGCCTGTCCGCCGAGATCGAGGGCAGGGCCGGCGGCAGCTTCATCCTGCGCAACGCCGAGGGCGGCGTGCATATCCGCGGCAGCGTGGTCGAGTGGGAGCCGCCGAAGCGGTTCTCCTGCACCTGGACCGTCGAGGCGTTCCCGGCGATGCGCGAGCTCCCCGAATGCCTGGTCACCTACGAGATCGAGCCGGCGGGTGAGGCGGTGCGCCTCACGATGACCGAGGCGCATTCCTGGGACATGCCCGACGCGATGCTCTCCGGCGGCCGCATGGGTTGGCCGGCCTTCATGTCGAGCCTCAAGAGCCTGCTCGAGACCGGCAAGGCGCTGTCGATCAAGATGGAGCCGCCGAAGGAGATGATGGCGGCACTGCCCGAGGTGCTGGCGGCGAAGCCGTGGCTGAAGCAGCGATCCGGTTGAAAGTCCGCGAGTGAAGGCCTTACCGCAAGCTTGCGTTGATGGCGTCGAGCGCCTTGGAGCCCGGACAGAGCTCCTTCTCGCTCAACGCATTGAGCGGCGCGTCGACCGTGCGCAGGTGCTTGTGCAGGTCTTCGGAGTCTTCCTCCACATAGAGGAGCCCGGTGACGATCTGTCCCTTGGCGGCGTGATGCTGCAGAAAGGAAAGCGCCGCGGTGCGGTCGTGGATCTCATAGTCCGCGGAAATCTTGCGCAATGCCACCGTCGAGCCGTCGTGCTGCTCGACCACTTCCACCGTGCCCGGCTCGTATTTGACCTCGATCGGCATGCGGCCGGAGATGAAGTCGAGCCGGTTCACCGCCTCGTTGTGCTCGCGCACGAAGTCGAAGCTCTTGGTCGAGCCGGCGTGATTGTTGAAGGCGACACACGGCGAGATCACGTCGATGAACGCCGCGCCCTTGTGGGCAATCGCCGCCTTGATGATCGGAACCAGCTGCTCCTTGTCGCCGGAGAACGAGCGGGCGACGAAGCTCGCGCCGAGCTGCAGCGCCATGGCGACGAGGTCGATGGAGTTGTCGGTGTTGATGAAGCCGCGCTTCGACTTCGAGCCGCGGTCGGCCGTGGCGGAGAACTGGCCCTTGGTCAGGCCGTACACGCCGTTATTTTCGACGATGTAGACCATGTTGACGCCGCGGCGCAGGCAATGGGCGAACTGGCCGAGCCCGATCGAGGCGCTATCGCCGTCGCCGGAGACGCCGAGATAGATGAGGTCGCGGTTGGCCAAATTGGCGCCGGTCAGCACCGACGGCATGCGCCCGTGCACCGAGTTGAATCCGTGCGAATTGCCGAGGAAGTAGGTCGGCGTCTTCGACGAGCAGCCGATGCCGGAGATCTTTGCCACGCGGTGCGGCTCGATCGACAGCTCGAAACAGGCCTGCACGATGGCGCCGGTGATCGAATCGTGTCCGCAGCCGGCGCACAATGTCGATACCGAGCCTTCGTAATCGCGGTGGGTGTAGCCGAGCTCGTTCTTCGGCAACGAAGGATGGTGGAATTTGGGTTTTGCCAGATAGGTCATGGGTGCACCGTTACGCCCCGATCTTGCGGAGCGGCGTGATCTTGAGCTTGTCGAGGTGGTCGCCAATCGACTTGGCGATGAAGCGGGCGGTGATCGGCGTGCCGTCATAGTGCAGGATCGGCACCAGGCGGACCGGATCGATATTGATCTCGTTGACGATCAGCGAGCGCAGCTGCGCGTCGCGGTTCTGCTCGACGACGAAGACGAAGTCGTGGTCGGCGATGAAGCTGGCGACGCTTGAATGGAACGGAAAGCCGCGGACGCGCAGCCGGTCGAGCTCGTTGCCGCGCGCCTCCAGGATCTCGATCGCCTCGTCCATCGCCGGCGCGGTCGATCCGTAGTAGATCACGCCCCACTTGGTCGGTTTCTTGGCGTTGGCCTGCAGTGGCCGCGGCACGAGATCCTTTGCAGTCTCGAACTTGCGCAGGAGCCGCTGCATGTTGTCGACATAGGGGCCGCCTTCTTCCGTGTAGCGCGCGTAGCGGTCGCGCGAGGTGCCGCGGGTGAAGAATGAGCCGCGGGCCGGATGCGTGCCCGGATAGGTGCGATAGGCGATGCCGTCGCCGTCGACGTCGAGATAGCGGCCGAAATCTTTGCCGGCCTCGAGCTCTTCCGCAGTCATCACCTTGCCGCGGTCATAGACATGCGCGTCGTCCCAGGCCAGCGGCCGGCACAGGCGATGGTTCATGCCGATGTCGAGGTCGAGCATGACGAAGATCGGTGTCTGCAGCCGGTCGGCGAGATCGAAGGCCTGAGCGCCGAACTCGAAGGCCTCGGCCGGATCCTCAGGGAACACCAGCACGTGCTTGGTGTCGCCATGGGAAGCATAGGCGCAGGAAATGAGGTCGCACTGCTGCGTGCGCGTCGGCATGCCGGTCGACGGCCCGGCGCGCTGCACGTTGAAGATCACCGCCGGGATCTCCGCGAAATAGGCAAGGCCGATGAACTCCTGCATCAGCGAGATGCCGGGGCCTGAGGTCGCGGTGAAGGCGCGCGCGCCGTTCCAGGCGGCGCCGATCACCATGCCGATCGAGGCGAGCTCGTCTTCGGCCTGGATGATCGCGTATTTGGCCTGCTTGGTTTCCGGGTCGATGCGCAGCTTGGCGCAATGCCGCGTGAAGGCGTCGGCGAGCGAGGAGGAAGGCGTGATCGGGTACCATGCGCACACCGTGGCGCCGCCATAAACCGCGCCGAGCGCGGCGGCGGAATTGCCCTCGATGAAGATGCGGTCGCCAACCTTATCGGTCCGCTTGAGCTTGAGCCCGATCGGGCACTGCAGGTTCATCACTGCATAGTCGCGGCCAATATGCAGGGCCTTGAGGTTCGGCTCGATCAGCTTTTCCTTGCCCTTGTACTGCTCGCCGATCAGCTTCTCGACGACCTTGACGTCCATGTCGATCAAGGCAGTGAGGGCGCCGATATAGATGATGTTCTTGAACAGCTGGCGTTGGCGCGGATCAGTGTATTCACGATTGCAGATCGCCGTTAGCGGCACGCCGATGACGGTGATGTCGGGGCGGAATTTCGACGGCGGCATCGGCTTCGTCGAATCATAGAACAGATAGCCGCCGGGCTCGATCGAGGCGACGTCCTTGTCCCAGGTCTGCGGGTTCATCGCCACCATCAGGTCGACGCCGCCGCGGGCGCCGAGATGGCCGGATTCGGAGACGCGCACCTCGTACCAGGTTGGCAGGCCCTGGATGTTGGAGGGGAAGATGTTGCGCGGCGACACCGGGATGCCCATGCGCATTACCGCGCGGGCGAACATCTCGTTGGCACTCGCCGATCCCGAGCCGTTGACGTTGGCAAACCGGACGACGAAATCGTTTACGCTTTCGATCGGCATTGCGGACCCGCTTGAGTCATTTCCAGGAAGAATTTCTGCATGTCCCACGCGCCGGTGGGGCAGCGCTCCGCGCACAGCCCGCAGTGCAGGCACACGTCCTCGTCCTTGACCATGACGCGGCCCGTCTTCAGCCCGTTGGCGACATAAAGGTCCTGCGTCGTGTTCTTGGCGGGGGCCTTGAGCCGTGCGCGCAGGTCCTTCTCCTCACCGTTATCGGTGAAGGTGATGCAGTCCATCGGGCAAATGTCGACGCAGGCGTCGCACTCGATGCACAGCGACGACGAGAACACCGTCTGCACATCGCAATTGAGGCAGCGATGCGCTTCGGAGAGGGCGAGCTTCGCATCGAAGCCCAGCTCGACCTCGGCCTTGATGTCCTTGAGCGCGATTTCCTTGTCGCGCAGCGGCACCTTGTAGCGATTATCCAGCGCGATCTCGTTATCGTAGCTCCACTCGTGGATGCCCATCTTCTGGCTAATCACCTCCACCGCGGGGAGCGGGCGATGGGTAATGTCCTCTCCGGAGAGCATCTTGTCGATCGACACCGCGGCCTCATGGCCATGGGCGACGGCCCAGATGATGTTCTTCGGGCCGAAAGCGGCGTCGCCGCCGAAGAACACCTTCGGGTTGGTCGAGCGCATGGTCTTGGTATCGACGACCGGCATGTCCCATTTGTCGAACTCGATGCCGACGTCGCGCTCGATCCAGGGGAAGGCGTTCTCCTGGCCGACGGCGACGAGCACGTCGTCGCAGGGAATGTGCTGGTCGGGCTCGCCCGTCGGAATGAGCTGGCGGCGGCCCTTGTCATCGCGCACCGCCTTCACCTTCTCGAAGGTGATGCCGGTGAGCTTGCCCTTGTCGTGGGTGAATTCCTTGGGCACGAGGAAGTTGAGGATCGGGATGCCTTCATGCATCGCGTCCTCTTTCTCCCACGGCGAGGCTTTCATCTCCTCGAAGCCGGAGCGCACCACGACGGTGACCTCTTCGCCGCCGAGGCGCCGCGACGAGCGGCAGCAGTCCATGGCGGTGTTGCCGCCGCCGAGAACGATAACGCGTCGGCCGATCGACGTGATGTGGCCGAACGACACCGACGAGAGCCAGTCGATGCCGATATGGATGTTCTTCGCCGCTTCCTTGCGGCCCGGAATGTCGAGGTCGCGGCCGCGCGGCGCGCCGGAGCCGACGAAGACGGCGTCATAGCCTTCGGCGAGCAGCGTCTTCATGCTGTCGATACGCTTGCCGCCGTGGAATTCGATGCCGAGATTGAGAACGTAGTCGCATTCCTCGTCGATCACCGAATCCGGCAGGCGGAATTTCGGGATCTGCGTGCGCATCATGCCGCCAGCTTTCGGGTCCTGGTCGAACACGACGCAGTGATAACCAAGCGGGGCAAGGTCGCGCGCCACCGTGAGCGAGGCAGGGCCGCCGCCGATGAGTGCGACGCGCTTGCCGTTTTTCTTCGCCGCGGGCTGCGGCAGTCGTGCGCGGATGTCGTCCTTGTAGTCGGCCGCGACGCGCTTGAGACGGCAGATGGCGACCGGCTCTTTCTCTACGCGCACGCGGCGGCAGGCCGGTTCGCAGGGGCGGTCGCAGGTACGCCCGAGAATTCCGGGAAACACGTTGGACTTCCAATTGATCATGTAGGCGTCGCCGTAGCGGCCCGCGGCAATCAACCGGATGTATTCGGGGACCGGCGTGTGCGCCGGGCAAGCCCATTGGCAATCCACGACCTTGTGGAAGTAGTCAGGCGCCGAAATGTCAGTGTCTTTCATTTACTCCTCGAAGCGCACTCCGCGGCACGGAGTGTCGCGTCGCCTTTGGGCGTCGTCCCCAACCTGGTCCGGCTGTGAGGGCGCCGAATCCGCGGCGGATATTAGTGGACCAACGAACCGAAAACCACCTTACTTTCGTGGCAGTCCTATGGCGTCAACCTGTTGTCCGCACTAGAGGTTTCCCGCGCTGAAAAGGGGCGTGACGATTACGCGTTGCGGTGGCAGAAGGGGCGCAAAAGGTGAGGACCTAAGCCCCTTGAAACTGGTCATTTTCGACTGCGATGGGACGCTGGTGGACAGCCAGCACATGATTTGTGCTGCGATGCACAAAGCCTATCTCGCGCATGATTTGCCGTGTCCGCCGCGCGACCGCTTGCTCTCGATCGTCGGTTTATCGCTCGATGAAGCGTTCACGCGTCTCGCTGGGGAAGAGAAGCAACCGGTGCAGAGTCTCGCGGCGCGATACAAGGAGGCGTTTCACGCACTGCGGGCTTCGGGTGAGCATCTCGAGCCGCTTTACCCGGGGGCGCGCGTCGCGATCGAAGCTCTGGCGCGTCGCGACGATGTGGTGCTCGGCGTCGCCACCGGAAAATCCCTGCGCGGCGTGCATGCCGTCTTAGGTCAGCACGGGCTGATCGAGCATTTTGCGACGCTGCAGACCGCCGACAAGGCGCCGTCGAAGCCGCATCCGGAAATGGTGCTGGCGGCGATGCGCGACGTTGGGGTCGATGTCGCCGATGCGGTCATGATGGGAGATACGATCTACGACATCGAGATGGCGCGTGCGGCCAATGTCGCAGCGATCGGCGTCGCCTGGGGCTATCACAGAGCTGCTGATTTGCACGCAGCGGGCGCGCACGCGGTCATCGAGAGCTTCGACACGTTGCTGCCGACCTTGGATGAGATGTGGGGAGGCGCAAACCTGGATTCTCGCGCCGCGGTCTACTGCGGCGGCGCGTCTTGAGCCATGAGCATGCGCGACATCTTCGACAATATTTTCGAGAACGAGCCGCTCGATCCGGTGGAAGCGGCACGGCGCAATATGCGGCCGAACCTGCGCAAGCGCTTCTACAAGGAGGCGAGCGCAGGCGAGGCGGATGACAGCTTTCCGGTGCTGCTCGACGGCAGGCCGGTACGTACCCCAGCGCGCCGTGCGCTCGCGGCGCCGAGCCGGGCGCTCGCACAGGCGATCGCCGACGAATGGAATGCGCAGCAGGAGGTAGTCGATCCGGCACGGATGCCGCTGACGCGGCTCGCCAATGCCATCATCGATGCGGTCGCCGACAAATCGGACGCGGTCAACGCCGAGATTGGCAAATATCTCGCCTCCGACCTTTTGTTCTATCGCGCCGAGGGGCCCGAGGGGCTTCTTGCCGCGCAGGCGCAGCATTGGGATCCGGTGTTGACCTGGGCGCACGAGGCGCTGGGCGCGCATTTTGTGCTGGCGCAGGGCGTCGTGCATGTTGCGCAGCCGCAGGCCGCGCTCGCAGCCGCCATCGCCGCGATCCCGCGCGATCCCTGGCGCCTGGGCGCATTGTCCACGGTGACGTCGCTTACCGGTTCGGCGCTCCTCGCGCTGGCGCTGGCCGCAGATCAGCTGTCGGTCGACGCCGCCTGGGCGGCCGCCCATGTCGATGAAGATTGGCAGATGGCGCAATGGGGACGCGACACGCTGGCGCTCGAGCGTCGCGCCTTCCGCTTTGCGGAGATGCAAGCCGCAGCGACCGTGCTGCGGCTCGCCGGTTCGCGGGGTTAGTGCCCCGTCGGGTCGCCGCGTCTTCCGGCCTCGAACAAGAACCAGATGCGCTTCTCGGTCTCGTCGATATAGGTCTCGAGCAGGCTGGTGCTCGCCACGTCGCCGTGCTCGTCGCAGACGTCGTGGGCTTCGCGCATGGCGGTGACGAAGCGCTGGTTGTCGTCGCGCAGCTCGGCCAACATGTCGAGCGGATCGACATACGCCGCGTCATTATCGGCGATACGCTGCTGGCGCGAGATGTCACCGATCGAGCGCAGCGTTGCCTCGCCGACCTTGCGCACGCGCTCGGCGAGCACGTCCGTCATGGCGAAAATCTGCTCGCCCTGCTCGTCGAGCAGCAGATGATAGTCGCGGAAATGCGGACCGCTGATGTGCCAGTGGAAATTCTTGGTCTTGAGATAGAGCGCGAACGTGTCGGCAAGCAGCTTGTTCAGCGCGGCGGCGATGTCCTTTGCGGCCTGCGCGCCGAGATCGGTCGGTGTGCGCATGCGCGGCTGCGTGGTCGAGGCGGGTTTGGCGGCGGTGCTCATGGAGACGTCCTCTATGGTCGCCGGACGCGTCGCGGCCGGCCGATGGCAATCCCCCGAATAAATCGATTATGCGCCTTCCGGTTCGCCCTTGGGAAGGCGAAAACTCAGCGCTCGCCTCCGGCGAGCTTGAAAAGATGCCGTTCTAAAGGATGGCTATTGAATCGTCGGTCACTCGTTCTCCAGCCGCCGCAGACTTCGTTCCAGCACACGACGGATGGCGAGCCGGGCGCGACGCGGATCGGAGGCGGCGATCGCTTCATAGATGGCGTAATGATCCTTGTACGCGATCAACGTGGTGCGCGCTTTCCGAGCCGAGCTGGCGCGTGCCTTTGAGATCGATTCGTACAGATGCGGCTGCAGGAACTTCATGAAGCTGACGATCAGCGGATTCTGCGTGGCCTGCGCAATCCTCAGATGAAAGGCGATGTCGGACGCGAGGGCCTGCTCGAAGCTGTTCTTGTTCGGCTCCATCTGCTTCAGGCAGGCCAGCATTGCCTTCAGATCGGCGGCGGTGCGTCGCTCCGTGGCCAGCGTCGCAGCCAGCATCTCGACGCCCATGCGCAATTCGAAGATGTGGCGCAGCGAGCTTTTCGCACCTTCCGCCGTGCCGAGCCGGAACGGACGCGCCTTGGCGTCGTCCTCGACGAACACGCCCTTGCCCTGGTGCGAGGCGACGAGGCCGTCCGATTTCAGGCGCGACAGCGCCTCGCGGACGACCGTGATGCTGACGCCGAACGCAGCGCTCAGATCCTTGCCGGCCGGGAGTTGCCGCCCTGGCTCGTATTTCCCGCTGACGATGTCGTCCCGCAGCATCGAGGTGATGCGGTCGGTCAGGTTGTTAGAGACAATCGCACGGCGCACTTGGCGGTAGGTCATGAGCGGATCTTTGTGAGACGACTGATCGACACCGTCTGCCTGCGTTCGTGACAGCGAGCCCCCGATCGGCACCGCGGGGACGATCTCCGCAGCGGCCCGCGCCCGAACGACACAACCAGCTTGCGTACGCACTTATCATATAAGATGATAAGAAGAAACGGGCAACGGGAGGGCCGACATGGCCGCGGACGATCAGAGCCTGCGCGGCTTTATCGAAGAGACCGAAAGCGTCGATCCGGCCAACGTGCTGCGGATCAGGGAGCCGGTCAGCCCGAAGCTCGAAATGACGGCGACGGTGTTTGAGCTCGATCGTCTCAACAAAAGCCCGATCGTGATCTTCGAAAAAGTCACCGGCTTCGACATGCCGGTGGTGACCAATGTCGCCGGCAATCGCGAGCTCTTGGCGCGCTGCCTTGGCAGTACGGTCGCGAACCTGCCGAACGCCTTTCGCGAGCGCTGTCAGAAATACATTCCACCCGAAATCATTTCCAAGCCGGCGTGGGACGAAGTCGTGCTCGAGGGCGAGCAGGTTGACCTGACGCGGCTGCCGATCCCGTTCCAGTTCACCATCGATGCCGCGCCCTATATCACCGCGGGCCAGCTCACCGCGCGTGATCCGGAAACCGGCGTCGATACCACCGGGTTTCACCGGCTGATGCTGAAGAGCAAGAACCGGCTCGGCGTCTCCCTGCATTCGCGGCGGCGCATGTACGAATATCACCGCCGCGCCGAGGCCAGGGGCCATTCGCTGCCAGCCGCGATCGTGATCGGTACCCATCCGCTGCATTACATGGGCTCGATGGTCTACGCCTATCCGCCAAACGTGCGGAAATTCGACATCATTGGCGGTCTGTTCGGCGAGCCCTACCGTCTTGCGCGCTGCGGGGTTGAAAATCTCGAAGTGCCGGCCGCCGCCGAGATCGTCATCGAGGGAGAGATTCTCGCCGGCGTCCACGAACCAGAAGGACCGTTCGGCGAATTCACGGGCTATGCCTCGTTCCGCAGCACGCAGAATGTCTTTGTCGCCAAGCGAATTCGGATGCGGCGTGATGCCTGGTACCACAGCGTCGTCTCCGGCATGTCGCGCGACCACATTCTGGTGTCCTGCATCACCCGCGAGGGCGAGATCCTCAACGCGCTGAAGCGCAATATGCCGAATGTCCGCGCGGTGCACGTGCCGCACAAGACCTGTGGCGCGTTTCTTGCGATCGTTTCGATGAAGAAGGTTGCGGAGGGCGAGCCGAGGATGGCGATGCTGACGGCGCTCGGCACCGAACTTTACACCAAGCAGGTGATCGTCGTGGACGAGGATGTAGACATCTACGACATGGAGGACGTGATGTGGGCGGTGGCGACCCGCGTCAGGGCCGAGAAGGATGTCTTGATGGTGCCGGGCGTAAAGTCAGCGATCATCGATCCGAGCTCCGATCCCACGACCTTCACCGTGACCAAGATGGGCATCGACGCAACAGCGCCGATCAACGAGGAGTTCGCTCAGCGTCTCGTCATCCCGCCGGCGCAGCGTTCGCGCGCCCGCGACATTTTGGCCGGCGCCAATGCGATCTGAGAGGCGTGTCGAAGCAAAAACTTGAAAACATCAACCTGAGAGGCACCCATGAAACCGCCCCGTTTTGCCGCCGTCGCACTGCTTCTCCTTGGCCTGATCGTCACGCCGGGCGTAGCCAGCGCCCAGACCAAGGTCCGCTTTACCCTCGACTGGATTCCCGGCGCCACACACGGAGCCTTTCTGATCGCGCAGCAGAAGGGTTACTACAAGGCCGAAGGCCTCGACGTCACGATTGAGCGCGGCAAGGGATCCGCCGAAGTCGTGCGCCAGCTCGCCGCCGGCGTTTATGACATGGGCTTTCCCGACATCAACGTGGTGATGGATTTCAATTCCAAGAACCCGGAGCAGGCATTCCCGGTGCTGATGAGCGGGTACGAGGAGGCGCCGGCCGCGATCGTCATGCTGAAATCGAGCGGCATCACCGAACCAAAACAGCTGAACGGCAAGAAGCTCGGCTCTGCGCCGAATGATTCCACGTTCAAGCTGTTCCCGATCTTCGCACGCAAGACCGGCATCGACGTTTCGACCGTGGAGATCCAGAACATCGAGCCCAGCCTGCGCGAGGTGCTGCTGGTGCAGAAAAAAGTCGACGCCATCCCTGGGCAGATCTTCAACTCGCTGTTGGAATTGAAGGCCAAGGGGGTGCCGCCCGCCGACGTCAGCTATTTCATGTACAAGGATTACGGTCTGCCGCTTTATGCGAATTCAGTCGCAGCCTCCCGCAGCTTCCTGAAGGAGCATCCGGATGCAGTGCGCGGTTTCCTGCGCGCGACGGTGAAGGGCTTGAAGGACATGGCGCGCGATCCCGAGCTTGCGGTGAAGGCCGCGATCGCCTTCGAGCCGCTGCTCAATCCGGACATCGAGCGTGAGCGGCTGCGCGTCGCGCTGGACTGCTGCATCCTCACCGACACTGTCCGCAAGAAGGGTTTTGGCGATGTCGACCGCGAGCGACTTGAGGGCAACATCACCGACATCACGGAAGCCTTCAAATTGCCGCGCCGGCCCAAGCTGGAGGAGGTCTTCGATCCGGCTTACCTGCCGCCGCAGAAGGATCGCATGATCAACTGACGCGGGCCTGCCCGCGAAGGCTCCATCGATGTCGTTCATTGAGCTCACGGACGTTGACCTCGTCTATGGCGCGGCCGCGCAGGACAAGTCGGCGCAGACGCTTGCGGTCGCGTCTGCAACGCTCTCGATCGAGCATGGCGAGTTCCTCGCGATTGTCGGCCCCAGCGGCTGCGGCAAGTCGACCCTGCTCAAGCTGATCTCGGGCATCATGCGGCCGAGCCGCGGCAAGGTCATCGTCGACGGCAAAGAGGTGACCCGTCCGCTGAAGACAGTCGGCATGGCGTTCCAGAACGCCACGCTGCTTCCCTGGCGCAACATTCGCGACAACATCATGCTGCCGCTCGAGATCGTGGAGCCATATCGCAGTCGCCAGAAGGCCGATCGCGAAAGGAACCGCGAGGCGGCCGAGGTGCTGTTGGAGAAAGTCGGGCTCTCCGGCTTCGGGGACAGCATGCCATGGCAGCTTTCCGGCGGCATGCAGCAGCGCGCCCAGCTCTGCCGTGCGCTGATCCACGAACCGTCGATCCTGCTGCTCGACGAGCCGTTCGCGGCGCTCGATACCTTCACGCGCGAGGATCTCTGGGCGGTGCTTCAGGACCTCTGGTCCTTCCGCAAATGCACCATCATTCTGGTGACGCATGAGCTGCGCGAGGCGGTCTACCTCGCGCAGACGGTCCACGTCATGAGCGCGCGGCCGGGCCGCATCCTCAAGACAACCACGATCGACATCCCACGGCCACGCACGCTGGAATGCACCTTCGAGCCCGACTTCGTCGAGAAGGTGCACGATCTGCGTCACCACATCAGCCGGGGAAAACAGCATTGACCCCCAAGTCGCAGCAAAAACTCGCGCCCTGGATTGCGACGCTCGCGCTGGTCGCGGCGTGGTGGCTCGTCATTCGCCTGTTCGACATCAAGAGCTTCATTCTGCCGACCCCTTGGGAGACGCTGCAGGCGATCTACCAGTTCCGTTATCCGCTGTTCGTGCATGGAATGGCGACGCTCGGCACGACCCTGCTTGGTTTTATCGCCGCCGTCTTGTTCGGCATGACAGTCGGCATCCTGATCGGATCGTCGCGGCTGCTTTACAGCGGTGTCTATCCGTTGTTGGTCGGCTTCAACAGCGTGCCGAAGGCGGCGCTGGTGCCGGTGTTCGTGATCTGGTTCGGCGCCGGTACGGTGCCGGCGGTGTTCACCGCCTTCATGCTCTCGTTCTTTCCGGTGGTCGCCAATGTCGCCACCGCCTTTGCCACCATCGAGCCGGAGCTTCTGGAAGTGATGGGCTCACTCGGCGCGACGCGATGGGACATGACGCGCAAGATCGGCATTCCGCGCTCGCTGCCGTTTTTCTTCGCTTCGCTGAAGATCGCGGTGACGCTCGCTTTTGTCGGCTCGGTGATCGCGGAGATTGTCGCCGGCAACAGCGGCATCGGCAACGTGATGCTGGTCGCGAGCTCCAACTTCAACGTGCCGTTGGTGTTCGCCGCGCTGGTTGTGGTCGGGGTCATGGGCGTCGGCATGTATGTGATCTTCGATTTCTTCGAGCGCCGCATGACCGCCTGGTCGGTGCGTGGCGGCGACGCGCTGGCGCAAACGATCGGTGGATAGGTTCACGCGGCTCAGCGTTCGCCCGGCACGACAGCCTGGCGGCCGATGCGACCGAGATGCGTGAAGCCGAAGCCGGCTTCGTATTTCAGCCCGTAGCCGAGCGCGCGGTCGAGGCCGATATGCGCGAACCAGATGAGCGCGATTGGCAATGCGCCGATCTCCGGGCGCAACAGGGCAACGAGCGCGAGCGCGGCCGGCGGCACATAACTGTGCACGGCATTGTAGGCGAGGGCGCCGATCCGCGAGCCGCCGAGGTAACCGAGAAAGCTCAGATCGGGCGTGAGGATCAGCACCAGAAACAGCCACCACGAGGCGCCGGATTTCCAATAAAGCGCGATCGCCAATAGCGCTACGGCCGCGCCTTCGATGCGCAGGATCAGCCGTGGCATGCCGCTCACTGCATTCGTGTCAGCTGGCATTCGCAGCCTCCGTGTTGATCGCCTCCCGCCAAGGCTTGCGGGCTAGTAAGCTCGCAGCAGCAGCATTCGGCAACAGGTTTGGGGGTAGGTGATGATGATGGACAAGGAGCCGCGATTTCCGCAGCTCACCATGGAGGAGCTCAGCGGCGAGCAGAAGGTGCTCGCCGATCGGATCATGCACGTGTCGAGCGTCGGAATTGGCGGCCCCTACAATCCGATGCTGCGCAGTCCGGCGTTCGGCCAACGCATGTTCGACCTGCTCAAATATCTGCGTTGGGAGACCTCGATCGATTCGCGGCTCAATGAGTTCGCCATCCTGATCGTCGGCCGGCAATGGCGCTCGCAGGTGGAGTGGTTGGCGCATGCGCCGTTGGCGCAGAAGGCAGGGCTCTCGCCGCGGATCATTGCCGAGCTCAAACAGAAGCAGCGGCCGTCGAACATGCAGCCGGATGAGGCCGTCGTCTATGACTTCGTCACCGAGCTCACCACCACGCACGCGGTCTCCGACGCGACCTTCGCCCGGGCGAAGCAGATCCTGAGCGAACAGCAGGTCGTCGACCTCACGGCAGTCGCCGGGACCTACGTCACCATCGCCATGCTTCTGGCCATGGCGGAGCAGGGCGTCCCGCCGGGGAGACAGCCGCCGTTCGGCCCCGACGACTTTTAGGCAGAGGCCATTTCCGGGCGCAAACACCTTGGAAATGACGCCCAACGCCGGCCCGTGGTATGCCTCTGACACAGACCTGAGGCAGGAGCGGCATGAAGGACATCCTCGACAGACTGGAAGCGCGGCGCGCCGAGGCGCGGCTCGGGGGCGGCGAGAAGCGCATCGAGGCTCAGCACAAGCGCGGCAAGCTGACCGCGCGCGAGCGCATCGAACTCCTGCTCGACAAGGGCTCCTTCGAGGAGTTCGACATGTTCGTCGAGCACCGCTCCAACGAATTCGGCATGGAGAAGACCAAGATCCCCGGCGATGGTGTGGTCACCGGCTGGGGCACCATCAACGGCCGCACCGTCTACCTGTTCTCCAAGGACTTCACGGTGTTCGGCGGCTCATTGTCGGAGACGCACGCGCAGAAGATCATCAAGGTGCAGGACATGGCGATGAAGGCGCGCGCGCCGATCATCGGCCTGTTCGACGCCGGCGGTGCGCGCATTCAGGAGGGCGTCGCCGCACTCGGCGGCTATGGCGAGGTGTTCAAGAGGAACGTCATCGCCTCCGGCGTCATCCCGCAGATCTCGGTGATCATGGGCCCGTGCGCCGGCGGTGACGTCTACTCGCCGGCGATGACCGACTTCATCTTCATGGTGCGCGACACGAGCTACATGTTCGTCACCGGCCCCGATGTGGTCAAGACGGTGACCAACGAAGTGGTGACGGCCGAAGAGCTCGGCGGCGCGTCCGTGCACACGACGAAATCCTCCGTCGCCGACGGCGCCTTCGAGAACGACGTCGAGTGCTTGCTGCAGATGCGCCGGCTGATCGATTTCCTGCCCGCCAACAATGCGAGCGGCGTGCCGGAGTGGCCAACGGATGACAGTGCCGACCGCATCGATGAATCGCTCGACACGTTGATCCCGGAGAATCCCAATAAGCCCTACGACATCAAGGAGCTGATCATCAAAGTCGCCGACGAGGGCGATTTCTTCGAGATCAGCGCCGCTTACGCCAAGAACATCGTCACCGGTTTTGGCCGCATCGCCGGGCGCACGGTCGGCTTCGTTGCAAACCAGCCGATGGTGCTCGCCGGCGTGCTCGATGCCGATGCCTCGCGCAAGGCGGCGCGCTTCGTGCGTTTCTGCGACGCGTTCAACATCCCGATCGTCACCTTCGTCGACGTGCCCGGATTCCTGCCCGGCACGGCGCAGGAATATGGCGGCCTGATCAAGCACGGCGCCAAGCTCCTGTTCGCCTATTCGCAAGCAACGGTGCCGCTGGTGACGGTGATCACCCGCAAGGCCTTCGGCGGCGCCTATGACGTCATGGCGTCGAAGCATGTCGGCGGCGACCTCAACTATGCCTGGCCGACGGCGCAGATCGCTGTGATGGGCGCCAAGGGCGCGGTCGAGATCATCTTCCGCGCCGACATGGCCGATCCGGAGAAGATCGCCGCGCGCACCCGCGAATATGAGGAGCGCTTTCTTTCGCCTTTCGTCGCCGCCGAGCGCGGCTATATCGATGATGTAATCATGCCGCATTCGACGCGGCGCCGGATCGCGCGGGCGCTGGCCATGCTGCGGCATAAATCCGTGGAGATGCCGGCAAGGAAGCACGACAATCTACCGGTGTGAGGACTTTCGGGGGACGTCATCATGTCGATGCGCAAATTTGGACTCGCGGTTGTCGTCGCATTCGCCGTCGCGGCGCCCGCATCGGCCCAGCTCGTCAACGAAAACCTCCTGGTGAGCATGCCCGATGGCTACAAGGTCGACTACCACGTCGAGAAAGACGACGTGATCATGACGGAGATGGTCCCGACGGCAGAGACCGTCCACGACTGGACCGAAATGGTCACGGTGCAGGTCTTCCTCGGCTTGAACAGGACGCCGCCGAAGGAGTTCATGACCGGAATGGCGGATCGGTGGACCAAGGCTTGTCCGGGGGCACTATCCCACACAATCGCGGATACGACGGAGAATGGCTACCCGACGCTGGTGTGGATATTCACCTGTCCGCACAATCCGGAGACCGGCAAGCCGGAATATACCTGGTTCAAGGCGATTGCCGGCAAGGACAGCTTCTATCTCGTGCAAAAGGCCTCCAAGTCCGAGCCGACCGAAGAGCAGATCACCAAGTGGGTCGGCGGCTACCTGAAGAACGTGCGCGTCTGCGATTCTCGTTTGCGGGATCGCGCCTGCCCGAAGGTGGGGAAATAGCCGCTCATCGCCACCCGCCGCCGCCATTCACATAAACCGTGTCCGCGGTCATGTAGGGTGAGGCGTCCGAGCACATGAACAGCACGAGCTCGCCAATCTCCTCCGGCTTGCCGAAGCGCTTCATCGGCACGTCGTCGAGCATGCGCTGCTTGAGCTCGGGCGAGGTTGCCGCCGCCGCCGCGAAGGCAGTATCGACCGGTCCCGGGGAGATCGACAGGCAACGGATGCCTTGCGTCGCAAATTCGCGCGCCACGCCGAGCGTCATGGTGTTCACCGCGCCCTTGGCGGCGGCATAGTGCACGGAGGTGCCCGGCCCGCCGCGCTTCACCGCCATGCTGGCGACATTGACGATGACGCCGAACTTGTTGGCGAGCATGTGCGGCAGCACCGCCTGCATGGCGTAGAACGTGCCCTTCACATTGAGGTCGAAGGTGCGCTCGAAGAGGTCGTCGTCGATGTCGAGGAATTTCGAGCGGCGCAGCGCCGAGCCTGCGGAATTGAACAGGAATTGCACGCTGCCGAAGCCGTCGATGGCACGCCTGACGGTGTCGTTGACTTGCGCGCGCGAAGTGACGTCAGTGGTGATCGCCAGCGCCTGCGCGCCCTTGGCGTTAATCTGCGCCGCGGTCTCTTTGGCGCCGTCGCCATTGATGTCAGTGCACACGACATTGGCGCCTTCGCGGGCGAAGATCAGCGCGGTGGCGCGGCCGATGCCGCTCGCGGCACCGGTGATGACGATGGTCTTTCCCGAGAAATAGTCCGGCGTCTTCGGCACGAGCTCCCCCGCTTGGCTGATCCGCTCAATGAGGGCGCAAGCCTAGCCTAACGCGAGACCGCGTGGGGAGCCGGGTGTCCAGTGGACAAGAGGCCGCCGGTGAGGGCGGCCTCTTGCGTGTCTCACCACCAGTGACGGTGGCGCCAACCCCAATACGGCCGGCCATAATAGCCATAGCCGTAATAGCCGCCCGTGAAGTAGCAGGCGCGGCGCCAGCCGCAGCCCCAGGGTCCGCAACGCCAGACCCGGCGGCAGATGTAAGCCACGTTCTGCGCCAGATTGTCATTGTGGATGGCGGCGGAAAGGCCGCCTGGTGCCGCGATCGGCATCGCTTCCGCACGGGGAGAGAACAGCGCGCAGGTCGCGAACAGCGCGGCCGCCGCTGCGGTCGTCACAAGGAGCTTGAGCATGTACTCCTCCTTCCTTTCGTCCTCGGGAGTCGCCCATTGGGTCTCTACCTCGAAGCGGCTGAACAACGCCTGAGATCGCAATTTAGATGCTGTTAAGAATGTGAGACTTGCTGTCACATCGTTCCGGTATTTTGATACGGCAAACATGTCGCCCGGGAATTCCCCTTGAAACGTGAGCAGATTGGCGTGCTGGCGGCCGTCGCTTCCGCCGCGCTCGGCGGCATCGCCGGCGGCTCGACCCGTTTCGTGATCGCCGCCACCGATCCGGTGACGCTCGCGGTGTTTCGCTATGGCGTCGGCTTGCTCATTCTTTTGCCGATCGCGCTATCGGTCAAAACCCGCTGGCCTCGGGGCAGGGACTGGATTCCGGTGATGCTGCTCGGCATCCTGTTCTTCTTCGTGTTCTCGGTGCTGTTCAATCTCGCGCATCGCTACACCAGCGCTGCGCGTGCCGCGCTGACGCTCTCGACCATGCCGCTCACCACCATGCTCACTGCCGCGGCGCTCGGCGTCGAGCCGTTGACCCTGCGGCGCACGGCCGGCGTGCTCATTGCCATCGCCGGGGTCTGTGCCGCGCTGATCACCGGCCTCGGCACCGCGCCGCCGGGCGCCTGGCGCGGCGAGCTGATCATGTTCGGCGCCACCTTCTGCATGTCGCTTTATAATGTCTGGGCGCGCCCGTTCATCGCCCGCTCCGATCCGCTTGGCTTTCTCGTTGCCGGTATGGGAGCCGCGGTGCCGTGCTTGCTCGTCGTTTCGCTGGCGACCGGCGGCTTCGAGGCGGTCAAGCATTTCCAGACGCCGCAATGGATCGCCATCGCCTATCTGGCGACGATCGGCAGCGCGATTGCCTTCGTGCTCTGGGTGTTTGCGCTCAGCCGCACCACGCCGACGCGGACCGCGGTGTCGATCACCATCAATCCGGTGTTCGCCGCAACCGTCGGGGCGCTGACCTTGGGCGAGGGGATCGGGCTCAATCTCGTGGTCGGCCTTATCGCCGTTGCGGCCGGTATCTGGCTTGCGACGACAACTGGCGGCGGCGACAAAGAAAGCCAATAGTCGCGAATACGATTTTGAAGCGGAGAGGAAAGATGCCCGGCCCGATCGAATACAAGGATGCCTCGCCGGCGGTGCGCGCCGTGTTCGATGACATCATGCGCACGCGCCAGGTCGCCGATGTGAACAACTTCTGGAAATATCTCGCGCGCGATCCGGCGACGCTCAAGCGCACCTGGGAAAGCGTGAAAGAGGTGATGGCGCCGGGCGCGCTCGATCCGGTGGTCAAGGAGATGATCTATCTCGCCGTGAGCGTCACCAATGGCTGCGCCTATTGCATCGCCAGCCACACCGCGGGTGCGCGCAAGGCCGGCATGACCGAAGAGATGTTCGGCGAGGTCATGGCGATCACCGGGATGGCTAACGAGACCAATCGGCTGGCCAACGGCTATCGCGTGCCGATCGACGACGCGTTCAAATGAGCGTGGCTATTTGCTTGGCTGATTGTTGTTCTGCTGCTGCGCGTTGTTCGCCGGCGGGTTCTGCTGCTGGTTGTTGTTCTGCGGCGATTGATTGACGCGTTCCTGCGCTTTCGGCGGATTGGCCGGCGGCGGGTTGCCCTGGCCCTGACCGGTGGTCTGCGGCGCCGGGCTCTTTGCCTGCGTTGAGCTGCCTTGCGCTTGCTGATTGTTGTTGGCTTGCGGGGGCTGGTTGCCTTGCGCCGAAGGTCCGGCGCCCGTCGTTGGTGCGGCGGAGGGGATCGACGCCGTGCTGGTCGTGTAGTTGCCGCCCTGATGACTAAGCCCGTAAAGCACCAACACCACGACAACCGTGGCGCCCACGACGACGGACCACGTGCGCAGCTGGCTCGCCCGCCCGGTGGTGTCGAGTACCGGATCGACCTGCGGACCCGGCTCCGGTGACCTGTCTGGACCAGCCATCAAAATACCCGCCTGTTCGTCGGATCAACAACCGCCGGCGGGCAATGGTTCCGATTGTGAAACATCGGCCCCAACCAACTGGCTGGGGCCGCTGTCATTTAAAGTTTAGCGGTTCGGTGCGCCCGAGCCGGTCGTCGAGGGGCCGATCGGAGACGGCTGACGCGCCGGCGGTGCGGAGCTGCTGCCTTGGCCGGTGGTCTGGCTCATCGTCGTCGTGGGGCCGTTGCTCGCCGTGTTGTTGGTGCTGCGTCCGCCGAACGCGAAGATCAGCACCAGCACGATGACAACTGCCGCGGCGCCGATCCAGCCCCATGCCATGTCCTCACGCGTGGTCATCGGCCGGTTCGGATCGAATTCCGGTCGATTCTGAAAGTCTGACATCGCGCCCTCCATGAGTTGCGGTCTGTCCTAGGACAAACTTCGCAAACCAACTGAGGCGGCGGCGTCGCAGTTCCGGCTCTGGATGGGAACCAGGTGCGAATATCTGTTATGCAACTGTGCGTGTGCGGTGCGGAATCAGCCGGCTACGTTTTCACATCATTTGTGCGCGTATTTTAATAAACGACCACGCTGCGAATCGATTGGCCCGCGTGCATCAGCTCGAAACCTTTGTTGATGTCAGCGAGTGGCATGGTGTGCGTGATCATGGGATCGATCTCGATCTTGCCGTCCATGTACCAGTCGACGATCTTCGGCACGTCGGTGCGGCCGCGCGCGCCGCCGAATGCTGTGCCTTTCCACACGCGGCCGGTGACCAGCTGAAACGGCCGCGTCGCGATCTCGGCGCCGGACGGCGCGACGCCGATGATGATCGATTGGCCCCAGCCGCGATGACAGGCCTCCAGCGCCTGGCGCATCACCCGCACATTGCCGGTGCAGTCGAAAGTGTAGTCGGCGCCGCCGATCTGATCGCTCGCGGTCTTGGTGAGGTTGACCAGATAGGGGACGAGCTCGGTGCCGATCTCCTGCGGATTGACGAAATGCGTCATGCCGAAGCGCTCGCCCCAGACGCGCTTGGTGTTGTTGATGTCGACGCCGATGATCATGTCGGCGCCGGCGAGGCGCAGCCCTTGGATGACATTGAGCCCGATGCCGCCGAGCCCGAACACTACGCATTTGGCGCCGGCCTCGACCTTTGCGGTGTTGATCACCGCGCCGATACCGGTGGTGACGCCGCAGCCGATGTAGCAGACCTTGTCGAACGGCGCGTCCTCGCGGATCTTGGCCACCGCGATCTCCGGCAGCACGGTGAAATTGGCGAAGGTCGAGCATCCCATATAATGGTGCAGCTTCTTGCCGCCGATAGAGAAACGCGACGTGCCGTCCGGCATGACCCCTTGGCCCTGCGTCGCGCGAATGGCGGTGCACAGATTGGTCTTGCGCGACAGGCAGGACGGGCACTGCCGGCATTCCGGCGTGTACAGCGGAATGACGTGGTCGCCTTTCTTCACGGAGGTGACGCCGGCGCCGACGTCGACGACGATGCCGGCGCCTTCGTGTCCGAGGATCGCCGGAAACAGGCCCTCGGGATCGGCGCCCGATAACGTGAACTCGTCGGTGTGGCAGATCCCGGTCGCTTTCACTTCGATCAGCACCTCGCCGGCTTTCGGCCCTTCGAGCTGAACCGTCGTCACCTCGAGCGGCTTGCCCGCTTCGAACGCCACTGCCGCACGCACATCCATGGACCGCCTCCGCGTGAATAATCGCGACCCTAGCGGGTCACATGACGTTGGTGAACGCCCTGCGGTCGCCACTCGCAGAAAAATGAAAAAGATCGTGCTGCCCAACAATCCTTGCTATAGCGCCCGTTCCGTCCAACGTCGACGAAAGCCGGGACTGACATTCGATATGACCTCGAGGAAGATCGTGGCGACGGCCGCGCCGCCGCTGTTCGTGTTTTTGTGGAGCACGGGATTCATCGGCGCCAAATACGGCCTGCCATACGCCGAGCCGCTGACTTTCCTCACCGTGCGCATGGCCTTCGTGGTGGTGCTGATGGCGCTGATCGTCGCCGTCAGCCATGTGCAATGGCCGACGCGGGCGGAAGTGTTGCACAGCGTAGTCACCGGATCGCTGGTGCACGGGCTTTATCTCGGCGGCGTCTTTATTGCCATCAGCCAGGGGGTGCCGGCCGGCATCTCCGCGCTCATCCCCGGGCTGCAGCCAATTTTGGCCTCGACCATCGCCAATCGCTGGCTGGGCGAGCGCGTGGTGCCGTTGCAATGGTTCGGGCTGGCACTCGGGCTTGTCGGCGTCGTCCTGGTGCTGCACGATCGCACCATCCTCGGTGCCGGCAGCATTCTCGGCTGGATCGCGAGCTTTCTCTCGCTGATCGGCATCGCGCTCGGCACGCTCTACCAGAAGCGCTTCGGCGGCCGGATCGACTGGCGGCCGGGTAATCTCATTCAATATATAGCGGCGCTTGTCTGGTTCGCGCTCGGAGCTTTTTTCTCTGAAACGATGGTCGTGCATTGGACCGGCGAGTTCGTCTTTGCCGTCGCCTGGCTGGCGCTGATGCTCTCGATCGGCGCGGTGGCGCTAATGTACTGGCTCATTCGCCGCTCGGCAGCGACCGGTTTTGCCAGCCTGTTCTATCTGGTGCCGACAGTGACGGCGCTGATGGCGTTTGCGTTGTTCGGCGAGCGGCTCGATACGCTCTCCGTCATCGGCATGGTGATCTGCGCCGTCGGCGTCGTCGTGGTCAATCGCGCCGGCAAGCTGCGGCCCGCGGCTCCCGATGCCGCAGAGTCAGTCACCGCGGAATCTTGATTTCACGTCTTCTTCGGCCACAGCACCATCTGGGTCTGCGTGACGATGGCGCAGAGCTTGCCGTCGCCGCGGGTGATCCGCGTCTGCCAGACCATGGTGGTGCGGCCGCGATGCAGCGGCGTGCATTCGCCTTTGGCAACATCGCCGATCGGAATGGCTGAAAAGAAATTGGTCTTGCTCTCGATGGTCGTCGTGGTCGCGCCTTCCGGCAAATTGGCCGTGGTCGCGGTGCCGCCGAGATTGTCGGCAAGCGCCATTAGCGCGCCGCCATGCATGATGCCGAAGCGGTTGTTGAACTCGTCCCGCACCATAAGCTCGCCGGTGACCTTCTCCGGCGTGATCGAGGTGACCTTGATGCCGAGAAACTCGGCGAACGGCGGTTGCTTTTGCGCGGTCTCGAGCATCGCGGATCTCCCCCTCGGCGGTGGGGCCATGAATGCCCGGGATTGCGCCGGCAATCAATCCGACGGGCGAGGGGACACCAATGCAAAAGGGCGCGGCGTTGCGGCCGCGCCCTTCGAAGATCGTGTGCCTGCGGCTTTAGCGCGGCTGCGGCACGATGCGGATATAGGGCTTCGGCGATTTCCAGCCTTGCGGGTAGGTCTTCTTGGCCTCTTCCTCGGTGACCGAGCCCGAGATGATGACGTCCTCGCCCTGCTTCCACTGGGCGGGCGTCGAAACCTTGTGCTTGGCGGTGAGCTGCAGCGAGTCGATGACGCGGAGCACCTCGTCGAAATTGCGCCCGGTCGACATCGGGTAGACCAGGATCAGCTTGACCTTCTTGTCCGGGCCGATGACGAAAACGTTGCGCACCGTCTGGTTATCGTTGGCGGTGCGGCCCTGCGAGGTGCCGGCGGTCGAGGCCGGCAGCATGCCATAAGCCTTGGCGACCTTGAGGTCGGTGTCGCCGATCATCGGATAGTTCGGGGCGAAGCCCTGGGTCTCCTTGATGTCGTCGGCCCACTTGGCATGGTTGTCGACCGGGTCGACGGAGAGCCCGATGATCTTCACGTTGCGTTTGTCGAACTCCGGCTTGATGCGCGCCATATAGCCGAGCTCGGTGGTGCACACCGGGGTGAAATCCTTCGGATGCGAGAACAGCACCGCCCAGCTGTCGCCGATCCAGTCGTGAAAGCGGATTTTGCCCTGCGTCGTCTCGGCTTCGAAATCCGGTGCGGTGTCGCCAATGCTCAATGCCATGAGAAACCTCCACTGCTTGCAATCCTGGGAATGCCTTCGCCCCTAATATAAGCCTCGTGCGGGCCGGGGAATAGCTATCTACGCGACGCGGCGAAATAGCGCTATTCGTGCGGCGGGTCGGCCGTCATACAGAACGAAAGCGCGCGACGGTACGCGGGAAGAGAAAACTATTTCCCGCGCACCGCTTTGGTCTTAGCGGCTGGCCGCTTTCTTGTGCTCTTCGGCGCCGTCCTCCAGCCCGACGGTGCGGCCGGCAAAGCCGGCGGCGTCGAAATAGGCCTGATTGCCCACGTGCTGGGTCTTCAGGATGGTGACGAGCCCGCCGGGCGCGGGATCGGACCATACCGTCTTGGCGCGCACCTGCGGCATGCGGCCGCCCGGCAATGTTTCCGTCATCACGCGGCCAATGAGCTTGCCCTTGTCCTTGATCACCAGGCCAAGCACATACGCGAGTGTCTTGCCGACATCGGCGTTGCTCACCGGCGCGCGGTCGACGAAGCCCTTGCGGAAGCTCGGGCCGGCGGCGGCCATGAAGTTGCGGGTCTCGGCGCGGCTGAAGCTGCCGTGCATGCCCTGGCCCTGCTGCAGCCCGGTGTCGGCGACCTCGACGGTGCAGAGCGTCGGCTCATCGCATCCGGTTGCGTAGCTGCGAAAATTGACGACGATCGCCGGCTTTGGCGTCAACGCCGAGCCCTGCAGGTTGATCGCGTTGAGCGACAAGGTACCGGGGATCGAGCCAAGCTCGGGACTAACGAAAAGCCCACTGACATAGTCCTGCTTGAGCAGGGCATCCACGACCTTCCTGGCGAGTGCGCGGTCCTTGTTCGGTAGATAGACCAGATCCGAGCCGCCATTCGAGGCCACGACCACATCGGGCCTCGCCGGATCCTTGCCGATCAGCCCGTTGCCACGTGAGGGATGCGCGTTGTCCCCGACCGGAGCGTTCTTGGCATCAGGGTCGGCGAGCGGCAGCTCGAGCGCTTTGGCGAGATCGAGGGCGAGAAAGCCGGGCGGCAAGAGGCCCTTCGGCACGTCTTTGTAGTCCAGCTTCGCGGCCGCGCTGGTGTCGCTCTCCTTGGAGATGGTGGCGAAGCCATGGTCCGCCGAGATCACGATGTCGGTCGTGTCGGCGAGGCCGAGCGCGTTGAGGGCATCGCGAATGGTCTTGAGATTGTCGTCGGCGTTCTTGATCGCCGCCCCCGAGGTCGGACCGTTGATGCCAGGGCTCACCTTGAGGAAGCTGTCGCCCTGATTGTGCTGCGAACCGTCGGGATCGCGCGACCAGAACACCAGCACGAACGGCTTGTTGCGCGCCTTGAACATCGGCAGCACGACCTTGGCCGCGACGTCGGCGAAATAGGCCTGCTGCGCGACATTGGCGGTCAGCGTGCCGGGCTTTTCGAAATTGCCGGCCTTGCCGTTGTCGCCGCGGCCGGGCGTCGTGAGCGGCAATCCAGCGGCGGTCATGGCGTCCTTCATCGCTTGCGACAGCGGAATGCCGTGCGCGCTGCCGGTGGCATCGTCGACGATGATCGTCTTTTCGCCGCTGCGTTCGGTGTGATCCCACATCAGCACCGGACCGAGCTTGCCGATGGCAGCGGTGCTCAGGCCTTTCATGCGGGCGGCCTTGAGCACGGTGTCCTCGTTGACGAAATTGCCGGAGAAATGCTCGTCGATATCCCCGAGCACTGCGTCGTTCTCGATGAACGGGGTGACGCTGCCGCCGGCGGTCGCCAGCGGATAGCCCGAGTAGAGCGTGTTGGAGAAGATGCCGCTGTCGCCGAGATAGTGTCCCGTCGACATGCCCGAGGCGTTCGCCATGGTGAAGGTCGGGAACAGCGAATGCGAATTGGCGAAGTTCACGCCCTGGTCGCGAACGGCCGCCATGGTGGGCGCGCTTTGCGGGGTCACCGACAGCGCCCGCAGGCCATCGGGGATGAACATGATGACGTTGCGCGGCGGTTGCGCGCCAGCGGCCGAGATCTGTAGTCCAATGAGCAGGCCGGCGAGGCCGAGAATGGTCCTCAAGTGCGACATCACGGTTGTTCTCCTTATGTCTTTTTTTGCCCGCGCTAGATACGAAGGACACAAGACAGTATTGTTACAGGGGCGACGAAGGCCGTCCTTTTTCCACTCCAGCATGTCCACGAGAAGTCCGCGAGACGCATGTTCAAGCGCATTTTGATCGCCAATCGCGGCGAGATCGCCTGCCGGATCATCAAGACCGCCCGCCGTCTCGGCATCCAGAGCGTCGCCGTCTATTCCGAGGCGGACAAGGACGCGCTGCACGTCGAAATGGCCGACGACGCGGTGCTGATCGGTCCGCCGCCCGCGGCGCAAAGCTATCTGCTCATCGACAAGATCGTCGAGGCCTGCAAGGCGACGAAAGCCGAGGCCGTGCATCCGGGCTACGGCTTCCTGTCCGAGCGCGAGGCGTTTCCCAAGGCGCTCGCGGCGGCCGGCATCGTCTTCATCGGCCCGAACCCCAGGGCGATCGCCGCCATGGGCGACAAGATCGAGAGCAAGAAGGCCGCGGCAAGTGCCAAGGTCTCCACCGTTCCCGGCTATCTCGGCATCATCGCCGACGAGAAAGAGGCGGTGAAGATCGCCGACGAGATCGGCTATCCGGTGATGATTAAGGCGTCAGCCGGCGGTGGCGGCAAGGGCATGCGCATCGCACATGCGCGCGCCGAGGTTGCGGAGGGCTTCACCCGCGCGCGCTCGGAGGCGAAGTCGTCATTCGGCGACGATCGCGTGTTCATCGAGAAGTTCATCACCGATCCGCGCCACGTCGAGATCCAGGTGCTCGGCGACAAGCACGGCAATGTCATCTATCTCGGGGAGCGCGAATGCTCGATCCAGCGGCGCAACCAGAAAGTGGTCGAGGAGGCGCCGTCGCCGCTCCTTGATGCCGCCACGCGCAAGAAGATGGGCGAACAGGCGGTCGCGCTGGCCAAGGCGGTGGGATACGATTCTGCTGGCACCGTTGAGTTCGTCGCCGGACAGGACAAGAGCTTCTATTTCCTGGAGATGAACACGCGGCTGCAGGTCGAGCATCCGGTGACCGAGCTCGTCACTGGCATCGATCTCGTCGAGCAGATGATCCGCGTCGCCGCCGGCGAGAAGCTCGCGCTCAAGCAGAGCGACGTGAAGCTTAATGGCTTCGCGGTGGAGACGCGTATCTATGCGGAGGATCCATTCCGCAATTTCCTGCCGTCGACCGGGCGATTGACTCGCTATCGCCCGCCGCAGGAGAGCAGCCGCGACAGCATCACCGTGCGCAACGACACCGGCGTCTACGAAGGCGGCGAGATTTCGCTGTTCTACGATCCGATGATCGCCAAGCTGGTGACGCATGCGCCGACGCGGCTCCAGGCGATCGAGGCGCAGGCGGATGCGCTCGATGCCTTCGTCGTCGACGGCATTCGCCACAACATTCCGTTCCTGGCGGCGCTGATGGCGCATCCGCGCTGGCGCGCGGGGAAACTGTCGACCGGATTCATCGCCGAGGAATTTCCGGACGGGTTTCACCCAATCCCGGCGGAGGGCGAACGCGCCAAGGTGCTGGCGTCGGTCGCCGCAGCCATCGATCACGTGCTCGGCGAGCGCAAGCGGCGCATCTCCGGGCAGATGAACGGGCACACCGTGACGCGCGAGCGCTCGCGCGCGGTATGGCTCGGCGAGGCCGAGCATCGGCTCGATGTCTCCCGTCAGGGCGATGCCATCATTGTTGCGTTCGCTGCCGGCGGAGCGGCAGTGCCCGTTAAATCCGATTGGAAGCCGGGCGATCTCGTGTTCACCGGCAGCGTCGATGGCGCAGCGGTCGCGGTGCAGGTGCGCGCCGCACCCAATGGCTTCGATCTCGCCTACCGTGGCGTGCAGACCCGCGCCTATGTCTACACCGAGCGCGAGGCCGACTATGCGCGGCTGATGCCGGTGAAGAAGCTTGCCGACAGCGGCAAGCACGTGCGTTGCCCGATGCCTGGCCTCGTGGTCTCGATCGCGGTGAAGGAGGGCCAGGAGGTCAAGGCCGGCGAGACGCTCGCCGTGGTGGAGGCGATGAAGATGGAGAACGTGCTGCGCGCCGAGCTCGACGGCACGGTGAAGACGATTCACGCCAAGCCCGGCGACAGCCTCGCTGTTGATGCGGTCATTTTGGAGTTTGCTTAGCTCACGCCAACAGCGATGGCGTTGTCTCAGGCCGCGACTGCAATCGGCCCCTCCACGTTTCGCCGCAGGGAGGCAAGCCAGCCGGCGAAGGCTTGCGCATAGTGAGTGCGCCAGCGCTCGGCCTCTTCCGGGATGCAGTCGAAGGTCGCCGACCATTCGATGAAGGCGCGGTTGCCGTCGACAACCGGCGTCACCTTGATCTGCGCGAGGAAGTCGCTCACCGGCAGCGGGGAGGGCGGGCAGAATCGATAGCTATAGGTGCGCTCGATGTCGGAATGCGCCATGAGCTGCTGGCGCACATTGCGCTCTCCGACGGTGACATTGCGCACCGCGCCGACTGTCTCTCCAGTCTTGCCGTCCTCGATGTGGCTCTCTGTGTTGTCGAGGAACACGCGGTACGCGTTGAAGTCGCGCAGCACCGACCACACCGCGTCGGCGGATTGATCGAATATTGTGCTGTAATATGCCTTTGCCATTGCCGTTCTCCGTTGTGAGGCCTCTACGTAAGACCCCCGGCCGCTTCCCGACACCCGTTTCCTGACCGCGGAACTTCGGCTTTCGCGCCAGCGTTGGCCTTCGGTATTGCCTTTCGAGGAGAAACGCCATGGCGCGCAAAAGGAAAGCCGCGATCCGTCCTGCCGCCGAGAACGAAGGTCCCGACGATCTGCGCCGTACCGATCAGCGCCCGACACGTCCGGAGTTTCTGGCGGAGGATGACAGCGCTCCGCTCGCGGTCGACGATCTGTCCCCGGATGGCGGTAATCCGCAGCACCCGACCCATGACGAGCCGATCGAGGATCTGATGCCGGAAGACTATGAGGCGCTGGCCGACGATGCGCGACGTGCCAAGCTCGACGGTATCGACGAGGAAGAGATCTTCGATCCGGAGCATGAAGCGGTGTCCAGCAAAGGCACCGGCGATCCGCTCGATAATCGCGGTCGCGAGCCGGGCCCCTTCGACCGCGGCAGAAAAAAATAACGCGTGCTTGAGGGGACGGGCACGCTGTCGCAAGATGCCCGTATGACTCTTTATTTTGCCTATGGCTCAAACATGAGCCGCGCTGCGATGCGCGCACGCTGCCCGGGCGCACGCGCGCTCGGCACCGCGACGCTGCGCGGGTGGCGTTTCTTCATCAGTGGTGATGGCTATGCGTCGATCGCCCGGGCCGGCGGGCAGGCGGTCGAGGGCGTGCTCTGGCGCCTGACGCCGCGCGACCTCGCTGCGCTCGATGCCTATGAGGATGTCGCCGGCGGCCTGTACCGGCGCGCGCGGATCGCGGTGCAGCCCGCCGCCGGGGCGCCGCGGCTTGCGCTCGTTTATCTCGGGCGCGCGCGCGGCGAGGGGACGCCGCGCCCGGGTTACATGCGCGACGTCATTGCCGCGGCGCGCGACTGGGGCTTGTCTGCCGCGGCGCTGCGGTCCTTGCAACGCTTTGTACCGGCGGGAGTGGCCGCATGACCGACACCGCCATTCGCCATGTCGTCATCCGCGGGCGCGTGCAGGGCGTCGGCTTCCGCGCTTTCGTCGAGGACGAGGCGCATCACCGCCGGCTGCAGGGCTGGGTGCGCAATCGCCGTGACAGCTCGGTCGAGGCGGTATTCGCCGGCTCGCCGCAGGCCGTCGACGATATGATCGCGGCGTGCCGCATGGGTCCGCCGGCGGCGCGCGTCGACGCCATCGATGCGCGCGAGGGCACGGCCGACGATCTGGCTTTGCGCAGGAACAGTGGCTTCGACGTGCTGCCGACGGCCTGAGTGCAGCGTCTCTTGCTGACTCTCCATCGTCATTCCGGGCTCACGCCTTCGGCGTGCCCCGGAATGACCGGAGAGTGTGTGACCTGATTCACTTTTCAAACAACCCGCGAGGTTTTGCTTGCGCAAAGCTTCGCACTTTCAGCACGACGCTGTTTTTGAAATTCAGCGCCGCTTGAAGAGAACCAAGGGCGCGCGGGATGCCGGGGATCAGCGAGATCCACGGACC
>DASRGN010000044.1:0-17156 GCA_035651015.1 Pseudolabrys sp. | reverse complement strand
CGAGGTGTACTCCTCGCTCGTCGGTCATCGGAGATCTAAACCAGCATCGACTGCTGGGGGGAGATACCCGCCATCGCGCCCTGCGATGATGCCTGGGTGACCGAGGGCAACAAGAGCGTGGCAAGGTCGCCGGCGGCGTAGATGCCGGGCATGCTGGTTTGGCGGCGCTCGTCGACCTTGAGGGCGATGCCGCCGGGCGTATCGACCGTGGCGAGGCCCAGTGATTCATGCAGGCTTGCGGACGGCTTGTTGCGCGGATGGGCGAACAGGACGTCGACCGCGACATTGCGGCCGGTATCGAGGTTGACGGTGGCGATATGGCCCTTGTGATGGGCGATGTCGGCGATCCGGCCATAGACGACAGGTATGTTGCGGCGCGCCAAATCAGCCTGGATATCGGGCGCAATGTCGCGACCATCGGCGAAGACAATCAACTTGTCGGTCCAATGTTGGAACAGCCTGGCCTGATTGTGCGACTGCGGGCCGGACCAGACGAGGCCCCAATGCTGGCCGGCGACTTCAAAGCCGTCGCAATACGGGCAGGGCACGATGGACGTGCCCCAGCTTTCGGCGTAGCCCGGAACATCAGGCATCTGGTCGGCGACGCCATAGCTCAGGATCAGGCGGCGCGCCCCAAGGCTTTCGCCGTCGCCAGTGACGACGGAAAAATCGTCGATGGCGCCGGAGACACTTTCGGCCCGGGCACTGACCAGCTTGATCGCGGGATAACGCGCCAGCTGCTGCCGGGCCTCGGTCAGGATGTCCAGCGGTGGCTTGTGATCGTGGCCGAGCAGGCCATGCGAGTGGCCGGCGAAGCGGTTGCGCGGCAGGCCGGTATCGAGAACGGTGACCTTGCGGCGCGCACGGCCCAGCTGCAGGGCGGCGGCGAGTCCGGCAAAGCTGCCGCCGATGATGATGACGTCATCCATGGTGATGGGCTCCGTGTTGCGGATGGGGGGGGGGTTGGGCCGGGCTTGCCGCGCAATATCGTCCACGGATACGCGCTCGAGACGGGCGCCGAGCAGGGCTTCGGCATCGGCGACGACGTTGCCAATCCATTGTGTTGACCGGCCGGTCATGCCGCATTCGATATCGCCGGGCGACCGGGGAAACTTGATTTGGAGAAGATGTTGAAACTTGCCCAACGGCTTGCATATTTCAGATACCATATGGTATCGTAATTCACGAATTATGATACTGTCAAGTACTGGAATTGCCGTGACCGAAAACAGCCAGGGCCGGCGCGGCCGGCCCGCCAACGAGGCGCTTGGCCAAACGATCATCGACGCCGCGCGCGAACTCTTTGTGGAGTTGGGTTTTCAAGCAACGACACTGAACAAGGTCGCCCAGCGAGCGAAGATCTCCAAGCTCAGCATCTATCGGCACTTCGAGAACAAGGAGGCGCTGTTCAGCGCGGCCATCGCGGCCGGCTGCCGTCAGTTGTTTGCACCACAGACCCTTCTTGAAGGCATCGACGGTTCGGTCGAAGACCGGCTGATGGCGGTGGGATCGTTACTGCTGCGCACGCTGTTGAGATCAGACGTCCGCAGTGTCGAAGCAATGGTCACGGCCGACAGGACTAATCAAAAGTCGCTAAGCAAGCTCCATTACGAAGCCGGCCCCGCCCATGTCATCGCCCAAATCGAGGCCCTGTTGCGTCAGTTGCACGCGAAGGCGCTGCTGAACGTGCCCGATCCTCTCCGGTCCGCCCGATTGTTTGCCGCGCTTTTCAAAGGATCCGATCTCCTGATGATCGCACGCTTCGATGAGGCGAGAGCGGAGGACGACAAAGAAATCGAATCTTATTGCCGGTCGGCCGTTGCCATGTTCATCGCCGCGCACGGTGGCAACGACCACGCGGGCGGAGATTTGCCTGCCCCAAGGTCAAAAGACAAAATTTGAATCGTGCGCGACCGCTTCGGCCAGCAGGTGACGGCCAAGCCGCTTGCTTTCGCCGCCCGCAATCCTCGGCCGCCGCATCGCCGGACAGGCGCGCGCTTGCCCGATTGCATTTTAAGTGCGTAAAATGCAGTAAAGAATAAGGGAGGGCGCGACCATGATCGATCGCCGGACATTCACCACGGCGCTTGCCGGCGCCGTCGCGGCGCCGCGGATCGCCTGGAGCCAGGGCAAGGCCAAAAAGACATTCTTCTATGTCAGCCAGGGGCCGGCGCTGCTCACCTACGCGATGGACGCCGAGGCGCTGACGCTGACACCGCACACGAGCGTGACGCTTCCCGGCAATGTGCAATATGCCTGGCCGCACCCATCGGGCGCGTTCCTCTACGTGGCTTCGAGCAATGGCGGCTCCGCCTCGCTCGGCATCAAGGGCGACAAGCACGACCTCACCGCGCTGCGCATCGACCCGGACACCGGCGCGCTGAAGCCGCACGGCGCATCGGCCGCGCTGCATACGCGCCCGATCAACGTCACCGTCGACCACACGGGCGGTTACGCGCTCACCGCCTACAACAATCCGAGCAGTGTCACGGTGCACCGGATCAACGCCGACGGCAGCGTCGGCGAAGAGATCAAGCAGGCGGCGACGCTCGATTGCGGGATCTTCGCCCATCAGGTGCGCGTGACACCGGCCAACGATGCCGCCATCCTGGTGTGCCGCGGCAACGACCCGGGGAAGGGCAAGCCGGAAGATCCGGGCTCGCTGCGCGAGTTCACGTTCAAGGACGGCCAGCTCGTCAACCGCACGACCGTCGCGGCGAACGGCGGCTACGGCTTCGGCCCGCGGCATCTCGATTTCCACCCGACGCAGCCCTTCGTCTACGTGTCGCGCGAGCGCGAGAACAAGCTCAATGTCTACCGGCTGGTGAACGGCAAGCTCGAGGCGCAGCTGCTGTTTGAAAAAACCACGCTGGCGGATCCGAGCAAGATCATCACGCGCCAGGCGGCGTGCACGCTGCATATGCATCCGAACGGCCGCACGCTGTATCTCTCCAACCGCGCCTACGACACCGTCAAACAGGACGGCAAGGACGTGTTCCTGGGCGGCGAAAACAGCATCGCGGTGTTCGCCATCAACGAGAAGACCGGCGAGCCGACGCTGATCCAGAGCGAGGACGTGCGCGGCATCTATCCGCGGACCTTCGCGCTCGACCCCAGCGCCCGCATGCTGGCGGCGACGAACATGGAGCCGGTGCTGGTGCGCGACGGCGCCGGCCTGAAGACCGTGCCGGCGAACATCGCGATCTTCCGCGTCGAAAGCGACGGCAAGCTGAGTTTTGCGCGCAGCTACGAGACCGACCCGCACGGCACGTCGCAATTCTGGAGCGGCGTGGTGGCGGTGGGTTGATTGGCTATCTGCAATCAAGAGGCCGCCGAACGAAGGCGGCCTCTCGAGATCATCGTCGGACGCCGTGGATGCGGCATCCGCCTCCTATGCCGGAAACAACGTCGCGGCATTCGCCCTCGAATCGCTTGCCGTCAGCCGAAAGCCGCACGGTGATCCCGAAGTAGTCCTCGATCGTGTACGAATTGTCCTGGCAGCTGTAGCGCTTCTGCGCGGAGGCGTGCAGGAAGGCGTCGCCTCCCGCGGGCCCGTCGGATTTGAACCGCCAACTGAATGATTGGTGGGCGGGCATGACCAAGGTGGCCGGGAAGACCGTATCCGCGCTGACGGCCCAGGAGCCCGCGATCTTCCCGCCGCAATCCCCTCCACCCGCCGACTGTTCCGTGTCCGTCGGTTCAGCCGCCGGTCTTTTTGCAGATCTCCTGGCGGGCCTGGCGGGCGCCGGCGTCTCGCCGCCGCCGGATGCGGATTTGCCTGTCTTGCCGATCGATCCGCCGGTGCTTCCGGCCTGTCCAAACGCCAGGACGGGCAACAACAGCAGGATCGCAGCTCCGACAGATGCCACGGCAAGACGCATCGACAACCCCCAGATCACGCCCCCGAGCGCATTCTAGGACGGCATCAGCGATGTCTCAAAACGGCCTGATGAGGCTCGGGGATAATTGCGCGGCCTGCGCGCCGCGCAGATCACTGCGCGGTGATGCCCGCGGCCTTGATCACCCTGGCCCAGCGATGGACCTCGCGCACGATCAGCGCCTGCAGATAGGCGGGACCGCGCTCCTCCTTGCCGGGCACGTCGGCGCCGATCGCCGCAAGCCGATCGCGAACCGCCGGATCGTCGAGCGCCTTCTCCACCGCCGTGCGCAATTTGGCGAGAACCGGCTCCGGCGTTCCTTTCGGCACGAAGAGCGCGGTCCAGGCATCCGCCTGGAAATCCGGAACGCCGGCTTCCACCGTGGTCCGCACATCCGGCAGCGCCGCGGCGCGCTGCGGCGCGGCGACCGCGAGCCCCATGATGTTGCCCGACTTCACCTGCGGGCTCAGCGCCGCGACGAGGTCGCAGCCATAATCGACATTGCCGCCGAGCATGTCGTTCATCATCGGACCGACCCCGCGATAGGGAATCCGCGTGGGCTCGATGCCGACCAGCTGGTCGAACAGCGCGCAGGTGATGTGCGAGATCGAGCCGACGCCGGAATGGCCGTTCTTCAGCGCGGCGCCTTGCTGCCTGGCATAGGCGATGAAGTCCTTGAGATTCTTCGCCGGCAAGGTCTTGCGGGCGAACAGGATGATCGGCGATTTGGCGATGAGGCCGAGATAGTCGAAATCCTTGCGCGGGTCGTAGCCGATGCGCGGATAAAGCGCCGGCGCCGCCGCATGCGTGCCCATGTGCCCGAGCGAGATCGTGTAGCCATCCGCGGGCGCGTTCTTGCCGCGCGTCGAGCCGATGGTGCCGCCGGCCCCGCTGACATTCTCGACGATGACGGTCTGTCCGAGCTGCCGCCCGATGCCTTCGGCGAGGATGCGGCCGGTGACGTCGGCGGCGCCGCCGGCGGCGAAGGGCACGATCATGGTGATGGTGCGCGTCGGATAGTCCTCGGCATGGGCGGCGGACGCGAGCGCCAACAAGCCGACTCCGAGCAGGACGCGGACATACGCTTTCAAGGCTTCTCTCCCGGCAGGACGCGATGCCGTCACATTGCATTTTTAGATGGAAAAGTCCAATCTCTAAATGTCGCAGAGACGCGGGGGGTCAGCTTGCTTCCGCGGGGAGACCACCTATGCGAGAAGTAACCTAGCAACAGGAACCCGCATGAGCGACGCCAAGACACGCGAGGCCATCTGCGCCATCGGCAAGAGCATCTTCGCGCGCGGCCTGACCTTCGGCTCCTCTGGCAATATCAGCGTGCGCACCGAGGATGGCTGGCTGATGACCCCGACCAATGTGTCGATGGGCGACCTCGATCCGGCGCGATTATCCAAGCTCGACCGTGAGGGCCGGCTCGTCTCCGGCGACGCGCCGACCAAGGAAAGCTTTCTGCATCGCGTGATGTATGACGAGCGGCCGCAATCCGGCGCCGTCATCCACCTGCATTCGACGCATTCGGTCGCCGTCTCCGTTCTCGCCGATGTCAATCCGGCCGACGTGCTGCCGCCGATCACCGCTTATTACGTGATGCGCGTCGGCCGCTTGCCGCTGGTGCCGTATTTTCCGCCGGGGGATCTGAGCCTCGCCGAAGCCGTGCGCCCGCTGGCGAGCCGCCATCACGCGGTGCTGCTCGCCAATCACGGCCCGGTGGTCGCGGGCGATTCACTGTCGGCGGCGTCCGGCGCGATGGAGGAGCTCGAGGAGACGGCAAAGCTGTTCTTGATGCTCAAGGGGCACAAGACGCGCTTCCTCACGCCGGAGCAGGTCGCGGAATTGGAGCGCCGCTTCGGCAAGTAGGGGCGCGGCGTCTTCAGTGACGGACCGCCTTGGCGACGCGCTCGCCGAAGGCGTCGGTGTTCAGCGTGCCGCCGAGATCGCGCGTGCGCGAATTCGGATCGGCCAGCACTTCGTCGACGGCGCGTTCGATCTCGGCGCCAGCCTTCTCGAGAGCCACGACCTGCCGCTGCTCGCCGAGCCAGCTCAGCATCATCGCCGCTGAGAGGATCAGCGAGGTCGGGTTGGCGATGTTCTGCCCCTGGATATCCGGCGCCGAGCCATGCTGCGCCTGCGCGCAGACGAGGCCGGTTTCGGCATTGGCATTGATCGAGCCGGCGAGACCGAGACTACCGGAGAGCTCGCTGGCGAGATCGGAGAGGATGTCGGAGTAGAAATTGGTCGAGACGATCACGTCATAGCGCGACGGATCCCGCACGAGGTGCGCGGCCATGGCGTCAACGATGGTGTCGGTGAGCTCGACGTCGGGAAAGTCCTTGGCGACGCCGCGCACACGCTCGAGGAAGAAACCGTCGGTGATGATGAAGTTGTTGGCCTTGTGCACGGCATTGACCTTCTTGCGGCGCTTGCGCGCCAGCACGAAGGCTGCGCGCGCGATGCGGTCGCAGGCATGCGCGGTGAGCTTGCGCACCGACAGCGCCACGTCCGGCGTCGGCATGAACTCGCCGAGGCCCTTGAACATGTTGCGGTCGGGATAGAAGCCTTCGGTCGCCTCGCGCATGATCACCAGGTCCATAGTCTTGGCGCCGCGGTTGAGGAACGGCCGCGTGCGGGCGGGCCGCACGTTGGCGTAGAGGTCGAGCTTGACGCGAAAGCCGGCGGAGACGTTCGGCCCGCCCTTGTCGCGCGGCGGATAATCCATGTGCGACTGCGGCCCGAGCAGGATGCCGTCATAGCCGCGCGCCTTCTCCAGCGTCTCGTCGCGCAGCGTGGTTCCGTATTTCTCCAGGCTGGGGAAGCCCACGTCGTCGGTGTCGAAGGTCAGGCCAAGCTTGAACGCGCGGTCGGCGGCCTCGAGCACGGCCATGGTGGCGGCGGTGATCTCCGGACCGATGCCGTCGGCCGGCAACACGATAATCCGCATTGAAAACTCCCAGGGCACCCAGCACAGGGCGGGTTCGCGCCTTATTGCATTTTTATGTGTAAAAAAGCAATAGCCTCAGGCGCGCTTGCGCGGGGCATCGAGCACCACGGGGGATTTGCGGGCCAGCGCGCCGCTCAGATGGTTGCGCATCAGGAACGAGGCCTGCATGACGTCGCCTTTTTCCAGCGCAGCGAGGATTTCGAGATGCTGCGAGCACTGCACCTGCAGGCGCTTCAAGTCGACGCGGGCGCGATATTCCAGCAGCCGGCGCATGCGATTGATCTGCACCAGCGCGCGGTAGAAGAACGGGTTGCCGGAGAGCTTGATCAGCTCCTCGTGGAACAGCGAGCCGTTGTGCAGCAGCCGTTCGGCCGGCAGGCGGCCGATGTCGTCGCTGAGCATGCCCTCCTGGATGCGGCGCTGCTCGGCGAGCACCTTGGGATCGAGCGCAAAGGTCGGCTCCAGCATCGCCGCGGGCTCGATGATCATGCGGAAGCGGTAGATCTGCTCGAAGGACTCCGGCGTCTTGGCCACCGGCAGCAGGCGCCAGCCATAGCCGTGGCGGCGCTCGGCCCAGCCCTCGCGCGACGCGCGCATGAACAGCTCGGTGACCTCGGCCTTGGTGAGGCGATAGCGGCGGCGGATGAACTGCTCGGTGACCTCGGAGGGGACGCGATCGTCGAGCCATTCGTCGGCGAGCTTCTGATAGGCCTTGGATTCCTGCAGCAGCGGCGCCGACGCAGGCGCGCCGTTCTTGCGCGCCCGCGCCGACAGCGTGCGCGCAAAGAAGCCGCGGTTCTCGCGCAGTTCGAGCACGCCCTTTTTGGCGAGCAGCTCCATCGCCTGACGCACCGGCGAACGGGAGACGTCGAACTGATCGGCGAGCTTCTGCGCGCTCAAATGGCTGCCGACGGCGATGCCGCCGCTGCGGATCATCTCCTGGATCTCATTGGCAAGCCCGGCGACGAGCGACGTGCGCGGCATTCGTCTGGCACCTTTCGGCATTTGGGCGCGAAGCCCTGAATCGCACATCGGGCTGCTTCGATGCAATATCCGGCTGCCAGACCCGCACCGCGGCTCCCGATGATTGGCTTTTATATCTTAGAAATGCAATGTATGACAGCGCCGGTCTGAAGCGGAGCGAAGCCAAGCGATGCCTGCCGGTCCCCGGATTGCCCTGATCCATGCGACGCCGGTCGCGATGGCGCCGATCGAGGCGGCGTTGTCCTCGGGCTGGCCGGAGGCGAAGCCGGTCAACATCCTGGAAGACAGCCTGTCGCCGGACCGCGCCCTGTCCGAGGAGCTGACGCCGGAGCTGTTCGAGCGGATCTCCGACCTTGCGCATTATGCGCGGCGCAGCGGCGCCGACGGCATCCTGTTCACCTGCTCCGCCTTCGGCGCCGCGATCGAGCGCGCCGCGGCGGCGCTCGACGTTCCGGTGCTCAAGCCGAACGAGGCGATGTTCGAGGAAGCGATCAAGGCCGGCCGCAACAACGCGATGATCGCGACCTTCGCGCCGGCGCGCGCGGGCATGGAAGCGGAGTTCGCCGAGGAGGCCGCGCGGCTCGACCCACGAGCGCGGCTCACCAGCTTTGTCGTCGAGCCGGCGATGACGGCGCTGCGCGCCGGCGATGCGGCCACGCACAACACCCTGGTCGCCAAGCAGGCCGCAAGCCTGAAGGGCTACGACGCGATCGTGCTGGCGCATTTCTCCACGGCACGCGCGGCCGCCGCGGTGCGCGAGGTCATCGACGTGCCGGTGCTGACCAGCCCCGATGCCGCCGTGCGCAAATTGCGCCGCCTCGTCGCCAACGCATAGGCCGCAGCCATGCTGCTCGGCGTCATCGCCGACGACTTCACCGGCGCCAGCGACATTGCCAACACGCTGGCCAAGGGGCTCGGCGGCGACGGCGGCCTGCGCACCTCGCAATATCTCGGCGTTCCCGCGTTTGCCGCCGCACCCGAGATCGAGGCGGGCGTCGTCGCGCTGAAGACGCGCTCGGTGCCCCTCGATGCGGCGGTCGATCAGTCGTTGCGCGCGCTGGCCTGGCTGCAGGCGCAAGGCTGCCGGCAATTCGTGTTCAAATACTGCTCGACCTTCGACTCGACACCCGCCGGCAATATCGGCCCTGTCGGCGAAGCGCTGGCCGATGCGCTCGGGGCCATGGGTGTCGTCGCCTGCCCGGCATTCCCGACGCTCGGACGGACGGTTTATCAGGGGCACCTCTTCGTCAACGACCGCCCGCTCAACGAATCGGGAATGGAGAAGCATCCGCTCACCCCGATGACGGATTCCGATATCCGCCGCTGGCTGGCAAGGCAATGCCGTACGCCGGTCGGTCTCGTCAGCCGCTCCACGGTCGCGCG
Source organism: Pseudolabrys sp. (assembly GCA_035651015.1). Taxonomy (GTDB): domain Bacteria; phylum Pseudomonadota; class Alphaproteobacteria; order Rhizobiales; family Xanthobacteraceae; genus Pseudolabrys. The sequence goes on along the minus strand of DASRGN010000044.1, from coordinate 7,958 downwards.
CGGGGCGCAGGCGCTGCGCGAAGCGTGCGAGACGGCGGCGCGGCGCGGCGAGACGTTGGCGATCGTCGATGCGATCGCCGACGACGATCTCATCACGATCGGTGAAGCTTGCCGTGACGCGACGCTGATCACCGGCGGCTCCGGCATCGCGCTCGGCCTGCCGCGAAACTTCATCCAAAGTGGAGCGGCCAGAGGCGGCGCGACGAGCTTCAACGGGGTCGAGGGTCCCGAGGCGCTCCTTGCCGGCAGCTGCTCGCGGACAACGCTCAAGCAGATCGCGGTGCACGCGAAGGCGCATCCAGTTCTGAACCTGGACATCGAGCGCGTGATGCGCGGCGATGCACGGGCGCAGGACGCGGTCGACTTCATCCTCTCGAACAGCGGCCGCGAGCCGCTCGTCTATTCCTCCGATACGGCTGAGCATGTCGCGGCGATGCAGCAGCGATATGGGCGCGCGCGCGTCGCATCGACGCTCGATGGACTGTTTGCGACGATCGCGCGCACGCTCGTCGAACACGGCATCACCCGCCTGGTCGTCGCCGGCGGTGAAACCTCCGGCGCGGTCGCCTCGGCACTCGATCTGCGCGAGCTGACCATCGGGCCGGAGATCGATCCGGGCGTGCCGGTGCTGTTCACCCGCGGGCCGCGGCGCCTGGCGCTGGCCTTGAAGTCGGGGAATTTCGGCAGCGCCGATTTCTTCACGCGGGCGCTGGCGCGATTGCAGCGCGGGTGACGCCAACCGCTGCCCCGGTGCATGGACGGGCCACCGGCCGGCCGATATCCTTCCCAAAAAGACGGACGCACGGTCCGCGCAAGCTACCAGAACAACGTCTGGTTCGGCTTGTGGGCGCCGAAGCAAACGCCGCCGGACGTCGTGCAGAAGCTGCATCGTGAGATCGTCAAGGCGGTGGCGACGCCGTCGGTCAAAGCGCAGATCGTGCGCGACGCCGGCGTGCCGATGCAGACGCCGCTGGCCGAGATCGAGCCGCTGGTCAAAGCCGACATCGCCAAATGGGCCGATGTGGTGAAGCGGGCGAACATCCAGGTGCAGTAGGGCGCGCGATCATCGACTTGCGGCCGTGACAACATAGCTCAATGCGAAGGCCCAGGAGCCATCCCAGGGCTTCGCATTTTTGCACTAATGCATTCTCGCTCGCAGCAGTCTCACCGCGGCCGGGATCGGAGCGATGATCGGCTCAGGAAAGGAGCGGGCAAGGCCGATCGCTGCCTGCCCTAAGGGCCCGCCCCCGATGATGACGGCCTGTGCGCCGTCGCGGTGGATGCAGTCTGCCACGGCGGCGGCGAGCGCCTTTTCCAGACGATCAGCGTTGCTCGCCAATACGCGCGGATCACCGGGTGTCAACCGGATGCCGGTGTAAAGCGGCGCAAGCCCGAGCGCGCGCACCCGGCCTTCGATCGGCCCCGCCAGATCGGGCGTCACCGTGGCGACCCCGAACCGGCGCCCGCCGGCGGCTGCTTCGAGCATCGAGCCTTCACAGATACCAACCGCAGGGATTGCGATCTCACGACGCAATGCGTCGAGCCCGGGATCGCCGAACGCGCTGACGATGATGCCGGCCGCACCTGCCGCTTTGGCGACGCCGATCTCGACGACTTCGGAAGCGGCTGCGGCGAGCTCGCGCGCGAGCACGATCATCGAGGGCGCCCGCGTGGCGGTGGCGCCATCGACCGCCAGCTCGCCGCCCATCGCGTCCTGCGCGATGGCAACCATCATCGCGGTGGTCTCGGCCGAGCTGTTGGGATTGATGAGCAGAACGCGCTTCACGTCACCCCGATATCACGCGGCCGCCGGCTCGGCGTCGATGTTCACATTCTCCATCGACTTGCCGTAGGTCTCCGGTCCGAATTGAACGCAGGTGGCGAAGATCACGTACATCAGCGCGATCATGGCGAACAGACCCACGAGCCCGTAACCGTCGAGCACGCGCCCGGAGACGACCGGCATGAACGATCCCGCGGCCGTGCCGCTCGCCAGGATGAAGGCGACGCCGAGACCGCGGATGCGCGTCGGAAACAGCTCCGGCGCATAGATCCAGATCGTGGTGTTGAGCAGCAGCACGCAGAACTGAAACACGGCGCCGAACAGCAGGATCAGGTAGATGTTGGCGCCGAGGAAGCCGAAGCAGAGCGCCGCCGCGGTTGCCGTGATCGCTCCGCCGGTGAGCACGAGCTTGCGCGGCAGGTAATAGCCGAGCGCCGATGCGAACACCGTGCCGATGAAACTGCCGCCCTGGATGATCATGGTGAAGATCAGGCTCGATGACAGCGAATAACCCTTGGCCACCAGCATCGACGGCAGCAGCGTCAGCACCGACAGCTGCGCGCCGTAGCTCATGAGAATGGCGATGGCCACCGGAATCGTGCGCAATGTGTAAGGCGGACGGAAAATCTCGGTCCAGGAAATCCCGCTACCGCCGACCAGCGGCGCGCCGCCGTCGCTGACGAAGGGCTTCACCGGGATATTGGTATTGCGCAGCTGGCCCGAGGCGAGCAGCGTCAGCACCTTGTTGACGTCCGCGGTGCGGTTGCGCGAGAGCAGGAAGCGCGGCGTCTCCGGGATATAGCGGCGATAGATGACGATGAGCAGCGCCGGTATCGCCAGGCTGCCGAACAGCCAACGCCAGCCCTCCGGCCCGGGGAACAGCGTGAAGATCATGAGCCCGAATGCGGGCGCGAGGAAATTGCCGAGGCCGCCGGCGCCGACATTGACCAATCCGACGGCGGTACCGCGGAATTTCGGCGAGCAGAACTCCGCCAGCATGGTCACCGCGATCGAGACTTCGCCGCCGAGCCCGAAGCCGACGATTGCCCGCGCGAGACAAAGGATGCCGAAGCTCGGGGCAAAGGCGCACAGCGCCGAGCCGAGCGTGAACAGCAGCAGATCGATGCCGAGCATCACCCGGCGTCCGTAGCGGTCGGCGATATAGCCGGTGAGCAGGCGTCCGATGGCGCCGGAGCCGAAGGTGATGGTGTTGAGGAGGCCGATGTCAGTGTTGTTCAGGTTCCATTGCGTCCGCAGCAAAGGCGCAGCGACACCGATGGTGTTCTGCTCGAAGCTGTCGAACAGCGCGCCGACGAGAATGAGCAGCGCGATCGAGATGTGCGCGGGCGTCACCCCGATCTTGGTGAGCGCGCCTTCGAGCTCGCGCAACTGCGGTGAATCCGCCGTCGACGCCGTAACCTGGATACCTGCCATGTTATCCCCCATTTCGTCCGGCGATCGCATCTTTTCATACTTTTCAGCTTTGAAAAAGCATTTTCATAAGTCTCGTGCAAAAATTGAGAGTGCATGACCTCGCCGACCTAAACCATTGACGTTACAGGTCCTGCAACGTGTCGTGGGCCACCTCGACGGCGCTCAGGCGCTTGCGGCCGCTTACACCGGCCGCCTCGCAGACCTTGGTAATGAGCAGATCGCAGAGCGCCATCACCGCCACGTGGTTATCCAGCGGACCCGGCGCGTAGCAATCGCAGCGGATCAGCCAGTCTGCCTTGAGGCCGTCAGAAAAATGATGGTCCGTGACGAAGAGGATCCTGGCGCCGGCGGCCGCGGCGAAAGCAGCGATACGCGCGATCTGCGCCACCCGACGGCGCAAGGCGAAGATGACGACCACGTCCTTGTCGGTAATACCGACCAGATGCTCGGCCAGCGTTTCGCCAGGACCCGGAACGAGATGCACGCGCTCGATGAACTGCACGATCTGCCAGCGAAAATAGGAGGCAAAGGACTGACTGCTGCGATAGCCGAATACCCAGACTTTTTGCGCCCGCACAATGGCCCGCGCCATCTCGTTCACCTGCGGCTCGGACAGGCGGTTGAAGGTCGCGGTCAGATTGCTGTGACCGTGCTGCAGGTGCGCGACGAGCAAGTTCGGCTTCGCACTCCCTCCCGGCACCGAAAGCAGTAGCGGCGAGCCGCTGCGCTTCTCGGCGCGCACTTGGCGGCGTGCATCCTCGTAGCTCTTGTAGCCGATCCGCTTGATGAAGCGGCTAACCGTCGCGTTCGAAACATTGGCGAGCTTGGCGAGCTCTGATGCCGTATAGCTCGCGAGCTCGCCGGGGAAATCCAGGCTGAATTCCGCGAGGCGCCGCTCGGTCACCGGCAGGTCATTCAAGGAGCGGCGAACGCGGCTGACGAAGGAGTTGGGCAAGGTTTCAGTCTCGACTGCGAGAGCCAGCAGCATGCCGCGCGATTCCGCGATCTGTCCAGGGGTCGCGCGTTCGCACAGCCTCGACGGCCATCACCGCAGGTTCTGCATCGCCTCGAGCAGTACGCGCGCGGCGACATCCGCATCTTCCGCGGTGACGGTTTCCAGCGGCGAGTGGCTGACGCCGCCGTTGCCGCAGCGCACGAACAGCATCCCGACGTCGGTGATGCCGTCGAACATCACGGCGTCGTGCCCGGCGCCGCTCATCAGCGCATGCGCAGGTAGGCCGAGCCGCGCGATGGCGTCGGCGAGGAGCGTCTGCAGACGCTCCGCGCAGACCACCGCCGGCATGCGCATCACTTCTTTCACCTCGATGCGCACGCCGCGGCTTTTGGCGATACGTTCGATCTCCGCGGAGGTTTCGGCGGCGAGCCGTTCGAGCAGCTTGTTGTCGCGGGCACGCAGGTCGATCGACAGTGTGCAGCGTCCGGGAATGACATTGATTGCCCCGTTCGGCACCGCGAGCTGCCCGACGGTCCCGAGCGTCCCAGGCCTCGACGCACAATGTCGTTCGACGAACAGCATGATCTCGGCGGCGGCGGCCGCAGCGTCATGGCGAAGCGCCATCGGTACCGTGCCCGAGTGTCCGGCGACGCCATCGATGATCAACAGCCAGCGCACGTTCCCGGCGATCGCGGTGACCACCCCGACTGGGTGGTTGGCAGCGAGTAGCGCGGGTCCCTGTTCGATATGCACTTCGAGATAGACAAGCAAGTCGTCACGCCTCCGCCCGAGCTTGGGAATCGCGTCGGGATCGAGGCCTGCGAGCTGCATCGTCTCCCGCATCGAGATTCCGTCGGCGTCGCGCCGCTGTAGATAGTCCGGCTCGAAACGTCCAGCGACGGCGCTCGAGCCGATATAGGCCGCATCGAAGCGCACGCCTTCTTCCTCGGAAAAGGCGATGAGCTCGAGATGGAACGGCAGCTTGCGCCCGTTTTGCTGGAGATGCTCGACCACGGTGAGTGCCAGCAGGATGCCGAGCCGGCCGTCATATTTTCCCGCGTTGCGCACGGTGTCGTAGTGCGAGCCGACGATCAGCGTCTTGGCGCCGGGGTTGTCCGCGGCAATGCGGCCGACGACATTGCCGACGGCGTCGATCTGCGTTTCCATCCCGGCGGCGGCCATCCACGCCTTCAGGTCGGCGGCAGCGGCACGGTGCGCCGGCGTGAGATAGGTGCAAGTCAGCTCAGCGGACGATTCCGAATGCCTGGCCAGCGCGTCGGCCAGCTCGAGGATGCGCGAACCAAACGTTCCATCCCTGACCGTCATCTTCGTTATGCTGCTTCGATCCTGATCGGCTTGGCCCCTTCGTAGAGCACGAGGCGGCCGAGCTCGTACAGCTTGTCGAGATCGGAAACGATCGTGATGAAGTGGTTGCCGGCGAGCTGGCCCATCTTGCTGGCGAAGCGCACGCCCCCATAGGCGAGCAAGATCTCGGTCTCGCTGATGCCGCCGGGATAGAGCAGGAACTGCCCCGGCGCCGGATAGCTGGTGTGGTTCTCATAAGTGACGCCAAAGTCGAGGTCGCCGAGCGGGATCCATACGCCCTCCCCGCTCCAGCGCACGTGCACCACTTGGCTACGGAATGGCATGTGCTTGAGGAAGGCCGCGCAGGTCTTCGGTGCAGCCTCGGTCTCAAGCCGCGCTTCAAAGACGTACGGGCCGGCGGTGATCTTCAGCTTGCTCATGGGAGGGATGTGGACTCCGGGTTGAAGAAAACAGCGGCCTTCTCGCATCGGCACCGTACCAAAGCAAGGAACGCGTCCGGGCGTCCTGCCAGTATTCAGGGCGTCGGGGCGCTCGCGGTCGCGGCGAGCGATGGCGCGAGCGCAAGACGCAGCCCCTGGTTCAAGCGCGAATCGGTGTTGCGGCCGAACTGCTCGATCAGCGCATCCGGCGACATCCCCGGCATGAGACTCTTGAGCTTCTGGGCACAGTTGCGCGCATCTTCCATGCGGCCGGTCAACGCGTAGGCGGCGGCGAGCCCCGCCCACGGCCGCGGATAGGCAGGCTTGAGCTCGGCGGAGCGGCGGAACGCATCAATCGCGGCGTCGAGATGATTGCGGATGAGCTCGACGTCCCCCTCCATGTCGAGGAAGACCCCCATGGTGGGATCGCGCGGGCTCAGGCGCAGACCGTATTTGACCTGCTCGATCCCCTCCTCGGCCCTGCCGATCTGGGCGAGCGAGTGACCGATGTGAACATAGGCGGCGGGAAAGCTCGGATTGAGCTCGATTGCACGCTGCATTTCGGCGATCGACTGCTCGAAGGTCGGCGCCCGTTTGAGCCCAAGCCCGAGATAGAAATGGGCCGCGCTCGAATTCGGGTCCCGGCTGATCGCCTCACGCAACAGCTCCTGCGCCTTCGCGCGATGGACGAGCGGCTCATCGTCGAGCGCGAGTGCGCCGATGCGCGCATGATAGGCGCCCATGCCGATGATGGCAGGCACGCTTTGCGGATCACGTTCAATCGCCTCGCGGAAATAACGTTCCGCGTCGCGGTAGCCGGCGGCCGAAATGTCGAACAGCGCCGCCCAGCCGCGCGCCACCAGCGCATCCGTGTCGCGATCCTTGGACCGCCGCTCGGCCTCGATCCCGATCAGCTCGACCTGCAGTTCGCGCGCGAGCCGCTGCACGATCTCGTCGACGATCCCCTCGCGCTCGTTGCCGGCGTGATCGATCCGCGTCGTCCACACCGGCAAGCGCGTCGCCGGGTCGGTCAGCTCGAGATTGATGCGCAGCTTGTCTTCATGCACGCGCATGCTGCCTTCCAGCACGTAGCGGACCTGCAACTCCCTGCCGACGGCCGCGATATCGATCGGCTTGCCCTTGAATGCGAGCGCGGTCTGCCGCGAGATCACGCGCAGCGAGGCGACCCGCGACAAGAGGTTGGTCAGGTCATCGGTCACCGCATCGGCGAGCGGCTGCGTCGTGCCGGCGGTCTCGCCCGCGCTCGTGAACGGCAACACCAGGAGGGGAATGTTCCTCTTGTTCGGGGCGGTCGCTGGATCTGCCGCGCGGCGCGTCGGCGACGGTGGCGAAGCCCACGGGTCGGCTGCCTGCGCGAGCGCTAGGCGCAGGCCTTCGGCGAGGCGCGCTTCTCCGGGCTTGGTCGCAACGTCGACGAACCGACGCGCCAGCTCCGCGCGGGAGAAATCCGCCGACTTCTGCTGCGCCTGATCGAGCCGGGCGCGCGCCGCCACGAGATCGCCGTCAAGGGCGCGCGCCGCCGCGAGCACGATCAGCTCCCGCGGGGAGGCCGGGTGCAGCGCGATCGCGCGCTCGAGATATTCGATCGCCTTTGCGGCGTGGCCAAGCTCGAGCTCCGCGCCTCCCGCGAACGCAAGCCAGTCGGGCATCGCCGGATCGTTCGGGCTCAGGCGGATCGCGTAGAGGATCTTCTCCAGGCCCGCCTCCGGCTTCCCGATACGCGTCAGCGCGCGCCCGAGATGCGCGTAGGCGCGCGACTGGCTCGGGTTGCGCTCGAGCTCGCGCTCGAACCACCGAATGGCTTCCTCGTCCTGGCCACGCAGATAGCTGACCATGCCGAGGAACATCGACGGCCCGCCGACGTCGGGGCGCCGCTCGATCACGCCGCGCAGCAGCGCTTCGGCTGTGGCAAGATGCCGTTCGCGTTCGGCGCTCGGGAGCCTGGATGCGGCTGCGACGTGATACGCGCCGAGCCCCGTCATCGCGCGCGTGCTGTTGGGGTCGCGCGCGCGCGCTTGCG
>DASRGN010000043.1:0-17730 GCA_035651015.1 Pseudolabrys sp. | reverse complement strand
GCCACGCTCAAGCGTCTCGGGGTCAATCTCAACAACGGCTTCGGCGACCTCCTGGCCAAAATCGAGACGCTGCCGGACGCGGAGAAAAAGGCGATCAAGGACGACATCGCCGCCGAATACGCCAAACGTCCGGGCCTCGCCATGGTCAATTCCGACAAAGGAATCACCAACCTGAACGTGCCAAGCGACGTGATCATCGACGCTTCGATTCCGGCGATGATCCGCGAGTCCGGGCGCATGTGGGGCGCCGACGGCAAGCTGCACGACGTCATCGCCGCCATCCCGGACCGCAGCTACGCGCAGATGTATCAGGCGGTGATCGAGGACTGTAAGGCCCACGGCGCATTCGATCCCAAGACCATGGGCTCGGTGCCCAACGTGGGCTTGATGGCGCAGAAGGCCGAAGAATACGGCTCGCATGACAAGACGTTCGAGATTCCCGCGGACGGAAACGTGCGCGTGGTCGGCGACGACGGCAGGGTGCTGTTGGAGCGCCCGGTTGAGACCGGTGACATCTTCCGCATGTGCGAACTCCGCGACGCGCCGGTCGAGGACTGGGTCAAGCTTGGCGTGCGCCGCGCCCGCCTCACCAAAACGCCGGCGGTGTTCTGGCTTGACGCCAAGCGCGCGCATGATGCGCAGGTCATCGCAAAGGTCGAAAAGTACCTCAAGAAGGAAGACACCGCAGGGCTCGACATCCGCATTCTGCCGCCGGTCGAAGCGATCAAGTTTTCGCTCGATCGCATTCGCAAGGGACAGGACACGATTTCCATCACCGGCAACGTGCTGCGTGATTACCTGACCGACCTGTTTCCGATCATGGAGCTCGGCACCTCGGCCAAGATGCTGTCGATCGTTCCACTGCTCGCGGGCGGCGGCCTGTTCGAGACCGGCGCCGGCGGCTCGGCGCCCAAGCACGTCGAGCAGTTCCAGCAAGAGGATTATCTGCGCTGGGATTCGCTCGGCGAGTTTCTCGCGCTCGGCGCCTCGCTCGAGCATCTGGCGCAGACCTACAAGAATGCCAAGGCGCAGGTTCTCTCCGAGACGCTCGATACGGCTATCGGCAAGATCCTCGAGTTCAACCGCTCTCCGGCGCGCAAGGTGGGCCAGATCGACAATCGAGGCAGCCATTTCTACCTCGCGCTCTACTGGGCGCAGGCGCTGGCGGCCCAGAGCAAAGACGCGGGGCTGCAAGCTCGCTTCAAGCCGCTCGCCGATACGCTCGCTAAGAACGAGGAGAAGATCAACGCCGAGCTGATCGGCGCACAAGGCAAGCCGGTCGACCTGGGCGGCTACTACCTGCCCGATCCCGCCAAGGCGTCAGCCGCAATGCGGCCGAGCCCAACGCTGAACGCCGCGCTCGCCGCACTCTGAAACGGAGCTTCGCAACAGAGCGCGCTGCAACGGGATCGACCACTCATGGCGAAGATCAGGGTCAGCAATCCTATTGTCGAGATGGACGGGGACGAAATGACCCGGATCATCTGGCAATACATCAAAGAGAAGCTGATCCATCCTTATCTCGACGTCGAGCTGCTCTACTACGACCTCAGTATCCAGAAGCGCGACGAGACCGACGACCAGATCACGATCGACGCGGCGGAGATGACCCGCAAGGTCGGCGTCGGCGTCAAATGCGCGACGATCACGCCCGACGAAGCCCGGGTGAAGGAATTCAACCTGAAGAAGATGTACCGTTCCCCGAACGGCACCATCCGCAACATCCTCGGCGGCGTCATCTTCCGCGAGCCGATCATCTGCAAGAACGTGCCGCGCCTCGTCCCCGGCTGGACGCAGCCGATCATCATCGGCCGCCACGCCTATGGCGACCAGTATCGCGCCACCGACTTCAAGTTTCCCGGCAAGGGAACGCTGAGCCTGAAATTCGTCGGCGACGACGGCAAGGTCGTCGAGCACGAGGTGTTCAAAGCGCCCGGCTCCGGCGTGACCATGGCGATGTACAATCTCGACGACTCGATCCGCGACTTCGCGCGCGCCTCGATGAACTATGCGCTCAACCGCGGCTATCCGCTCTATCTGTCGACCAAGAACACGATCCTCAAGGTCTATGACGGCCGTTTCAAGGACATCTTCCAGGAGGTGTTCGACCAGGAGTTCAAGGACGAGTTCGCCAGTAAGAAGATCACTTACGAGCACCGCCTGATCGACGACATGGTGGCGGCGTCGCTGAAGTGGTCCGGCGGCTATGTCTGGGCTTGCAAGAACTACGACGGCGACGTGCAGTCCGACACCGTGGCGCAGGGCTTCGGCTCGCTCGGCCTGATGACCTCGGTGCTGATGACGCCCGACGGCAAGGTGGTCGAGGCGGAGGCCGCGCACGGCACGGTGACGCGGCACTATCGCCAGCATCAGAAGGGCGAGCAGACCTCGACCAATTCGGTGGCCTCGATCTACGCCTGGACGCGGGGCCTCGCGCACCGCGCCAAGCTCGACGACAATGCTCCGCTCGCCAAGTTCGCCGCCACGCTGGAGAAGGTCACGGTCGACACCGTGGAATCCGGCTTCATGACCAAGGACCTCGCGCTGCTCGTCGGCGCCGACCAAAGGTGGCTCACGACAACAGGCTTTCTCGACAAGATCGACGGCAATCTGCAGAAGGCGATGGCCTAGCCAGCGCGTCCGGGTCTTACTCCACCTCCTCGGCGACGATATCGCCGCGCGGCGACACCGCGTCCTGGCCGACGCGCTTCTCCATCACGTCGTGGATGCGCTTGGCCAGGCGCGCGTCGCGCTGCATCAGCGCATGCAGGTCATGCGCATCGAGCAGGAGCAGGCTGGTGCGTGTCAGCGCGGTGACCGTCGCCGAGCGCCGGGCGCGCCGCAGCACCGCGACCTCGCCAAAGAACTGCCCGGCGCCCAGCCGCACGCGCTGCTCCTTGAGCTCGATCTCGACTTCACCGGCCGCGATGAAATACATCGAATGCGCTTCATCGCCGAGGCGCACGATCACCTGCCCGGCCTCGGCTACCTGCGCGCGCAGGAGTTGCATCACGTCGGCGATCTCCGCCGCGTCAAGCCCGGCGAACAACGGCACGCGCGCGACCATGCCCCAATTGACGATGAAGTCGCGGCGGTGGATCTGCTCGGAGAACGCGGTGGCGATGATGCCGACCGGCAACGCGATCATGACGAAGCCGAGAAAGATGGTGACGCTGGCGATGACTTTTCCGAGCGGCGTCATCGGCACTACATCGCCATAGCCGACGGTGCCGAGCGTCACGATCGCCCACCACATGGCGTCGGGAATGGTGCCGAGCTTGTCGGGCTGCACGTGGCGCTCGACGAGATACATCAGCGACGCTGCCATCAGCGTGGTACCGGCGAGGATGACGGTGCAGCCCGCGAGCGCGCGGCGCTCGCTGTAGAGCGCATCGAGCAGCGAGCGCATCGCCGGAGAATGCCGCGCGATCTTCAGGAAGCGGATGATGCGCAAGACCAGGATGGCGCGGAAATCGAACGGAAACACGAAAGACAGCCAGAATGGCAGCACGGCGAGCAGATCGACGATGCCGGTCGGGCTCAGCGCATATTTGAACCGCATCCGCAGCGCCGAAAGATGCCGGTCGGGCGCATGCTCCACGACCGCCCAGAGGCGAAGCACGTATTCGACGGTGAACACGATGAGCGAGATGAGCTCGATCGCGTCGAACCAATGGCCGAACTCGGTGTCGAGCTCGGGCACGGATTCGAGCGCCATCGCCGTCAGGTTGAGGATGATCAGCAGGACCAGCGCGCGGTCGATAAAGCGCCCGACGCGGTCGCCGACCGCGCCCTGCTCCAGCGCCTGATGCACGCGGTGCCGCAAGCTGGCAGCGGCGGTCTGGCCTAACATTGCGTTCTCCGCGCCCGAACGAGCGGGCGAGCGACTCAAGACGCAATATTATCAGGGAAATGCGGCGCTTCGGCCTTGCGCCTCGTCAACGACATTAACCCGCAAGCGCCGCCTCGACCGCCTGCAGCGCGGCTTCGGCCTTGGAGGCGTCGGGACCGCCGGCCTGCGCCATATCAGCGCGGCCGCCGCCACCTTTGCCGCCGAGCGCTTCCGCGCCCTTGCGCACCAGGTCGACGGCGGAGAAGCGCGCGACGAGATCGGCGGTGACGCCGACCACGATGCCCACCTTGCCGTCGTCGGTAGTCGCGACAATGGCGACGATGCCGGAGCCGACCTGTTTTTTTCCCTCGTCCGCGAGGCTGCGCAGATCCTTGAGGTCGATGCCGGAGACGGCGCGGGCGAGAAGCTTGACGTCGCCGACGGTGCGCACCGCGGCATCAGCCGTGGCCGCGCCGCCACCTCCGCCGCCCATGGCCAGCTTCTTCTTGGCGTCGGAGAGATCGCGTTCGAGCTTCCTGCGTTCATCGAGGAGCGCCGCGACGCGCGCCGGCATGTCCTCAAGCGAGACCTTGAGCTCGGCCGCGGCGCTCTTGGCCAGCGTAATCGACTTCTCAGCGCTCTTGCGCGCGGCGCGGCCGGTGAGCGCCTCAATTCGCCGCACGCCGGCGGCAACGCCGGATTCGCCAACGACGGAGATGAGGCCGATGTCGCCGGTGCGGCGCACATGCGTGCCGCCGCAGAGCTCGACCGACCAGCCCATCGCATTGCCGCTCTCGCCCATGGCGACGACGCGGACCTCATCGCCATATTTCTCGCCGAACAGCGCGCGAGCCCCCGATGCAATGGCGTCGTCGACCGCCATCAGCCGCGTGGTGACGGGCGCATTCTGCAGCACGATGTCGTTGGCGATGTCCTCGACGCGTTCGAGCTCGGCTTGGCTGATCGGCTTCGGATGCGAGATGTCGAAGCGCAGGCGCTCGGGCGCAACCAGCGAGCCCTTCTGCGCGACGTGATCGCCGAGCACCTGGCGGAGCGCCTCGTGCAGGAGATGCGTCGCCGAATGGTTGGAGCGGATCGCACCGCGGCGCGCATGGTCGACATCGAGAAGTAGCGGATCGCCGGCTTTCAGCGTGCCCTCCTCCACAGTGCCGAAATGCACGAACAGGTCGCCGGCTCGCTTTTGCGTATCGGTGACCTTGAAGCGCACGCCGTCGCGACGCATGACGCCGGTGTCGCCGACTTGGCCGCCGGACTCACCGTAGAACGGCGTCTGGTTGAGGATGACAGCGCCGATCTCGCCCTTGCCGAGCGAAGCGACCTCCTTGCCCTCCTTGACCAGAGCGGCGATGACGCCTTCGGCGCTCTCGGTCTCGTAGCCGAGGAATTCGGTCGCGCCGACCTTTTCGCGCAACGTGAACCACACGGTTTCCGCGGCCGCTTCGCCGGAGCCGGCCCAGGAAGCGCGCGCCTTCTCACGCTGGCGCTCCATGGCGGCGTTGAAGCCCTCGAGATCGACGCCGACGCCGCGCGGCCGCAGCGCATCCTGCGTCAGATCGAGGGGAAAGCCATAGGTGTCGTAAAGCGTGAACGCGGTCTCGCCCTTGAGCTGATCGCCGGATTTGAGCCCGCGGCTTTCCTCGTCGAGGATCGAGAGCCCGCGCTCCAGCGTGCGGCGGAAACGGGTCTCCTCGAGCTTGAGCGTCTCGGTGATCAGCGCTTCCGCGCGGATGAGCTCCGGATAGGCCTGCCCCATCTCCCGCGTGAGCACAGGGACGAGCTTCCACATCAGCGGCTCCTTGGCCCCGAGAAGCTCGGCGTGGCGCATGGCGCGCCGCATGATGCGGCGAAGCACGTAGCCGCGGCCCTCGTTCGAGGGCAGCACGCCGTCGGCGATGAGGAAGGACGACGCGCGCAGGTGGTCGGCAATCACGCGATGCGAGGCCTTCTGCGGGCCGTCGGCGGAGACCTTGGTGAGCTCGGCGATGGCGCCGATGATCGCGCGGAACAGGTCGATGCCGTAGTTGTCGTGCGTCCCCTGCAGCACTGCGGCGATGCGCTCGAGCCCCATGCCGGTATCGATCGAAGGCCGCGGCAGGTCGATGCGCTTGCCGCCCTCCTGCTGCTCGTACTGCATGAAGACGAGATTCCAGATCTCGATGAAGCGGTCGCCATCGGCGTCGGGCGAGCCCGGCGGGCCACCGGGGATCTGGGCGCCGTGGTCGTAGAAGATCTCCGAGCACGGCCCGCAGGGGCCGGTGTCGCCCATGGCCCAGAAATTATCGGAGCCGGCGATGCGCACGATCTTGGAATCGGGCAGCCCGGCGATCTTCTTCCACAGATCGAAGGCCTGATCGTCGTCGATATAGACGGTGACCATCAGCTTCTCGCCCGGCAGGCCGAACTCCTTGGTCACCAGATTCCAGGCGAGCTCGATGGCGCGATCCTTGAAGTAGTCGCCGAAGGAGAAGTTGCCGAGCATCTCGAAAAAGGTGTGATGCCTCGCGGTGTAGCCCACGTTGTCGAGGTCGTTGTGCTTGCCGCCGGCGCGCACGCACTTTTGCGCGGTCACCGCGCGGGGATAAGGCAGCTTCTCGATTCCGGTGAAAACGTTCTTAAACTGCACCATGCCGGCATTGGTGAACATCAATGTCGGGTCGTTGCGCGGCACGAGCGGGGATGACGCCACGGCCTCGTGGCCATTGCGCCGGAAAAAGTCGACGAAATGCGCTCGGATATCGTTGACGCCGCTCATCAAATCCCCTGCCCGGCGGGGCTAAGGCCCGGTCCGGCTTGATCTTTTCGGGGGCTTATTTAGCGGCGAGGTGCGCCTAAGTCCAGGAAGATGCTGGAAATCTCACCTTTCGCGGGGCGCTTTTGCAGAACGCCTTCGCCCTCGATCCGCGAGGCGGCCGGTTTACCCAGCCCGTCTCCGGATGAGGGCGATACGCGCGTACTAAACCGACACTTTCAGGCAGCCGGCTTGAGGTCTTCCGCGAAGACGATCGGTCCCAAATGCGGGAAGCTCTTGAGCCGCTCCGCCTGAGCGGCGGAAAAGGCTCGGGCCAACGCCTTGAGATCGAGGCTATCGAACTCGGACGGCCGGGCGACAACGGTCCGCTCATGAAGCGGCGTCAGCGCCTTGGCGGCAAAGACGCAGGCTTGCACATAGGCGCCACGAAACAAGGCGCCGATGCCGCTTTCGAGGCACGCCCGCTCCCAATCGTCGGGCTCACGCCGCTCCGCCTGAAAGATGAGCAGCACCTCCTCGATCGCCTCGCAGGCCTGCGCCTTCTCGGTGGCGCGCTTCTTGAGAAAACTCAACTCGTCCATGACCCTCGATCCTCACCCACCGGAACGCCACACGCGAAGCTCTTACTCCTCGACGTCCTCGTCGTCGTCCTCTTCATTCTCGCCGGCGAGGATCGCCTCGGCGATCAGCCCGGAGTTCTGCCGCACCGCGGCTTCGATCTTGGCGGAGACGTCGGGGTTCTCCTTAAGGAAGGTCTTGGCGTTCTCGCGGCCCTGGCCGATGCGCTGGCTGTCATAGGAGAACCAGGCGCCGGATTTTTCGACGACGCCGGCCTTGACGCCGAGGTCGATGAGCTCGCCGGTCTTCGACACGCCCTCGCCATACATGATGTCGAACTCGACCTGCTTGAACGGCGGCGCCAGCTTGTTCTTCACCACCTTGACGCGAGTCTGGTTGCCGACGACCTCGTCGCGCTCCTTGATGGCGCCGATGCGGCGGATGTCGAGACGCACGGAAGCGTAGAACTTCAGCGCATTGCCACCGCTGGTCGTTTCCGGCGAGCCGTACATCACGCCGATCTTCATGCGGATCTGGTTGATGAAGATCACCATGGTGCGCGACTTGCTGATCGAGGCGGTGAGCTTGCGCAGCGCCTGGCTCATCAGGCGCGCCTGGATACCGGGCTGCGTCTCGCCCATCTCGCCTTCGAGCTCGGCGCGCGGGACGAGCGCGGCGACGCTGTCGACCACGAGCACGTCGACCGCACCGGAGCGCACCAGCGTGTCGGCGATCTCCAGCGCCTGCTCGCCGGCGTCGGGTTGCGAAATGAGTAGGTCGTCGACTTGGACCCCGAGCTTGCGGGCATAGACCGGATCGAGCGCATGCTCGGCATCGACGAAGGCGCAGATGCCGCCCTTCTTTTGCGCCTCGGCGATGGTGTGCAGCGCGAGCGTGGTCTTGCCGGAGGATTCCGGCCCGTAGATTTCGACGATACGGCCGCGGGGGAGCCCGCCGACGCCGAGCGCGATGTCGAGCCCGAGCGAGCCCGAGGAGATCACCTCGACGTCCATGGACTTGTCATTCTTGCCAAGCCGCATCACCGAGCCTTTTCCGAATTGGCGCTCGATCTGCGAGAGCGCGGCGGAAAGGGCTTTCGACTTGTCCATGGAGGATCCTTCGACCAGACGCAGGGCGGGCTGACTCATTTTGGGCGCTCCTTATGGCCGGGATTCGACCGACCGACAACGAAGCCCGGCAATCCCGGGCGGATTCGATCTCAGGAACGCAATGTACCCTATTTGTTCTATGTTCGCAATATGTTCCGCAAATCCAATCCACCGCTGCCCAATTTCGTTCGGTTTCTCAATGACGTGGGCCCGTTAACGGGCCCTCTGTTCTCCTTTCAGATGCGGACGGCCCTTAACCGACTGGTCCGGCCCTTTGGAAGGCGACCCTCGTCCTTTTGGGTTGGACACCCGACACACTTGAGCGCACGGTGCCCTATGCGTCCATGGCAAGAGCGATACGACGAGGCCCGGCGCCACGTGGCTGAGGGACGACTTGTTATCAAGCGTCAGCGATCACTGATCGCTCACCAAACCGCGTTAGGGAACGACACGACCAACTCTCAATCCTTGCTGAACCGCTTTGAAGAAACACAAACGATCTTCGAAGACGACTTGGAGCGGATCACCAAGGAATGTCACTGAGGCGTCCGCGCGCAGCTCGCAAGGACTGTCTGAGTTATGTGACAGCCGCTTTGCCTCGATTTCTCAAATGGATGCGCCGTAATTTACACATCGCCGACGTCTGTGTTTCGCAAACGTCACACTGCGCTGTCGCAATTTCAAAAAACCGTCGCACGGATTGACCATACACCGTGATCTCAAGGACAGTGTCGCCTAGCGCGGGATCGCTTTAGATTAAATCGCTATCCCGCTCTAGATTCCTACTGGCGCATGATCTTTTCCGACCTGCCTTCGCCCGCCGAGCCTTCCAGCAACACGAGAAGCCCGAACGTGGGCTTCGCGCAGGCGGGAAAACGGTGTCCACTTCTCGGGATCATGCGCTGGCCGTCACGCGATCAGGAGCCCAGACATGTGGCATCCGAGCAAGGAAGACGCCGTTGAAATGTTCGCGCGTCAGTTCGAGGCGCGGCATCGCAGCGGCGCCTTGTCGCGAGCCCGGCGCACGGCCTCCGTGCTCAAGGAGACGTCCGACCACCACGGCCACGCAATCTGGAGTGACGTCGTGGCGGCGATCGAGCGGCTGCGCAGCGAGGAGCGCGTCGTCGCGCGCCGGCAGCTCGAGAAGACTTTCTGGTGATGCTTCGCCCGCCGGCGGGTCCAGCATGAGACGGGCGGTAGCCGGATAGGCAGCGCCCCGCCAGAGCTAAGCGCCCTGCCCCGCAAAGCTAAAAGTCAACGAGAAAAAGGGAGAGACACCGCACTGGCGGCTGGGCGAAGCCGGCGCACGGAAAGACTGCAGGATTTGCCAGGGCGAGCCGTTCAATCCCCTGCAGTTCCCCCACCGAAAGCGTCAGCTGATGTCCCGGCTGCGGCCCCTCCCCCTCGAAATCACGCTCGACCGGCGCACGCCGAACCATTCGAACGCCATTCCTAACCGCTGTCCGGTCTGCGAGGGCCGCTCCAACCTCCTGGTGGCGGTTCCGACCCCGACTTGCCTCACCGCCTATTTCGCCTGCGAGAGCTGCGCGCTGGTGAAGATCGTCCAGCACTAGCCCGGCGGCGCCGTCAGCGGCAAAAGCTGGGGACAAAGTTCCAAATCCGACGTCTGATGGCCGGTGCCGGAGCGCTGGCAGAAGCCCCCGCGGCACGGGACCCGTCAATGGTCGGCGGCCTCCAGATACCTGCGCGGATCGGCCACTCTTGCCGTATTCACTCACATAAACGTGTAGCCGGACGCCCTGGTCGAATCCGGGAAAACCGGTACGGTGAGTTCCAGCGCTACTACCCCCCATACCGTGGTAGCCGCCCAAGGCCGCGCCCTGGTACCCCCACCGGGCGCGGCTTTTTTCTTTCCTGGCACCACCGTTTGCACCCCGCGGGAATTCGGCCGCCGCGTTCGTGCGCACACGATTTTCGCAAGAGCTGGAAACACCTTGTTCATGATCCGGCGAATAAAACGAAGGGGGCCGCGACGGGAAAGAAACATTGCACGCACCGCAGACAGCCGACGCGCCGATACCCTGCCCCAAATGCGCAACGATCATGGTCCCCGTGGCCATCACGCCGCATCCGCTGCGGCCGCGCATGATGCGGCACACCTTCGTCTGCTACGGCTGCAATCAGACCTGCAGCTATATGCTGCCGGCCCGCGCGACGGACGCCGCCGCGTCCTGAAAGTGCACAGCGGCAGGCCTTTTCGCCCCGCCGGCGGGCATCGGTGAAACTACCTAGCCAAAATCTGAATGCGTCTTAACGCCTGGGGCCGAGACTGGCATGGCACGGTCATGCGAAAGGACCTCGCCATGGACGCCGACACCAAGCAGCGCTTCGCGACCGAAGCCCGCCGCTGCCGTGAGAAGGCGCAACGGTGCACCGAATTGGCACAGTGCGCGCACCTTGCCGGCATCAAGGACGTGCTCAGCGTGATGGCGCAAGATTATCTCGACCGCGCTAGCGCGGCCGAAGCCCAGGCGCAGGCCGCATGAGCGCGCAGCCGCGCGGATTTTCCTTTGACCTGCATCAAAAGGGCCGGTGGGCCATCGCGACATACCCTGCCGCAGAGGGAATTGTGATGCATGCCGATCCGCAACTCGCGCTTGCCTATCGCGAGCTTGCCAGAACCTGCCTGCGCCAGGCCGCCGGTACGCTCAACGCCCGGACCGCGGACACGCTGCGCGCCATGGCGCATGAATACATCGCCAAGGCGCGGCAAATCGACCCTTCGCTTCCTGAGATCGCCGTCGACTGATAGGGCGGCGTCCGGCCTTCCTCAAACGGCGCGATCGATCGTCTTGATGCTCTCGATCCGATAGATGCCGCGCCAGCCGCAGTGCCGGCAGCTCACACCGAATTCCTCAGCCAGCCGCTCGGCGTGGTCGACGCGATTGAGCGTGCCGCAGCGCCTGCAGACAATCACAGTTTGCGAAACTTGCGGGGCCATGACCATGAGCCCTCCAGTGGGATCCGGCCTGATTGCCGAGTTCGCGGCCGGAACCCGCCTTGGAGAAAGTGATAAGCATGACGCTATGTCGAAAGTTTTAGGAAAAGCTCGCGGCGATCTTATGCAGGTACCTAATTTTCATTAACGACGCGGGTGGTGGCGCGCCGCGTTTCGCCAGCCGCATCGCTTGCGATTGGGTTTGCGACGAAATCGCAACGCGGCATCACCGATTTGTGTGCTTGATTTTTGGGAACAGGGACCGATTTGCCGTAGGATGACGTATCTGGGGTAAGAATCAGATGAGCACCGTCATTCCCATCTCACGGCACGCGGCTTTCGAGCCGGAGCTGACGCAGGCGATGGCCGCTGCCTTCGAACGCGCCTGCCGCGAGTTGCGGCGGCTCGGTCGCGATGGCCTCTCCGACGAGACCGTGGCCAAGACCATCATCGAGTTCGCCCAGCGCGGCGAACGCGATCCGGCGCGCATGCAGGCGCACGCACTGCGCGTGCTCGGCGCCGCGGAGTAGCTCAACCAGCGTATCGCGGTCGTGGTAGCATGCCGCCTCACTTACCCGAGGCCCGCATGACCGACGCCGTTCTCATCGAAGCACCCGCTCGTTCCTCGCCGCTGCGGCCGCGCTATTTCGTCGCCGCTGCGATCGCGCTCGCCGCGATGGTCGCTGCGATCCTCAATGCCAATAACTGGTATCTCAACTTCGTGCATGTGATGGCCGGCGGGTTGTGGACTGGCATCGACCTGTTCATGGGCTTCGTCATCGGCCCGGTGCTGCGCATGCTGCCGCTCGAGGCGCGCCGTGCGGTGATCGGCGGCATCATTCCGCGCACGCTGGTGCTGATGCCGACGCTGTCGATCATCACCTCCACAGCCGGCTGGTTCCTGGCGGTGCGCATGGGCTTTCTCGACGTCGACTATCCGCAATTCATCTGGGTCATCGCCGCGCTCGCCATCGTCGCCGTGCTGACCGTCCAGGGACTCGGCTATTTGTTGCCGACCAACCTGCGCATCTATTTCGAGTTGCAAAAACCCCAGCCGGATACCGAGAAGATCGGGCGCTGGATGCGCACCTATGTGCGCGTGGTCGCGATCCAGGGCTCGATGCAGATCGCCATCATCGTAGTGATGGCGCGCTTCGCCACCGGGCTCTAGCGCTGCCTACTTCCTGACCACGCAAGATCAGCAAATGCCTCATTGCTGAACTTCCTCGCATTGTCGGCGTTGGTCACCGTCCCGTCGCAACAACGACACGGAATGGCCCGGCTCTTGCAGTTATCAAGGCGCCGGGGCGAACCAGAGGATTTGCATGCTGCGTTATTGGAAATACGGCGCCGCGCTGGTGGCCGGCGCATTGTGGATGCTGGGCCTCGTCGACCAGCTTGGTTCATTCGAGCTCACTGCCCGCTACGTCGTGCTCTCACTCGGCATTGTCGCGGTAGCGACGATTTAGCCGCTCAGTTCAGCCTTTCTCCGTCATCCTGAGGTGGTCGCGAAGCGACCCTCGAAGGGGACGGCCCGGGAGTCGGTTACCGTCATCCTTCCCGCCTTCGCTCTTCGAGCTTCGGCGAGGTCTGGATCGGAGTCCCGCCGACCCGCCTCCGCTCTTCGAGCTACGGCGAGGTCTCGATCGGAGTCCCGCCGAAGCGCTTCAGCGCGTAGGCGGAAGCGCTTGCGCATAGGCGGACGAGGTGCGCAAGTGCGCGCACCTCAGGATCACGGTGAGAGCCCAGCACTCGCTCACCCGAGATTGAGCTCCTTGAAGAAGTCATTGCCCTTGTCGTCGACGACGATGAAGGCGGGAAAATTCTCGACCTCGATGCGCCAGATCGCCTCCATGCCGAGCTCGGGATATTCCTGCACCTCGACCTTTCTGATGCAGTGCTCGGCGAGGTTCGCCGCGCTGCCGCCGATCGAGGCGAGATAGAAGCCGCCGTGCTTCTTGCAGGCTTCGCGGACCTGCGCCGAGCGATTGCCCTTGGCGACCGAGATCATCGAGCCGCCGGCCGCCTGGAACTGATCGATATATGAATCCATGCGTCCCGCGGTGGTCGGGCCGAAGGCGCCCGAGGCGTAACCTTCCGGCGTCTTCGCCGGTCCCGCGTAGTAGACCGGATGCTTCTTGAAATAGTCCGGCAGCCCCTGCCCGCTTTCGAGACGCTCGCGCAGCTTGGCATGGGCGAGATCGCGGGCGACGATCATGGTGCCGGTGAGCGAGAGCCTGGTCTTCACCGGATATTTCGAGAGCTGCGTCAAGATTTCCTGCATCGGCTTGCGCAGATCGACCTGCACGACGTCACCGCCGAGCTTCTCCTGGTCGATGTCGGGCAGATAGCGCGCGGGATTGTGCTCGAGCTCCTCGAGGAAGACGCCCTCGCGAGTGATCTTGCCCTTGGCCTGGCGATCGGCCGAGCAGGACACGCCGAGTCCAATGGGGAGTGAGGCGCCGTGCCGCGGCAGACGGATGACGCGCACGTCGTGGCAGAAATACTTGCCACCGAATTGCGCGCCGACGCCAAGCGATTGGGTGAGCTTGTGCACCTCGGCCTCCATGGCCAGATCGCGGAAGGCGTGGCCGTCGTCCGAGCCTGAGGTCGGCAGGTCGTCGAGATATTTGGTGGAGGCGAGCTTCACCGTCTTCATGGTGAGCTCGGCCGAGGTGCCGCCGATGACGATCGCCAGGTGATAGGGCGGGCACGCCGCGGTCCCGAGGGTCAGCACCTTCTCCTTGAGGAAGGCGATCATGCGGTCATGGGTGAGGATCGACGGCGTCGCCTGGAACAGGAACGACTTGTTGGCGGAGCCGCCGCCCTTGGCGACGAACAGGAATTTGTAGGCGTCCTCGCCTTCGGCATAAATCTCGACCTGCGCCGGCATGTTGGAGCGCGTGTTCTTCTCCTCGAACATCGAGATCGGCGCGAGCTGCGAGTAGCGCAGGTTCTTCTTCAGATACGCGTCGCGCGCGCCTTCGGCGAGCGCCGCCTCGTCGTCGCCGTCGGTGAAGACGAAGCGGCCCTTCTTGCCCATGATGATCGCGGTGCCGGTGTCCTGGCACATCGGCAGCACGCCGCCGGCGGCGATGTTGGCGTTCTTGAGCAGGTCATAGGCGACGAAACGATCGTTCGCGGTGGCCTGCGGATCATCGAGGATCTTACGCAGCTGCTCGAGATGCGCGGGGCGCAGCAGATGATTGATGTCGACGAAAGCGGCTTCGGCAAGCGCGCGCATCGCCTCATGGGAGACGACGAGCATCTCCTTGCCCATCACCTTTTCCACGCGCACGCCGTCCGCCGAAATCTTCCGGTAGCTGGTGGTGTCCTTGCCGAGCGGAAACAGCGGCGTGTGTTTGTAGGGCGGGACGATCTGGGCGGGCGCGCTCATGGGATTCTCGGAGCGTTGGAGAGGGAAGAATTCGGTCGGTTTTAGCACTTTCGATTGGGATTGAAATGCTGCCGGCATTGGGGCTGGGATGCAGGCAGGAACCTGCAATTCGGCCCGCCGTTCACTCCCGAAGAGGTCCCCCATGAAGCTCGGCATCATTGGCGCCGGAAAGGTCGGAGCGGTCTGCGCGCTTGCGGCGCTGACCCGCGGCAGCGCGCGCGAGATCGTCATCGTCAATCGTAACGCTAAGAAGGCGCAAGCGGTCGCGACCGACCTTCGCTACGGCTCGCCGCTGACGCCGAAGGCTTCGATCGTCGACGGCGACTATGACGCACTGGCAGGTGCCGGCCTGGTGATGATCACCTCCGGCCTCAACGAGAAAGGCGGCGGCGCCACCAACCGCAACGATCCAGAAGGGCGGCTGAAGCTCCTCGAAAAGAACGCCGCAATCTATCGCGACATCGTGCCGAACATCGTGCGCGCGGCGCCGGAAGCGGTGATCCTCGCAGTGACCGACCCGCCCGATCCGCTCGCCGACGTAGCGCGCCAGGCGGCCGGCCACGAGCGCGTGCTCTCGACCGGCACCTTCCTCGATTCGCAGCGCTTCAAGGTGCATCTCGCCGCGCGCTACGGCGTCGACGCGACGACCGTCGACGCACAGGTGATCGGCGAGCACGGCACCTCGCAGGTGTTTCTCTGGTCGGGCGCGCGCATCGGCGGCGTGCCACTCGCGGCTTTCGCGGAAAAGAGGGGCGAGAAACTTGCAGCGCTGCGCGAGGAGATCGAGCGCGAGGTCCGCTATGCGAACATCAGCATCATCGAAGGCAATGACGCGAGCCAGTTCGGCATCGGCATCGTCTGCGCGCGCATCGCCGAGATGATCCTCAACGACGAGCGCGCAGTGATCCCGATCGGCGCCTTCAACAAGGATTTCGGCGTCACCCTGTCGCTGCCGAGCGTCGTCGGCCGCCACGGCGTGAGTGAGATCTACGAGCCGGAGATGAGCGCAGAAGAACGCGAGGGCTTCGGCAAAAGCGCGCAGGCGATCAAGAACGCGCTGGCGCGGGTGAGGTGATGCGCCCTACTCCGCCTTGCACTCGCGGCCGACCTGGGCGTCGCCATTCGGCGCCTTGAGTGTCATCCTGTAGGACTTGCTGGCGGCCTCCCCGCGCGAGGCGGGCGCAAGCACCATGGTCACGCTTCCGCGCTCCATGCCCTTGGAATTCGTGATGGCCACGGAAATGCGGCAGTGCAGCCGCGCTTCGCATTTGTTGGTCACCGTCGTCGCGAACACCGGCGTCTTGCCGTCCGTTTTGAATTCGCTCTTTTGCGCGATGCAGGGGATTTGCGCCGTCGTGCCCGGCTCCGGCTTGGGCGGCGCATCCTCGGCCGAGGCCACAGCGGCAGCGAAGCTCGACAGCAACAAGGCCAGCGCAAGCGCCAGCGGCGGTGAGAGGATGGTCATGCGGGGTCCCCGTGGGTGGTTCGCCGCATTGGTCGTCGCGAGGGCGGCAAAGGTTCACGAGGCCTCGGCCATGATTACCCACGCGCTTGCCACTCACTCAGCCGTCATGCCCGCGAAAGCGGGCGTCCAGTAATCACCGACGCCTGCAATTACTGGATCGTCCGCCTTCGCGGACGATGACGCCGAGTGTGTGGCTCGCGTTGAGCTCACTTCATCTGATTCACTTGAGAAACAGCCCGCGCAGATAGCCAACGCTGCGCACTTTCAGCACGACGCTGCTTTTTTGAAATCAGCGCCGAGGAAGAAATTCAAGGGCGCGCGGGATGCCGGGGATCAGCGAGATCCACGGACCTTCGATCCTCGCGGGTCGAAGGCACTAGCTAGGAGTAAAACCGCAGGTCTCGTCGAACCCGACATTCCCGCGCGCGATGGGTTACGGCTTGCTCCGCGGACCCCCGGAGGCAAAACCATTGCTGGCCTCCGCTTGATAACGCCGGGGCACTCCGGCGCCAGGACCTTCGCGACTTGGGCCGCCGAGTGCATCAGGTGTCCGTCACTGAAGAGAACACACCCTTCGCTCGGCCATCGCCACCCGCCCCAACGTCAATCGACGGTGATCAAACGTCCCTTGGCAGCAAGGACGGGATAAATGTGGTTATAAGCGCGTTGCGCGCGAAGGGAAGAGCGCCCGCAAAATAATCGCGGTTACCAACACGCTCTCCACAATCCCTGTTGATAGTCCGCCTCACAGCGCGCGTGGACGCCCCGGCACGCCGAGCGCGCATTCGAGCGCGGCGCGATCCCAGCGGCCGAGGTCAGCCGCGGCGGCGTAGGAGCTCTGCAGGAAATCCATCAGCATCGCCGCCGGGTCGCGCGCGCGACGCACGGCATCGTAAGGCAGCAGGAATTCGCCGAGCTCTTTGGAGAAGACTGCGTCGGCCGGCCGAAGCTTCGCCGCGGCAAAGCCGTCGGGCGCCGGATAGGCGTAGGAGTAGAACGCCGCATAGTCGACGGGCCCGCCGCCGCCCGGCCAGAAGCCGGCGCTGGAGACTTCGTGCGAATAGGCCTCCTGCGCCACCGCGTCGGGCAGATGCGGCACGCCGCCGGGATGCTTCGGCGCCCGCCGTCCGGAAAAGCGCGTCACCGCGAGATCGAAGCTGCCCCAGAAGAAATGGACGGGGCTCGCCTTGCCGAGGAAGCCGGTACGGAAGAGCTTGAAGACCCGATCGATCTGGACGAGCGCGCGCCAAAAGCGATGGGCCGCGCCTGCGTCATAGGCCGCATGGATGCGGTCCTGCGGGAAGCGAGTCGCATTCGCTATCTCGTTCGGCATTTCGCTGATCGTCACCATGACGCCGAGCTCCCTCAGCTCCGCCATCACGAGCTCGTAGAAATCGGCGACCGCAAGCGGCTCGAGAGCGATGCTCCGCGCTTCGCCCCTGCTCGTATGGGCCAGCAGATGATGGCCGATGAAGTCGAACTCGATCTCGAGGATGTCGTTGTCGAAGGCGATCGGTGACGTGCCGAGCCCCCGCGCCGTGACATAGAGCGGCACTTGCCAGCTATGGTTGAGCCATGGGGTCAGCGCGAGGCGCACCTTCCCCACGATCTGCGTCCAGAGCTGCAAAGTCTCGGCGGTA
>DASRGN010000042.1:0-169186 GCA_035651015.1 Pseudolabrys sp. | reverse complement strand
TCCTTGTTGAGGAGATTGACGATGTCGGGCGGCGTGCCGGCCGGCGCGCCCATGCCGTACCATTGCGCGGATTCGAATCCCTTCACGGTCTCGCCGACGGTGGGAATCTCCGGCGTTCCTTCGTAGCGCGTCGGGCCGGTCACCGCGATGGCGCGCAGCTTGCCGGACTTGACGTACTGGATGGCCGACGGAATGGTGCAGTAGACCATCTGCACCTGTCCGCTGATGAGGTCGGTCAGCGCCGGCGCGGTGCCGCGATAGGGCACGTGCGTCATCTTGATGCCGGTCATCAGCTGCAGCAGCTCGCCGGAGGCGTGATCCGGCCCGCCGGCGCCGCCGGTGCCCATGTTGACCTTGCCCGGATTGGCCTTGGCGTAGGCGATGAACTCGGCGACGTTCTTGGCCGGGAACGACGGGTTGACCGCCATGAAGTAGGGGAAGCGGCCGATGCCCGCCACCGGCGCGATGTCGCGCAGGAAATTGAAACTGAGGTGCTCGTAGTAGGTGGCGTTGATGGCGTTCGCGGCGTTGACCAGCAACAGCGTGTAGCCGTCGGCCGGCGAGCGCACCGCCGCTTCGGTCGCGATGTTGGTGGCGGCGCCGGTACGGTTTTCGACCACGAACTGCTGTTTGAGCCGCTCCGACAGCCACTGGCCGAACACGCGGGCGGCGATATCGGTGCCGCCGCCGGCCGCGTATCCCACCAGGATACGCACCGGGCGCGACGGATAGGTATCGGCCCAGGCTGCGCCCGGCAGGATCGGCAAGGCGGCCATGCCGCCGGCGAACTTCAGGAAACGACGTCGCTGCATAGGCATGGTTCCTCCCCCCGAGATGGTGACGCAACCGCAGGCAGTATCCCCTGTCCCGACGTGGCGCCGCAAGGCCGGGCGATCTCGCCGAGGCGCGACCTATTCGCTCACTCCGATCAGCTGAGTCAGCCGCTCCGGATCGTCGCGCAGCGTGGCGGACGGTCCGTCGTAGACCACGCGGCCCTTGTCGAGCACAACGGTGCGGTCGGAAAACTCCAGCGCCACGCGGCTGTTCTGCTCGACCAAGATGATCGACAGACCGCTTTCGGCGCGCAGCCGCGCCAGCACCGCGGTCAGCGCCTCGACGATGACCGGCGCCAACCCCTCGGTCGGTTCGTCCATCAGGAGCACGCCGGGATTGGTCAACAGCGCACGCGCGATCGACAGCATCTGCTGCTCGCCGCCGGAGAGCTGGTTGCCCGCGCTGTCACGCCGCTCGGCGAGCCGCGGAAACAGCGCGTAAACGCGATCGAGTGTCCACGGATTCTCCGCAGTTTGCCGCGCCGTGGCCGTGGCGACGAGGTTCTCGTAGGTCGTGAGATTGGGGAAAATCTGCCGGCCCTCGGGGACCAGGCCGAGACCGCGCTTGGCGACACGATAGGCGGGCAGATGCCGGATCTCGTCGCCGGCGAAGCGGATCGAGCCGGCGCGGGCGCGCGTCAGTCCCATGATCGAGCGCACGGTCGTGGTCTTACCCATGCCGTTGCGGCCCATCAGCGTGACCACCTCGCCAGCCTCAATGGTAAGCGAAATGCCGAACAGCACTTGGGAGAGCCCGTAGCTGGTCTCGATCTTGTCGACGGCGAGCAGCGTGTCGGTCATCGCGCACACACCACATGCTGCTCGCCGAGATAGGCACGCCTGACTTCTTCATTGGCGCGGATCTCATCGGGCAGACCGGAGGCGATGACGCGGCCATAGACCAGGACGCTGATGCGATCGGCGAGCGCGAACACCGCTTCCATGTCGTGCTCGATGAGCAGGATGCCGAGCTTGCCCTTGAGGCTGCGCAGCAATGCCACCACGCGCGCGGACTCCTCGGGACCGAGGCCGGCCATCGGCTCGTCGAGCAGCAGCATGCGCGGCTGCGTGGCGAGCGCCATGGCGATCTCGAGCTGGCGGTGCTCGCCGTGGCTCAGCTTGGAGACAAGCAAATCGGCGCGATCGGCGAGGCCGACGGTCGCGAGCGCCGCGAGCGCCGGGTCGCGCAAGGCCGGATCGCTCTGCGCCGGCTTCCAGAAGCGGAACGAATGCCCGGCGCGCGCCTGCACCGCCATGGCGACATTGCAGTGCGCGGTGAAATCGAGGAACAGCGAGGTGATCTGGAACGAGCGCGCCAGCCCGAGCGCGCAACGCCGATGGGCCGGCAGCGCGGTGATATCGGCGCCGCCGAAGCGCACGCGGCCGGCATTGGAGGAGAGCTCGCCGCTCAATTGCCCGATCAGCGTGGTCTTGCCGGCACCGTTGGGGCCGATGATGGCATGCAGCTCGCCCGGCGCGACCGAGAGCGACACGCCGTCGGAGGCGAGAATGCCGCCGAAGCGCTTGGTGAGGCCTTCGACCTGGAGGAGCGGCTCGGTCATGCGCGCAGCCTCGTCAGAAGTCCGTCGATCCCGCCACGCGCGAACAGCACGATCAGCATCAAGAGCGGGCCGATGATCAGGCCGGAGAATTCCGTGACCTGTGACAGCAGCTGTTCAAGCACCAGCAGGACGATGGTTCCCACCAGCGGGCCGAACAGCGTGCCCATGCCGCCGAGGATCACCATGACCATTAGGTCGCCGGACTGCGTCCAATACATAGTAGCTGGGCTGACGAAGTCATTGTGATTGGCCAGCAGCGCACCGGCGAGCCCGCAGAGCGTTCCGGCGATGACAAAGCAGGCGAGCCGATAGCGATAGGCCGGGAAGCCGATGGCGCGCATACGCCGCTCGTTGGAGCGGATGCCGCGGATCGCCATGCCGAAGCGCGAATTGACCAGCCGCCAGACGAGATACATGCCGGCGAACAGGCAAGCGAGGCAGAGATAGTAAAAATGCGTGCGGTTGTTGAGGTTGATCAGGCCGGCGAAATCGCTTCGCTTGTAGATGGTGAGCCCATCGTCGCCGCCGTAACGCTCGAGGCCGGACGCGATGTAATAGGCCATCTGCGCGAAGGCAAGCGTGATCATGATGAAATAGACGCCGCGGGTGCGCAGCGACAGCGCGCCGATGACCAGCGCGAACAGCGCTGAGACCGCGAGCGCCACCGGCCATTGGATGAAACCTGATCCGATGCCCTCATGTGCAAGGATGCCGACCGCATAGCCGCCGATGCCGAGATAGGCGGCATGGCCGAAGCTCATCATGCCGCCATAGCCGAGGATGAGATTGAGGCTCACCGCGGCGAGCGCCAGGATGACGACGCGGGTGAACAGCGTGAGCATAAAGCGGTCGCCGGTGAGCTGCACGTAAAGCGGCAGCAGAGCGAGACCGGCGATGACGACGCCGAACACGAGGCAACGCGCGTTGAAAGAAAGCGTCATCGTCCGTGCGCCGGAAACAGGCCTTCGGGCCGCACGACAAGCACGATCGCCATCAAGAGATAGATCAGCATCGAGGAAATCGCCGGCGCCGCGGTCGAAGCAGCGGTCTGCGACAGGACCATGCGCAGCAGGTCGGGCAGGAAAGCGCGACCGAGCGTGTCGATGACGCCGACGAAGATCGCGGCGAGGAAAGCACCGCGGATCGAGCCGATGCCGCCGATGACGATGACGACGAAGGCGAGGATGAGGATGTTCTCGCCCATGCCAATTTGCACAGTGAGGATCGGCGCCTGCATCAATCCGGCGAGCCCGGCGAGCGTAGCACCGAGACCGAAGATCAGCGTGAACAGCAATTTGATGTTGATGCCGAGCGCGCCGATCATCTCGCGGTTGGAGGCGCCGGCGCGGATCAGCATGCCGATGCGGGTGCGCATCACCAACACGTAGAGGAAAGCGGCAACCGCGAGCGAGACGAGGATGATGCTCAGCCGGTACATCGGGTAATAGACGCCGGGCAGAATTTGCACCGCGAAGCTCAGCCAGGGAGGCAGTTGCAGGCTGCGCCCCTCCGGCCCCCAAATGAGCCGCACCGCGTCATTGAAGAACAGGATCAGGCCGAAGGTCGCGAGCACATGGTCGAGGTGGTCGCGTCCGTAAAGCGGACGCAGCGCGATCAGCTCAAGCACGATGCCGAGAATGAGCGTGGCGCCGAGCGCCAGCAGGATCCCGAAGACGAAGCTTCCGGTCCAGGCGACGAAGGTCGCGGCGAAATAGGCGCCCATCATGTAGAGCGAGCCGTGCGCCAGGTTGACGAGATCCATGATCCCGAACACCAGCGTCAATCCGGCGGCGAGCAGGAACAGCAGCAGCCCAACCTGCAAGCCGTTCAAGCACTGTTCGATGACAACGAGCATGTTCCCCGGCGCTCACAATCCCCCAAGAACGGCATTCGGTAAACCGATCTTCGCGTCGCAGCGCGGGCTTGTCCCGCCTGGCGATGATGTATTATAGTGCATATAAAGACGGCATAGGAATTATATTTCGTGGAAGCCGCCAAGTCGAAAAATGCTGCGAAATCAGCCGCTCCGGCGAAGGCCGAAGCCGCGGCAGAGGCGCAGTTCGTCGCCGAGATCGGCCGGCTCATTCGCCTCGGCCGGGCGCGGCGCGGCATCTCGCGCCGGCAGCTGGCGCAAGGCTCCGGCATCTCTGAACGCTATCTGGCACAGATCGAAGGCGGCCAGGGCAATCCATCCGCGATCGTGTTGCGCGCGATCGCCGACGCCATCGATACGCCGATCATCGACCTCATTCCGCGCTCCGGCCGGCACAATGGCGCGCTGACACAGATCCTCGACCTGCTCGGCCGCATGCCAGCCACTGAGCTTCCCGCCATCGCCGAGTTGATGCAGCGCCGGCTCTCCGGCGCGCCGGCGTCCGATCGTGCGCAGCGCATCGCGCTGGTGGGCCTGCGCGGCGCCGGCAAGTCGACGCTCGGGCAACGGCTGGCGCAGCGTCTCGGCTGTCCGTTCATCGAGCTCAACCGCGTCGTCGAGCAATCCTACGGCGCCAGCGTGTCGCTGCTGATCGAGATGTCCGGGCTCGGCACCTTCCGCCGCTATGAGCGCGACTGTCTCGAGCGCGTGATCGCCGAGCACGACAAGGTGGTGATCGCGACCGCTGGCGGCATCGTGTCGAACCCGGAGACTTATGCTTTCCTGCTCGATCGCACCCACACGGTATGGCTCAAGGCGCGGCCTGAGGAGCACATGTCGCGAGTGATGGAGCAAGGCGACTTCCGTCCCATGGCGCACAACCGCGAAGCCATGGCGGATCTCGTCGCCATCCTCGATGCACGCGCCGCCGACTATGCGCGGGCGGACGCCGAGCTCGATACCGCCGGACATAGCGTCGACGAGAGCTTTCGCGCGCTCGCGGCTCTGATCGAACCTCTTTTGAAAGAGGGCCTCTCCCCGGGTTCACCTCCCCCCTTGAGGGGGAGGTCGGCGCGCGAAGCGCGCCGGGAGGGGGGTACGTCGTGATGTCGACGTGCCTGAGACCCCCCTCCCCACCCCTCCCCCTCAAGGGGGGAGGGAGCACGGTTGTGCTCGCGGCAACTGAGGTGGCCGCATGACCCTCACAGAGCAAGGCTTTCTCGACATCGCCGGACAGCGGCTCGAATACCGCATGATCGGGCCGCGGCCGGATGCGGCGCCGACGCTGGTGCTGCTGCACGAAGGCCTCGGCAGCGTCGGCCTGTGGGGCGATTTTCCCGACAGACTCGCGAAAGCGACCGGCGCCGGGGTGCTCGTCTATTCGCGCGCGGGCTATGGACAGTCGAGCCCTATCACGCTGCCGCGCCCCCTCTCCTACATGCATGACGAAGCCAACGACGTGCTGCCGCAGGTGCTCGACGCCATCGGCTTCCGCCACGGGCTCCTTGTCGGCCACAGCGACGGCGCCTCGATTGTCGCGATCTATGCCGGGACACATCAGGATCACCGCATCCGCGGGCTGGTGCTGATCGCCCCGCATTTCTTCACCGAGGAGATGGGGCTCGCCGCCATCGCCGAAACTGCGAAGGCCTATGAAGCAACGGACCTCCGCGAGAAGCTCGCGCGCTGGCATGCCGATCCCGACAACACGTTCCACGGCTGGTGCGATGCCTGGCTCGATCCCGAATTCCGCAAATGGGACATCACCGAGGAGCTTGCCTATATCCGCGTGCCGATCCTGATCGTGCAGGGCGAGGACGATCAATATGGCACCACGGCGCAGCTGCAGGCGGCCAAAGAAGAGTGCTACTGCCCGGTCGACGTGGCGCTGGTCCCCAAGGCAAAGCATTCGCCGCATCGCGACGTGCCGGGCGAGACGCTTGCCGTGACCAGTGATTTCGTTAACCGCCTCCTCCACGAGCACAGCGAAAACACCAACGAAACGGCGCGTCCCCTTTCTGGAGTCTCCCATGGCTGACACCGATCGCAAGCTGGCGAACGGCGCGACGCGGATCGACTTCGCCACCGATCCCTCGCGCTACCGGCATTGGAAGCTCAAGGTCGAGGGCGACATCGCGACGCTGACCATGGACGTCGACGAGAAGGGCGGCCTGTTCGAAGGCTATGAGCTCAAGCTCAATTCCTACGATCTCGGCGTCGATATCGAGCTCGCCGACGCGCTGACGCGGCTGCGCTTCGAGCATCCGCAGGTGCGCGTGGTGCTGATGCGTTCGGGCAAGCCGCGCGTGTTCTGCGCTGGCGCCAATATCCGCATGCTCGCCGGAGCCACGCATACGCACAAGGTGAACTTCTGCAAGTTCACCAACGAGACACGCAACGGCATCGAGGACATGAGCGAGAATTCGGGCCTGCGCTCGATCTGCGTGGTCACCGGCTCCTGCGCCGGCGGCGGCTATGAGCTGGCGCTCGCCGCCGACCACATCATCCTCACCGACGATGGCTCCTCCTCGGTATCGCTGCCCGAGCTGCCGCTGCTCGCGGTGCTGCCGGGGACCGGTGGTCTGACCCGCGTCACCGACAAGCGCAAGGTGCGCCGCGACCTCGCCGACGTGTTCTGCACCACCGAGGAAGGCGTCAAGGGCAAGCGCGCCAAGGATTGGCGCCTGGTCGACGAGGTGGTGCCGAACTCCAAGCTGGAAGAGACCGTCGCCGCACGCGCCAAGGCATTCGCTGAAAAGTCGGATCGTCCGCGCGACGCCAAAGGCATCGCGCTCATCCCGCTCAAGCGCAGCTTCGCGGCCGACAGCGTCGACTATGGCTTCGTCTCGATCGCTTTCGATCGTGGCGGACGCCTCGCCACGATCACTCTGCGCGGTCCTGAAGCGTTGCCGCCAGCGGATGCCGATGCGATGGTCGCGCAAGGCGCCGCCTTCTGGCCGCTGCAGCTCGCTCGCGAGCTCGACGACGCCATCCTGCACATCCGTAGCAATGAGGTCGATGTCGCCGCCATCGTCTTCAAATCGGTGGGCGATGCCGAGGCGGTGCTCACCTATGACGCGTTCCTCGATAAGCATGCCGATCACTGGCTCGCGCGCGAGATCCGCCTTCTCTGGAAGCGGACGCTCAAGCGCGTCGACCTCACCTCACGCAGTTTGGTCACACTGCTCGAGCCCGGCTCATGCTTTGCCGGCACGCTGGCGGAAATTCCGCTGGCCTGCGACCGCTCCTACATGCTGATCGGTCAGAACGACGGGGCCAACCAGCCAGCGGCAACGCTGACGCTCAGCGAAGCGAATTTCGGGCCCTACCCGATGAGCAACGGACTATCGCGGCTGCAAAGCCGCTTCCTCGATGATCCGGCGTCGCTCGATGCCGCGCGCGAGCGGATCGGCGAAGCGCTGGATGCGGAAGCCGCCGAGGAGCTCGGCCTCGTCACCTTCGCCTATGACGACATCGACTGGGACGACGAGATCCGCATCTTCCTCGAGGAGCGCGCGAGCTTCTCGCCCGACGGGCTTACCGGCCTCGAAGCCAATCTTCGCTTCGGCGGACCGGAAACGATGGAATCGAAAATCTTTGCGCGCCTGACCGCCTGGCAGAACTGGATCTTCCAGCGGCCCAATGCGGTCGGCGAAGAAGGCGCCTTGCGGCGCTACGGCACCGGACAGAAGCCGGTGTTCGACACCAAGCGAGTCTAAGGAGCACGCCATGGACATCATCAATGTCGATTATTCGACGCGGATTCCCAACAATGTCGGCCTTGCCGAGGATCGCCGCGTGCTCAAGGCGCTGGAGAACTGGCATCCCGGCTATCTCGACTGGTGGCAGGACATGGGCCCCTCCGGCTTCCAGCAGGCGCTCGTTTATCTGCGCACCGCCTACTCGGTCGATCCGCGCGGCTGGGCGACGTTCGACTATGTGAAGATGCCTGAGTATCGCTGGGGCATCCTGCTGGCGCCGCCGCAGGAAGAGCGCACCGTGCCGTTCGGCCACCATCACGGCGAAGCGGCCTGGCAGGAGGTGCCCGGCGAGCACCGCGCGGCGCTGCGCCGTCTGATCGTGATCCAGGGCGACACCGAGCCCGCCTCCGTCGAGCAGCAGCGGCATCTCGGCAAGACCGCGCCTTCGCTCTACGACATGCGCAACCTGTTCCAGGTCAATGTCGAGGAAGGCCGCCACCTGTGGGCGATGGTGTATCTGCTGCAGAAATATTTCGGCCGCGACGGCCGCGAGGAAGCGGACGAATTACTGCGCCGCCGCTCCGGCAGCGAGGACGCCCCGCGCATGCTCGGTGCCTTCAACGAGGCGACGCCGGACTGGCTGTCGTTCTTCATGTTCACCTTCTTCACCGACCGCGACGGCAAGATGCAGTTGCATTCGCTGTCGCAATCCGGCTTCGACCCGCTGTCGCGCACCTGCCGCTTCATGCTGACGGAAGAGGCGCACCACATGTTCGTCGGCGAGACCGGCATCACCCGCACGGTGCAGCGCACCTGCGACGCGATGACGGAGGCCGGCATCGATGATCCAAACGACATCGCCAAGGTGCGCGCGCTGGGCGTGATCGACCTGCCGACCATCCAGAAGAAGCTCAACCTGCACTATTCGCTGTCGCTCGACCTGTTCGGCTCCGAGGTCTCGACCAACGCCGCCAATGCTTTCAATGCGGGGCTCAAGGGCCGCTTCCGCGAGACCGAGATCAGGGACGACCATCGACTGGAAAGCTCGACCTATCCGGTGCTCAAGCTCATCGACGGCGTGATCAAGCGCGTCGACGAGCCGGCGCTGACCGCGCTGAACATGCGGCTGCGCGACGACTACACATCGGATTGCGCCAAGGGCCTGCTGCGCTGGAACAAGGTGATCGCGACCCGTGGCGTGAACTTCGAGCTGAAGCTGCCGCATGTCGCCTTCAACCGGGCGATCGGCGAGTTCAAGGACGTGCAGGCGACGCCCGACGGTGAGCTGATCGACGAGGCGACGTGGCAGCAGCGCAAATACGAATGGCTGCCGTCAAAAGCCGACGGCGATTTCATTGCCGCGCTGATGAAGCCGCAGATCGAGCCGGGCAAGTTCGCCTCATGGATCTCGCCGCCGAAGGTCGGCATCGACAACAAGCCCGGCGATTTCGAGTATGTGAGGATCGACGCGTAAGGCGGCGCGGCGCGTCGAGCACCTAGGCAGGCCAGTTTGCGGCGTCATGCCCCGTGCATGCGGGGCATCCAGTAATCACCGACATTGCGGTGTTTACTGGATCGCCCGCCTTCGCGGGCGATGACAGCGGAGAGTTCGTCCGTCGCGATCACGCCGAGTGTGTTGCCGCCACTCTCAAAGAAAACGGCGGTGACTAGGGCCACCGCCGTTTTGATTTAAAGCGCGTGCCTGATCACTTCATCGGGCACTTGTCGTGGAAGTTATCCTGGTTGTCCTTGACGATGGTCGCCAGCGTCTTCAAGCGCAGCGTGTCGCCGTCCTTCACCGCTTCCTGCAGATAGAAGTTCTGGATCGGGAAGTTGTTGTTGCCGTATTTGTACGGCCCGCGCACCGAGGCGTAGTCCGCCTTCTTCATCTCGGCGCGCATGACGTCCTTCTTGCTGAGATCACCCTTCGCCGCGACGACCGCGCTGTTGATCAGCATGGCGGCGTCATAGGCCTGCGCCGCGTAGAAGGTCGGCGCCTTCTTGTACTTGGCCTGGAAGTCGGCGACGAACTTCTTATTCGCCGCGTTGGGCAGGTCGTTGACCCACTGCTGCGCGCCGGGAACGCCGAGCGCCACGTCCTTCTGCAAGGGCAGCGACAGCTCGTCGATGGTGAAGGCGGTGTAGAGCGGGATCTGACCCTTGAGACCCGCCTGCGCATATTGATTGAGGAACTGCACACCGGCGGCGCCGGGGTAGAACACGAAGATCGCGTCCGGCTTGGCGGCGCGCGCCTTGGTGAGCTCGGCGGAGAAGTCGAGCTGCGTCGGCCACACCGTCAATTCCTCGCCGACCACCTTGCCTTTGAAGGTCGACTTGACGCCGGCGAGCATGTCCTTGCCGGCCGCGTAGTTCGGACCGATCAGGAACACCGACTTCACGCCCTTGGTGTTCATGTAGGTGCCGACCGAGGCCGGCGTCTGGTCGTTCTGCCACGAGGTGGAGAAGAACCACGGCGAGCACAGCTCGCCGGCGATCTGCGAAGGGCCGGCATTGGCGCTGATCAGGAAAGTCTCCGAGTCGATCACCGGCTTGTAGGAGGCGAGTAGCACGTTCGACCAGATGTAGCCGGTGACGAAGTTCACCTTGTCGGACTGCAGCAGCTTCTCGGTCTTCTGCTTGCCGACGTCGGGCTTCTGCTGGTCGTCCTCGTAGATCACCTCGACCGGCTTGCCCGCCATCTTGTGGCCGAGATGATCGAGCGCGAGCTCGAAGGCGTCGCGCATATTGTTGCCGATCACCGCGGTCGGACCGCTGAAGGTGTTGACGAAGCCGATCTTGACGCTCTGGGCCGCCGCCGGCCCCGCGGCCAAAGCGAGCGCAGCGCCCGCGGCCAATACGAGTTTCTTCATGATGCAATCCTCCCCGGCCTTACTGGCCTTTGAGCCGCAAGTTTAATCCAGCGTTGCCCCGGGTCAAAGTCCTCCATGCGTGGCCATTTTCCGCTGGCCCATTGACCATTTCCGTCCCCGCCCTGCACTCTCTCGCGCAAGGAAAGGAAGCGCGCCGTGTCGAAGACTTTGGAAAAAACCTACGACGGCATCGTCATCGGCGCCGGGCATCACGGGCTGATCCTCGGCACCTATCTCGCCAAGGCCGGGCTGAAGATCCTGCTGGTGGAGCGGCGGCTCACTTACGGCGGCGGCTTGTGCACGCGCGAGGTGACCGAGCCCGGCTTCTATCACAACCTGCATTCGATCAATCATTTCCACATCAGCGAAGCGCCATGGTTCAAGGACCTCGGCATCGGCGAGCGCGTCACCTACATCACGCCGCGCTACGAGCTCGGCCAGGCGCACAGCGACGGCAGTGCGCTGGTGCTCGGCCGCGATCTTGAGGAGTCGATCGCCAATCTGGCGCGCTTCTCCAAGCGCGACGCGCAGACCTTCCGCGACTGGAACCGCCGCGCGGAAAAGATCACCGCGCAGATTTTCCTCCCCGAGCGCTATTCCGAGCCGCTGCCGCAGGCGGAACGCGAGGCGCTGCTGTCGCGCACGGCGGTCGGCCGCGAATTCCTCGAGGTCTCGAACCGGCAGCCGCTCGACGTGGTGCAAGAGCTGTTCGAGAACGAGCACGTGCGGCTTCTCTTCCTGTTCAAGGTGTCGCTGTTCGGCACCTGGCTGGTCGACACGCTGTCAAAGACGAGCCCAATGGGCTCGGTGATCCGCGCCTTCGATCTCGAGAGCGGCTATCAGCTCTGCCAGGGCGGCTCGTTCAACCTGGCGCGCGGGCTGATGGAGGCGTTCATCGCCGCCGGCGGCAGCTATGCGCCGCAGGTCGACATCGAGCGCATCGTCATCGAGAACGGCCGCGCCAGCGGCATCGCATTGAACGACGGACGCACGGTGCGCGCGCGGCAGTTCGTCGCCTCGACGCTCGATGTGCACCAGACGTTCGACAAGCTGATCGGCCGCGAGCAGATGCCCGAGGATTTCCGCCGCAAGCTCGACGGCTTCAAATACACGGCGTGGACGCTGTTCGGCCTGCATCTCGCGCTGCATGAGAGCCCGCGCTTTGCCGCAGCGAGCTTCGATCCGAACGTCAACCGCACGCTGAAATGGAGCATCGGCGCCGAAACCATGGAGGATTTGTTCTCGGCGCATCAGGATGTGCAGGCGGGCCGCGTGCCGAAGCTCATCCAATTCGGTGCCGGGCCCCTAAGCGTGCTCGACCCGACGCAGGCGCCGCCGGGCAAGCACACGACTTACGCGTGGCACGTGATGCCGCTTGACCCCGACACCGGCGGACGCAGCTACGAAGACTTCAAGGACGAGTTCGCCGAGAAAATCATCGACGGCTGGGCGCGCTACTGCCCGAACATGACAAGTGAGAACATCATCGGCCGCTACGTCTACACAGCGCGCGAATACACGCGTGAGATGATCAACATGCGCGACGGCGACATCTTCATGGGCGCCTTCAATGCCGAGCAGGTGATGTACAACCATTTCGGCTACCGCACACCGATTCCCAATCTCTACAATGCCGGCTCCGCCGGCCATCCCGGTGGCGCCATCTCC
Organism: Pseudolabrys sp.; assembly: GCA_035651015.1. Classification (GTDB taxonomy): domain Bacteria; phylum Pseudomonadota; class Alphaproteobacteria; order Rhizobiales; family Xanthobacteraceae; genus Pseudolabrys. Next base: position 156,679 of record DASRGN010000042.1, on the reverse strand, counting down.
GGCGGCTCCGGCTATATCAGCGCCGGTATCATCGCCCGCGACCTCGGGCTCAAACCCTGGTGGACGCCGTGGGACGCGCGGGCGGCGCTCGAAGCCTTGCCGAAAGCCGCGTGAGCCGCACATGAGCACAGCAAGCTTCGATCTTACCGGCCGCGTCGCCATCATCACCGGCGCCGGACAAGGCATCGGCCGCGCCTTCGCCAAGGGCTATGCGGCCGCAGGCGCCGTCCCGGTGATCGCCGAGCGTAATGCCGAGACGGCTGCGTCGGTCGCCGCGGAAATCCTCAAAAGCGGCGGCAAATGCCTGGCGGTCACCACCGACGTCGCCGACCCGGCTTCGGTCGCGGAAATGGCGCGGATCGTCGAGGACGAATTCGGCCGCATCGACATCCTGGTCAACAATGCCGCGATCTTCTCGACGCTGGAGATGCGGCCGTTCGAGCAGATCCCGCTCGAGGAATGGGAAGAGGTGCTGCGCGTCAACGTCACCGGCGTGTTCCTTTGCGCCCGCGCCGTGCTGCCCGCGATGCGCAAGCGCAAATGGGGCCGCATCATCAATATGGCCTCCGGCGCGGTGGCGCTCGGGCGGCCGAATTATCTGCACTACATCGCCTCGAAGGCGGCGCTGATCGGCATGAGCCGCTCCATGGCGCGCGAACTCGGGGCCGACAATATCGCCGTGAACGCCATCCTGCCCGGCGCCACCTTCACCGAGATCGAACGCAAGACGGTGACGCCGGAGCAGAAGCAGCGGATCATCGGCATGCAATGCATCCCGCGCGCGGAGACGCCGGAGGATCTCGTCGGCACCGTGCTGTTTCTGTCGGCGGACGCGTCCGCCTTCATCACCGGGCAGACGATCAATCTCGACGGCGGCGCCACGCATTCTTAAGGGCCCGCCGATGACCCATACCGCCATCGACATCCACACGCATATCGTTCCGGCCGATATTCCTGCCTATGGCGGCAGCCATGGCGGCGCACGCTGGCCACAGATGGCCGCGGCGCATGACTGCCACCACAAGAATGTGATGATCGAGGGCAAGAACTTCCGCACCGTCACCGACGAGTGCTGGGATGTCGCGCGCCGCATCGAGGCGATGGAGCGGATGGGCATCGCGCGGCAGGTGCTCTCGCCGATGCCGGAGCTGCTCTCCTACTGGCTGCCGACCGAGGACGCGCTGGCGCTCGGGCGCCATGTCAACGGCACCATTGCCGAGATGATGGCGCGGGCGCCGGATCGCTTTCTCGGCCTCGGCACCGTGCCGATGCAGGACCCGGACCTCGCCGCGCGCGAGATCGAGACGCTGATGGACGACGGCTTTCGCGGCATCGAGATCGGCAGCAACATCAACGGCGCGCCGCCGGGCGATCCGAAATTCGAGCCGGTGTTCGCCGCAGCGGAAGAGCACGGGGCCGCGATCTTCGTGCATGCGCTGCATCCCTCCGGCAAGGAGCGGATCGTCGGCCCCCCGGGGCTGATGGCCTATATCGGCTTCCCGCTCGACACCGCTTACGCCATCGCCTCGCTGATGACCGGCGGCACGCTGACGCGGCACCCGAAGCTGCGCATCGCCTTCAGCCATGGCGGCGGCGCCTTCGCTTCGATCCTGCCGCGGCTCGCGCATGGCTGGGGCCATAAGCCCGATTTCGCCAAGCTGATCGGCGCCTCGCCCTTCGAGCAGGCGCGCAAGCTTTATTACGACACGCTGGTCTACGATCCGCCGACGTTGCGCTTCCTGATCGAACGTTTCGGCAAGACACAGCTTTGCGTCGGCACCGACTTCCCCTTCGACATCCATGAGCGCAAGCCAATCGAAGCCATCGCCGCGCTGGAGCTCAGCGCGCCCGACGTGAAGCTGCTGCATCACGACAATGCCGCGCGCTTCCTCGGCGAGCCTGCCCCATGAGCCGGCGGCTGGGGTATCTGCTATGCGCCGGGCTGCTTTACGGCTTCACAGCGGATGGCTATCGCTTGCCGCGATGAATGAAGGAGCGTGACGTGGCGAACAAAACCTTGCGTGTGGGTCTGGCCGGAATGGGCGCGGTCGGCCTCGAGGTCGCGCGCCGCCTGCAGGTGGGCATTCCCGGCCTGGTGCTGGCCGCCGTGGCGGTGCGCGACGTGGAGAAGGCGAAGCGGGCGCTGCCCCAGGTCGGGCAAAGCATCGCCGTTCGCAAGGCGACCGAGCTCGCCGCCGATTGCGACATCGTGGTCGAATGCCTGCCGCCGGCGCTGTTCCGAGAAGTTGCGGAAAGCGTGATCGATGCCGGCAAGCTGTTCATGCCGCTTTCGGTGGCGCAGCTCCTGCAGAACTGGGAGCTCGTCGCCCGCGCCAGGGAGAAGGGCGCGCGCATCCTGGTGCCGACCGGCGGGCTGATCGGCTTCGATGCCGTGCGCGCGGTCGCCGAAGGCACGATTCGCTCGGTCGACATGGTGACGCGCAAGCCGCCCAACGGGCTCGACGGCGCACCCTATCTGGTCGAGCGCGGCATCTCCGTCGCCAAGCTCGACAAGCCGTTGAAGGTGTTCGACGGCCCGGCGCGCGAGGGCGCGCGCGGCTTCCCGCAGAACGTCAATGTCGCCGCGGCGCTCAGCCTCGCCGGCGTCGGGCCGGACAAGACGCATCTGGAGATCTGGGCCGACCCGACGGTGACCATGAACACCCACACCATCAAGGTCGACGCCGACACCGCGCGCTTCACCATGACCATCGAGAACGTGCCGTCGGAGAACCCGCGCACCGGCAAGGTGGTAGCGCTCTCAACGGTGGCGGCTCTGCGCGGGCTCGTCTCGGAGCTCAAAGTCGGGACCTGAGCGGCCTAGCCGGCGGCGTTTGAACCGAACCGGCGGTGATGGCGACCAAAGGGATGAATGACCCTTTGGAGCGCAGCCATGACCCCGCAACCCCTGACCCGCCGTGTGACCATCGTGGTCGCGAGCACCGTGCTGACGGTCGAGCAGCCGATCGAATGCCTCCTGGCCGACGAGCGTCCGGTTTCCAACGAGCGCGCAACAAGGGCATCGAGCCAGGCCCCCCGATCCTCGTGGTGGGATCGCCTGAGCGCCATGCGCGGGCTGTGACATTCCACGCATAGCCGACATCACAGCGGCGTACCCGCCCGCCAATTGACTCCATTCCGGAGCGCTCCTAGCGTTTTTGCCATAAGCAAAAAGCCCGAGTGCTCAGGTGGAGATCATGACAAAACAATTCGCGCAGCCCATGCGCATTCTCAGCGCTGTTGCGCTGCTCGCCGCAGCTCTCGCCACTCCGGCCCACAGCGACGAAATCTCGGTGACGCAATGGGGGCAGAGCCTCTATGGCGCGCCATTTGCCGTCGGCATGGAGAAAGGCCTGTTCCAGAAGGCCGGCATCGACATCACCGGCATCATCGGCTCGGCGGGCGGCGGCACCACAGTGCGCAACATCCTCGCCAGCAGCACGCCCTATGGTGAAGTGGCGTTGCCGGCAGCACTCGCAGCGGCGCGCTCGGGCGGGCTCGATCTGATCATCGTCAATGTCGGCACCCACACGGTCGCGGAATCGACGCTGGTCACGATGCCGAATTCCGACATCAAGAGCATCAACGACCTCGTCGGCAAGAAAGTCGCGATCACCTCGCCGAAGTCGTCGTCGGAAATGATCTTCCTGATGGAGCTCAAGGCCAAGAACATCGACGCGTCGAAGGTCACGCGCATCGCCGCCGGCGGCTATCCGCCGGCGCTGACCATGCTCGAGCAGGGCGCGGTATCCGCCGCCGGGCTGATCGAGCCGCTCTCGATCATCCGCAAGGACAAATATCGCACCGTGCTCGCGGCCAAGGACGTGCTGCCGCCAATGACCACCTCGGTCGGCATCACCACGCGCGCCTTCGCCAAGGAGCATCCGGACAAGCTGCGCGCCCTCATCGCCGGCCGCCGCGCCGCGGTGGAGGCGATCTATGCCGATCCGGACGGTACCGCCGCGATCCTCACCAAACTGTGGCATTTCGATCCGGCGATCGCCAAGCAGGCGGTCGCCAACATGATCGGGCCAAAGATGTGGAGCGCCGGCGATTTCAACCGCGCCGAGCTCGACCGCACGGTGGAAGGGCTGAAACTGATCGGCGAGGTGAAGGAAGACGTCGACTGGAGCAAGCTCGTGGACCAGTCGTTCCTGCCGAAGGATCTGCAAGGCAAGTTGTGACCGACCCTTCGCGACCTGATGCCGTGCATGCGCGCCTGCGCGGCGTCACGCGCTCGTTCGATCTGGCGTCGGGAACGAAACTCGACGCGCTCGGGCCCGTCGATCTCGATCTGCATCGCGGAGAGTTCTTCGCCGTCGTCGGCCCCTCGGGCTGCGGCAAATCGACCTTGCTCGACTGTCTCGCCGGCCTCGCCAGGCCGACGCAGGGCGACATCAGCTTCGAAGGCAGGCCGGTCGACGGTGTGCCCGAGGGCATCGGCGTTGTCTTCCAGGAGGATGCATCGTTCGCCTGGCTCAGCGTGCGCGACAATGTCGCCTTCGGACTGCGCCGCGCCGGCGTCGACGCGGCGGAGATCGCGCGGCGTGTCGACTATGCCATCGGCTTCATGGGGCTGCGCGAGTTCGCCCATGCGCATCCGGCGCAGCTTTCGGGCGGCATGCGGCAGCGCGTGTGCATCGCGCGCACGCTGGTGCTGCAGCCGCGCCTGATCCTGCTCGATGAGCCGTTCGGCGCGCTCGACCAGCAGACGCGCCTGCTGATGGGCGACGAGCTGCTGCGCCTGTGGCGCGAGACCAAGGCGACCGTTCTCCTTATCACCCATGCGCTCGACGAGGCTGCGATGCTCTCCGACCGCGTCGGCGTGATGTCGGCGCGGCCCGGCACCTTCATCGACATCGTCGAGACGCAATGGGCGCGGGAGCGCGACAGCCGTGTCGTCTCCGATCCGCGCTTCGGCGGGATCACGGCGCGGCTCTGGGAAAAGCTACGGGCGGAATCGCTGAAGATCATGGGAGCCTCAGCACCGTGACGCGCGAAGGCTGGATCAGGCTTCTCGTCGTCGCGCTATTCATTGCCGCGCTGGAAGCGGCGTGCCGCGGCGGCCTCATCCCGCGCACGGTGCTGATCGCGCCATCAGCGATGGCCGACAGCCTCTGGCATCTGCTGCGCTCCGGCGAATATGCCGCCGACATCATCTCGACACTGCGCAACGTGGTCGCCGCCTCGGTGCTCTCGGTGGTGCTGGGCTTCGCGCTCGGCGTCGGCCTGCATGCGCTCCCGCGGCTACGTCGCGCCGTCGAGCCGCTGCTGGCGAGCTATTACGCGATCCCGACCTTCATGTTTTACCCGGTGTTCATTGTCGTCTTTGGCGTGAGCCCGCGGGCGATCATCGCCATCGCGGTGCTGCTCTCCATCGTGGCGATGATCGCAGGCACGCTGACCGGGCTCGATCGCATCCCGCCGGTGCTGCGCAAGACCGCTCAGATCCTGCGCATGAGCGCGCCGACGCGCGCGCTGCTGATCGACCTGCCGGCTGCCGCGCCGCATCTGTTCACCGGTATCAAGCTCGCTTTCGCCTATGCCTTCATCGGCGTCATCGCCTCGGAGTTCATCCTCTCCGGCTCCGGGATCGGCTATGCGATCGCTTACGCCTACAACAATTTCGAAAACCGCAAGATGTACGGCCTGATGCTGCTGGTGATCGTGCTGGCGACCGCGGCGAACACCGTGCTCGATCTCATTGATCGCCGCCTGCAGGCGCGGCTGCAACGGTGACGCGATGAAACGCATCGGCGATTTCATCCTGCTCGTCCTCGGCATCGTCATCGCCTGGCAGGCGCTGCATGCATGGACGGGCGACGGCGCCCTCACCTCTCCGTTTGCCACCGCGCAGAAGCTCGGCGCGCTCGTCGGCACCGCGGAATTCTGGAATAACGCCGAGGCGACGGCGCGCGCTTTCGTGTTTGCGGTGCTGATCTCGCTCCTCGGCGGCATCGGGCTCGGCGTCATTCTCGGGCTCAACCGCACCTCCAGCATCGTCTCCGAGCCGATCCTGATCGCGCTCTACTCGCTGCCGAAGGTGACACTCTATCCGCTGGTGCTGCTCTGCTTCGGGCTCGGCATCTCCGCGAAGGTCGCGTTCGGCTCCATGCACGGGCTGATCCCGGTGACGATTTTCACCATGAAGGCGATCATGCAGATCAAGCCGGTCTACTGGCGCACCGCGCATGTGCTGCGGCTGACGCCGTCGCAGATGGCGCTGACCGTCGCGCTTCCCGCGGTGCTGCCGGAAGTGCTCTCCGGCGCGCGGCTCGGCTTTTCGCTCAGCCTGCTCGGCGTGCTGATCGGCGAGATGTTCGCCTCGCAGCGCGGCCTCGGCTTTCTCATCATGAATGCGATGGGGCTCGGGGACATCGCCACCATCATGGCAGTCGCGGTGTTCCTCACCGTCTTTGCGGTGGCCGCCAACGCCTTGCTCCTTCTCCTCGATCGGACGGTGATCCGCTAGTTCATTTGCGTACAAACGATCTTGCCTCCGCCGTTCGGGGCGATATCATCGCCCCCTAGGCCAACGAAAAAGGGCGCCAATGTTCGATCCTTTCACGCTCAATCGCCTGATCGACCTGTGGCTCGCCGAGGACATCGGCCATGGGGACCTGACTTCCATGGGCATGATCGACGCGGACGCGCAGGGCCGCTTCCACATGAATGCACGCCAGTCGATCGCGGTCGCCGGCATCGGCGTCGCCGCCGCGGTGTTCAAGCGCTACGACCCCGCGCTCACAGTAGAGGTCGCCACCGAAGACGGCGGCCGCGTGCAGACGAAGACGCGGTTGATGTCGATTTCGGGAAGCGCGCGCAGCGTGCTCACGGTCGAGCGCACCGCGCTCAACATCGCGCAGCATCTCTCCGGCATCGCCACTGAGACCGCGCGATATGTCGACGCCATCGCCGGCACCAAGGCGAAGCTCATCGACACACGCAAGACGACGCCGGGCCTGCGCATGCTGGAGAAGCACGCAGTGACCTGCGGCGGCGGCGCCAGTCACCGCCTCGGCCTCGACGGCGGCGTGATGATCAAGGACAACCACATCGCGGTGTGCGGCAGCATCACCAAAGCAGTCGAGCGCGCGCGCAGCCGCGCGCCGATGCTGGTGAAAATCGAGGTGGAATGCGACCGGCTCGACCAGGTGCGCGAGGCGATCGCCGCGAAGGCCGACATCATCATGCTCGACAACATGTCGCTCGACGACATGCGCACGGCGGTGAAGTTCGTCGACGGCAGGATCCCGATCGAAGCCTCGGGCGGCGTGCGTTACGAGACCGTGCGCGACATTGCCGAAACGGGCGTCGATTTCATCTCCACGAGCCGCATCACCCAGGCGGCGCCCGCGGTCGATATCGGGCTCGACGAGGCCTGAGCGATGAAGCCCGCGCCGTTCACCCGCCACGCCCCGAAGACCATCGAGGAAGCGGTGGCGCTGCTCGGCAAGCTTTCGAGCGAAGACGGCCGCGTGCTCGCCGGCGGGCAAAGTCTCGTGCCGATCATGGCCTTCCGCATGGCGCGGCCGGCGCATCTCATCGACATCAACGAGGTCGCCGGGCTCGACCGGCTCGCGGTCGACGGCGGCAAGCTCGTGATCGGCGCCCGGGTGCGGCATGCCGCCTTCCATAAGCATGTGACCGACAATCCGCTCGGCAAGCTGTTGAGCTATGTCGTGCGCCACATCGCGCATTATCCGATCCGCATGCGCGGCACGTTCTGCGGCAGCGTCGCCCATGCCGATCCGGCCTCCGAGTGGTGCCTCGTGGCGGCGACGCTCGGTGCCGAGATCGTCGCGCGCAGTACGCGGGGCGAGCGCGTGATCGCGGCGAGCGATTTCTTCGCCGGTATCATGTCGACGGCGCTCGCCGAGGACGAGTTGCTCACCGAAGTGCGGCTGCCGCTGCTCGCGAAAGATGAAAGCTTCGGCTTCTACGAATTCAGCCGCCGCGCCGGCGACTTCGCCATGGCCGCGGCGCTCGCGACCTACCGCCTCGAAGACGGCAAGATCGCGGGGGCGGGCATCGGCGTCGGCGGCGCCGAGGACCGCCCGCGTCGCATTCCCGAAGCAGAAGCGGCACTGAACGGCCGGGCACCTGGCGCCGACACCTTCAAGGTCGCGGCCGAAGCAGCGGCCGTCGCGGTCGAGCCGATGGAGGATTTCCAGACCAGCGCCGACTACCGGCGCGACCTCACCCGCGCGGTCGTCCGCCGCGCGCTGGACCGCGCGGCGTCATGACCGCGCACACCGAGGGCTCCGGCACCACCTGGGTCGGCCGCGCCATTCGCCGGCTGGAGGACCCTGCGCTGGTGACTGGGCAAGGACGCTTCACCGCTGACCTCCCCGCCGCGCACTGGGTACGCTTCGTGCGCAGCAGCGCCGCCGCGGGCCGCGTCGAGAGCATCACCGCGCCGCCAGGCGCCATGATGATCACGGCGGCGGACCTCAAGGGCGTGAAGCCGATCCGGCCGATGCTGCACAAGTTCAATTACAAGCCGATCGCGCAGCCGATCCTCGCCGACGGCGAGGTGCGCTTCGTCGGCGAATGCGTCGCGGCCGTGGTTGCCGAGAGCGAGGAGATCGCCGAGGACATTGTCGAACAGGTCGACGTTGCGATTGCCCCCCTAACGCCGCTGAGCGACTCCCGCGATGCGCTGCAGACGGGTGCGCGCAGTCTGCATGTAGAAGCGCCTGGCAATGTGATCGTCGAAGGCGCGGTGAAGACCGCAGACTTCGATGCCGCATGGAATGGCGCTGCGAAACGCATCAAGCTTGAGGCGCGCTCGAACCGGCAGAATGCGACGCCGATGGAGCCGCGCGCCGGACACGCCGCTTACGACGCGGCGAGCGGACGCGTGACGCTGACCTGCACCACGCAAATGCCGCATCTCACCCGCACCGCGATCGCCGACGTGCTCGGCATGCCTGAGTCGGACCTCCGCGTGATCGCGCCCGATGTCGGCGGCGGCTTCGGGCAGAAAATGTCGCTCGCGCCGGAATACGTCCTGCTGGTGTGGCTGGCGCGGAAGCTGAAAAGCTCGGTGGCCTGGACCGAGGACCGGCGCGAGAACCTGATCGCCGGATTCCACAGCCGCGATCAATATGTGACGTTGGAAGGCGCCTTCGACACCAACGGCAAGCTGATCGCGCTCTCTGCCGAGCTCATTTCCAATATCGGTGCCTATTCCTGCTTTCCCACCACCTGCGGCGTCGAGCCCCTGATGGCGATGGCGGAATTCCCCGGGCCTTACGACGTGCGCGCCTATGCCTGCCGCGCGCGCGGCGTCGCCACCAACACCTGCCCGATGGCGCCGTATCGCGGCGTGTCGCGCCCGGTGATCACCTTCACGCTGGAGCGGCTGATGGACAAGGCTGCGGCCGCCTTCGGCATCGAGCCAGTGGAGATCCGCCGGCGCAACCTGATCGACAAATTCCCCTACACCTCCGCGACCGGTCTCGTGTTCGACGAAGCGACCTACAAGCAGACGCTGGAGATGGCGGTCGAGGCGATCGATCTTCCGGCGTTTCGCGCGCGGCAGAAGACAGCGCGCGCCCAGGGGCGCTATCTCGGCATCGGCTTTGCGACATTCTCCGAACGCACCGGCTATGGCAGCCCGGCGTTCGCCGCACGCGGCATGGAGATCACGCCTGGCTGGGAGACCGTCGAGCTCAGCATCGATCCGTCGGGCTTTGTCGAAGCGCGCATCGGCACCTCGCCGCATGGCCAGGGCCTGCGCACGACGCTAGCGCAGATCATTGCCGACGAGATCGGGGTCGAGCCGCAGCGCATCCGCGTCATCCACGGCGATACCGACCGGTCGCCCTATGGATGGGGCACCTTCGCCAGCCGGTCGCTGGTGATTTCCGGCGGCGCCGCGCTGATCGCGGCGCGCAAGGTGCGCGCCAAGCTCGTCAAGATCGCGAGCCACCTCCTGGAGGCCGCGCCCGACGACATCGTGCTGGAGCTCGGCGAAGCCAAAGTGACCGGCACCGACCGACGCGTGAGCATCGCCACCATGGCGCGCGAGGCCTACCACCAGACGCACCGCTTCAAGGGCGAGATCGAGCCCGGCCTCTCCGAGAGCGGCAGCTACGATCCCGGCGGCACCTTCTCCAATGCCTGCCACGTCGCCATCGTCGAGGTCGATATCGAGACCGGTCGCGTGCGCGTGGAAAAATTCCTGGTGGCGGAAGATGCCGGCCGCATCATCAATCCGATGATCGCCGACGGCCAGGTGCATGGCGGCGTGGCGCAAGGCATAGGCAATGCGCTGCTGGAAGAGATCATCTATGACGAGACCGGCAATATCCTCTCCTCGACGCTCGCCGACTATCTGCCCCCGACCGCGCATGAGATCCCGCCGATCGAGCTGCATCACATCGAGACGCACACCGAGGCCTCGATTACCAAGGCCAAGGGGCTCGGCGAAGGCGGCGCCATTGGCGCGCCGGCCGCGGTGATGAACGCCATTAATGACGCGCTCGCCCCCTTCGGCGTGTCGATCGACGAGATGCCGGCAACGCCGCAGCGCATCCGCGCGGCGTTGCGGAATGCGGAGCAAAGTGCATGAGCGACAAAGTTGCCATCACGCTGACCATCAACGGCCGTGACCACGCGATTGCGGTCGAGCCACGGCGCACACTCGCCGACGCCATCCGCGAGGATTGCGGGCAGACCGGCACACATATCGGCTGCGAGCACGGCGTCTGCGGCGCCTGCACCGTCATCGTCAATGGCGAGCCGGTGCGCTCCTGCCTGATGTTCGCGGCACAGGCCGCAGGCAAAAAAATTCGCACCGTCGAAGGCCTGGCCAATGGCGACGAGCTGCATCCGCTGCAGCGCGCCTTCATGGACCACCACGGCCTGCAATGTGGCTTCTGCACGCCCGGCTTCCTGATGCTCGCCGCCGGCGTGCTCGAGCGCGAACCGGATATCAGCGACGACGACCTGCTCGACGTGCTCTCGTCGAACCTGTGCCGCTGCACGGGCTACCAGAACATCATCAAGGCCGTGCGCGCGGCGGCAAAAGAGATGCGTGCCAAGTAAGTGTCAGGTCCCGCGATGCCGAGTGACGGCAAGTTCATCGGCCGGTCGGTCCCGCGGCTCGAAGACCGCCCGCTGCTGCTGGGACAAGGCCGCTTTGCGGCGGATGTGTCATTTCCCGGCCAGCTGCATATGCGTGTCGTGCGCTCGCCGATCGCCCACGGCAGGCTGATCGCGGTCGATACCGAGGCAGCGCGCGCGCGGCCCGGCGTGCATGCGGTGTGGACCGCGGCCGATGTCGCCGACATTCCGCCGATCGATTTCCGCCTCACCCGCGTCGCCGGGCTCGAGCCCTATCGTCAGCACGCGCTGGCAAGCGGGCGCGTGCGCTATGTCGGCGATCCGGTCGCCGTCATCTTTGCCGAAGACCCTTATCTCGCCGAGGACGCCGCCGAGGCGGTCGAGCTCGAGATCGAGGCGCTGCCGCCGATCCTCGACGCCGAGGCGGCGCCGGGAGAATTCCTGCCCGGCCATTCGACCGAGCCGGTGGTGATCCGCAAAGGCTATGGCGACGTCGATGCCGCGTTTCGCGTCGCCAGCGCCATCGTCGAGCTCGATCTCGAGATCGGCCGGCATTCCGGCGTGCCGCTGGAGACGCGCGGCGCCATTGCCCGCTACGACGCGGCGCGCGACGTGCTGGAGATGCACGGCGCCGCCAAGGTGCCGCACTGGAACCGGGATCAGCTGGCGCGCATGCTCGGCCGCGAGCCGGCAAGCGTGCAGCTTTACGAGGGTCATGTCGGCGGCGGCTTCGGCGTGCGCGGCGAGCTCTATCCGGAGGATGTGCTCGCCTGCGCCGCGGCGCTGCGCTTGCGCCGGCCGGTGAAATGGGTCGAGGACCGGCGCGAGAACCTGCTGGCCTGCAATCACTCGCGTCAGCAGCGCCATCACATTCGCGCCGCGGTCGACGCCGCGGGCCGCATCCTGGCGATCGACGACCGCTTCGTCACTGACCAGGGCGGCTATGTTCGCACCCATGGCGCCACCGTCACCGATCTCGCCGCCGCCATGCTGCCCGGCCCGTATCGCGTGCCGGCCTATCGCGCCGCCGGCCACATCCGGCTCACCAACAAAACGCCGTGCGGCACCTATCGCGCGCCCGGCCGCTTCGAGAGCACCTTCGTGCGCGAGCGGCTCATGGACGCCATTGCCGCCAAAGTCGGCATCGATGCGATCGAGGTGCGGCGGCGCAATCTCATTTCATCGCAGCAGATGCCCTACGCGGTCGGGCTCGACACGCTCGGCACCACGGTCGTCTATGATTCCGGTGACTATGCGCGGCTGCTCGACAAGGCGCTCGCGGGCTTTGGCACGAACGCGCGCGAGCAAGTGCGGGCGCGCCGCGCCAGAGGCGAAAGGGTCGGCATCGGCATCGCCATGTTCGTCGAGAAGAGCGGCCTCGGCCCGTTCGACGGTGTGCGGATCACCGTCGATCCCTCGGGCGCGGTCGAGGTGGTCACCGGCGCCGCGTCGGTCGGCCAAGGCGTCGAGACGGTGATCGCGCAGATCTGCGCCGAGACACTCGGCGTCGACTATGCGCGCGTGCGCGTCATCCACGGCCAGACCGATCGCATCGAGAAGGGCCTCGGCGCCTTCGCCTCGCGCGTCACGGTGATGACCGGCGAAGCCACACGGCGCGCCGCGGTCGCGCTGCGCGACAAGGCGCTCGCCGCCGCGGCGGAGCTGATGCAGACCCCGGCCGCGTCGCTTGCCATCGTCGACGGCGAGATCCGCCGGCAGGACGGCAGCGGCCCCTCGATGCAGCTTGGCGCGGTCGCCGCGTCGTTGGCGAAAGCGTCGCCCGAGGGACTGACCGCCGACGGCTGGTTCGAATTCAGCCACATGGTCTATCCCTATGGCATGCATGTGGTGCAGCTGCGCGTCGATGCGGAGACCGGCGGCGTCACCGTCGAGCGCTATCTCGTCGCCTATGACATCGGCCGCGCGGTGAACCCGGCGCTGGTGGAAGGGCAGATCGTCGGCGGCGTGGCGCAAGGGATCGGCGGCGCGCTGCTGGAGGAATTCCTCTATGACGAGAACGGCGAGCCGCTCAGCGTCACTTTCGCTGACTATCTGATGCCGACAGCGCGCGAGCAGCCGCGCGTCGAGGTGATCATCTCTGAAGACGCGCCGAGCCCGCTCAATCCGCTTGGGCTGAAAGGCGCCGGCGAAGGCGGCGCCAATGCGGTGGGCGCGGCCATTGCTGCGGCGATCGACGATGCGTTGGGAATGCCCGGCGCGATCACGCAATTGCCGGTATCACCGCAGCGGCTGAAGGCGTTGTTGGCGAAGCAGCGCTAGGACAGTTTGCCGAGCAGCTTGCACACGACCTGCCGCTCTTCCAGCGACAGCGGCTCGAGCGTGGCGGCGGTGATCCTGGTGGCGATGCCGCAAGCTTCCTGCGTTATCTGGCGTCCCTTGTCGGTGAGCGCGACGGCGCGACGGCGGCGGTCATTGGGGTCGTTGCAGGTGGTGACTAGGCCGCGCGCCTGCAGACGATCGACCACGCCCTTGATGGTCGCGGCATCGAGATAGATTAGGCGGCCGAGATGGTTCTGCGAACACGCGCCGACTTCGAGCAGCTTGGCAAGCGCGGCGAACTGCGTCTGCGTCAAACCTTCGATCATCCGCGACATGAAGATCGAGGTGTGGCGCTGCATGGCCACGCGCATGAGAAAGCCGACCTGATCGTCAAGCACGTAGCCGTGTTGCTCGCCGCTGCTGCCTTCGGGGCGTGGGACCACTTTGAGCTTGTCGCGACGAAGCATCGGCCGACTTCTCTGTCTGGCGCGTATCCCGACGGGAACAGGCGCTAGGTTGGATGTCCAACTATGATGACCGGTCCAACGATCCTGCGAAAGGGGGTCCGTCATCAAACTGTCAGATATGCGCGCTGCACCTCGGGATTGTCCGACAAATCGCGCATAGAACCGGCCCAGCGCATTTGCCCCTTTTCCAGCATATACACTCTGTCGGAGACGAGCTCGGCGAAAGGAATGTTCTGTTCAGAAAGCAGGATCGATAGACCCTGTTTTTTTAATTCGAGAATCGTATTGGCCATCTGCTCGACAATGAGCGGGGCCACGCCTTCCGACGGCTCGTCGAGCAGCACCAACAGCGGGTTTCCCATGAGTGTGCGCGCCACAGTGAGCATTTGCTGCTCGCCCCCGCTCATCCCGCCGCCCGGACGATCGGGCATTTCGCCGAGATTGGGAAACAGCGCGAACAGCCGCTGCGGCGTCCAGCACGGCGCCGGCGTGCCATCGGGAAAGCTGCGCGGCGGCTGGAAGCCGATGTCCAGATTCTCCATCACCGTGAGGTCGACGAAGATGCGGCGGTCCTCCGGCGTGAAGCCGAGGCCGAGCCGCGAGATTTCGTAAGGCTCAAGCCGCGAAATATCGCGGCCATTGAAGCGCACCGTGCCCTGGCGCTGCGGGATCAGCCCCATCAGCGCCTTCATGGTGGTCGACTTGCCGGCGCCGTTCCGACCCATCAGGGCCACCACCTCGCCGCGGCGCACTTCAAAGCTCAGATCATAAAGAATGCGCGCTGCACCATAAGAGGCGCTGAGGGCTTCGACCGACAACATGACCTCGCCACTCATGGTGCGGCTCCCACACGCGCCATCGTTTTGCCGGTGCCGAAATAGACCTCGCGGACCTTGGGATGATCGCGGATCGCCGCCGCGGTGCCGTCGGCGATAAGCCGCCCGCGCGCCAGCACGATGATGCGGTCGGCGAAGGCGAACACCACGTCCATGGAGTGCTCGGTGAAGAGCACGGAAATGCCGCGCTCGACCACCAGCCGCTTCACCAGCGCGATGAGATCGTTGCGCTCGCGCGGCGCCATGCCGGCGGTAGGCTCGTCCATCAGCAACAGCCGCGGCTCGTTGGCGAGCGCGATGGCAAGCTCGACACGTTTGACGTCACCATAAGCTAGCTCGCGGCTGGCGCGGTCGGCGGCATCCTGCATGCCGACCTGCGCGAGAAGCTCGAGCGCGCGGGCGCGGTGCAACGAGGCGGCCGGGCGCCACAGATGCAAAATCTCGCGGGTATGCGAGATCAGCGCCATTTGCACATTCTCCGCAACCGTCATCGAGCCGAAGGTCGCGGCCACCTGGAAGGTACGACCGACGCCGAGCCGCCAGATCTCGCGCGGCTTGAGGCCTGTGAGGTTCTTGCCCTCGAACCAGATCTCGCCGGAGTCGGGCGCAAGCTGGCCATTGATCATGTTGAAGCAGGTCGACTTGCCGGCGCCGTTCGGCCCGATCATGGCGAGGAATTCTCCCTGCTTGATGTCGAAGGAGACTTCGCGCACGGCATGGACGCCGCCGAACGCCTTGGAGAGCGCCTTGATGGAGAGCTCGCTCATGGCCGGCGCCCAAAGCGCGCGAAGAGCCGCGCCGCGGCGCCAGCAATGCCTTGCGGAAATGCCAGCACCAGAACGAGGATGATGACGCCAAGCAGCGCGCGCCAATATTCGGTCTGCCGCATCACGGTGTCCTGCAGCGTCGCATAGACCGAGGCGCCGACAATGGGGCCGGCGAGATTCTGGATGCCGCCGAGCAGCACCATCACCAGGCCATCGATGGAGCGGCCGACATGGATCGTCTCTGGCGAGATCGAGCCTTTCGCGAAGGCGAACAGGCCTCCGGCGACGCCGCACACCGCGCCGGCAATGGCGAAGCCGAGCCAATGCACGCGCTTGACGTCGATGCCGATCGCTTCCGCGCGCAGCATCGAGTCGCGCCCGGCGCGCATGGCATAGCCGAACGGCGCGAAGAGGATGCGGCGCAGGATCAGCACGCCGATCACCGCGAGCGCCAGGGTCAGCCAATAGTAAGTGGCACGCGTGTCGAATGGTGCGCTCGCCCAGATCCCGAGCACGCCATTGGAGCCGCCGGTGAGCCCCTCCCACTGGAACACCAGCGCCCAGACGATCTGCGCGAAGGCGAGCGTCAGCATGGCGAGATAGACGCCGGAGAGGCGCACCGCGAACCAGCCGAAGAGCAACGCGCCGATGAGTGCAACGACCGGCGCGGCGGCGAGCGAAACGAGCATCGGCGCCGCGAGCCATTTCACCAGCAGGCCGGCGCCATAGGCGCCGAGCCCGAAATAGGCCGCGTGACCAAAAGAATGCATGCCGCCGGGGCCCATGATGAAATGCAGGCTCGTCGCGAACAGGACGGCGATGAGCACATCGATGCCGAGCACCAGCGTGTAGGGCGAGCTCTGCGCCATCAGCGGCAGCGCGATGAGCACGACCAGGAGGACGAGCGCGGCGCTTTGCAGCAACGGCGTCGCCGGACGCATCGGGTCTTCCGGCTCGGCAACGCTGCGCACGAGGCCCTGCGCGCGGCCGAGGAGACCGTAGGGCCGCGCGATCAGCACCACGGCCATCACCAGAAATTCGGCGACAAGCGTGAGTTGAGAAAAATTGAAGCTCACGCCGGCGATCTGCACCGCGCCGACGGCGATGCACAGCGCCTTCACCTCGGCGATGATGACGGCGGCGAGATAGGCACCAGTGATCGAGCCCATGCCGCCGACCACGACGACCACAAAGGCGTCGCCGATCACCGTGAGATCCATGGAGAGATTGGCGGGCTCGCGCGCCACCTGCAGCGCGCCGCCGAGCCCGGCGAGCAGCGAGCCGAGCGCGAACACAGCGGTGAACAGCAGCGCCTGATTGACCCCGAGCGCGCCGACCATCTCGCGATCCTGCGTCGCCGCGCGGATGAGCCGGCCGAAGCGGGTGCGCGCCAACGCCAAATGCAGGACCAGCAGCACCGCCGGCCCGACGAAGGTCAGGAACAGGTCGTAGCTGGGCAAGCGGCGGCCGAGAATCTCGATGGCGCCGCGTAGCCCCGGCGCGCGCGGACCGAGCAGATCCTCCGGCCCCCAAAACCACAGCACCGCGTCATTGACGACGAGGACGAGCGCGAAAGTCGCGAGCAACTGGAACAGCTCCGGCGCGCGATAGATGCGCCGCAGCAGCGCGATTTCGATGAGTGCGCCGAAAATGCCGACAAGGACAGCCGTCGCGACGATGCCGCCCCAGAAGCCGAGCCCACCGCCGATGCTTGTGGCGAAGCTGTAGGCGAGATAGGTCCCCAGCATGTAGAGGGACCCGTGGGCAATGTTGACGATGCGGGTAACGCCGAAGATCAGCGACAGGCCGGCGGCGACGAAAAACAATCCGGACGCCGCGGACAGCCCGTTGAGCGCCTGAAACAGGAAGGCGTTGAGGGTCATGGCACTGCGGCGCCTTAATCCCTCCCCTTCAGGGGAGGGTGGCTTCGAGCGCAGCGAGAAGCCGGGTGGGGTGTCATGCTCGAATCGAAATTATCCCACCCGGTCAGCTTCGCCGACCACCCTCCCCGAAGACAGGGAGGGCTGATCGAGAGTCATCAATTCGAAGCGGCCGGACGCAGCTTGGCCACTTCGGCGTCGCTCGGCAGCACCGAGGCGCCGTCGACATATTTAAAGTCGACCATGGTGCCCTTGCCGTTCTCCAGCGCGAGCTTGCCGACGAACGCACCCATCGTGGCCTGATGATCGCTGGCCCGATAAACGAACGGACCGAACGGGCTATCGACCTTCAGATTGGCAAAAGCCGCGACGAGCTTCTCGGTGTCGGTCGAGCCGGCCTTGGCGATGCCGGCGGCGAGCGACTTCATCGTCACGTAGCCGACGATCGAGCCGAGGCGCGGATAGTCCTTATACTTCTTCTGATAGGCGTCGACGAAGGCCTTGTGCGCCGGTGTCTTGATCTTGTCCCAGGGGTAGCCGGTGACCCACCAGCCGGCGGGGGCCTCGTCCTTGAGCGGATCGAGATATTCCGGCTCGCCGGAGAGCAGGCTCACCACCGGGCGATCCTTGAACACGCCGCGGGTGTTGCCTTCGCGCACGAATTTCGCGAGATCGGCGCCGAACTCGACATTGAAGATCGCGTCGGGCTTGGCGTCGTCGATCGCCTGCACCACGGCGCCAGCGTCGATCTTGCCCAAAGGCGGCGCCTGCTCGGTGACGAATTCGACACCGGGCTGCGCCTTCTTCATCAGCGTCTTGAAGTTCTCGGCGGCGGACTGGCCGTATTCGAAATTCGGGTAGACCAGCGCCCAGCGCTTCTTCTTCGCGGCGACCGCGTCGGGGACAAGCATCGCCACCTGCATGTAGGTCGAGGCACGCAGGCGATAGGTGTACTTGTTGCCGTTCTGCCAGGTGATCTTGTCGGTGAGCGGCTCGGCAGCGAGGAAGAACACCTTGTTCTTGCCGGCATACTCAGTCACCGCGAGACCGATATGCGAGAGGAAGGTGCCGGCGAGGATGTTGACACCTTCGCGCGTCACCAGCTCCTCCGCGGCGCGCACGGCATCACCCGGATTGGCGCCGTCGTCGCGAGAGATGACTTCCAGCTTTTTGCCGAGCACGCCGCCTTTGGCGTTGATCTCCTCGATCGCCATCTCCCAACCCTTCTTGTACGGATCGAGGAAGGCGGGCTGTGACTTATAGCTGTTGAGCTCGCCGATCTTGATGGTCTGTTGCGCCGAGACGGGCGAGACCAGCCCGGCGGCGAAGACAGCAGCGAGCGCGACGAATAAAACGCGACGTTTCGTGTTCATGACTAGCTTCCCTGCGTGATCACGCGGATGGTGATGAAGCACTGCCTAGTTGCGCAAAGTGTCCGAGCGCCTCAATTCCTTGTCAAGCAAGTGCGCCGCCCAGAACTGCGCAAACCTTGCGTCATAATCTCTCAGCGATCGCGGAAGCGATCCATCAGTGGCTTGTCCTGACCCCCGTCGATCTCGATCATCGTCCCGTTGACCATATGCATCAATGGCGAGCAGAGCATCACCGTGAGCTGGGCAACCTCCTCGACCTCGGCGATGCGACCCAGGGGGATCGATGCTGGGGCCAGCTTGTCGGCCTCTTCGTAAGAAATCTTCATGTCGCGCGACATGGCGTTGACCAGGCCAGCCCAGCGCTCGGTGCGCACCGGCCCGGGGTTGACCGCGCAGAAGCTGATGTTGTTGCGGCCATACTGACCGGCCAGCGACTTGGTGAGGTTCTGCCCGGCGGCATTGGCGGCGCCCGGCACGATTTCCCAGTAAGAGGGCTTCACACCGTCATTGCCGATCAGGTTCACGACGCGGCCGCCGCCCTGCTTGACCATGATCGGCAGCACATAGCGCAGGCAGCGCACATAGCCCATGAACTTGAGCTGCAGCCCCTGCTCCCAGTCCTTCTCGGTCATGTGCTCGATGACGCCGCCCGGGGCCGAGCCGGCATTGTTGACCATGATGTCGACGCGACCGAGAGCATTATGCCCCTGCTCGACGAAGTTCTTGGCGTCGGCGTCCTTGGTGAGGTCGGCGGGAATGGCGACGACCTTGCGGCCGGTCGCCTTGGCGATCTCGGCGGCGGTGGCCTCGAGCGGCTCCTTGCGCCTCGCGCAGATGGCGACGTCGACGCCCTCTCTGGCGAGCAACTGGGCAATGCCTTTGCCGATGCCTTCGCTGCCGCCGGTCACCAGCGCGGTCTTGCCCTTGAGCTGCAGATCCATGGAGTCCCTCCGGTTATTGTTTGTGGGAAAGCCAGCGGCCAGCCTCGGCCGCGGCAAACAGGTCCGCCAGCGCCGCGTTCACGGCCGCCGGCTCTTCACTCGGAATGGTGTGGCTCGAGCGCGGGATGATGAGCAGTCCCGCCGTCGGCACGATACGCTTGAGGAAGATGCTGCCCTGGAAACAAGGCTCGTCCTCATCGCCGACAATCACCAGCAGCGGGACGCAGAACTTCTTCAGCTCCGCTTCCATCTCCCACAGCGTCGGGCGCTTGAGCTGCAGGTTGAACATGGTCTGCGCGTGGCCTTCCGCCGAATGTTCGGCGAGCATGCGCGCGAACTCCGCAAAGCCGCGCGGATTCTTGTGCTTGAAAGTCTGCCGCATCGGCGCATCGGCATATTTCGCAGCGGCGGCGACGATGCCCTCTTCCGCGAACATCTTCCCGGTCTCGGCGGCCATCGCCTTCATCGCTTCGCGCTGCGCGACGTCGGGCGTCGAGCCCCAGCCACAGCCGGCAGCGGTCACCGAGATGCATCGCTGCGGGTGCCGCATGCCCACATGCAGCGCCGTGTAGGCGCCCATGGAATGGCCGACGATGTGCGCCTTCGCGAGCTTGAGTGTATCCATGAGCGCGATGACGTCGTCGCGCGCGATGTCCTGCCCGTACCGCTTGGGATCGCTCGGCACATCGGACGGCGGATAGCCGCGCTGGCTGTAGGTGATGCAGCGATGCGAGCGCGAGAAATGCCGCAGCTGCGGCTCCCAGCTGCGATAGTCGCCGGCATATTCGTGCACGAAAACGATCGGCGTGCCCTGCCCGGCCTCTTCGTAATAGAGGCGGACGCCGTCGGCAGTCGTGATGTGCGGCATCAGGGGCTCACGCTAATTCATTTGCACACAAACGAAATGCTATTACACTCGTACGCGACCTTGCAAGCGCAGCGTGGGCGGCGGACGCAGAATGCGCGTCATCTTTTCGGGTTGGGCGACACGCGTGCTCTGCTAGGCTCCGACTGAAAAGAGCGGCCGCACGCCGCCGGACGAGAATAACGGGGAGGATCATGATCGCATCGCGCCGTTCGTTCGCCGCACTGGCCGCTGGCCTTACCTTCGCCTTGGCCGGGACCACAGGAAGCTTTGCCCAAAGCAAGCCTGTGATCCACGTCTCCAGCCTGACGCTGCCGGTGTTCAACCCGATCGTGTGGAACATCATGAAGGCGCGCGGCTTCGACGCCAAACATGGCTTCGAGCTCGATGCCAAGGCCTACCCCTCGATCGCCGCGTTCTACGCCGGTTTCGCCACCGGCGAGACCGATGCGCTGATCGGCGGCCCGACGATCTTCGTGAAGCTCTATCAGCAAGGCGTGCCACTGCGCATCTTCGGCACCGGCTTCACGCTGGGCGATCTCGTAGTCTTCGCCAAAGACGACAAGATCAAATCGCTCGCCGATCTCAAGGGCAAGCAGCTCGCCGCCGACATGGGCGGCTCGCAATTTCAGGTGCTCAAGATCTACACGCAGGCGAAAGGCATCGACCTCGGCAAGGACATTACGGTGGTCAACGCCAACTTCGCCGTGGCGCGTGCGCAGCTCGAGGCTGACCGCGTCGACGCGGCGCTGGTGATCGAGCCGCTCGCGAGCATCATCCTCAAGCAGAACCCAAGCTGGAAGATGATCTTCAACGGCGCCGCTGGCTGGAAGGAGATCACCGGCAGCGATGGCTGGGAGATCGTGCCGGCGATCCGCGCCGACACGATCCAACGTGTGCCCGACGCGCCGAAGATGCTGCTTGCCGCGCTGCAGGACGTCGCCGACTATATTCGCAACAACACCGACGACGCCGACAAGATCGCGGTCGAAGGCAAATTGCCACCGGGCATTCTTAAAGCTGCGGTGGAAAGCGGGCGCCTGAACATGACGGTGAAGTCGACCGCGGATGCCGCCGTGCGCAAGTCGATCACCGACATGATGGAGCGCGCTGTGAAGGCCGGCTTCTACGAAAAGATGCCGGACGAGAAGATCATCTATGTCCCTTGAGGAACGTCACGCCTCTGCGGTTGAGTTCCAGTTTCCGCGGCAGACGCTCGTCTCCATCCTGATCTTCGCCATTGCCTGGGAGGCGCTCTCGCGTCTGGCGCCTTATCTGGGCATTCCACCGTTCGCCATCCCGAGCTTCATCACGATCGGGAAAAGTCTGATCCAGATCACCCCGATCGATGTCGCGGTGACACTGGCGCGGGTCATTGCCGCGCTCATCGTTTCGTTTGTGCTCGGACTCGCTTTGGCGATGGCCATGTACAGCTCGCATGCGCTGGAGAACTATCTGCACCCGATGGTGCGGCTGCTCATGGCGGTGCCGGTCGTCTCCTGGATCTTGTTCGCGGTGCTGTGGTTCCGCGGTGTCGAATTCCGCATCGTCTTCGTCCTGTTCGCCGTGTGCGGGCCGGTATTCCTGGTGGATTCGCTCGATGCCATGCGCGCCGTGCCGCGGGAGCTGCGCGGCATGATGCGCTCGTTTCGCCCAACCACGCTGCAATATTTCGCCAAGCTGATGCTGCCGGCGATCGTGCCGAGCATCATCACCAGCTGGAAGATCAATCTGAGCCTCGCCATCCGCGTCGTCACCATCGCGGAGCTCGTCGGTGCGGTGACCGGCATCGGTCATCAGCTCGCGGTGGCGCAGGAGCTGTTCTCGGTCGCCGACGTCTTCGCCTGGACGCTGGTGCTGGTGGTGCTGCTGTTCCTGCTCGAGGCTGTGGTGATCCGCATCGAGCACCGGCTGCTGCGGTGGCGCGCATGAGCGTAAGCGGTCCGGCGCCGATCGAGGTGCAAGACCTGCGCAAGGTCTATCGCCAGGCGACGACGGGGCAATCCGTTGTCGCCATCGACAAGCTGAGCCTGACGATCGCGCCGCGCGAAGTGGTGGCCATTGTCGGCCAGACCGGCTGCGGCAAGTCGACCTTCTTCGATCTGATGATCGGGCTCGAGGCGCCGACCGAAGGTTCGATCGTGATCGGTGGCAAGACGCCCTATGGCGACTTCGACCATTTCCGCGGCCAGATCGCGACCGTGTTCCAGCAAGACCGCCTGCTCCCCTGGCGCTCGAGTCTCGACAATGTGCGCCTGCCGCTGGAGCTGATCGGCGTCGCTGAAGCCGCGCAGCGTGAGCGCGCGACGGCCTGGCTCGAGCGACTCGGGCTGAAGAATTTCACCAAGGCCTATCCGCACGAGCTCTCCGGCGGCATGCGCCAGCGCGTGGCCATCGCCCGCGCCTTCGTGGTGCAGCCGAACATCCTTCTCGCGGACGAGGCCTTCGGGCATCTCGACGAGGTCACCGCCGCGGAATTGCGCGAGACCTTTCTCGCGCTGGCGCGCGAATGCGGTTCCACCGCGATCCTGATCACGCATCAGCTCGAGGAAGCCATCGCTGTCGGCGATCGCATCGCGGTGTTCGGCAAATCGGCAACGCTGCTCGCCGACATCCGCGTTTCGCAATGGGAAAAGAGCGAGCACGCGGTGTTGCGCGAGGCAATCCAGGCCACGCTGCAAGGGAACCAGCCTGACCCGCGCCTGCGCCGGACGTAAGTCGCACTCCGCATTCGATTCAGACGTGTAGCGCAGGCTTTTCACAAGCTTGTGATTGAGTCGAACTTTACGTTTCTGAACGCGGCTACCGCCCCCTCGGTTTGTTCGATGGGAGACGTTTGTGTTGATGGGAGTGGTCTCATGGGGACGTCCGCGGTCCGCGCGCTTGCGCGCGCGTTGAGGAATAGCGTTGCCATCGTTGCATTAAGCTCGGCGATCACGCCGGCCGTCGCCGGACCTGTGGGAGCAAGCGTCAGTGTCGCCGGTCACGGCATCAGCGTCGGCGGTGTTGGCGGCAGCCTCGGCGGCATCGGGAGCGGTGTCGGTGGCGCGCTCGGTGGTGTCGGAGCCAGCATCGGCGGTGTCGGCGGCAGCATCGGCGGGACGCTCGGCGGCGTCAGCAGCGGCTTCTTCTCCGGCGGAGCGAATTTCGGCGGCAGCGGAGTGGGCGGCGGAAACTTCTTCTCCGGCGGCACCGAGTTCGGTCGACCGCATGCGCGCAACTCCAGCCATAGCATGCACACCGCCGCTACGACGCATCACGGCAAACTGATTCGCGCGGTGAGAACACACAATGTGAAGAGCGTGATCAGTGCGGCGCGAAGCGGAAAGCTTCTTACGCACAGCGCCAATCCCGATCAGAAGACCATCTCCATCAAGGCTGGCGACGGCAATCCAAACGGCCTCAATGCCGGCACGACGGTCAATCTCAGCGGCCACGGGACACCGGTGACAACCACGGTCGACGGCTTCAACAAGAACAGCACCACCGGATCGTCCGGCAACGCGGGGATCGCCAGCACCAATGTCGGCGTACTCAACAACCACAGCAACACCGGCGCGCAGAACGGCAACGGCAAGCCGCTGCTCGACACCAATGTCGGCGTCGCCAACAAAAACAGCAACACCGGCAACGATCCTCCGGGCGTTGCCGGCACCGCGATTGGCGTTCTCAACAATGGCAGCAACACCGGCAGCTCCGGTGGCCCGGGCTCTGCGCTGGGCGTGACCAATGCTGGCGTCGCCAACACCGGCGGTACGACCGGTAGCTCCGGCGCGGCCGGCCCCGGCGGCATCACCGACAGCAATGTCGGCGTGCTCAACAAGAACAGCACCACCGGCATGACCGGCAATGGGGGCCCGGCCGGTCTCGGCACCAATGTCGGGGCGCTGAATAACGGCAGCAACACCGGCAGCTCAGGCAACCAACATCTGCCGCTCGCCGACACCAATGCCGGCATCGCCAATCTCGGCGGCTCGACCGGCGGCAGCGGCGACACCGGCCTCGGCGGCCTCGCCGGCACCAATGTCGGCGCGTTGAACGCGGGAAGCACCACCGGCTCAACCGGAAACGGCAATGACAATCCGCTGGGCGTCGGCACCAATGTCGGCGCGCTGAATGCCAGCAGTCCGACGGGAAGCAACCGCAACCAGCACCTGCCCCTCGCCGACACCAATGCCGGCGTCGCCAATCTCGGCGGCGGCACCGGCAATAGCGGCAATACCGGCCCTGGCGGCCTCGCCAGCACAAATGCCGGCGCGTTCAACGCAGCGAGCACCACGGGCTCGGGCAACAATGGCGGCCCGGCCGGCATGGGCACCAATGTCGGCGCGCTGAATGCCGGCAGCCCGACGGGCAGCAACGGCAACCAACACCTGCCGCTCGCCGATACCAATGCCGGCATCGCCAATCTTGGCGGCGGTACCGGCAACAACGGCAATACCGGCCCTGGCGGTCTCGCCAGCACGAATGCCGGTGTGCTCAACGCTGCGAGCACGACGGGCTCGGGCAACAATGGCGGCCCGGCAGGAGTCGGCACCAATGTCGGCGCGTTGAATGCCGGCAGCCCGACGGGCAGCACGGGCAACAGCAGCCTGCCGCTCGTCAATGCCAATACCGGCATTGCCAATCTCGGTGGCTCGACTGGCGACAAAGGGAACACTGGAGGGCCTGGGATCGCGAGTGCCGATACCGGTGTCCTCAACACTGGCACCACTGCCGGCAACACCGGCAACAGTGGACCGGCGCCGCTCGCGAGCGCCAACACCGCGGCGCTCGATAACGGCAGCGGGATCGGCAACAACGGCAACAGCGGCGGCACCAACAGCACGCCGCTCGCGGGCGCAAACACCGGCGTGCTCGATACGACGGGCACCACCGGCAATACCGGCAATACCGGGCCGCTGCCTCTGGTAAGCGGCAACACCAGCGTGCTCAACGGCGCCAATACCGGCGAGAGCGGCAATCAGGGCACGACCACACCGGTCGGCGCTGTGAATACCGCGGCGTTGAACACGACCGGCGCCAATACCGGCGACAGCAACAATTCCGGGCCGCAGCCGGCCACGTCGGCGAACACCGGCGCGCTCAACACGGGCAACAGCCCGACAGGCAATGTCGGCAATTCCGGTGGCACGCCGGGGGTCGACAGCAGCAATACCGGGATCGCCAACACCGGAAGCCCGACGGGCGAGACCAACAATACCGGCGGGATCCCGACGAGCTCGGCCAATGCCGGGCTCGGCAATACCGGCGGCAGCACCGGCGATGTCGGAACTCCGAACGGCAGCGGCACCACCTCGGGGACCAATGTCGGCGTCGTGAATACCGGCTCCAACACAGGAACCACCGGGACCGGCACGAATACCGGCAATGGCAATGTCGGCGCCGGCAACGGGACGGTGGGTGACATCACCGGCGGCGGCGGTGGGACCGGCGGAACCGGTGGCACCGGCGGGACAACCGGCAGCGGCACCAGCACGGCGAGTGCGTCATCGTCATCGAGCAGCAGTGGCGGCGGAGGCGGAGGAGGCGTCGAGATCGGCGGCTTCAGCACTACCTATGCCGACGATTGGCGCGCACGCTGCTGGCAGATCCTGCGCGAGCCCGACCGGTTCCAGCGTCGCTGGGTGTGGCACTGCCGTCATCTCGTCGGACGCTGGCGGCATCATCGATACGTGAATCGCTGATGCGTCACGACAAAACAACAGCGCCGGCTCGCGCCGGCGCTTTTTTCTGCCCGCAACAGATCAGAACTTGGCGTTGATCGAGAACAGATAGACGTTGCGATAATATGCGAGCACGCCGAGCCCGCTCGAGCCGAACGAGACGTTGCGGTAATCGAAGCCCAGCGTGATGTTCCTCGTCGGCAGATATTTGACCGACACCAGCGGGCTCAAGATGCGGTCGGTGCGGCCGGCACCGACGAATTCGTCGACGAGATAGCTCGCCCCCGCGCCGACGATGAAGTTGGGCTGGATCGCATAGTCGAGCCGTGCACCAACCAGTGACTCGATGAGACTCACACCGGAGGTTATCGGGG
Organism: Pseudolabrys sp.; assembly: GCA_035651015.1. Taxonomy (GTDB): domain Bacteria; phylum Pseudomonadota; class Alphaproteobacteria; order Rhizobiales; family Xanthobacteraceae; genus Pseudolabrys. The sequence goes on along the minus strand of DASRGN010000042.1, from coordinate 130,157 downwards.
CCGTCGTCGTCAGTCCCGCCGATTCCAATGCATCGCGGCGGCCGACGAACACCGCGGTCCATTGCGGCGCGATCAGCCACTGCATCAAGCCGCCATAGGTGAAGGTCGAGACGGTCTGGAAGGTCGAGCCGTTGTAGGTCTGATACATATAGCCGGCATAGGCTTCGCCGATCAGGCGCGCGCCCTGCCCCGGCTCCAGCAGCACGCCACCGACGACGCGATAGCCGTCGGAGTCGAACGCGCTGACCTGCCAGTGACGATCGTTGCCGGCGACTTCGACGAACACGCTGGTGAGCGGGGCCACGACGTAGCCGGCGCGGCCGTTCACCCAGGTGACGTTGCCATCGCGATAGCCGAAATCGACCGGCACGCCGCCGATGGTGGGATTCTGATAGTGCGACCACAGCTCGGCGACGCCGACCGACGTCCACACCCGATTGTAGCGCTTGTTGAACGCACCGGCCGCCTCGAGCGTGTCGTAGGCGACCGGCTTGTCGAAGGTGCCGAAGACCGATTCACCGGTGCCGCGATCCTCGTGGCCGTGCACATAGCGCAGGCGACCGACGACCTGCGTGTCGTTGTCGGGCTGCACCACCGTCGCCGCGCCGACCGCGCCATTGACCTGGTCCTCGCTCTTGAAGCGCGTGTACTGGCGGTCCTCGACGAAGCCCTGCGTCGTGAACACGTAATTCGAGCCTTGCGTGCGCGCGCCGATTTCGGGGCGCACCAGGTAACCCCAATCGGACTGCCGGTTCGAGTTGGTCGCGAACACGTTGTCGTCGTAGAACGCGCCCGCGGTCACTTGCGGAAAGATCTGCCACGCGCCGGCGGTGAACCCGACGGCGGGTGCCGGAGCCACCGAGCTGGGCCAGCGATCGGTGATCGAACGCGATACCGACGGCACGTCGGGTGCGTTCAAAGTTTGTGAGCCCGAAGGCTGCCACATGGTCGGCGGTTGCGGCGGCGGCAATCGATCCGTCGCTGTCTGCGCCATCGCTATACTGGACAAACCGACGCACGCACACGCCAGCACTCCCAACCCGCGCCACATACCGGTACCCCCAACGTTGCTTTTCGTTCGGTACTCGGGGACGCCACAGTTACGGCGAATCAAATCCTGGCGGATTTGCGCGCGCGGATACTAGGATTGGTGTGATCGACAGCAACGCGGCGTTGTGGACAAAGCGCAGCTATCTCCAAAATAAACTGTGAATAGTCGGGAAACCGGCGGTCATGACGGCGCTGCGTCGAAACGCCAGCATTGTTGCCTCAGAGTTCCGATCGTGCGTAACAGAGACGTTCGTGAGAGGTGCAGCATGCCCGACATTTTCGTTGCCAAAGCCGCGCAATTTCCCGACGGAGAACGGCGCATTGTTGCGCATGGCACCACCGAGATCGGCGTCTTTCGTTGGCAGGGCCGGTTTTACGCCTATGAAAATCTCTGTGTGCATCAGGGCGGCCCGGCTTGCGAAGGGCTGATGATGCACAAGGTCGAGGACGTGCTCGGCCCCGACCGCAGCTGGCAGGGGCAGCGCTTCAGCGATGAGATGCACTTCGTCTGCCCGTGGCACGGCTACGAATACGATCTCAAGACCGGCGAATGCGCGGCCGACCGCAAGCTGCGGCTGAAATCCTTTGAGGTCGTGCATCGCGGGGAGGACATCTATGTCGTCGCCGGGTGAAGCGATCATGTCAAATGACACAGCAAGCAATGCCGACGTGCAGGCGATGCTGGCCAAGGCGGTGCAGCTTTATGCTGAGCGCGCCGCCGGCAGCGAGCAGGCCCTGGCGGCCTTTCCCGCCGACGCGCAGATCACCGCTACCGACGCGATGGTGACGGTCTCCGCCATCCTCAAGGCGGTCAATGTGCAGATCTTCGAGCTCGGCATGTGGCAGGCCTGGTCGGGCCGCTAGCGAAACAGACGGAAACAAAGATCATGGATCTTCCGCTCAGCGACTATCGCCGCATGGCGGTCGAGGAATTCGACAGCAGCAAGCTGCTGGCGCATGCGGCGCGGCAGGCGGCCGAGCGCGGCTACGAGAAATTCCCGATCATCGACGTCGACTCGCATCACTACGAGCTCGAGTCCTTTTCCGAGATCCTCGAATACATGGACGACCCGGTGCTGCAGCAGCTCGCCATGAGCGCCAGCCAGACCGGCCAGCGCGGCAACGGCGTGCTCTCGGGCGGCGTCGGCTATCAGGACATGGGCGGCCGCGTCACCCGGTACGCGCTGCGCAAGATCGAGCGCACAGAGAAAGATACACATCGCGACATCACGCTGACCAAGCGTTGGATGGACGCCATGGGCGTCGACCTCGCGGTGATGTTCCCCTCGCCGATGTTGCAGCTCGGCCTGCATCCGCAGGTCGAGGTCGAGGTGGCGATGGCGCGCGCCTATAACCGTTGGCTGGTCGATCGCGTGCTGTCGAAGGAGCCGCGCATCCGCTCGATGCTATACCTGCCGTTCAACGATCCGGAAGCCTCGTTCCGCATGGTGCAGGAGTTCGGCAAGGCCAAGGGCGTGGTCGGCTTCATGATCACCAGCGCGCGCTTTCGCCCCGTGCAGCACAACGCCTACATGAAGACCTATGCGCTGCTCGAGGAGATGAATCTGCCGGTCGCCTTCCACGCCGGCTACAATTGGAATGAACAGTCGATGGCGACGATGAACAAGTTCATCTCGGTGCACGCCATCGGCTTCGTGTTCTACAACATGGTGCATCTCACCAACTGGATCATGAACGGCCTCCCCGAGCGCTTCCCCAAGCTGAAGACGCTATGGATCGAAAGTGGGCTCGCCTGGGTGCCGTTCATGATGCAGCGGCTCGACAACGAGTACATGATGCGCTCCTCGGAAGCGCCGGCGCTAAAGAAGCTGCCGAGCGACTACATGCGCGACATGTTCTTCTCCTCGCAGCCGATGGAGATCACCGATCCGCAGGCGCTCGAGGTGACCTTCCGCATGATCAAGGCGGAGACGCAGCTGCTCTATTCGTCGGACTACCCGCACTGGGACTTCGACCTGCCGAGCACGATCTACGATCTGCCGTTCCTGAGCGAGCAGGCCAAGCGTAACATCCTCGGCGGCAACGCCAAGCGCGTGTTCAACATCGAACTGCCGGCGGAGAAGCTGGCACGCGTCGCCTAGGGCCTGCGGCCTTGTCCCCCCGCCTCGCGCTGCTCGCCATTTTTGCTCTTCTCGTCGCGAACCCGACCTCCGCGCAGGATGCGGGGAAGGACTATCCGAACCGGGCGATCAAGATCATCGTCTCGGTGCCGGCTGGCGGCGGTATCGATTCGATCACCCGCATCGTCGCGGAGAAGCTGCGCCAGCGCTGGCATCAGCCGGTGACAGTGGAGAACAAGGGCGGCCAGGCCGGCAATATCGGTTCAGAAGCCGTGTTCACGGCCGAGCCCGACGGCTACACGCTGCTCGCGACCGTCCCGGCGCCGCTGATCGTCAATGCCGCGCTCTACAACACGCTGCGCTTCGATCCGACGGCCTTTGTGCCGGTCTCGGTCATGACCATCATCCCCAATGCGCTGACGGTGCGACCGGGCCTTCCGGTGTCGAGCGCGCGCGAATTCCTCGACTACGCCAAAGCGCATCCGGGGCAGCTCAATTATGCCTCGCAGGGCAACGGCACCACCTCACATCTCGCCGGCGAGCTCTTGCAGCGCTCGACTGGCCTCAAGCTCGTGCATGTGCCGTACAAGGGCACGGCGCCGGCGATCAACGACCTGATCGGCGATCATGTCGACCTGATGTTCCTGGAGATGGCCGCGGCCTCCGGCCTGCAACGCGCCGGACACTTGAAGATTCTGGCGCTGGCGACGCAAAAGCGCATCGCGACCTATCCTGACATTCCGACGCTCGCCGAAGTCGGCGTGCCGAATTTCCAATCGGAAACCTGGAACGTGATCATGGCGCCGCCGAAGACGCCGCCGGCGATCGCCGCCAAGCTCAATGCCGCGATCAATGACGCACTCAACGAGCCGGACATCCGCAAGCAGCTCGATGCGCTGAGCGCACGCGCCGGCAATATGAGCCCGGCCGAGGTGGCGAAGTTCATCGAGGCCGAGCGCACGCGCTGGACGGATGTGGTGAAAGCCGCCGGCATCAAGATCGAGTAGCCTCCCCTATTGCACTGCAAAATCAGGTATTTTCTGAAAGATACGCAATTATCCCTTTGACAAAGGTAGGCCCTTGAGGTAGTGTCTTGGCTATTGGAGCCAAGGCCATGAACCTCACCAACCCGATTTTCACTGACGAAGCGAAAGCTCGCGAGCACCTCGAAGCGATCCGCTGGCCGGATGGAAAGCCCTCCTGCCCGCATTGCGGCGGCGTGGAGCGCGTTTACCGACTCCAGGGCAAAGCGCACCGTCCCGGCCTGTTCCATTGCAATGACTGCGAAGGCCAGTTCACGGTCACGACCGGCAGCGTGATGGAAAGCAGCCACGTCCCGCTGAACAAATGGGTGCTGGCGTTCCGCCTCATGGCATCGAGCAAGAAAGGCATCAGCGCGCACCAGCTCCACCGCACTATTCAGGTCACCTACAAGACCGCATGGTTCATGGCGCACCGTATCCGTGAGGCGATGCGCCCTGCAAATCCCGACAAGCTTGGTGGCGAAGGCGAGGTCATCGAAAGCGACGAGACCTATTGGGGTCCGAAGGATCGCGATACTGATCCGCGTTATCGCCGCCGTCGCAAAGGCAAGCCCGGCCCTGGTGGCAAGAAAGCGATCATGACGCTTGTGCAGCGTGGCGGCCCGTCGCGCTCGCTCGTCATGGACAACCTGACGACCAAAGAGACGTTCAAGGTTCTGCGTGAGAATGCGGACCTTCGCAGCCGCCTGATGACGGACGAAGGAACGTCACACAATTGGGAGTTTGCGAAGCACGAAAAGGTCAAGCACAGCGCGGAAGAATATGCGCGCGGTGACGTGACGACGAACACCGTCGAAGGATTTTTCGGCGTGTTCAAGCGTGGGATGCGTGGCACTTACCAGCACTGCGGGGCACAGCACTTGCAGCGATACCTTGATGAGTTTGATTTCAGGTATTCGAACCGTGCCGCCATGGGTGTTGATGACACCGAGCGCGCTCAGCGCGCGATCCGTGGCGCAGCGGGCAAGCGGCTGACGTATCAAGGCACTCGTTCAGAAACTTAGACACGCCCGCGCGATCCGAAATCTGCGGCGCATTTTGGCTATTTTGGACTCGGAGTTTTAGGGCGCTTAGCGGTAGGCTTGCTCTTGGAGCGGCCTACTTTGCCGACCATATCCCGCTGCGGTTTATACGGCGTCGTTAAAGCGCGGCGCAGTGCATCGGTAGCGCGGCGCTCGGTTTCGCGGTCGCTGTATTCGTCACGTCGCTTTTCGCTCAAGTCTCTAGCCCTTGATTCCACTGTTGCAGTAGGGGTGCACCAACTGGCCGTTATTAGCGATGCCAAGCCCTTTTTCTCGGACGGGGGTGATGTGGTCATAGGAAACCGATTTGGTTGTATCCAAAAGGCCGTGGCAGATTGGACACTTCAGTGCACTCTCAATTGCCTGTCGGTAGTAAATCTGTGATTTGGTATCGTCAGAAAATCTGCTGCTTTTGGTTCTTGCGGTGAGGTTGATAATTTTCCCGGTCATCCCGATGTGATCAAATACTTCGGCTGGATCGGGGACGGTATTCGTATTCATATCGACTAGATACCTGAACATTTCCCGCATCTTTGGGATACGCGTTCTCTTGCCGAGGTTCTGAAGCACAACGCCAATGACCGACTTATTTTCTAATAGAAAGTGCTCTACGCGCTTTCTCGCAAGTGTGAACTCTCGGAACCAGCCATCATCGTTATTGCGCACCTTTTCAGCGACCAACGCAGACATGCCCAGGAATAAAAATCGGCTGTGTTTGCCCTTATCGTTGCTGAAGTAGACCGCGGGATGAAGCCCGAGGCTTTCGCTACTATTACCCGTAATGCGCTTGGCAATTCCTAATCCGGCCTTCAGCACTTCAAGCGTACGATCCCCTGTTTCATCATTCTTAAATTCATCTGCATCGGCGACGTCATCAGCCTTCACCGGCTTCATTGCACAGACTGCTAGGTAATCGATTAGAACCGCTAGCGCATCAACCGGTGACTTTGACCCGGCGAGAGGAAGGTCAAGCGTCTTAAGCGGCGTCGTGACTTCCGGCTCAAAGAGCAGTTCGTGAATCTGGCCACCGAGTTTAATAATTTCTAACTGGTTCTTCTGATTGAAGGCGGACCAGTACGCATGTCCACGTCCCGCGCGAACGATGGCGCGAGCGCCAATGGACACCGGAGTGTAGCGATTTTTAATGAGATACGTCTCCGTCTCATCAAGCGGTGTGCCCTGCGAGTTAATGGCGAAAAACGAGTCCTCTGCAACTTTCGCATTGCCGACGACAGTCTGCAAAAAGATCGGCCTGGTGTTCATTGCTCCGGCGCGGATGCTGGCAATATCCGTGCCTGCTTTCCCAACGAGACGATCCAAATCCTCGTACTTGCCAATCGTATTTTCGACCAGTCGGCGGGTGCGATTGGCGATACGCATCTGCTCTTGGGAAATTTCGTCAGCGTAGAACTCTTTCGACGTGGTGCGATCCCCATAGTCGTCAGAAATCCAAGCGCACAAAGCGCTCAGACGATGGGCGCCATCGATGACGAAAATGAAGTTTGTAGAACGCCAAAGAATGATCGATGGGATCACGTCGCCATCGATGAAGCTGGTCAGAAATTTCACGACCTGATCAGGCGTCCAATGGTTCGTCTCCCGCTGAAACTCTGGTTTTCGCAACTGCCTGCGGATTGCGGAGTTCGGAAGTAATTGCGAAATGTTCAATTCTCGAACGGTTTCTGGCGCGGGCGCGTCTGTGAGTTCGCGGGCAAAGTCCTCCCGCCGGATCATCGCGTCTAAATTCACGCGCTGGGCCATCACTGCTCCCTTGTGATGGTGAAAGAATACTCCACTTGCTGGTGCCTCGGTGTCCTCTGAGTCGGCATCAACAACAGGAAAATGTGGAGCGAGCCGGGGAGCGAAAGCCCGCTCCCGTGACGGCAGTCCAGTCTCAATCTCGGGCGCGCCAGCCGGGGGGTTAAGTCTCGGCGGCATCGGTACTATCTTTCGGGGTTACCTTTGTCAAAGGTATAATCTCCTGAAAGATAGTATCTTTACTATCGTAATGCGTCGGCCTAGGCTCGACCCGATTTTGGAGGTCGGGCGTGGCGCATCCCTCGTTGATGGGCGGCCATCTGCAGGCGCGGATCGTTCTACCGGGCCGCTCCTCCTCATTGTCGGCGCAGATCGTCAGCGACGTGCGCGATCAGCTATTCGCCAAGCGGCTTGCGCCCGGCGATTTCCTCGGCACCGAAAAAGATCTGGCCGCGCGCTTCGGGGTGAGCCGCATTGTCGCACGCGATGCGCTGCGCACGCTCGAGGCGATGGGCATCGTCGAGATCCGCATGGGCAAAGGCGGCGGCGCTCGCATCGCACGCGGCAATCCGCGGCTGTTCGCCGAGGCGCTGGCGGTGCAGCTCGACCTTACTGGTGTGAGTGCCGCCGAGATTCTCGACGCGCAGCGCGCCATCGAGACGCTCGGCGCCGAGCTCGCGGCGGAAAAGGCGACGACGGCTGATATCGCGCGGCTGCGCCAATTGCTTGCCGAGGCTGCCGCGCAGATCAACGATCTCGACGCCTTCACGCGGCTCTCGCGCGACTTCCATCTCGCGGTCGCCGAGGCGTCGCACAATCGCGTGCTGGTGGTGCAGCTCATCTCGCTCGAGCACGTGTCCTGGCCGCAGCGCAACGCCACCGCGACGCCGGCGCTCGCGCGGCACATTCTCGAAGTCCACACCAAGCTCGCCGATCTCATCGAATGGCGCGACGGGCCCGGCGCCCGCGCGTTGATGGACGACCATGTGCGCATGATCCGCGCCCGGCGCGTCGCCGAGCACGGTCACGCACATGCCGACGGACACTGCTGCTGACCAATAACACCACAACCCCTGGAGGACCCCATGAGCAAGTTCATCATCGAACCGCACTTCCGCCTGCAGGAATGGATCGCCCACGACAAAGGCTATTTCACCGCGGAAGGCCTGGATTACGAGTTCCGCGAGCTGGTCCGCTCCTCGGACGGCAAGCATCATGACAAGGGCGACAAGGTCGGGGCCTTCCAGTCGTTCGAGAAGGGCCGCAGCGCCGACGTGAGCTGCGCCTGCCACTGGACGGTCAACGTCGCCGCCTCGAAGGGCATCGGCAAGATGTCGCGCGACGTCTATTCGGTCTCCCCGGCCGGCATCTTCGTGCCCGCGGATTCCAAGGCGAAGACGCCCGCCGACCTTGCCGGCGTGCCGATCTCGGTCGGCTATCAATCGGGCAGCCACTACGCGACGGTGCAGGCGCTCGAGCAATATATGCCGGCGGACAAGATCAACCTCACTTATGCCGACGGCATGCTGTTCGCGCGCATGGACAAGCTGATCAACGGCACCGCGGCCGCGGTCAATCTGTTCAGCGGGCCGTATTACTTCGCGGAGCAGCTCGGCTTCCGCAAGGTCATCGATACGACCTTCATGATCGCGATGATGATCCACAACAGCCCGGACGCGGAAGACCTGCGCAAATTCTTCCGCGCGCTACGCCGCGCGCAACGCGACCTCGACCTGCGTCCCGAGCTCTATACGCACTATTACAAGAAGGAGTTCCCGGAGCGCTATCACGCGATGATGGACACGCGGCGCTGGGGTCCCGGCGAGCGGCTGGTGTTCGAGCCGTATACGGAGGAGGTCTACAAGGAGTCCTACGAATGGATCGCCTCGCACAAGATCTTCCCGGAAGGCGGCATGGGCACCGAGGCCTACGAGCAGGCGACCGTCGCCCTGGGCTGACCGCTGCCCATTGGGCAGTGCAGGATACCGAGTGAGTGGGCAAGGGCGCCGCTAGGAGACCTGGCGGCGCCTTTTCTTTGCGCGGCGGCTCGGGCATCCTTTTGCCAACCATAATAATCGGGAGGATGTCATGCAGTCTGTGAAGCTGTTCGCAGCAGGCCTTGTCGCGGCCGTGATGGGAATGGGCGCCGCCAACGCGCAAAACGCGGTGAAGATCGGCGTCATTCTTCCGTATTCGGGCCAGTTCGCCGACACCGGCAACCAGGTCGATGCCGGCATCAAGCTCTACATGAAGCAACACGGCGATAGCGTCGGCGGCAAGAAGCTCGAGATCATCCGCAAGGATGTCGGTGGCATCGCGCCCGACGTGGCCAAGCGGCTCGCACAAGAGCTCGTGGTCCGCGACAAGGTCGACATCATCGCAGGCTTCGTGCTGACGCCGAATGCGATCGCGGCGTCCAGCGTCGTGCAGGAAGCCAAGAAGCTCATGGTGATCATGAATGCGGCGACTTCGATCATCACGACCAAATCGGACTATTCGGTGCGGACCTCGCTGACGTTGCCGATGGTGGCGGATACGCTGGCGACCTGGGCGGTGAAGAAAGGCGGCGTGAAGAAGAGCTACACCATGGTCTCCGATTACGGTCCCGGGCTCGATTCCGAGGCCGCGTTCCAGAGCGCCTTCAAGGCGGCGGGTGGCGAGATCGTGGGCTCGGTGCGCATGGCCGTCGCCAATCCGGATTTCTCGGCCTACATCCAGCGCGCCAAGGACCTCAATCCGGAATCGATCTTCGTCTTCGTGCCGGCCGGCTCCCAGCCGGCAGCGATCGGCAAGGCTTTTGCCGAACGCGGCATCGACACCAAGAAGGTGAAGGTGATGAGCACCGGCGAGTTCACCGACGACAGCGCGCTCAAGCAGTCGGGCGACGCCGCGCTCGGCGTGATCAGCGCCTGGAACTACGATCACAACCACGATTCGGCGATGAACAAGGCCTTCGTCGAGGCGTACCGCAAGGACAATGCCGGCGCCAACCCGAACTTCCTCGTGGTCGGCGGTTATGACGGTATGCACGTGATTTACGAGGCGCTGAAGAAGACCGCCGGCAAGACCGACGGCGATTCGCTGGTCGCGGCGGCCAAGGGCATGAAGTGGGAAAGCCCGCGCGGGCCGATGATGATCGATCCAGAGACGCGCGATGTGGTGGAGAACATCTATATCCGCCGCGTCGAGAAGATCGGCAGCACGCTCGGCAATGTCGAGTTCGACAAGTTCGAGAACGTGAAGGATCCGGTCAAGGCGGCGATGAAGAAGTAGCGGCCGGGCTTTCCAGCCGCTGAGGCCGAATCATGTTTGGTCCCGTGGCCGGCGTCCTGTTCGACGGGTTCGCCTATGGGATGCTGTTGTTCGTCCTCTCGGTCGGGCTCTCGGTGACGCTCGGCCTGATGAACTTCGTCAATCTCGCGCACTGCGCCTTCGCCATGCTCGGCGGCTATGTCGCGGTGCTGGTGACGAACGAGCTCGGCTGGCCGTTCTTCGCCGCGCTGCCGCTCGCCTTCATCGGTGCCGCGGCGGTGAGCGTGCTGCTCGAGCGCACGCTCTACCGGCGGCTTTACCGCGCCAGCGATCTCGATCAGGTGCTGCTGACGATCGGCATCGTGTTCGTGTCGGTAGCGGTGGCGGCATATTTGTTCGGCACCACACAGCAGCCCGTCGACGTTCCGGCCTATCTGCGCGGCTCGATCAGTTTCGCCGGCGTCCGCTTTGCCAGCTACCGGCTGTTCCTGATCGTCGTGGCGCTTCTTATCGCCGTCATGCTCGTGCTCGGCCTCGAGCACACACGCTTCGGCGCGCAGGTCCGCGCCGCGGTCGACAATCAGCGCATGGCGGCGGGGCTCGGCATCAATGTCGAGCTGGTCTTTGCCGTCGCTTTCGCACTGGGCAGCGGGCTCGCCGGGCTCGGCGGCGCGCTCGCCGTGGAGGTCGTCGGGCTCGATCCGTATTTCGGTTTTACTTATCTCATTTTCGTCCTGATCGTGGTCTCGGTCGGCGGCCTCGGCTCCATCGCCGGCACCTTCGCCGCCGCGGCGCTGATCGGCATTGTCGACATCGCCGGCAAATATTACGCGCCCGAGCTCGGCGCCTTCCTCATCTATCTGGTCATGGTCGCGGTGCTGATGTGGCGGCCAGCCGGACTGATCGGGAGGCGCCAGTGACGCCGGCGGCCGCAACGCCGAGGGCTTATCTGCGCGCGCAGAGCCGCTGGTCGCCGATCGAGATCGCGTTCTGGCTGGCGACGCTCACATCGTATCTCTTCTTTCCCGATTATCTCTCGCTCGGAAGCCAGATCGCCATCGCGGCGCTGTTCGCGCTCTCGCTCGATCTCATTCTCGGCTATGCCGGCATCGTCTCGCTCGGACACGCGGCGTTTTTTGGCACCGGCGCCTATGCCGCCGGGCTGTTCTCCAAATATGTCTGGGGCGAGCCGTTCTCCGGACTCTTGATCGGCGGCGCCGCAGCGGCGCTCATCGGCTACGCCTCGAGCCTGATCATCGCGCGCTTCCGGCATCTGACGCGGATCATGCTCACGCTCGGCATCGGGCTCCTGCTCGCCGAAGTCGCCAACAGCGCCCACGACATCACCGGCGGCTCCGACGGTCTGCAGGGCATGCGCATCTGGCCGCTGCTCGGCTTTTTCAAGTTCGACCTCTATGGCAAGGTCGCTTACGGCTATGCGCTGATCGTCCTCTTCGCGGTGTTCGTGCTCGCGCGGCGCCTGATCCACTCGCCGTTCGGGCTGGCGCTGCGCGGTATCCGCGAAAACTGGGTGCGCATGCCGGCGATCGGCGCCTCGCGCGCGAGCCACATCCGCAAGATCTACACGATCTCCGCCGGCATAGCGGGCATCGCCGGCGCGGTGCTGGCGCAGACCACGCAGACCGTCTCCCTCGAGGCCATCGGCTTTGGCCGCTCGGCCGACGTGCTGGTGATGCTGGTGCTCGGCGGCGCCGGCCGGCTCTATGGAGGGATTATCGGTGCCATCATCTTCATGGTCGCGCGCGACCAGTTCTCCGGCGTCGCCCCGCAATATTGGTATTTCTGGATCGGCCTCCTCCTCATCGGCGTGGTCACGCTGATGCCAAACGGCATTCTCGGCGGACTGTCAGCATTGCAAGCGCGATGGAGGGGCCGATGACACCGGCCCTTTCCACGCGTGGACTGTGCAAGAGCTTCGGGCTGCTCGAGGTCGCCCGCGAGATCGACATCACCCTGCCGCAAGGCGCGCGCTACGCGCTGATCGGGCCGAACGGCGCCGGCAAGACCACGCTGATCAATCTGATGACCGGCATGCTGGCGCCGAGCGCCGGCACGATCCGGCTCAACGACGAGGACATCACCGCGCTCACGCCGCAGGATCGCGTGCGCCGCGGGCTCACCCGCACCTTTCAGATCAACACGCTGTTCCCCGCGCTCAACGCGCTCGAGGCGGTGACGCTCGCTGTATGCGAGCGGCGCGGAGTCGCCGGGAATTTCTGGAGCAGGCTGTCGGGCGCCAGCGATGCGGTCGACGAAGCGCACGAGATCCTGCGCACGCTGCGGCTCGCCGACTGCTGCTATCAGCCGACCCGCGAGCTGCCCTATGGGCGCCAGCGGCTCCTCGAGATCGCGTTGGCGCTGGCGACGCGGCCGAAGGTGCTGCTGCTCGATGAACCGGCCGCCGGCGTGCCGCAGGCGGAAAGCGGCGAAATCTTCGAGGCCGTCGCCGCGCTCTCCGGCAGCATCGCGATCCTGTTCATCGAGCACGACATGCATGTCGTGTTCCGCTTCGCCACGCATATCATCGTCATGGTGGCCGGCGCGGTGTTCGCCGAGGGGCCGCCGCAGGCGATTGCCGAGGATGCGCGCGTGCGCGAAGTTTATCTCGGGACGCGTCGCCATGGCTGAGCCGCTCCTCGCGCTCGACCACGTCACCGCCGGCTACGGCGATGCCATTGTGCTCAACGACGTTTCGCTTGCCTTGCTGGAGAACGGCAGCCTCGCCGTGCTTGGCCGCAATGGCGTCGGCAAGTCGACGCTGCTGCTCACCATCATGGGTTTCACGCGGGTCTATAACGGCACGATCACCTGCCGCGGTCGCGACATCACCCGCATGCCATCCCACCACCGTGCGCGTGAAGGCATCGGCTGGGTGGCGCAGGAGCGCGAGATCTTCCCATCACTGAGCGTCGCAGAGAACCTGACTGTCGCCGCGCGGCCGGGCGGCTGGGATCTGCCGGGCATCTACGCGATGTTCCCGCGGCTTTACGAGCGCCGGCGCAATATGGGCAATCAGCTTTCCGGCGGCGAGCAGCAGATGCTGGCGATCGCGCGGGCGCTGACCACCAATCCCGCCTTGCTGCTGCTCGACGAGCCGCTCGAAGGATTGGCGCCGGTCATTGTCGAGGAGCTCGGCGCCGCCATCCGAAAGATGCTCACCGAGCGGCGCACCGCCATCGTCCTGGTGGAGCAGCACGCGGACATCGCGTTAGAGCTCGCCGATCAGGCGCTGATCCTCGAGCGTGGTCGCATCGTGCATCAAGCGCCGGCAAGCCAATTGCGCGCGGATGGCGCGGCGCTGGAACGGCTGATCGGGCTGCGCATCGCCGATCGCACGAGCCTCACTTGACATTGATGCGGTGAAGCCGGATCGGCGCGATTTTCTAATTGGACAAAACTCCGCGCGCAAATCGACTGACACCGGCGCGGTCCCACCCTTGCCCAAACGCCGCGCTCGGGCGAAAAGTGGCCAGCCAGCAGAGCGTTCTGGTCTTTTCTTTGCCGCGGGCCTCGGGCATCCTGTTGGTAATCAAACTAAAAGGGGAGGAGCTCATGCAGTTGTTAAGAATTGCGGCCGTCGGCTGCGCACTCGGCGCCTTTGCCGCGGCCCCCGCCACGGCGCAGGAAACGGTGAAGGTCGGTCTGGTCGTCGCCATGACCGGGCAGCAGGCTTCGACCGGCAAGCAGATCAAGGCTGCCGTCGATCTCTATATGAAGGAGCACGGCGACACTGTTGCCGGCAAGAAAATCCAGGTGATCCTGCGCGACTCCGCGAGCGTACCGGACAACAGCAAGCGTCTGTCGCAAGAGCTGATCGTCAACGACAAGGTCGCGGTGCTGGCCGGCTTCGAGATCACCCCGGCTGCGCTCGTGGTGGCGCCGCTCGCCACCGAATCCAAGACCGTGGAACTGGTCATGGCGGCCGGCACCTCGATCATCACCGAGAAGTCACCCTATATCGTGCGCACCAGCTTCACGCTGCCGCAGTCTTCGGTGATCATCGCCGACTGGGCGCTGAAGAATAAGATCAAGAAAGTGGTGACGCTGGTCTCCGATTACGCGCCCGGCGCCGATGCCGAGAAGTCGTTCACTGCGAAATTCACCGGCGGCGGCGGCACGGTCGCCGAGGCGATCAAGGTTCCGCTCGCCAACCCCGACTTCGCACCGTTCCTGCAGCGCGCGGCCGACGCCAAGCCGGACGCGATCTTCGTGTTTGTGCCGTCCGGTCAGGGCGGCACCTTCATGAAGCAATATGTCGAGCGCGGCCTCGACAAAGCCGGCATCAAGATCATCGGCCCCGGCGACGTCACTGACGACGACCTGCTGCCGAATATGGGCGATGCCGCGATCGGCACAGTGACCGCGCATATGTACTCGGCGGATCATCCGAGCGCGATGAACAAGGCGTATGTCGCAGCCTTCGAGAAGGCTAACCACTTCCGCCCGAATTTCATGTCGGTCGGCGGCTATGACGGCATGCACCTGATCTACGAGGCACTGAAGAAGACCGGCGGCAAGACCGACGGCGACTCGCTGATCGCAGCGATGAAGGGCATGAAGTTCGAGAGCCCGCGCGGCCCGATCTCGATCGATCCGGAGACCCGCGACATCGTGCAGAACATCTATATCCGCAAGGTCGAGAAGAAGAACGGCCAACTCTACAACGTGGAGTTCGCCACCTTCGACGCCGTCAAGGATCCCGGCAAAGCAAAATAAGCGTTCACCAACGGGGACGCGCGGCACGAACCGCTGCGCGTCCCCTTTTTGTTAGAGTAGGTTTCGTGTCACTCCACCTCCGGCCCGCAGCGCCGCTTCCGCTAAGACCACGCCGCAGCCCAGCGCGCGCATCATGCTGACCATCCTGTTCGACGGTATCGCCTACGGCATGCTGCTGTTCGTGCTGGCTGCCGGGCTTGCCGTCACGCTCGGGCTGATGAATCTCGTCAATCTCGCCCACGGCTCCTTCGCCATGGCCGGCGGCTATTGCTGCGTCGTCCTGGTCAACCAGCTGGGCGTGCCGTTCTTCGCCGCGCTGCCGCTCGCCTTCCTGGTGAGCGCGGCGATCGGTTACGGCTTCGAGCGCACGCTCTACATTCACGTTTACCGCAAAAGCCATCTCGACCAGGTGCTGTTCACCATCGGCCTCGTGTTCATGTCGGTCGCCGCGGTCGACTATGTCATGGGCTCGAGTCAGGTGTTCGTGCAGGTGCCGGACGTGCTGCAGGGGCAGTTCAGAATCTTCGGCGTCGGTGTTGGTCGCTACCGGCTGCTCATCATCGCCATCTGCGGCGTGCTCACCGTCGGGCTGCAGCTCATCCTCACGCGCACCCGCTTCGGCAGCCGGCTGCGCGCCGCGGTCGATGACCGCCGCGTGGCGAGCGGGCTCGGCATCAACGTCAACCAGATCTTCGCGCTGACCTTTGCCTTCGGCTCGGGGCTTGCCGGCCTCGGCGGCGCGTTGGGCGCGGAAATCCTCGGGCTCGATCCAACGTTTCCGCTTAAATACATGATCTACTTCTTGATCGTGGTCACCGTCGGCGGCACCTCGAGCATCACCGGGCCGTTCTTCGCCTCGCTGCTGCTCGGTATCGGCGACGTCGCCGGCAAATATTATGTGCCCAAGCTCGGCGCCTTCGTGATCTACACGATCATGCTCGTGGTGCTGATCTGGCGACCGCAGGGTCTGTTCTCCCGCGGCAGCACAACGAAATGAGCGCAACGCCATGACCGCCTCGCGCTCCCTCATCGCCCGCGCCCAGGACAGCGTCGCCGCCCGCGCCCGCTGGCACCCGCTGGAATTCGTCTTCTGGCTCGTCGCCTTCGGCGCCATCTGGTTCGCACCGGGCTATCATCTGATTCTCACCGAAGTCGCTTGGCTCGGGCTGTTCGCGCTCTCGCTCGACCTGATCCTCGGCTATGCCGGCATCATTTCGCTGGGCCACGCCGCGTTCTTCGGGTTCGGCGCCTATGTCGCGGGCCTGCTCGCCAAGCACGAGCTCGTCACCGAGCCGGCGCTGGCTCTGATCGTCTCCGGCTTCGCGGCCATGCTGCTCGGCTTCGCGACGAGCTTCCTGGTGCTGCGCGGCTCCGATCTCACCCGCCTGATGGTGACGCTCGGCGTCGCGCTGGTGCTGCGCGAGATGGCCAACCGCTTCGACTGGCTCACCGGCGGCGCCGACGGCCTGCAAGGCGTGACCATGCAGCCGGTGCTCGGCCATTTCCGCTTCGACCTGTACGCACACACGGCCTACACCTATTGCCTCGTCGTGTTGTTCGTTCTCTTCCTGCTGGCGCGGCGCGTGGTGAACTCGCCGTTCGGCCTGTCGCTGCTCGCAGTGAAAGGCAATCCGCTGCGCGCCTCGGCGCTGGGCATCTCCGTGAGCACGCGGCTGGTCGCCATTTACACCTTCGCCGCCTTCTATGCCGGGGTCGCCGGTGCGCTGCTGACGCAAACCACCGCCTTTGCCTCGCTCGACGTACTGTCCTTCGACCGCTCCGCCGATCTTCTGCTGGTGCTGATCATCGGCGGCGCCGGCTATCTCTATGGTGGGCTGATCGGCGCCGTCGTGTTCAAGCTGATGCAGAATTATCTCGCACTGCTCACGCCGCAATACTGGCCGTTCTGGATCGGGCTGGTGCTCGTCGTCCTGGTGCTGGTCGGGCGCGATCGCATGACCTCGTGGACGCTGCCGATCCGCCGGCTCGCCGCCAAGCTCGACTGGCGCACGACCGCGAAGGCCGCCGATGCGGCGGAAGGACATTGATCGTGACGCTGGCGCTCGAAACCATCGACCTGGAGAAGCGCTTCGGCGGCATCATCGCCACCAACAAGGTATCGCTGCGCGTCGAGAAAGGCGCGCGTCACGCGCTCATCGGCCCAAATGGCGCCGGCAAAACCACCGTCATCAATCTGCTCACGGGCATGCTGGCCCCGAGCGCCGGCACGATCCTGCTCGACGGCGAGAACATTACCACGCTCAAGGCGCATAAGCGGGCGCTCATGGGCATGACGCGCACCTTCCAGATCAACCAGCTGTTCGCCGATCTCTCGCCGCTGGAAACGATCGGGCTCGCTGTCTCCGAGCGCCGCGGCCAGGGACTCGACTGGTTGCGTGTGGTCGGCGGCAAGCCCGACCTCGTCACTGAGGCCGCCGACATTCTTGAGCAGTTCCAGCTAACCGACGTGATGGACGAGCGCACCGCCGTGCTCCCCTATGGCAAGCAGCGGCTGCTCGAGATCGCGGTGGCGATTGCCGGACGGCCGCGCGTTCTCCTGCTCGATGAGCCCGCCGCCGGCGTGCCCGAGGACGAGCGCCACGAAATCCTCGCCGCCATCGCAGCGCTGCCCAAGGATGTCACCGTACTGCTCATCGAGCATGACATGGACCTCGTCTTCAGCTTCGCCGACCGCATCTCCGTGCTGGTCAATGGCGCGCTGTTCGTCGAGGACACGCCTGAGGCGGTGGCGCGCGATCCGCGGGTGAAGGCCGTCTATCTCGGCGAGGAAGCCCATGGCTGACTTGATCGCCATCGACAAGCTGTCGGCCGGCTACGGTGAAGCCGTGGTGCTGCGCGAGGTTTCGCTGGCGATCGCGCCGGGCAAGGCGTTGGCACTGCTCGGCCGCAATGGCATGGGCAAGACCACGCTGATCAACTCGATCATCGGCGTCACCCGCTATCGCGGCGGCAGCATCCGCCTCGAGGGCAAGGACATCACCGGCTTGCGCCCCGATCAGCGCGCGCTCGCCGGCATCGGTTGGGTGCCGCAGGAGCGCAACATCTTCAAGTCGCTCACCGTCGAAGAGAACCTCACCGCAGTGGCGACGCCTGGCGCGTGGACGGTGGAGAAGGTCTACGACATGTTCCCGCGGTTGCGGGAGCGGCGCGGCAATCTCGGCACGCAGCTCTCCGGCGGCGAGCAGCAGATGCTGGCGATCGCGCGGGCGCTCGTGCTCAACCCCCGCATCATGCTGCTCGACGAGCCGCTCGAGGGGCTCGCCCCGATCATCGTCGATGAATTGCTCGCGGCATTGCGCCGCATCATCCGCGAGGAGCATATGTCGGCGATTCTGGTCGAGCAGAACGCCAAAAAGATCCTCGGCATTGCCGACCACGCCGCCATTATCGAGCGCGGCGCGCTGGTCTATCAGGGCGACAGCGCGGCACTGCGCAATGACCGCGCCACGCTGGAGAAATATCTCGGCGTCGCCCGAGCCGAGGGCGCCGCTTCTGCGCGGCGCAATGGCGGCCACCCGACGCCAGCGCATTGACGCCCTGCTGCGCCGCGCATCGACCTGAGCCTTCCTCCTGCGCATAATGCGGTCTCCTGAACGTCCCAAGGCAGACCCAGCATGAGCAATCCGATGATCCCGCGCGAGCGTTGCGACTATTCCGCCATTGTCGACCGGCCGCCGCTGAAGCTGCCCGGCGGCGCCCGCATCGTGTTCTGGTCGATCGTCAACTACGAGGTGTGGGATATTTCCCGGCCGATGGCGCGGCAGGTGCTTCCCGCCCCTACCGGCGTTCCGCTGATGCCGGACGTGGTGCATTGGGCCTGGCATGAATACGGCATGCGGGTCGGCTGCTGGCGCTTCTTCGAGCTCTACGAGCGTCTCGGGATCCGCCCGACCCTCGCCGCCAATGCCCGTATCTGCGAGGACTATCCACGCGTCGCCGAGCAGGCCAAGCGCGCCGGCTGGGAATTCATGGGCCACGCCTACGATCAGATGCCGATCCACAAGAACGAGGATCAGGCCGGCATGATCAACCGCTCCATGGACGTCATCGAGAAATTCTCCGGCAAACGCCCTGTCGGCTGGCTCGGCCCGGGCCTGACACAGACGCTGGAGACACCGGAGCTGCTCAAGGATGCCGGCGTGCAATACATCGGCGACTGGGTCTATGACGACGAGCCGACGACGATCCGCACCGCCAAGGGCCCGCTGGTGACGCTGCCCTACACCATCGAGCTCAACGACATCCCGATGATGATCATCCAGCATCACGAGAGCGACTATCTGCTCAAGCGCGCCATCGACCAGTTCGACCGGCTCTATGCCGAGAGCGCCAAGCGCGCGAAGATCATGTCGCTCGCGATCCACCCCTACATCAGCGGGCAGCCGCATCGGATCAAATATCTCGAGCAGATTTACGACTATGTCAGCCGCTTCGACGGTGTGCTGCATTGGAACGGCGAACAGATCCTCGACTGGTACCGCAAGGCTGGACCCAAGGCTTCGGAGTAAGTGCGATGGGCATGCATCCACGCGAGCGTCTCGCCTTTTCGCCGATCGAAGGGCGCGCGCCGCTCCGCCTGCCCAAGGGCGTACGCATGGTGATCTGGCCGGTGCTGGCGCTGGAAGAATGGGACATGGGTCGCCCGATGGCGCGCATGGTGATCTCGCCGCCGCAGGGCCAGTCGATGCAGCCTGACCATCCGAACTGGAGCTGGCACGAATACGGGATGCGTGTCGGTATCTGGCGCATGATGAAGATGTATGAGCGGCTCGGGATCTCCCCGACGGTGACCCTCAACGCCCGGGTCTGCGAGACCTATCCGACCGTCGTAGAGGCCTGCCTCAAGCATGGCTGGGAGATCAATGCGCACGGCTTCGATCAAGTGCCGATGCACAAGCTCGACGATCAGCGCGCTGTGATCGCCAAGGCGATGGACATCATCACGAAGTTCGCCGGCAAGAAGCCGCGCGGCTGGTTCGGCCCCGGACTGACGCAGACGTTCGACACGCTCGATTATCTGTCCGAAGCCGGCATCGAGTATATCGGTGACTGGGTGCTCGACGACGAGCCGGTGACCCTGAAGACCGCGCACAAGCCGGTCGTGGCGCTGCCGTACAATTTCGAGATCCACGACATCGTGCAGATGGCGCTCGGCCATCAGGCGTCGGACATGGTGTATCGGCGCGCGCTCGACCAGTTCAACTGGCTCTATGAAGAATCCGCCGAACGCCCGAAATTCATGGCGATCGCCTGCCATCCCTATCTGTCCGGCGTGCCCCACCGCATCGGCCACGTGCAGCGCACGTTCGCGGATCTGCTGGCGCGCGACGGCGTGGTCGCCTGGGACGGCGCGAAAATCCTCGACTGGTACCTCGCTCAGCAGAAGGCCTAAGACAGAGCATGTCCATCTCGCTCCGATCCCGCTCCGCCTTCGTGCCGCACGATCTCGCAAAGCCGCTCGCCGGCGCCACGGCAGGCCCGCTCGCGGGCCTCACCGCCGTGGTCAAGGACATGTACGACATCGTCGGCGAGCGCACGGGCTCCGGAAATCCCGATTGGCTTGCCGCGCAGCAGCCGGCAACCCGCAACGCTGGTATGGTGCAGGCGATCCTCGACGCCGGTGCCACCATCACCGGCAAGACGGTCTGTGATGAGTTCTTCTTCAGTGTTGCCGGCATCAATGCGCACTACGGTATGCCGGTGAATCCGCATGCGCCGGGTCGCATGCCCGGCGGCTCGTCGAGCGGCTCGGCCTCGGCAACTGCGGCGAATACCTGCGATTTCGCGCTCGGCAGTGACACCGGCGGCTCGGTGCGTGTGCCGGCATCGTTCTGCGGCATTTACGGATTGCGTCCGACGCTCAACCGCATCGATCTCTCCGGCGTGCAGGCAATGGCGCCGTCCTTCGATGTGCCCGGCTGGTTCGCCAACGGTCCGGGCGTATTCCGCAAGGTCGGCGGTGTGGTGCTTGATGCGCGGCGTGTGACCGCGCCGATCGAGCGCGTGCTGGTGCTCGAGGACGCCTTCGCTCAGGCCGATGAGGAAGTGGCAACCGTGCTACGCGCCAGCCTCGAATTCATGTCCGACGTTCTGCCGCCCTACATCCACACCCACATCGCGCCCGACGGCTTTGACGCATGGCGCGAGGCCTTCCGCGTCATCCAGGGCTACGAGGTGTGGGACACGTTCGGCGCTTTCGTGCAGCAGCGCCGACCCAAGATCGGCCCCGGCGTGCGCGAGCGCATCGAGTTTTCCGCGACGGTCAGCAAGGCCCAGGTCGAGGCCGAGCGCGAGGTGCATGCGCGCGCACGCGAGCACATCTGCAGCCACGTGCCGCCCGGCACGATCCTGGCTTTGCCGACAGCACCCTGCATTGCGCCGCGCGTCGATATGACGCCGGCGGAACTCGATTCCTTCCGCGTGCGGGTGATGCGGCTCACCTGCATTGCCGGCATGGGCGGCCTGCCCCAGGTCAACATCCCGGCTGGCACCATTTCCGGCTGTCCAGTGGGCCTCTCCTTCATTGGCTGGGAAGGCGGTGACGAGGCCCTGCTCGATCTTGCGGTGCTGCTCTCGCCCTATTGCGGGACCGCCGAGTAACACTCCAGCCGCCGTTTCGGCTTGGCCCCGCGGCCAGAACCTGGGCTAAGATCGAGCCAACTCGATCACCTGAGGGGGATGTCATGTCTCGTCGCGTATTCGTTTTGGCAGTCGCCGCGCTGCTCGCCGGCTCGTTCGCTGCCGCGCAAGCCAAAGACAAGGTCAAGGTCGGCTATATTGGCCCACTCACCGGCGGCGTCTCGGTCAATGGCATCGGCGGACGCAATTCCGCCGATCTCGCGGTGCGCCTGCGCAACGCCGATCCGAAATCGAAATACGAATATGAGCTCGTCGTGCTCGACGACGAATGCAAGCCCGACGTCGCCGTGCAGGTGGCCACCAAGATGGCGACCGACAAGGAAATCGTCGCCGCCGTCACGCATTACTGCTCGGTGGCTGCGATCGCCGCGGTCGACGTCTATCACAAGTTCGGCCTGCCGGTGATCGTGTGGGGCGCGGTGCTGCCCGACATCACCTACCGCAACAAGTATGCGGAGGTGCATCGCATCAACGGCACGATGATCAACCAGAACGACGCTAATGCCGCGCTGATCACCAAGCTTGGTTACAAGAACTTCGCCATCATCCACGACACCACCGATTACGGCAAAGGCCACAATCAGTACTTCACCGACGCAGTGACCAAGGATGGCGGCAAGATCGTCGGCAGATTCGGCGTCACCGCCGACCAGCAGGATTTCACCGCCGAGCTCACACAGATCAAGGCGCTCAACCCGGAGGTCATTTATTTCGGCGGCATCACTCCGCTCGGCGTGCGCATCCGCTCGCAGATGGACAAGCTCGGCGTCAAGGCGGTGTTCGACGGCACCTCGGGCATCGTTTCCGATGCTTTCATCCAGGGCCTCGGACCGCTCGCCGAAGGCGTACTCGCCTTCCGCGAAGGCGCGCCCACCGAGAAACTTCCCGGCGGCAAGGACTTCCTGACGAAGTACAACGCGCAGAAATACGACAACCCGCCGGAAGCCTACGGCGCCTTCGCCTATGCCGGCATGAACATGCTGCTCGATTCGATCGAGAAGAACGGCCCGGAGCGCAAGAAGGTGATCGCCGATCTTGCCAAGGTGAAGGATCGCGACACCATCGTCGGCAAAGTCACTTTCGACGATCACGGGCAGAACACCGTGCCGCTCATCACCAAATACGTGATCCAGGACGGCAAGTTCGTCGAGTGGGACGACAGCGAATACGCCTCGGGCAAGCGCAAGCTGCCAGGGCAGAAATGATGCTCGACGGCGAAAGCCGCACCGCGAGCACTACCGCACGACCGTCACCCTGAGGTGGCCGCGCACAGCGCGGCCCTCGAAGGGCGACGGGCCGGGCCGATCATCCTTCGAGGCTCGCCTCGCTCGCGCCTCAGGATGACGGAGAGAGGGTGCCCCGATTGCATTGTTTGATCTTTCCATGAGCGCGGGCCTACTCGCTCAGTACGTCATGAACGGGCTGATGCTCGGCATGATGTATGCGCTCGTCGCTGTCGGCTTCACGCTGTTCTTCGGCGTGCTCGACGTCATCAAATTCTCCCATGGCGACGTGCTCACGGTCGGCGCCTTCACCGCGCTTGCCACTTATGTTGGCCTCAAAGGCGGCGGCGTCACCTCGCCCGCGCTGACGCTCACGGCCATGCTGATCGCAGCCGTGAGCGGCATGGCGCTCCTCGGAATGCTGATCGCGCGCGCGCTGGTGCTGCCGCTGCGCGGCGCGCCAGCGCTGAACACGCTGTTGAGCACGCTAATGGCGGGAACCGTGCTGCGCGAATGCGTGCGGCTGTTCTATCCGCAGGGCGCCAATCCAAAGCCGTTCCCGGCGCTCCTGCCGACGGGCGCCATCAGCCTCGGTCAGTTCAACCTGCGGCTCGACAACACCATCATGCTCGCCGCCGGCGTGGCCGTAATCCTCGGCGTACAGTTCCTGCTCAATCGCACCAAGCTGGGCCTGGCCATCCGCGCCGTGGCGCAGGACGAAGAGACGGCGCGCACCATGGGCATCAATTTCACCGCCATCGTGCTCGTGACTTTCGCGCTCGGCTCGGCGCTTGCGGCTTTTGCCGGGATCATGAACGGCCTCTATTACAACGAGATCAATTTCGGCATCGGCCTCTATCTCGGCGTCGTTGGCTTTGCCTCCGCCATCATCGGTGGACTTGGCAGCGTCTATGGCGCGATCCTCGGCGGCTTCCTATTCGCGGCGCTGCAAAGCATCGGCGCCGTCGCGTTGCCCTTTGCCAGTGCCTACAAGGATGTGTTCGCCTTCGCCGTCGTCATCGCGCTGATGGCCTGGCGCCCGACCGGGCTGATCCGGGAAAAGATCAGCGAGCGCGTGTAATGCCTAGTGCCCCGAACCCGAAGTTCGCGCACCCTCTGCAGCAAGTCCGATCGCGAACTTCGGGTTCAAAAGGGGCACTAGGATCAATATCCTTGCTAGTGGTCCTTTGATTCCGAAGTTCGCTAAGGAGCGTGCTGCAATGTATAGCGAACTTCGGAATCGGACCACTAGTCCGCACGCCCGCGCCTCGATGCTGCCCGGCTTGATCGCGCTGGCCCTCATCACCGTCTATGTGATCGCGCTGCTGGCGGTCGAGAAGCAGCCGCTGATCATCGGACTGCTCGGCGCCGGCATTGTCGCGGTGCTGGCCGCCGGCTGGCTCGGCTGGCTGCGGCCGGTCAGCCGTTCCTTCATCGAGCGCGAGCACCGGCTCGGCATCGCCGCCATCATCGCTGCCTGCGCGATCGCGGCCTGGTTCCATGACGATCATTTCGTGCTGCTGCTGATCGTCACCGTCATCCTCTACAGTGTGGCGACCCTCGGGCTCAATGTGCAGTTCGGGTATGCCGGGGTGATGAATTTCGCCGGCGCCTCGTTCTTCGGCATCGGCGCCTACACGTCCGCGGTGCTCACGACGCACACCGCGGTGCCGCACCTTATCGTGCTGCTGATCGGCGGGTTGCTCGCTGCGCTGATCGGCTCGCTGCTGCTCCTCCCGGTGTTGCGCACCCGCGGCCATTACGCGGCCGTGGTGACCATCGCCTTCGCGCTGCTGCTGCGCACCTTCCTCGAGGTCAACGACATTCTCGGCGGCCCGCAAGGCATGCGCGTTCCCGGCATGCAGATCCTCGGCTGGGCCTTCAACGACAATATCGACCTCAGCGAGAACTTTGAGTTGTCTTTCTACCTGAATTATTTCGTCGTCAGCCTCGCATTGCTGGTCGGCGCCTTCGTGCTGGTGCGACGGCTCGAGCGCTCGTGGATCGGGCTCAATCTCGATGCGCTGCGGCTCGACGAGACGGCGGCAAGCTGCTTCGGCCTCGACATCGCGCGCTGGAAAATCACCGCTTTCCTGCTCGGCAATTTCCTCATCGGCATCGCCGGCGCGCTGTTCGGCATGGTCGGCGGCTTCGTCGCGCCCAACAACTACACCTTCGCTGACTCGCTGGTGCTGATCTCAATCCTGCTCCTTGGCGGCATTGGCAATCCGTGGGGCGTGATCGCTGCGACCGCCATTGTCGTCATCGTTCCGGAGAAGCTGCAGACGATCCAGGAGTACCGGTTTCTGCTGTATTCGCTGCTGGTGATCGCGGTGCTGCTGTTTCGTCCCGAGGGCCTGCTGCCACGACCTGTGCGCCGCTATTTTCCGGGCTTGCGGCCATGAGCGCGCTCCTGGAAACCCGGGCGCTGACCAAAACTTTCGGCGGCGTCGTGGCGCTCGACCGGCTCGATCTGTCCGTGCAGCGCAACGAGATCGTCGGTCTGATCGGGCCGAACGGCTCGGGCAAGACAACGTTGTTCAACGTCGCCACCGGCATCTACCGCCCGGATGCAGGCACCGTGCGTTTCGACGACATCGATATCACCGGCGCGCGTGCGCAGGCGGTCTACCGCGCGGGGATTTCCCGCACCTTCCAGCGCTCGCGCCTGTCACTGCCACTGTCGATCTTCGACAACATCATCCTCGGCAACCACAAGCGGCTCAATCAGGGCCTCTGGTTCAATCTGATGCGCCGCGGCGCGTTCAAGCGCGAGCTTGAAGCAAGCGTCGATGCCGCGCGGACGCTCGTCGACGTGTTCGAGCCGGCGCTCGCCGACCGGCTGTTCGAGCCAGTCGCCGGCCTGCCGATGATCGATCGTCGCCGCATCGAAATCTGCCGGGCGCTGATCAGCGAACCGAAGCTCCTTCTGCTCGACGAGCCCTCCGCAGGAATGACGCATGATGAGACCACGGAGCTGATGGACGACATCCTGCTGGTACGCGACCGCAACAAGGACCTCACCATCGTCATCGTCGAGCACGAGATGGGTGTGATCGAGCGGATCACCGACCGCTGCGTGGTGCTCAATTTCGGCCGCAAGATCGCCGAGGGCCGCTATCGCGACATCGCCGCCGATCGCCTCGTGCAGGAAGCCTATCTCGGGGTGGCATGATGAGCGCACGACTCGAGATCGTCGGCCTGCGCACCGCCTACGACAAGGCCGACGTGCTCAACGACGTCGCGCTCACCGCGGAACCCGGGCGCATCACCTGTCTGCTCGGCTCCAACGGCTCCGGCAAGACGACCCTGATCCGCTCCATTCTCGGCCTCACCCCGTCGCGCGCGGGCCGCATCGTGTTCGACGGACGGGACATCGCCGGCCTGCCGACGCATCGCATCATCGCCGCTGGCATTGCCTGCATCCCGGAAGGCCGCAAGGTGTTCCCCAAGCTCACGGTCGAGGAGAACCTGCGGCTCGGCGGGTATCAGGAGCGCTCGGAAACGACGCTGCGGGCGCGCCTCGCCGACACGCTGCGCATCTTTCCGCGTCTCGCCGAACGCCGGTTGCAGCTTGCTGGAACCATGTCCGGCGGCGAGCAGGCCATGGTCTCGATCGGCCGCGGCCTGATGCGGGCGCCGAAGCTGCTGCTGATCGACGAGCCTTCACTCGGCCTCTCGCCCCTCTTCGTGAAGGAGAATTTCAACATCATCCGCGACATCAATGCCCGCGGCATCACCGTGTTTCTGGTCGAACAGAATGTGCACCAGACGTTGGCGATCTCGCATTTCGGCTATGTGCTGTCGAAAGGCCGCGTGGTCGCCAGCGGTGCGCCCGCCGACCTCGCCGGCCGGGCCGAGGTCCGTGAGGCCTATTTCGGCTGATTTCAGCGGCTGGGCTGGGGTTTTCCTCAGCCTGCCCTTGGTTTCTCCGGGAGCCTGGACTATCGAAGGGCGACGCGACAGCATCAGGTGCCTCCATGCCCGCGACGGCCCGTTCCACCATGCCGGCCTTTCCCGACAAGAAGACCATCGCCACCAGGACCGCGGAAATGTTCCTGGAAACCGGCGCTGTCCGTTTCATGGCGGAGAAGCCGTTCATCTTCACCTCGGGGTGGGCAAGCCCGGTTTACAACGACTGCCGCTGGCTGATCTCGTTCCCCAAGGTGCGCAGCGCGATCATGGACTACTGCGTCGATGTGATCCGCAGCGAGATCGGCGCCGAGAGCATCGATGCGGTGGCCGGCGGCGAGACGGCGGGGATTCCCTTTGCCTCCTGGGTCGCCGATCGACTCGATGTGCCGATGCAATATGTGCGCAAGAAGCCGAAGGGCTTCGGACGCAATGCGCAGATCGAGGGCCAGCTCATTCCCGGCCAGCGCGTGCTGCTGCTCGAAGACCTCACCACCGACGGCCGCAGCAAGGTGAATTTCGCCAACGCGCTGCGCGAGGCCGGCGCCAAGGTCGAGCACTGCATGGTGATCTTCTTCTACGACATCTTCCCCGAGGGCCGGAAAATCCTCGGCGATCTCGGCATCACGCTGCACTGGCTCACCTCGTGGTGGGACATTCTCGCAGTGGCCAAAGCCAGCGGAAAATTCGATCCGAAGATGCTGGCGGAGGTCGAGAGCTTCATGCACGATCCCGCCGCCTGGTCGAAGGCGCATGGAGGCGTCGCGCAAGTGACGGAATAGGAGGCAGCGATGGCAAAGGCGAAGCGAAGAGCGAGGCCCAAAGCCGGCAAGCCGAAGACAAAATCGAAAGTAAAAAAGGCCGCATCTAAGCGCGCCGCAAAAGCAAAACCGAAGACGCCGGCAAAGCCGAAGCAACGCTTCACCGTCAGCCATCATCGCGAAGAAGATTTCGACCCCGGACTGCGCGGCTACGCCAAGTATCGCGATCTCGGCATCTCGGCGGCGACCAGCGGCCTGGTGCAGGCGCATGTCATCCGCTTCACCCCGCCGTTTCGCGCCGAAGAAGTTTCGACGCCCCACTATCACGACGTCGAATTCCAGATGGTTTATGTCCTCAAGGGCTGGATCGAGACCGATCTCGAAGGCCAGGGGCCGATCCGCATGCGCGCGGGCAGCTGCTGGATTCAACCGCCACGCATCAAGCACAAGGTCACCGGCTATTCCGACGACTGCGAAGTTCTGGAAATCGTAATGCCTGCGGATTTCGAGACCGTCACACTTGCCTGACGCATTCATTCGGGGCGTTCGTCGCTCGACATTATTCGCATACCAGCGCGCCGGAACCGATGCTTTTTGCATCCGTTGACCCCCATATGATGCTTAAGCACGCTATTCATTCATCGGCTCGTCGGGAGCACGTATTGCCAACACCGGATGAATTGCTTCCGCTGGATTTGAAAACGATCGCTCTGCTTCTCGACGTCGACGGAACCATCCTCGATTTTGCCCCGACGCCGCGCGAAGTGTGGGTGCCGCCGTCATTGCGCGAAACATTGGAGATTCTGCTCGAGCGCACGCAAGGCGCAGTCGCTTTGGTGAGCGGGCGCTCGGTCAGTGATCTCGACGTGATTTTCGCACCGCTGCAGCTGCCGGCGATCGGCGGCCATGGCGCTGAATTCCGCCTGGTGCCCGGCGACGACACCGAATGCCCGCACCTACACGCCATAGACCGTACACTCAAGCGCAAATTCGCCGCCATCACGCGGCTCGGCAAAGGCATCCTCGCTGAAGACAAAGGCTACTCGTTGGCGCTGCATTATCGGCTGGCGCCCGACAAGGAGACCGAGATCTGGGAGGCGGTGGCCGCTGCCTGCGACCATCTGCCGGAGGATGCGATCGAGATCCTACGCGGAAAATGGGTGATCGAAATCAAGCCCGCAGGCTTCAACAAAGCAACGGCGGTACGCGAACTGATGCAGCGCACGCCGTTCGAGGGCCGCCGCCCGGTCTTCATCGGCGACGACGTTACGGACGAGTTCGTGTTCCCGGTGATCCCGGAGTTCTCCGGCTTCTCGTTCTCCGTGGGGCGGCCGATTGAGGGAACCGACGGCTGCTTCGAGGAGCCGGAAGACGTGCGCCAATGGCTGTCTCGAACCGCGGTCGCACGGCCGGCCGCCAATTGAGCCAGCCCTCCGGAAGACAGTGAAACTTTCCCCCGGCAACACGATTGTCCGCAGGACCTGAACCGGGGGTTTTCGATGACTGGCCAGTCCCTTGTTACGGCGGCGCCGATCGTCCATGGCGGGGCGCGCCTGCCGGCTGTGACGGTCGACTGCTACAACGTCGAGACGCGTGACGAGGACGGTTTTGTTGGCGACCGGGCCAGCAAGAAGGCCTTTCGCGCCATGGTCAACGAACTGCGCGAGCCCCTGCGCAGGGATGGCGACGATCCACTTGGCGACAAGCCGACGGACGAACTCGGCTGGAAGAAGCTCGACGAGCTATTGACGGAGGGAAATGCAGAGGCCGCCGGCGTGATCCATGGCGCTATCGAAGCGTTTGCCAAAGAGCTGGCGCAGGTGATCCGCCGTTTCCTCAAGTTGAAGGGCTGGCGCGATACGGAACGCGTGGTGATCGGCGGAGGACTGAGCGGCAGCCGCGTCGGCGAAGTCGCCATCGGCCGCACGGCCGTGTTGCTCAAGACAAACGACATCGACGTCGAGCTGGCGCGCATTCACAACGATCCGGATGAAGCTGGATTGATCGGATCCGCGCATCTGGCGCCGAGCTGGATTTTCAAAGGTCATCAGGCGATTCTCGCCGTCGACGTCGGCGGCACCAATATCCGGGCCGGTATCATCGACCTCAATCTGAAGAAGGCCGAAGACCTCTCGAAGGCGGAAGTCTGGAAACTGGAATTGTGGCGGCACGCCAATGACAAGCTTGGCCGCGACGAAGCGATCAGGAAGCTCGTCGGCATGCTCGAAAAACTGATTGCCCGCGCGGACAGAGATGACGTCGACATCGCGCCCTTCATCGGCATCGGTTGTCCTGGATTGATTGACGAGGACGGAACCTTCGATCGTGGCGTGCAGAACCTCCCGGGCAATTGGGCCGGCGACGGTTTCCATTTCCCTTCCGCACTCAGGGAGGCAATCCCGGAGATCAACGGTCACGAGACCATGGTCCTTATCCACAACGACGCGGTGGTCCAGGGCCTCAGCGAGGTTCCGTTCATGCGCGATGTTAAGCATTGGGGAGCGTTAACGATTGGAACCGGATTGGGGAATGCGCGGTTCACCAATCGCACGAATGGGTCGGAATAGGTATTTTTGTTGATGGCTGCCGGTCGAGTTCGTCGTGTCGCAGATTTGAACTTCCTGCACCGGTTACCGCGAACTCCTCTCCAGGAATTTCAGATCGAGAAGCGGCACTGAAGTTATAAAAGCGCTAGTGCCCTTTGGTTTGGAAGTTCGTGTCAGAGGGTCCCACAATGGTTCACGAACTTCGAAAACCGGGCACAGGCGTGGGGATGCCCTTGCGGCGCGATTCGTTAGCAGACTCGATGCACTCCCCTGATGTCGCCGCATTCCGCGATGCGATCGTGGCGCGGCTCACCTATTCGGCCGGCAAGACGATCGCCTCCGCGGTCGACCACGATTGGTTCGTGGCTACCGCTCTCGCGGTGCGCGACCGCATCGTCGATCGCTGGGTGGAGTCCAACCGCCGCACTGAAGCCGAGCAGGGCAAGCAGGTCTACTATCTCTCGGTCGAATATCTAATCGGGCGGCTGCTCTTCGATACACTGACCAATTTGCGCATGCTGGAGACCGCGCGCGAGGCGCTGGCGACCCTCGGCGTGGATATCAACACGCTGCGCAAGCTTGAGCCCGACGCAGCGCTCGGCAATGGCGGGCTTGGTCGGCTCGCCGCCTGTTTCATGGACAGCATGGCCTCGCTCGGCGTGCCGGCCTACGGCTACGGCATCCGCTACGAGCACGGGCTGTTTCGTCAGCAGATCGACGACGGCTGGCAGCACGAAATGCCGGAGGACTGGCTATCGCTGGGCAACCCCTGGGAGTTCGAGCGGCCGGAGGTCGAATATTCGGTGCGCTTCGGAGGCGCCGTCGAGTATGTCGGCGGCAGCGCGGAGACGGCGCGCGCGCTGTGGTATCCCGCAGAGACGGTGCTCGCCGTCGCTTACGACACGCCGGTGGTCGGCTGGCAAGGCCGCCGGGTGAACACGCTGCGGCTCTGGTCGGCGCGTGCCACCAACCCCATCCAGCTGATGGCTTTCAACCAGGGCGACTATGTCGGCGCCATGGCCGCGCGCGCACGTGCCGAAGCGATCTCGCGCGTGCTCTATCCAAGCGACGCGACGCCCTCGGGCCAGGAATTACGGCTGCGCCAGGAATACTTCTTCACCTCCGCCTCGTTGCAGGATCTGGTGCGGCGGCACATGCAGCAATACGGCACGCTGGAGACGCTGGCGGATCGCGCCGCGATCCAGCTCAACGACACGCATCCGGCAATCGCCGTCGCCGAGCTCATGCGCATCCTGGTGGATGAGCACGAGTTCTCCTGGACCGACGCCTGGCGAGTCACCCAGGCGACCTTGAGCTACACCAACCACACGCTGCTCCCCGAGGCGCTGGAAAGCTGGCCGGTGGCTCTCCTGAGCCGCATGCTGCCGCGGCACCTGCAGATCATTTATCTGATCAACTGGTTGCATCTGAAGGAAGCAAGCGAGCGCGGCATCACCGATCCGGAGCGGCTTTCCGCCATCTCTCTGATTGACGAGTCGGCCGAGAAGCGCGTGCGCATGGGGCACCTCGCTTTCGTCGGCTCACATAAGGTCAACGGCGTTTCCGCCCTGCACAGCGAGTTGATGCGTCAGACGGTGTTCGCCGAGCTGGAAAATCTGCGGCCCGGCTGCATCGTCAACAAGACGAACGGCATCACCTTTCGCCGCTGGCTTTACGAGGCCAATCCCGGCCTGACGTCGCTGCTCGTAAGGACCATCGGCGAGAGCGTGCTAGAGGACCCGAAGCTTCTGCATCGACTCGAGCCGCTCGCCGGCGACCCCGGCTTCGTCGGACGCTTCGCCGCGGTACGGACGCGCAACAAGGAAGCGCTGGTGAAGCGCGTGCGTGAGCTCACCGGACTGCGCATCGGCGTCGACGCGATGTTCGATGTGCACGTCAAGCGTATCCATGAATACAAGCGGCAGCTGCTCAATCTCCTCGAGGCGGTTGCTCTGTATCAGGCGATCCGCGCCGAGCCCGACAAGGATTGGACGCCGCGGGTCAAGCTGTTCGCCGGTAAGGCCGCCGCGAGCTATGACCGCGCCAAGCTGATCATCAAGCTGGCGCACGATATCGGCCGGGTGGTCAATTCCGATCCGCTGGTCGGCAATCGGCTCAAGCTCGTCTTCCTGCCCAACTACGGCGTCAGCCTCGCCGAGGAGATCATTCCCGCAGCGGACCTCTCGGAACAAATTTCGACCGCGGGCATGGAAGCCAGCGGCACCGGCAACATGAAGCTCGCACTCAATGGCGCGCTGACCATCGGTACGCTCGATGGCGCCAATGTGGAGATGCGCGAGAACGTCGGCCCGGAGAACATTTTCATCTTCGGCATGACCGCCGACCAGGTGGAAGAAAAGTGCCGCGAGCGCTTCACCGGTCGCGACGCGGCCAACGCCTCGCCGCGGCTGATGCAGGCGCTCGAGGCGATCGCCGCGGGCACGTTTTCGCCGGACGACACTGAGCGCTACCGCGCCCTTGTCGAAGCCATCCTCGACCACGATCATTTCATGGTCGCCGCCGATTTCGATCCGTACTGGGATACCCAACGCAAAATCGACGAGATCTGGAAACATCCGGCAGCCTGGTGGCGCGCCGCGATCCTGAACACCGCGCGGATGGGCTGGTTCTCCTCCGACCGGGCCATTCGCGAATATGCCGACGAGATTTGGCAAGTCCCACTGCCCGACCGTTAGTGCCGCCGATTTGAAATTCCTGCACCGGTTGCCGCGTCCTTGTCTCAGGAATTTCAAATCGAAAGCGGCACTAGTGCCCTGAAAGCGCCGGAACTTGCGGTCATGACCGGCATTCACGTTTGAACCGGCTTCGCCGCGAAGGGCCATTATGCAGGCACTGTTCATCGGCCAGACTTATATCGACGTCACTTTTCTCACCGATCACATCCCGACTGGCGACGAGAAATCGGTGGCTTCGGATTATGCGGTCTCGTTCGGCGGCAATGCGGTGACCGCGGCATTTTGCTGCGCCAAGCTCGGCGTCGAGACCGAGCTGATCACCAGCGCGGCCGACGACTGGCTCGGCCACATGTTCATGGACATGGCGGCGCGCTACAACATCTCGCTGCACCCGCGCAAAGTCGGGCAGTCCTCGCTTTCCTTCATCATGCCGAAGGACGGCAAGCGCGCCATCGTGCGCTGTCGCGACGACCACTATCTGCAGCCCTTCCCGATGCTCGACGTCAGCGCCATCCGAGTGCTGCATATCGACGGACATCAACCCGATGCTGCGATCCACTATGCCAGGCGCTGCCGCGAGGCAGGGGTCCTCACCTCGCTGGACGGCGGCGGCGTGCGCACCAATACGCACGAGCTGCTGACGATGATCGACGTGGCGATCGTATCCGAGCGGTTCTGCGCGCAAATGGACAAGACGCCGCCGCAAACGCTCGACTATCTCAAGGAACGCGGCTGCCGCATCGGCGGCGTCACGCTCGGCGAACGCGGCATGCTCTGGTACGACGAAAGCGGCAGTGTGCGCACGCAAGCCGCACTGCCGTTGCCGCTGGAGCGCGTGCGCGACACCTCAGGCGCCGGCGACGTGTTCCACGGCGCCTATGTCTATTCCTACCTCGCCTGGCCGAAGCGGCAATGGGAGGAGCATTTCCGCTTCGCCGCCTGCGCCGCTGCGTTCAAGGTGCAGCGTCTCGGCAACGAAGCCGGATTGCCGACGGTGGCCGACGTCGAAACTGTAGCCAGCGAGTTCCACGTTCAGCCGGTCTGGCGCGAGCCGGAGCTGCGCCGGGCTTGAGCGAACACCTCGGCAACGCGCGTCAGCCGCGGGTCGGCTTTGAGATTCTCGAGCATGACGGGTAGCCGGCGCTGCCAGTTCGGGTGTTGCGCGACGGTGCCCGGCACGTTGACCTGATCCTCAACCGCGAGAATGTCCTCGATCGCGACCATGACCAGGCGCGTCGGCGTCGCCGCCAGGAAGCGCGCAACGTCGGCAAACTGCGGCGTTGCATCGTCAGCGAGATTAAGCGCGCGGCGCAGCATGGCGCGCGAATGCGCCCGCTCCTCGTCGCTCTCGCCCGGGTCGATGCCGATTTGCCGCTTCAGCGTCAGATCGTAGCCGCTGATCCAGCCGGCAAAGCTCGGGAGATCGTGGGTGTTGAAAGTCGCCAGCGCCTGCGCCGCGTAGCGGTCCGCTGGCCGGAAGCCGCCGCCGTGGTCGCGCTCGAACAGCATCACCAGATACGACCACAAGCCCCATGCCGCCATCTTGTCGCGGAATCCTTCGGGCACGGTGCCGAGATCCTCGCCGATCACGATGCAGCGGGTCTTTCGGCTTTCTTCTGCAACAGTCGAGAGCATCGCCCCAAGCGGAAACCGCAAATAGGCCCCATGCTTCGGCGACAGTCCGTGCGGAATGACGAAGAGCCGCATCAGGCCGAGCACATGATCAAGCCGCACGGCGCCGGCATAGCGCATCGCCGCGCCGAGCATGCGGCGAAGCGGAGCGAAATGCTGCGCGACAAGGCTGTGCGGATTGAAGCTGGTCAGGCCCCAATCCTGCCCCATGACATTGAGTGCGTCCGGCGGCGCTCCGACCGCGAGTCCTTTGAGGATCGCACCCTGCTCGATCCATGCATCGGCACCGCCGGCTTCGACGCCGACCGCGAGATCGACATAGAGCCCGACCGGCAAATGGTGCCGATGCGCCAGATTGCGGCAGTGCCGCAACTGCCGGTCGGCGATCCATTGGACGAATTCGTGAAAGCCGATCTCTTCGGCCTCGCATTCGCGCAGCGCATCGAGCCGCTCGGCGTCGAGCTGTCGCCATTCCGCGGGCCACTCCCACCACACGCGCCTGAAACGGCCCCGGAGCGTCTCGAACGCGGCAAACCGCTGCAATGCCGAGCCCTGCTCGGTGCGGAAGGCATCGAAGTCGCGCTGCCGTTCGACATCGCCTGCGACGCGGAAGCGTTCGTGGCTCGCGCGCAAGGCCGCAAGTTTGAGCTGCGCCACCCCCACATAATCGACCAGATCCTTCGCGCGCAGCGCGTCGCGCATCCGCGCGGCAGCGCCATCAAGACCGGGGAATTCGGGAATAGCCTCGACGTCGATGTAGAGCGGATTGAGGAACAGCCGGCTGTTGGGCGCATAGGGGCTCGCCTGTTCGGCCCGATCCGGGAACAAGGCGTGCAGCGGGTTGAGCCCGATGCCGGCAGCACCGACAGCAGCGGCAAGCTCGATCAGCTGCGCCAGATCGGTGAAATCGCCATGACCCCAGTTTCGCCGCGAGCGCACACCGTAAAGCTGTACCGCCAGGGCCCAGAGGCGACGGCCATCGCCCTGGAAGGCCGGCACGGGCGGCGGTGACGGCGGAAATTCCGCCGGATCAACCCCCGAGGCAGCCAACGCGGCGACGATCCGGCGTACGGCGTTAGGATCAGCGGTCTGCCGGCGCCCATAAGCGTCGACATAATCGGTTTCGATGCCCCAACGGCTCGCGATTCCGGCGATATCGTCCATGATCTTGTGGCTAAAGGCGTTTCGAGGCGATTTTCAGGAACCAACGGCGCTTCCAGGAACCGGTTCCAGAAGCGGAACCATTCGCTTTTGCTGAGGTTCTGCTCAGGGGTCCACTCGCACGCGAGAGCGCCACATGAGGCAACAGCCAGAGCCCCATTTCCGGGGCGGGATGAGCCTTCAAGACGTGACGGAAACCGCGCCGAGTGATCCCACTGGGCCGCGGTTTCTGCTTGAGGATATTTTCCCCAGCGTCGATGGCGGCCGCTATCCGGTCAAGCGCGTCGCCGGTGAGCCGGTTGAGGTCTGGGCCGACATCCTGCGCGAGGGCCATGACGTTCTCTCGGCATCGCTGCTCTGGCGCAAGCAGACTGACAGCACTTGGCAACGCGAGCCGATGACGCTGCATTCCAACGACCGCTGGCGTGGCCGCTTCACCCCGCCGGAGCCCGGCTGGTACGTGTTCGAGATTGAGGCCTGGACCAACCGTTTCGCCACCTGGCGGAAGGAATTCACGCTCAAGCGCGAGGCCGGGCTCGACGTCACGCTGGAGGCGCGCGAGGGCCGCGAGCTGTTAAGCGACGCCAAGCCGCCCGGGCAGAACCAGCGCTGGATCATCGAAAGCGCGCGCAACGCCTTCGATCGCGACGCCGATCCGCAGGTGCTGCTCTCGGACGACCTTGCCGCCGCCATGGCGGTCAGCGAGCCGCGCGGGGATCTGAGCCGCAGCACGGCCGTGCCGCTGGTCGCCGATCCGCCGATCGCGCGCGCCGGCGCCTGGTACGAGATGGTGCCGCGCAGCCAGGGCACGGTGCCCGGCCGCCACGGCACCTTTGACGACTGCATCGCGCGTTTGCCGGAAATCGCCGCGCTCGGCTTCGACGTGGTCTATTTGCCGCCGATCCATCCGATCGGGACGACCAACCGCAAAGGTCGCGACAACGCGCTCATCGCCGGCCCCGACGATCCGGGGAGTCCCTATGCCATCGGCAGCGCGGACGGCGGACACACTGCCGTGCATCCGCAGCTCGGCACGCTCGACGACTTCCGCCGCTTCGTGCTCGCCTGCCGCGCGCACGGCCTGCAGGTGGCACTCGACTTCGCCATCCAATGCTCGCCGGATCATCCGTGGATCCGCGAGCACCCAGAGTGGTTCAGGCGCCGGCCGGATGGCTCCATGCGCTTTGCCGAGAACCCGCCGAAGAAATACGAGGACATCGTCAATCCGGATTTCTACTGCAACGACCGTATCGCCTTGTGGCGGGCGCTGCGCGACGTTGTGCTGTTCTGGGTCGAGCAGGGCGTGCGGATTTTCCGTGTCGATAATCCGCACACCAAGCCGTTCCCGTTCTGGGAGTGGCTCATCCATGAAGTGCAGACCCGCGCGCCAGGCGTGATCTTCCTCGCTGAGGCATTCACGCGGCCGAAGATCATGAAGGGGTTGGCCAAGCTCGGCTTCAGCCAGTCCTATACCTACTTCACCTGGCGCACGACCAAAGGTGAGCTCGAGGCGTATCTCACTGAGATCACCGCGCATCCCGAGCGCGAATATTTCCGGCCGAATTTTTTCACCAACACGCCCGACATCTTGCCGGTGCATCTGCAGGCCGGCGAACCCTGGATGTTCAAATCGCGCGTCGCTCTCGCCGCCACATTGTCGTCGAACTACGGCATCTACAACGGCTTCGAGCTCATCGAGCATGAGCCCATTCCCGGCAGGGAGGAATATCTCCACTCGGAGAAATACGAGATCAAGGTGCGCGACTGGAACAAGCCCGGCAACATCAAGGCCTATATCGGCCGGCTCAATCAGCTGCGCCGCGCCAATGCGGCATTGCTGCAGACCGGCGACTTGCGCTTCGCGCAGATCGACGACGGCGAGGTGATCGGCTTTCTCAAGGAATCGGTCACGCACGACAACGCAGTGGCCGTCGCCGTCGCGCTTGCCGGCAGCGGGCCGCGGCAGTTCTGGTTCCATTTCGGCGACATGCAGATCGGGCCGCCAGATGCCCGGCGTCCGGTACGCTTTGTCGAGAACCTGATCACTGGCGAGCGGCAGGCCATCGAATGGGGCGGTGTGCGCCTGCGCATCGATCCGTCCGACGATCCCGCCGTTTTCCTGCGCTGCGTCGCGTGAGGAGCCGCCGCTCATGAACGTGATGGCGCAGATCGACGCCGAGCCGAAGCTTGCCGACGAGCTTTGGTACAAGGACGCGATCATCTATCAGCTGCACGTCAAGGCTTTTGCCGACAGCAACCATGACGGCATCGGCGATTTCGCCGGCCTGACCGAGCGGCTCGACTATCTCCAGGATCTCGGTGTCACCGCCCTGTGGCTGCTGCCGTTCTACCCGAGCCCCGGCCGCGACGACGGCTACGACATTTCCGATTACCGGCGCATCAATCCCGATTTCGGCAGCATGAAAGACTTCCGGCGCTTCATGCTGGAAGCCAAGCGCCGCGGATTGCGGGTGATCACCGAGCTCGTGATCAATCACACCTCCGACCAGCATCCCTGGTTCAAACGCGCGCGCCGCAGCAGGCCCGGGACGGATGCGCGCAACTGGTATGTGTGGAGCGAGTCCGACAAGAAATATGCCGGCACCCGCATCATCTTCAGCGACACCGAGAAATCGAATTGGACCTGGGACCCGGAGGCCAAGGCCTACTATTGGCACCGTTTCTTCTCGCATCAGCCGGATTTGAACTTCGACAATCCGCGGGTGCTCTGGGCGATGGTGCAGGTGATGCGGCGCTGGCTGGACATGGGGGTCGACGGTTTCCGGCTCGACGCCATCCCTTATCTCTGCGAGCGCGAAGGTACCAACAACGAGAACCTTCCCGAGACCCACGCGGTGATCAAAAAAATCCGCGAAGAGCTCGACGCTTATGCGCCAGGCAAGCTGCTGCTCGCCGAAGCCAACCAGTGGCCGGAAGACGTCAGCGCCTATTTCGCCGCCGGTGACGAGTGCCATATGGCGTACCACTTCCCGCTGATGCCGCGCATCTACATGGCGATCGCGCAGGAAGACCGCTTTCCCATTACCGACATCCTGCGGCAGACGCCGGACATCCCGCCGAACTGCCAGTGGGCGCTGTTCCTGCGCAATCACGACGAGCTGACGCTTGAGATGGTGACCGACAGCGAACGCGATTACCTGTGGTCGACCTACGCAGCCGACCCCCGCGCCCGCATCAATCTCGGCATCCGCCGTCGCCTGGCGACGCTCATGGACAACGACCGACGCAAGATCGAGCTGATGCACTCGCTGCTGCTGTCGCTGCCGGGCACGCCGATCATCTATTACGGCGACGAGATCGGCATGGGCGACAACATCTATCTCGGCGACCGCAATGGCGTGCGCACCCCGATGCAGTGGACCTCGGATCGCAATGGCGGCTTTTCGCGCTGCGATCCGGCGCGACTGTTCCTGCCGGTGATCATGGATGCCGTCTACGGCTACAGCGCGGTGAACGTCGAGGCGCAGGCCCACAGCCTGTCGTCGCTGTTGAGCTGGATGAAGCGGCTGATCAGCGTGCGCAAGACAAGCCGGGTGTTCGGGCGCGGCTCGCTCAGTTTCGTGCGGCCTGCCAACCGATCCGTTTTTGTCTATGTCCGCCAATACGAGAACGAGGCCATCCTGTGCGTCGCCAACCTGTCGCGGTCGGCGCAGGCGGCGGAGCTCGATCTCTCCGCCTTCAAAGGTCGCGTGCCGATCGAGATGCTCGGACGCACGCGCTTCCCGCGCATCGGCGACGAGCCTTACGTCGTCACACTGGTCCCCTACGGCTTCTTCTGGTTCCTGCTCAGCGAGGAGCCCGAAGAGCGCGTCGAGGTGGCTCCACGCGAGATCACCACCTTGGTCTTGAGCGAGGGCTGGCAGTCGCTGCTGTCGGGCCGCGCGCGGCTCGCCCTTGAGCGCGACGTGTTGCCCGGCTATGTCGCCGATCGCCGCTGGTTCGCGGGGAAGGGCCGCGGTCTGCCGGCGACGACATTGCGCGGCGGCTTCGTGCTCGATCAGGCCGGATCAAGCGCGCTGGTTGCACTCGTCGGCGTTCCCGCCGCGGATGGCGAGCAGATCTATCAGCTGCCGCTCACCGTCCATTGGACCCGCTTCGATCGCGTGACGCCGCCCCCGGCAGCCGCCATCGCGGCGGTGCGCCGCGGGCCGCGCGAGGGCACCCTGCTCGATGCCGCCGGCGACAAGGATTTCATCACGTCGCTGCTGCGCAATGTTCATTCCGGCGAAACCATTTCCCGTGGCGATCAACGCCTGGAATTTCGTCCAACCGGCGCCTTCCAGGCATTGCCCGCACCGCGAGTCGAGACCGTAAAGACACTCGAGCGCGAGCAATCGAACACGACGATCCTCGTCGGCGATGAGACGACAACGCATAGCGTGATCAAGATTTTGCGTCGCGTCAGCCCCGGCACGCATCCGGAGATCGAGATGGGCCGTTTCCTCATCGACATTGCCGGCTATCAGAACGCGCCGCCGCTGCTCGGCTCACTGGAATTGATCGAGAACGGCGAGCCGCATGCGCTCGCGGTGGCGCATCGTTTCATCGAGAACCAGGGCGACGCCTGGACCGTGACCGGCGCCTATCTCGATCGCTACATCGACGAGCAGCGCGTGCTCGCAACCGCGTCGGCGGAAAGCGCCGAGCTCACCTCCTATATCCAGCGCATCCGACAGATCGCCCGGCGCACCGGAGAGCTGCAGCAGGCGCTAGCGAGCCACGACGACATTCCCGCGTTCGCCCCCGAACCCATCCTGCCGGCGGATATCACCGGCTGGACGGAGCGGCTGACGCAACGCGCCACAATCGCGCTCGACCTGCTGGCCGGTAAGCGCGAGGAGCTTTCCGAGCTCGTCCGCCGCGAGGCCGATGTACTACTCACGCAGCGGCAAGCCATCCTTGACTATACGCGACGCGCGCTTCCTCCTGCCGTACCTGCTCTCAAGATCAGGCACCACGGCGACTTCCACCTTGGCCAGGTCCTCATCGCCAAGGACGATGCATATATTCTCGATTTCGAAGGTGAGCCGGAACGCAGCCTCGCCGAGCGGCGCAGCAAGGCGCCGGCCGGGCGCGACGTCGCCGGATTGCTGCGCTCGATCGACTACTCCGCCACCGCCGCGCTCGACCGCGCACTGCAGGCGCGTCCCGACGATCGCCACATCATTGGCGCGCGGCTCGATGTGTGGCGCGAGCAGTCGTCGGATGCGTTCTGGGTTGCCTATCGCGAGGCCCTCACCGACGTGCGGCTGTGGCCGACGGATGCCGCTGAAGCGCGGCAACTGCTCGATTTCTTCCTGCTGGAGAAGGCGATCTACGAGATCGAATACGAGGCGGCGAACCGCCCGGGATGGCTACACGTTCCCCTTGCTGGGGTTATGCGCCTGCTGGCGCGCAGCGGAGTGGTGCGATCATGAGCGAGCTTTCGCCCGAGGCTTATGCCCTGATCAATGGGCAGCATGCCAATCCGTTCAATTATCTGGGTCCGCATCGTGAGAACGACGCACCGGTTGTGCGCGTCTTTCTGCCCGATGCCGCGCGCGTCTCCGTGGTCGACGATGCCGGGCATGAACGCGAGCTGCCGCGCATTCACGACGCCGGATTGTTTTCCGGCATCGTGCCGGAGATCGACGCGCACTATCGCTTGCGCGCGCACTTTGGCGAGCACGAGGTCGAGCTCGAAGACCCCTATCGTTTCCCGCCGGTGCTCTCCGACCTCGACCTTTATCTGCTCGGTGAGGGCACACATCTCGAACTTTACGACCGGCTCGGTGCGCACCCGATGGTGCTCGACGGCATCGCGGGCGTCGCTTACGTCGTGTTCGCGCCGAACGCTCGACGCGTCAGCGTTGTCGGCGATTTCAATTTCTGGGATGGCCGCCGCCACATCATGCGCGTGCGCGGCAACGGCTATTGGGAAATCTTCGTCCCCGGCTCGCGCGCCGGCGACAAGTACAAATACGAGATCATCGGGCCGTCCGGCGAGTTGTTGCCGTTGAAATCCGATCCCGTCGGCTTCTCGGGCGAAATGCGTCCGGCGACTGCCTCGGTCGTCGTCGACCCCACGCGGATCAAGCGCCCCGCGCCGCTGACGCGGCACGCCAATGCGCTCGGCGCCCCGATCTCGATCTATGAGATGCATCTCGGCTCCTGGCGCCGCAAGCCGGAGGAGCATCATCGCTGGCTCACCTATCGTGAGCTCGCCGATGAGCTTCCCGCCTATGTCGCCGACATGGGCTTCACCCACGTGGAATTCCTGCCGATCATGGAGCATCCCTTCGACGGCTCCTGGGGCTATCAGCCGACCGGATTGTTCGCACCGACCAGCCGCTTCGGCACGCCGGAGGATTTCGCCGCGCTCGTCGACGCCTGCCATCGCGCCGGAGTAGCGGTGTTGCTCGACTGGGTGCCCGGGCACTTCCCCGATGATCCGCACGGGCTCGCCCGCTTCGACGGCACCTCCCTCTACGAACACGCCAATCCGATGCAAGGCCGGCATCTCGACTGGAACACGCTCATCTACAATTACGGCCGCGTCGAAGTGACGAATTTCTTGCTTGCCAACGCGCTGTTCTGGCTGGACCGATACGGCGTCGACGGCCTGCGCGTCGATGCCGTCGCGTCCATGCTCTATCTCGACTACAGCCGGCCAGCGGGCGGGTGGATTCCCAATCGTTTCGGCGGGCGCGAGAATATCGAGGCGATCGAATTCATCCGCCGCTTCAATACTCACGTATTCGGTCGCCACCCGCAGACGACGACCGCCGCGGAAGAGTCGACGGCATGGCCGATGGTCTCACGACCCGCCGATTGGGGCGGCCTCGGGTTCGGCTACAAATGGAATATGGGCTGGATGCACGACACCTTGGATTACATCTCCAAGGACCCGATCTATCGTCGGCATCATCACGGCAACATCCTGTTCGGCCTGCACTACGCCTTCTTCGAGAATTTCATCCTGCCGCTCTCGCATGACGAGGTGGTGCACGGCAAACGTTCGATCCTCGGCCGCATGCCGGGCGATCAGTGGCAACGCTTCGCCAATCTGCGCGCCTACTACGCCTTCATGTTCGGGCATCCCGGCAAGAAGCTTTTGTTCATGGGCTGCGAGTTCGGCCAAGACAGCGAATGGAACCACGAGCAAAGCCTGCCGTGGCACCTGCTCGACAATCCGGCGCATGCGGGTGTGCAACGGCTCATTCGCGATCTCAACCGGGTTTATCGTCAGCTGCCGGCGCTGCACGAGCTCGACTGCGACTCCAGCGGCTTCGAGTGGCTGGTCGCCGACGATGCCAACCAAAGCATCTTTGCCTGGCTGCGCAAAGGCTCCGATCCGAAATCGCGTTGCCTCGTCGCCGTCAATTTCACGCCGGAGGCGCGCCACGACTACCGCATCCGCGTGCCCTTCGCCGGCAATTGGCGCGAGGTCCTGAATACAGATGCCGCCGCTTACGGCGGCGGCAATGTCGGGAACGCGGGAACGGTGTCTGCCGTTGTGACGCGTGACAGCCCGGAGCTGCACCTTGTCCTTCCACCCCTTGCTGCCGTCTTTCTCATTCCTGAGATCTAACGGAGAGATCACCGCCGGTAATCCGCATCCGCTCGGCGCCACCTGGGACGGGCGCGGCACCAATTTCGCGCTGTTCTCCGCCAATGCCACCAAGGTCGAGCTGTGCCTGTTCGATAAGGAAGGCCGACGCGAACGCAAGCGCATCACGCTGCCGGAACACACCGAGGATGTGTGGCATGGCTATCTGCCCAACGTCACCCCCGGGCAGCTCTACGGCTATCGTGTACACGGGCCCTACGCGCCGCAGGCGGGACACCGCTTCAATGCACACAAGCTGCTCATCGACCCATACAGCAAGCGTCTTGTCGGCAACTTCGTCTGGACCGACGCGCATTTTGCCTATCGCACCGGGCACAAGCGCGAGGATCTCTCCTTCGACCGCCGCGACAATGCACGCTCGATGCCGAAATCCGTGGTCGTCGAGGAGGCGCACACCTGGGGCGACGATCGGCACCCGCAGATTCCGTGGGAAGACACGATCATCTACGAAGCACATGTCAAAGGCCTGACCGAGCGCCGCGAAGACGTGCCGGGCGAGCTGCGCGGCCGCTACCGCGGCCTCGCCGCGCCGGCGATGATCGCGCATCTGCGGCGGCTCGGCGTCACGGCCATAGAGCTGCTCCCGATCCATTCGATCGTCGACGAGCGCAGTGCCATCGACCGCGGTCTGCGCAATTACTGGGGCTACAATACGTTGAGCTTCTTCGCGCCGGCGCGCCGCTACACGCATGACGACGCGATGACCTCGCTGCGCACGGTTGTCGCCGACCTGCACAATGCCGGCATCGAGGTGATCCTCGATGTCGTCTACAACCACACGGCCGAAGGCAACCATCTCGGACCGACGCTGTGTTATCGCGGCATCGACAACGCGTCCTATTATTGGCTCACGCACGACAATCCGCGCTACTACGAGAATTTCACCGGGACCGGCAACGCGCTCAACCTCACGCATCCGCGCGTGCTGCAGATGGTGATGGATTCGCTGCGCTACTGGGTGTCTGTCTATCACGTCGACGGATTCCGCTTCGACCTTGCCAGCACGCTTGGACGGACGGCGACTGGCTTCGATATCCACGCCCCTTTTTTCGCTGCGATCCGTCAGGACCCGGTCCTCGGCAACGTGAAGCTCATCGCCGAGCCCTGGGACATCGGCCCAGGCGGGTACCGCGTCGGCGGCTTTCCCGCCGGCTGGTCGGAATGGAACGACGTCTACCGCCGCACGCTGCGCCGCTATTGGCGCGGCGACGGAAACCTGCTCGGAGATGTCGCCGGCAGTGTGACCGGGTCCGCGCATTTGTTTCAGCATGACACGCGCGGGCCACGGGCGAGCATCAACCATGTCACCGTGCACGATGGCTTCACGCTCGCCGACCTCACCAGCTACGAGCACAAGCACAACGAGGCGAACGGCGAGGACAACCGCGACGGCTCCGACGACAATGTCAGCACCAATTGCGGCGTCGAGGGGCCGAGCGAGGATCCCACAATTGTAGAAGCGCGTCGAAGGCTGCGGCGAAATTTCTTCGCGACTCTGATG
Organism: Pseudolabrys sp.; assembly: GCA_035651015.1. Classification (GTDB taxonomy): domain Bacteria; phylum Pseudomonadota; class Alphaproteobacteria; order Rhizobiales; family Xanthobacteraceae; genus Pseudolabrys. Next base: position 85,492 of record DASRGN010000042.1, on the reverse strand, counting down.
CTGGCACACGGTGTGCCGCTTATTCTCGGCGGTGACGAGGTCGCCAACAGCCAGAATGGGAACAACAACGCCTACTGCCAGGACAACGAGATCGGCTGGGTCGACTGGTCGAATCTTGGCGGAGATGACGACCTGACCGACTTCGTCGGACGGCTCGCCGCGCTACGCAAGCAGTATCCGCAGCTCAAGCCGCATCGCTGGCTGCAGGGCAAAGGCCCCGACGGCCGCTACGACGTGATGTGGCTGACCCCGGCGGCTACGGAAATGACCGAGGCGGATTGGAAATTCCCCGACGGCCACTTCCTCGCTTACGTCCTCGGGCCGGCGAACGAGGGCGGTGCGCCGCTCTACGTCGTGCTCAACGCGGCGCCAACAGCGCTGGATTTCGTGCTGCCGTCCTGGCCCGGCAATGGCCATTGGAAATGCGCCGTCGACACGTCGCAACTCGCTCAGCCGCTCGATGCGCAGCCGCAGGCCGCAGGCACCAAGCTCGCAGCACCCCCGGTCTCGGTGCTGGTGTTTGCGGGTGGCGCATGAGCGCGCCCGCAAGTTTCGGCCCGTTGGTAACCGATTCCGGCGTGCGCTTCCGTTTGTGGGCGCCGGCCGCGCGATCCGTGACGCTTCTCCTCGATCGGTCACATCCGATGCAGGCAAAGCCAGACGGCTGGCATGAAACGCTCATCGCATCGGCGCGCGCCGGCACGCGTTATCGATTTCGCATCGACGACGAGATCGACGTGCCCGATCCCGCCTCGCATTTCCAGCCGGAGGACGTGAACGGACCAAGCGAGGTGATCGACCACGGCTACACCTGGCGCTCAGAAGATTGGAAAGGCCGGCCCTGGCATGATGCCGTCATCAGCGAGCTGCATGTCGGCACGTTCACGCCGGAAGGCAGCCTCAGGGCGGCCATCGACAAGCTCGATCAACTTGTCGCCACAGGCATTACCGCTATCGAGCTGATGCCGCTTGCGGATTTTTTTGGCCGCTGGAACTGGGGCTATGACGGCGTCCTGCTCTATGCGCCGGACAGCGCTTACGGCCGCCCGGAGGACCTCAAAGCCCTGATCGACGCTGCGCATATGCGTGGGCTGATGGTATTTCTCGACGTGGTCTACAACCACTTCGGACCGGAAGGAAATTATCTCGGCCGCTACGCGCCGGCGTTCTTCACCAAAGCGAGCACGCCGTGGGGCAGCGCCATCGACTATCGCGTGCCGCAGGTGCGCAGCTTCGTCATCGAGAACGCGTTGCACTGGCTGCGCGAATATCGCTTTGACGGGCTGCGGCTCGATGCGGTGCATGCGATCGTCGAGCCGGGCGAGCCGCACATTCTGCAGGCGCTCAGCGAGGCAGTCGGCGCGCTGGCGCAGCAGAGCGGACGGCTCATTCATCTGGTGCTGGAGAACGACCACAACCAGGCGAGTCTGCTCGACCCAGAGACAGAAAAGCCGGCCGGGAAATATCGCGCGCAGTGGAATGACGACTATCATCACGCGTTCCACGTGCTGCTGACCGGCGAGCACTTCGGTTATTATGAGGATTATCGCGAGCCGGGGCCGTTGCTGGCGCGCACACTGGCGCAAGGCTTTGCTTATCAGGGTGAGCCGTCGCCGCATCGGCATGACGCGCCGCGTGGTGAGCCCAGCGGCTATTTGCCGACAACTGCTTTCGTCAATTTCATCCAGAACCACGACCAGATCGGCAATCGCGCGCGCGGCGACCGCTTGACGACGTTGGTGACAGCGCCAGCGCTCGACGCCGCATTGACGATCACCTTGCTGGTGCCGATGCCACCGCTTCTCTTCATGGGCGAGGAATGGGGCGCGCGCGAGCCGTTCCCGTTTTTCTGCGACTTTCGCGGCGGCCTCGCCAAGGCCGTGCGCGAAGGCCGCAAACGCGAATTCGCCGAAGCCTATGCGGAGACGCCGCAGGAGATTCCTGATCCGCTGGCGGAATGCACGGTGCGCGCAGCGACCCTCGACTGGGTGGCGGTGAAGGAGCCGGAGCATCATCAGCGGCTGGAGCTCGTCACGCGCCTGCTCGCGGTGCGCAGATTGCAGATCGCGCCTCTGCTTCCTGCGCTGCAGGTTGGCTCGGGGCGGGCCGCGTTCAAAGACGGCATGCTCGTCGCGTCCTGGCGGTTCTCTTCCGCCCGCAAGCTTTCGCTGATCGCCAATATGACTGCGCAGCCCCAGCCCTATCCGGAGCACGATCCAGGAACGATGATTTGGGGCGACGAGCCAACCGCCACCTTGGCGCCCTGGTCGGTCCATGCCGCGCTGGGGGTGGCCTCATGAGCATTCCGCTCGCCACCTATCGACTGCAGCTCCGCGCGGATTTCGGCTTCGACGCCGCGGCCGAGCTCGTCCCCTATCTGAAGGCGCTCGGCGTCACGCATCTTTATGCCTCGCCGTTCCTCAAGGCACGCGCCGGCAGCACCCATGGTTACGACATCGTCGACCACGCTTTGCTCAATCCAGAGTTCGGCGGCGAAGAGGCGTTCCTGCGCATGAGCGATGCGCTGCGTAGCGCCGGGCTGGAGCTCATCCTGGATTTCGTGCCCAACCATATGGGCGTCGGGCACGCCGACAACGCCTGGTGGCTCGACGTATTGGAATGGGGACAGCGATCGCCTCATGCCAAGTCCTTCGACATCGATTGGGAGGCGCTGCCCTATCGGCGTGACGGCGGTATCTTGTTGCCGTTCCTCGGTAGGCCCTATGGCGAGACGCTGGAGAACAACGAGATCGCCCTGAAATATGACGCGCAGGAAGGCAGCTTCTCAGCCTGGTATTATGACCATCGCTTCCCGATCGCGCCGCAACGCTATGGCGACATCCTGAAGATTGCGGTTGCCACGGCCGAGGCCGGCGAGCTGGCAGCCGGAAAGGCACTACTCGCGCTGGCGGCACTGCATCGGCATCCGAGCGCGCCGTCATACAAGGAGGCGCCGGAGTTCAAGCGCCGCATTGCGGCGGTTGCCGGCGGCACCACCATCATCGAGCGCGGGCTCGCCGCCTATCGCGCCGATCACGCGGCGGGGCGTTTGCTGCTGCACCGTTTGCTGGAACGGCAGCACTACCGCCTCGCTTCCTGGCGGGTGGCCGTCGCTGCCATCAATTATCGGCGATTCTTCGATATCAACGATCTTGCCGGTCTGCGCGAAGAAGATCCGCGCACCTTCCGCGCCGTCCATGCGCTGGTGGCGAGGCTCGTCGCCGAGGACCGGCTTCAGGGTTTGCGCCTCGACCATATCGACGGCCTTTACGATCCGCGGCAATACGCGAGGCGTCTGCACCATTTGACGACACAGGCCCGCGACGCCAAGCGTCGGCCCATTTATGTCGTGGTGGAGAAGATCCTCTCGCCCGGCGAGCTGCTTCCGGATCTCACCGGCGTCGCCGGCACCACCGGCTACGAATGGCTCAATCTCATCTCGCGGCTGTTGCTCGACGATGCCGGACTGCCCCAGCTCGAAAACACCTGGCGTGCCTCGAGCGGCGAGCAGAACGAGTTCGCCGCGATCCTGGAAGACGCCAAGCGCTGTGTGCTCGAGACGATGCTCGCGAGCGAGTTCCGCGTCCTGGCGCGTCTGCTCGCCCGCATTGCCGCCGGACACTATACGACACGCGACTACACCAGCGACCGCTTGCGCGGCGCACTCGAGCTCTTCGTTATCGAATTCCCGATCTACCGGACCTACGTGACCACCAATGGCCCCTCGGACGATGACCGCGCGATTATCGAGAGCACGCTCGAACGCGTCCGTGCGCGGTGGCAGGGCAGCGACACGGAAATCCTCGACTTTTTGCGCGACGTGGTCACGCTCGATCTCACGCGGCGCGGCGAGTCCGGCTATAGCGCCACCCGGGTGCGCCGCTTCGCGTTCAAGCTGCAGCAGTTCACCGGTCCGCTGCTGGCCAAGTCGCTCGAGGACACGGCCTTCTACCGCTATCCCCGGCTGCTCGCGCTCAACGAGGTCGGCGGCGAAGCCACCGCTGGTGCGCTTCCCGTGGCGCGCTTCCACGCCCGCATGATGTTGCGGCTCGAGCAGGCGCCGCACGGACTGACTGCCACCGCCACCCACGACACCAAGCGCGGCGAGGACGCACGCACGCGCATCCTGGCGCTCACGGAGCTTGCCGCGGAGTGGGACGGCGCGGTGCGGCAATGGCGGATATCGAACGCTCGCTTCGCCGAGGATGTCGACGGCCGCCGCCGGCCCTCAGCCGCACACGAATACATGCTCTATCAGGCGCTGATCGGCGCCTGGCCACTCGAGGGCATCGACGACAGCTTCGTCTCCCGCATGGAAGCTTATGCGATCAAGGCGGCACGCGAAGGCAAGCGCGAGACCAGCTGGAGCAACCCCGATCAAGCCTACGAGGAGGATTTGACCCGGTTCCTCCGCCGTCTGCTGGACAGCCGCGAGTCTGCGCCGTTCCTCGTGTCATTTGATACGTTCGCCCGGCGCGCCGCGCTGCTCGGCGCCCTCAACAGCCTTACCCAGCTGACCCTGAAGGCGATGATCCCGGGCGTGCCCGACTTCTATCAAGGCACCGAGTACTGGGATCTGTCACTGGTCGATCCCGATAACCGTCGCCCTGTCGACTTTGCTGACCGCCGGGCGACGCTCAATGCTCTAAGTCGATTTCCCGACTGGAGCACGCTTTCAGCGCGGTGGCCCGACGGACATATCAAGCTCGCACTCACTCGCCGGCTCTTGGAATTGCGCAACAATGACCCTGCCCTGTTCCGCGACGGCTACTACGAGCCGATCGAGGTGAGTGGTAATGACCGCGAGCACGTTCTCGCCTTTGCCCGCACGCGCGGACGCAACGCCCTCATCATCGCCGTCGGCCGCTGTTTCGCGCCGCTCACTGGAGGAGGCCTGCATTGGCCGTCGCGCGGGTGGGACGCGACGTTGCGGCTCGATGATTTTGCGAAACTCTACGATGTGTTCGCCGATGAACGGGAACTTTTGCCCGGCCCTCGCGTTTCGCTCGCTTCATCGACGTTTCCAGTGAGAATTTTTCGCGGAACGCGCGTTTCGCGAAAGACCGCGCCATCATTGGATTTTCCGCAACTCGTCTCTGCGTAGTAGCGGAACTAACAGCGCGTTTATCGGTTGTTCATCCGGGAACTGGAGATCAGCCTTGAACGTCGTTGTGGTATCCAACCGTGTGGCCCGCGTAGAGGCCGACGGACCGATGGCTGGTGGGCTCGCCGCCGCGCTGCTGCCGGCTGTGAAAAGCTTCGGCGCGGTGTGGGTGGGTTCCAGCGGACGCACGCGTAAGCTCGCCAGCAAGGATTCATTCGCGGAGGTCGAGGCCTTCGGCAAGGGCGCGCTCGCGACCGTCGACCTGCCGGAATCGCAATACAAGGGGTACTACGAAGGCTTCTCCAATTCGGCGCTGTGGCCGGCGTTACATTCGCGTGCCGACCTCATTCGCAGCACCGAAGAGGATTACGCCTGCTATCGCGAGATCAACGCCTATATGGCGCGCGCCCTGCTGCGCTTCTGCAAGCCGGATGCGACCTATTGGGTGCAGGATTATCATTTCCTCGCGCTCGGTGCGGAGCTTCGCCGGTTGGGCGTCGACCAGCCGATCGGCTTCTTCCTGCACACGCCGTGGGCCGACCGCAGCAGCATGATCTGCGTGCCACAGCACAAGAATCTGGTGCGGGCGATGCTGGCTTACGACCTCATCGGCTTCCAGACCGACGACGATCGGCATAATTTCGTGGACTACCTGCGCAATGAGCTCAGGCTCGCCGCGACCGACGACGGCGTTACCAGCGAGCATGGCACCTGCCGGTTTGGGACCTTCCCGATCGGGATCGATGTCGACGCGTTCGCCGCGCGCTCGGCCAAAGCGGTGACGTCGTCGGAAGTGGCGCGGCTGCGCCAAAGCCTGCAAGGCAACAAGCTGGTGATCGGGGTCGACCGCGTCGATTACTCCAAAGGTCTTTGCAATCGTATGCGCGCTTTCGACCGGCTGCTGACCGTGCAGCCCAACTGGAAGCGCCAAGTCCGCTATGTGCAGATCGCCGTGCCGTCGCGGGGCAATATCGGCCCGTACAAGGAGCTGCAAGCCGAGCTTGCCGCGACCGTGGGCGAGATCAACGGCCGCCATGGCGAGATCGACTGGACGCCGATCCGCTACCTCAACAAGGGCTTCTCTCAGGCATCGCTGGCCGGCTTCTATCGCTCGGCTCAGGTCGGACTGGTGACGCCGCTGCATGACGGCATGAACCTCGTCGCCAAGGAATATGTGGCGGCGCAGAACCCCGCCGACCCCGGCATGCTCGTCCTCTCGCAATTCGCCGGCGCAGCGAAGGAGCTGGACACCGCGCTCCTCGTCAACCCGCACGACATCGACGCCATTGCGCAACGCATCGCCACGGCACTGCGCATGTCGGGCGACGAGCGCCGCGAGCGCTGGAATGCGATGATGAACACGCTGCGCACACATTCGGTGCATGCGTGGTTCTCGGAATTCGTCGATGCACTGTCGACAAGCAGGGAAACGCTCGAACCGGCAGCCGAGCCTACCCTCGTGCCGGCGGTGGGCGGGCGCACCTACGTGCGGCGCAGCGTCGAGCGGTTCTCCTAAATAAACCTACGCATCGAGCGCGCCGCCGCGGCTGTTGCCGAGGCCGCGCACTGCTGCATTCACCCGTCTTCCGCGGCGGTCCTCCGCCGCCTAGACTGCACAGCAATAAAAAGCGCGAGATGTGAGCGCGCGGCGGTAAAGGAGGGTGGCCGGTGACATGGCGTAATCTGTTGCTTGGAGCATTGCTGACGACGCTGTGGTTGAACGGCGCTCAGGCGCAAAGCGCGGCCTCGCAGCGGATCGACATGCAGGTCGACGATCAGCCTGGTCTCGTAGCGCCAGAAGGTGACGACGGGCTCGATCCATCCTTCCAGCGCCAGCCGGTCTACTACCGCACGACGGAGACGCCGGGCACCATCATCGTCGATACCGAGAATCGGTTTCTTTATCTGGTGCAGCCGAACAATGTCGCCTTGCGTTACGGCATCGGCGTCGGCCGCGAAGGTTTTCAGTGGGCGGGGCTGCTTCGGATCTCACGCAAAGCGGAATGGCCGGACTGGACGCCGCCCCCGGAGATGATCCAGCGTCAGCCTTACCTGCCGCGCTTCATGGCCGGAGGTCCGGGCAATCCACTCGGCGCCCGCGCGCTCTATCTCGGCAACACCGTCTACCGCATCCACGGCACCAACCAGCCGCAGACCATCGGGCACGCGGTATCGTCCGGCTGCTTCCGCCTGGTTAACGACGATGTGGTCGACCTGTTCAATCGCGTGCCGGTCGGCACCAAGGTCATCATCCGGCATCAGCCGGCGCTGTAACCAACACCGGCGGACGACATTGCGCCGCAACGCCGTTCCGGCCCATTATTGGCCGGCCTTGGCGGAGCGTATTGCGTATGAAGGCAATTATTATCGGCGGCGGAATTGGCGGATTGACCACCGCGCTGATGCTGCATAAGCGCGGCATCGACTGCGAAGTATTCGAACAGGCCGACACCGTCCGCGAGCTCGGCGTGGGCATCAATACGCTGCCGCACGCGATCAAGGAGCTCGCCGAGCTCGAGCTCCTTGATCGTCTCGATGCAGTCGGCATCCGCACCTATGAGCTCTTTTACACCAACCGTTTCGGCCAAGAGATCTGGCGCGAGCCGCGTGGGCTCGACGCCGGCTATGACGTGCCGCAATTCTCCATCCATCGCGGTCGGCTGCAGAACGTGATCTATCAGGCGGTCAGGAGCCGCCTCGGCGAAAGCCGCATCCATACCGGCCATCGCTTCGGCGCATTCATCCAGGACGAAGGCGGCGTCACCGCGTATTTCTTCGATCGCAACGGCGCGCATCGCGCCACGACCCGCGGCGACGTGCTGATCGGAGCTGACGGCATTAACTCGCTGGTGCGCGAGACGCTTTATCCGAACGAAGGGCCGGCGCGCTGGAACGGCTCCATGCTCTGGCGCGGCGCCACCGACTGGCCGAAGTTCCTTACCGGAAAATCCATGGTGATCGCCGGCGGCATGGCGGCGAAGCTCGTCGTCTATCCGATCGGCGAAGGCGCGCGCGAGGACCGCCCGCTCACCAATTGGGCGGTGCTGGTAAAAGTCGGCGAAGGCGGCGTGCCGCCACGCAAAGAAGACTGGTCACGCCAGGGACGGTTCGAAGACCTGATGCCGCATGTGCAGCGCTTTCGCATTCCCTATGTCGACGCCAAGGCGCTGATCGAGGCGACACCGGAATTCTGGGAATTTCCGATGTGCGACCGCGATCCGCTGCCGCGCTGGGCGCATGGCCGCGTGACGCTGCTCGGCGACGCCGCGCACCCGATGTACCCGGTGGGCTCGAACGGCGCCTCGCAGGCGATCCTCGACGCGCGCGCGCTGGCCGATCGCCTGCGCGACGCCGAGCATGTTTATCAGGCGCTGTGGGCCTACGAACAGGAACGGCTGCCGATGACCGCGCAGATCGTGCGCATGAACCGCAAAGGCGGGCCGGAAGGCGTCATCGACGCTGTGGAAGAGCTCGCGCCGCAAGGCTTCGGCAATATCGACGAGGTGCTGTCGTTCGACCAGCGCAAGGCGATCGTGCGCGGCTATGCCTCGAGCGCGGGTTTCGCGCAGAGCCAGGTGAACAAGCCCGCGGAGAAGGCGGCTTAGCGCTACTGCGCGTCGGGCGGCGGCGGCAGGAACATCACCTCGTAACGCGCGGAGAGCGCCACCACGTCCGGCGGGTTCTGCTCCTTCATCGAATGGATCGCCCAGAACAAGTCGTAGAGGCGGCGCGTCGGCGTCACCCAGAAGAAGCACTTCACCGTCTGGTCCGACTTATTGAAAATGCCGTGCGGGATGTTCATCGGCAGGCGAATGAGATCGCCCGCGGTCGCCACGAATTCCTTGCCATCGAGCACGAGCTCGAAGCGGCCCTCGAGCATGTAGATGAACTCATCCTGAGTCGGATGAATGTGCGGCGGCACAAAAGTGCCGGGCGGGAAAGTGGCGTGCCAGGAGAACGAATTCTCGCTCACTTGCTTCGGCACATAAGTCTGGCCGAGGATATTCCAACTGATGCCGTCGACGCCGGTGCCGGCTTTGGTGATTCCGGCCGTGAGCTGCTGCATCGCCTGCGTCCCCTTGTCCCTGACCTTCTGACTGCCGCCATTCAACCACGAATGAAACGAGCCAGAAACGATGCCATGCGGCACGAAATGCTCCTTTTGCCGTCAGCGTAAACGAGCAACCGAGCGCGATTCAGGCTTCCCTTGGACGATACTTTAAACTTAAAATATCTTGAGGAAACACCGGGCTGCCCGCGGATTGCCTGTCCGTACGCGCGATGATGCAATGGCGGCCGATAAAGACAAAAGGGGGATGCACATGACACGCCTTTCGACGGCCATCGCGGCAGTCGCCGCCATCGCGCTGACCGCATCGGCCGCCAACGCGCAGGAGAAGCTCAAGATCGGCATGCTGGTCAGCCTTTCGGGGCCGCCTGCGGTCCTCGGTCAGCAGGCGCGCAACGGCTTCAATCTCGCGGTGAAGACGCTCGGCGGCAAGCTCGGCGGGCGCGAGGCCGAGATCATCGTACAGGACGACGAGCTCAAGCCCGACGTCGCGGTCACCAAGGTCAAGGCGCTGCTCGAGCGCGATAAGGTCGACTTCGTCGTCGGCCCGATCTTCTCCAACATCCTGCAAGCGATCCTCAAGCCAGTGACCGATGCTGGCGTCATCCTGGTCAGCCCGAATGCCGGCACCTCGAATTTCGCCGGCAAAGAGTGCAACGCCAACTTCTTCGTCACCTCCTACCAGAACGACCAGAACCACGAGGTGCTGGGCAAATACGCGCAGGACAAGGGGATGAAGAAGGCGTTCATCATGGCGCCGAACTACCAAGCCGGCAAAGACGCGCTCGCCGGCTTCAAGCGCTACTTCAAGGGCGAAGTGGTCGACGAGGTCTATGTGCCGCTCGGCCAGCTCGATTACTCCGCCGAGCTCTCCAAGATCGCGGCGGCAAAACCCGACGCCATCTTCGTGTTCCTCCCCGGCGGCATGGGCGTGAACTTCGTCAAGCAGTTCCGCCAGGCGGGACTCGCCGACAAGATCGCTTTCTTGTCGGCCTTCACTGTCGATGAATCGACATTGCCGGCACAGCAGGACGCAGCGCTCGGCTTCTTCGGCGGCGCCAACTGGGCACCCAATCTCGATAACCCGCAGAACAAGGCGTTCGTCGCGGCCTACGAGAAGGAGTATGGCGCGGTACCCGGCAGCTACGCCTTCCAGGCTTATGACGCGGCGCTGCTCATCGACAGCGCGCTGAAGCAGACAAAAGGCGATGTCGGCAACAAGGATGCGCTGCGCAAGGCGCTGATGAAGGCGGATTTCAAATCCCTGCGCGGCGCCTTCAAGTTCAATACCAACCACTACCCGATCCAGGACTTCTATCTGGTCAAGGTGGCGAAGCGCGCCGATGGAAAATTCCAGACGGAAATCGTGCAGAAGGTGTTCTCGAACTACACCGATCCGTACGTGAAGGACTGCCCGATGAAGTGAGCGCATTGCTTGCGCTCACCGCCTCTCCGACAGCCTGAGGCGGCCGCGCAAAGCGCGGCCGCAGCGTCGTTGTGCGCAGGGTAAGGCTACAGTCTCTGCATGAACAGCGCCCTACTCCTCGTCCAGATCCTCAACGGATTGCAGCTCGGTGTGCTGCTGTTCCTGATCGCCGCGGGCCTGACGCTGGTGTTCGGGGTGATGGATTTCATCAACCTGGCGCATGGCGTCCAGTACATGCTCGGCGCCTATCTCGCCGTCATGTTCTACGGCTTGAGCGGCAGTTTCCTCGTCGCCCTGGTGCTGGCGCTGGCCGGCTCGCTGCTGTTCGGCCTGATTGTCGAACTGCTGGTGTTTCGCCGGCTCTATAGCCGCAACCATCTCGATCACGTCATCGCCACCTTCGGCGTGATCCTGTTCCTCAACAGCGCGGTGAAGCTCGTGTGGGGGGCGGCACCGCTCAGTCTGCCGATGCCCGACCTGTTCTCCGGCTCGATCAGCCTCATGGGCCTGCCTTATCCGATCTGGCGCATCGTCATCATCAGTGTCGGCCTCGCCTGCGCCGCCCTGCTCTATATCCTCGTGTCCTACAGCCGCACCGGCATGCTGGTACGCGCCGGCGCTACCAATTCGCGAATGGTGTCGGCGTTGGGCGTGAACATCCGCAAGCTGTTCACCATCGTGTTCGGCTTTGGCGCCATGCTCGCCGGCTTTGCCGGAGTGATGATCGCGCCGATCCTCTCGGTCGAGCCCGGCATGGGCGACACCATCCTCATCCTCGCCTTCGTCGTCATCGTCATCGGCGGCATCGGCTCGATCCGCGGAGCATTTCTGGCAGCGCTGCTGATCGGCATGGTCGATACACTCGGCCGATCGTTCTCCGTCGATATCCTGCGCCTGGTAATGGGCCCCTCGCCCGCACGCACCGTCGGACCGGCGCTGGCCTCGATGCTGATCTACCTGCTGATGGCGGTGGTTCTTTATTTCCGTCCGACCGGCCTGTTTCCAGCCAAAGGCCGCAACGAGCCGATCGCCGCACCGCCGGCGCTGGTCACCAGCGACGCCGGACAGTTCGCCACTTTGATCCTGCCGGGAGTGATCTTTGTCGCCCTCGCGGTGCTTCCGATGACCGGGATCGCCGGCAATAAGGCCTATGTGCTCGATCTCGTCGGCCGGGTGATGATCTTTTCCATCGCTGCCCTGGCGCTCGATCTGCTCGTCGGCTTCGGCGCTCTCATCTCCTTCGGCCACGCCGTGTTCATCGGGCTCGGCGCCTATGCGGTTGGCATCCTCTCATCGCACGGCATTTCTGACGTGCTGATCTCACTGCCCGCGGCACTCATCCTCTCAGCGCTGTTCGCATTCGCCACCGGCTTCGTCTGCCTGCGTACCAAGGGCGTCTATTTCATCATGATCACGCTCGCCTTCGGGCAGATGGCATTCTTCATCGCCTCTTCGCTCGCGCCCTATGGCGGCGATGACGGGCTCACCATTTCGGCACGCAACACCATCGCCGGCTTCGCGCCACTGAAGAGCGACCTCGTGTTCTACTATCTGGTCTTTGTGAGCCTGCTCGGCGCATTCCTGCTCTGCCGCGCGCTGGTGCAATCGCGCTTCGGACGCGTGCTGCGCGGCGCCAAGGAAAACCCGGTGCGGCTGCAGGCGATTGGCTTCGAGGTGTACCGATTTCAATTGCTGACCTATGTGATCGCCGGCGCTCTGGGCGGGTTGTCCGGCTTCCTGCTCGCCAACGCGACCCAATTCGTCAGCCCGGCGTTCATGTCATGGCAGCGCTCGGGCGAGCTCATTGTCATGCTGATCCTCGGCGGCATGGGTTCGTTGTCCGGCGCCATCCTCGGCACCGCGGCCTATCTCTTTGCCGAGGAATGGCTGTCAACAGTTACCGAGCATTGGAAGGTCATCTTCGGGCCGCTGCTCGTGCTCGTCGTCGTGTTTGCGCCTGGCGGGCTCATCGGCATCGCCACCGAGATCAAGCGGAGGCTGGGCCGTGGCTGATCCGGTGCTCCGCCTCGAGAGCCTGCGTAAGCGCTTCGGCGCGTTCGTGGTCACCGACGACGTGACGCTCGACGTCTTTCCGGGTGAGTTGCATGCAGTCATCGGCCCGAACGGCGCCGGCAAGACCACGCTGATCAACCAGATTTCCGGTCTGCTGCCATCCGATGAAGGCCGCATCCGGATCGGCGGCGAGGACGTGACGCGATGGCCGATGCATCGGCGCGCCGCAGCCGGGCTCGCACGCTCGTTCCAAATCACCTCGATCCTCCCCGGCTTCTCGGCGCTGGAGAACGTGGCGCTCGCGGTGCAGGCACGCAGCGGATCGAGCTTCCGTCTCTTCGGGCGTGCTGCCGACGAGCAGATGCTCAACGCGCAAGCCCTGGCGGCGCTCGCCGATGTCGGCCTCGCCGATCGTGCCGGGCTGCCCGCAGGCTATCTCTCACACGGTGAGAAGCGGGCGCTCGAGCTTGCCATAGCGCTCGCCATGCAGCCGAAGCTCCTTCTGCTCGACGAGCCGATGGCCGGTACTGGACGCGAGGAGACCGAGCGTCTGGTCGCTGTGTTGCGCACGCTCAAAGGCCGCTTCCCGATGGTGCTGGTCGAGCATGACATGACGGCCGTGTTCGCCCTCGCCGACCGCATTTCCGTCCTGATCTATGGACGCATCCTGGCCAGCGGTGCGCCGGAGGAGGTTCGCGCCAATCGGGACGTGGTTGCCGCCTATCTCGGCGATGAGATGGAATGAGCCGATGCTGACCGTCTACAAGCTCGCCGCCGGCTATGGTCCCGCCCAGGTACTGTTCGACGTCAGCCTCAGCGTCGGCCCTGGTGAGGTGGTGACGCTCCTCGGGCGCAACGGCATGGGCAAGACCACGACCATCAACACGGTGATGGGGCTCATCCCAACGCTCGGCGGCAATGTGACCTTCGACAGCATGAACCTTACGGGGCTGCCGCCCTTTCGCATCGCGCAGGCGGGGCTCGGGCTCGTCCCCGAAGGACGCCAGATCTTCCCGACGCTGAGTGTCGAGGAAAACCTCATCGCCACCGCACGCAACGAAGGTACGCCCCAATGGACATTGGCGCGCGTCTACGAATTCTTACCCACGCTCGCCGAGCGGCGCCGCAATATGGGCAACCAGCTCTCCGGCGGCGAGCAACAGATGCTGGCGATCGGGCGCGCGCTGATGACCAACCCGCGGCTGCTCATCCTCGACGAGGCCACCGAGGGGCTGGCGCCGTTGATCCGTGCGGAGATCTGGAGCGTGCTGGCGCGGCTGAAGAGCGAAGGTCAGGCGATCTTGCTGGTCGACAAGCATCTCGAGGCGCTGATGCGGCTCGCGACCCGCCACGTGATCCTGGAGAAGGGCCAGGTGGTCTGGTCCGGCACCTCGCCCGAGCTCGCTGCCGATCCGTCGCTGCGGCAACGCTATCTGCAAGTCTGAGCCTTATTCGGCCGCATCCTTCCAGGTATTCGTGTGGCCCTTGGGCTTGGCCTTGCGCTTCAGCTCGGTGAGCTCTTCGCGCTCGCGCTTGCTGTTGCGGAACAGCTGATCCTTGCCCGCGAGATATTGCGGCGGACAATAGATATCCGCGGCGCCGTACCACCCGGCGGCGCGCATGGCGAAACCCGGATCGATGAGATGCGGACGCGCGAGCGCCACGAGATCGGCACGACCGGCGGCAAGAATGGTGTTGGCCTGATCCGCGGACGTAATGGCGCCGACGCACATGGTGGCGAGCCCGGCTTCATTGCGGATCTGGTCGGAGAACGGCGTCTGGAACATGCGGCCGTAGACCGGCGCGGAATCGGCGACCGTCTGCCCTGTGGACACGTCAATGAGATCGCAACCGGCCTCGGCGAACATCCGCGCCACCTCGACCGATTCCTCGCCGCTCAGGCCGCCATCAGCCCAATCGGTCGCGGACAAACGTACCGACATCGGCTTGTCGGACGGCCACACCGCGCGCATGGCGCGGAACACTTCCAACGGGAAACGCAGGCGGTTCTCCAGTGAGCCGCCGTACTCGTCGCTACGCTTGTTGGTCAACGGCGAGATGAAGCTCGCCAGCAGATAGCCGTGCGCGGCGTGCAGCTCCACCATGTCGAAGCCGGCGCGCCGGCCTCGCTGCGTCGCCGCGACAAAATCGGCGACCACCTTGTCCATGTCGGCGCGGGTCATCTCGCGCGGCACCTGACTATGCGGGAAATACGGGATCGGAGATGCCGAGATGATCGGCCAGGCGCCCTCCTCCAGCGGTTCGTCGATGCCGTCCCACATCAGCTTGGTCGCGCCCTTGCGGCCGGCGTGTCCGAGCTGCAGGCAGAATTTCGCTGTGGAATTCTCGTGCACGAAGTCGACGATGCGCGTCCACGCGCCTTCGTGGCCGTCGGTGTACATGCCGGTGCAGCCGGGCGTGATGCGCGCTTCGGCGGAAACGTCGGTCATCTCGGTGAACATCAGACCGGCGCCGCCGATGGCGCGGGCGCCGTAATGCACCACGTGCCATTCGTTCGGCAGGCCGCCCTTGGCCGAATACTGGCACATCGGCGAGACGACGAAGCGGTTGGCGAGTTGCATGCCGCGCAGCTTGAACGGCTGGAACACCGGCGGCGCGACCTTGTTGGATCGCACTGGAAAGCCCCGCGATTGCATTTCCTCGGCAACCAGCCGATCAACCTCGGCGACGAATTCGGGGGCGCGCAGGGCAAGATTGTCGTAAGTGATCGCCTTGGAGCGCGTCATCAGGCCGAACGCGAAGCGCGTCGGCTCCATGTGCCAGAAGCGCTTCACATGCTCGAACCACACCAGCGAGACGTCGGCGGCATGCTGGGTCTTCTCCACCTCCTCGCGGCGCTGCGTCTCGTAGTGGTGCAGCGCGGCGGCGACATCCGCGCCGCCGGTGGCGCGGAATGCTTCGAAGAGCGCGATGGCGTCTTCCATCGCGAGCTTAGTCCCGGAGCCGATGGAGAAATGCGCGGTCGCTTTGGCGTCGCCGATCAGCACCGCGTTCTTGTGCGTCCAGCGCGCGCAGCGAATGGTTGGGAAATTGCGCCAGATCGAGCGGTTGGTGATGAGCTTATGGCCGTTGAGCTCGTCGGCAAAAATCCGCTCGAGAAACGCAGCGGATTCCTGCTCGCTGAGCTTGTCGAGACCGGCGCGGGCGAAGGTCTCCGGGTCGGTCTCCATCACCCAGGTCGAGCGGCCCGGCTCGTATTGATAGCAATGGGCGATGAAGATGCCGTGCTCAGTCTCGCGGAAGAAAAAGGTGAAGGCATCGAACGGTCGGGTCGAGCCCATCCAGGAGAATTTGTTCGGCCGCAGGTCGACCTCGGGCTTGAACTCGGCGGCAAAGGTCTCACGCAGGCGCGAATTGATGCCATCGGCGCCGACCACGAGATCGGCTTGCGCCATCGCGGCGCGCAGATCGGCGACTTCGGTCTGAAAGCGCAGATCAACGCCGAGCGCCCGGGCGCGCTCATGCAGGAGCTTGAGCAGCGTGGTGCGCGCGCAACCGCAAAAGCCGTTGCCGCCGATGCGATGCAGCGTGCCTTTGAAATGGATCTCGATATCGTCCCAATAGGCGAAGTTCTCGGTGATCGCCCGATAGCTGTCGCGGTCATAGGCCTGGAAGGTCTGCAGCGTCTCGTCGGAGAACACGACGCCGAAGCCGAACGTGTCGTCCGGCCGGTTGCGCTCGAATACCGTGATGTCGATCTGCGGCCAGGCCTTTCGCATCAGGATCGCGAAATACAGGCCGGCCGGGCCGCCGCCGATGACATGGATCTTCATAGGCGCCTCGCGTAATTGAAATACTTTAAGCTTAAAATATTTGACAAACAAGCCCCCAAGCCGCTTGAGGCCTATAAATTTTAAGCTTAAAGTATTTTGGTCATGGAAAGCCTCGCAGGCAGGCATGCGCTGGTGACCGGCGGCGGTCGCGGGATTGGCCGCTCCGTCGCCGCGACTTTGACGAAAGCCGGAGCCAAGGTGACCGTGCTGGGGCGCCAGGAAGGCCCGTTGAAGGACGCCGTCGCGAAGGGCCAAGCCAGCGCTTACGCGATCGCTGACGTCGCCGACGCCGGCGCCATCACCGATGCGGCAAAGCGCGCGGCCGCGGATGCCGGACCCATAGACATCCTGATCGCTAATGCGGGCATCACGGGAAGCGCGCCCTTTGCCAGGACCACGCCCGACCAATTCCGTAGCATCTTCGACATCAATGTCATGGGCGTGGTGCATTCCATTCAGGCGGTGCTTGGCGGCATGATCGCGCGCCGCTTCGGCCGCATCGTCGTCATGTCCTCGACGGCGGGGCTGAAGGGTTATGCCTATGTCTCCGCCTATGCGGCGTCGAAGCATGCCGTGGTCGGGCTGGTGCGCTCGCTGGCGCTGGAGACGGCGAAAAGCGGCGTCACCGTCAACGCCGTATGCCCGAGCTACACCGACACCGAGATGGTGCACGACGACATGGCGCGCGCCGCGCGGAAGAGCGGTCGCACCCCCGATGACGTGCTCGCGGCGATCCTCAAGGACAAGCCGCTCGGCCGCCTGATCAAGCCCGAGGAGGTCGCTGCCGCCGTGCTCTATCTCTGCTCGTCGCAGGCCGCTGCGGTCACCGGCACGACACTGACCGTCGCCGGCGGAGAGGTCTGACATGGACGAAACGCTTTCCATCCCGCTCGACGCCGAAACCAAGGTCAGCGAACGCCCGGCCGATCACGAGAGCGAGTTGCGCTTGTGGCTGCGCCTCCTCACCTGCACCACGCTGATCGAAGGCGAGATCCGCCGCCGGCTGCGTGAAACCTTCGACGTGACGCTGCCCCGTTTCGACCTGATGGCCCAGCTCGACAAGGCGCCGGCTGGCATGACGCTCGGCGAGCTGTCGCAGCGCATGATGGTGTCGAATGGCAATGTCACAGGGCTTGCCGAGCGGCTTGTCTCGCAAGGCCTGCTCGAGCGCCGAGCCTCGCCGACCGACCGTCGCGCGCAATTGGTCAGCCTCACCGCCGAGGGCCGCAAGGCGTTCCGCGCCATGGCGCGCGCGCACGAAAACTGGATCGCGGAAATTTTCGGCGGTCTCTCCCACGACGACGTGGAGACGCTGATGCAGCTCCTGGCACGCACCAAGACCTCGGCGCGCAACGCGACCCATGGCGGAGGCGACGAATGAGCTTTGCCGTGCCCAGCGTCAGCGTGCCGCTCTCGTCTTATGCAGCCAAGCACGTGCGCCTCGCCGTCGAGGACAAGGTGGCGACGCTGACGCTCAACCGGCCCGAGCGCAAAAATCCGCTGACCTTCGAAAGCTATGCCGAAATCGGCGCCATCTTTCGTGCCGCCGCGCGCGACAAAAGCGTCGCCGCCTTCGTGATCACCGGAGCCGGGGGCAATTTCTGCTCCGGCGGCGACGTCTTCGAGATCATCAAGCCGCTGGTCGAGGACACCGACACCGGCGGCCTGCTCGAGTTCACGCACCTCACCGGGGAAGCGGTGAAGGCGATGCGCGCCGCGCCACAGCCGATCATCGCCGCCATCGACGGCGTCTGCGCTGGCGCCGGCGCGATCCTGGCCATGGCCTCCGACATCCGCATCGGCACCGCGGCGGCCAAGGTTGCCTTCCTGTTCAACCGCGTCGGGCTTGCCGGCTGCGACATGGGCGCTTGCGCGATCCTGCCGCGCATCATCGGGCAAGGCCGCGCGGCAGAGCTTCTGTTCACCGGCCGCAGCATGAGCGGCGAGGAAGCCGAGCGCTGGGGCTTCTTCAATGGCCTCGCGGCATCCGACACCGTGCTCGCTGAAGCCAAGAAGCTCGCGACCGAGCTCGCCAATGGCCCGACCTTCGCCAATGGCATGACCAAACGCATGCTGGAGAGCGAATGGGCGATGGGCGTCGAGCAGGCGATCGAGGCCGAAGCGGTGGCACAGGCCCTGTGCATGAAGACGAAGGATTTCGAGCGCGCCTACCGCGCCTTTGCGGCCAAGCAGAAGCCGGTGTTCGAAGGAAATTGACCATGTCGCTCGATGAGACCCTGAGCTGGCCGTTCTTCACCGAGGCGCATCGCCGCTTTGCCGGCGAATTAGGGCACTTCGCCGATGCGGCCCTGCTGAAGCTGCCGCACGACGACGTCGACGAAGCCTGTCGCGCCCGTGTGCGCGCGCTCGGCGAGGCTGGGTTCCTCAAGGCGGTGGTGCCGCAGGCTTATGGCGGCTTGAACGCCGCGCTCGATGTGCGCACGCTCTGTCTCGCGCGTGAGACGCTGGCCTTTCGCGACGGGCTCGCCGATTTCGCTTTCGCCATGCAAGGCCTCGGCACCGGCGCAATCACATTCTTCGGCGATGAGACCCTGAAGACGCGGTATCTCCCCGCGGTGCGCGATGGCCGCGCCATTCCTGCCTTCGCGCTGTCGGAGCCGGAAGCAGGCTCCGACGTCGCGGCGATGGCGACCAGCGCCACACCGGATGGTGCAAGCCATGTGCGCATCAACGGTCAGAAGACTTTCATCTCCAATGGCGGCATCGCCAATTTTTACGTGGTGTTCGCGCGCTCGGGCGAGGCGTCCGGTGCCAAGGGCCTCTCGGCCTTTGTCGTTGACGCCGACACGCCGGGGCTGCGCATCACCGAGCGCATCGAGGTGATCGCGCCACATCCTCTCGCGACGCTGTCGTTCGAGGAGATGCGCGTGCCGCTGACCCAACGCATTGGCGGCCCTGGTGACGGCTTTCGCGTCGCCATGGCGACGCTTGACGTATTCCGCTCGACCGTTGGCGCAGCCGCGCTCGGCTTTGCCCGCCGCGCGCTCGTCGAGATGCTGGCGCATGCCTCGCAGCGCAAATTGTTCGGCGCCCCGCTCGGCGACTTGCAGCTCACCCAAGCCGCCATCGCCGACAGCGAAACCGAAGTGGATGCATCCGCTCTGCTCGTCTACCGCGCAGCCTGGACCAAGGACCAGGGCGCCGCGCGAGTCACCCGCGAGGCGGCGATTGCCAAGATGTTCGCGACCGAAGCCGCGCAGCGGGTGATCGACCGTGCCGTGCAGCTCTTTGGCGGGCTTGGCGTCACCAAAGGGGTGAAGGTCGAGGAGCTCTATCGCGAAATCCGGGCGCTGCGCATCTACGAGGGCGCGACCGAAGTGCAGAAGATTGTCATCGCGCGTGAGGCATTACGACGGCAGCCCTCGAAATCGGCGATAGCCGCAGAGTGAACGGCCGGCGAAAGGACCCCCATGATCCGATCGGCGCATATCGATACCTTCACCCGGGACAATCTTCCGCCCGTGAGTGAATGGCCGGATTTCATTTTCGAACAACCGGAGTTGCAATATCCGGAGCGACTCAATGCGGTAACCGAGCTGCTCGACCGCTGGCTCGAGCGGGGCCATGGCGAGCGGTCTTGCGTCATCGCCGCCGATGGCATCTGGAGTTACGCGGATCTCGCCGAACGCGTGAACCGCATCGCCAATGTGCTGCGCCGCGATCTCGGCCTTGTCCCAGGCAATCGCGTGCTGTTGCGCGGACCGAACTCGCCGATGATGATCGCGGCCTATCTTGCGGTGATCAAAGCCGGCGGCGTTGTCGTCGCCACCATGCCACTCTTGCGCGCCAAGGAAATCGGCTACGCGCTGGGCAAGGCCAGAATAAAGTTCGCGCTGTGCGATGCGCGGCTCGCGGAGGAAATGGAGAAGGCGAAAGCGGCGTCGAGCGACCTCACGCGCGTGCTCTATTGGGGCGATGGGTCTGCGACCTCCCTCGAAGCGCTGATGGTGCAACCCGGCTACAAGGCGTTCACGCCGTGCGACACCGCTTTCGACGATGTCTGCCTGATCGGCTTCACCTCCGGGACCACCGGCGAGCCAAAGGGCACGATGCATTTCCATCGCGATTTGCTCGCCACCTGCGACACCTATGGCCGCCATGTACTCGAGGCCGGCGAGAGCGATCGCTTCATCGGCTCGGCGCCGCTCGCCTTCACCTTCGGGCTCGGTGGCCATGTGCTGTTCCCGCTGCGCATCGGCGCGGCGACGATCCAGATCGAGAAAGCCACGCCCGACGAGCTGCTCGCTGCCATCGGCAGACACAAAGCCACGATCTGCTTCACCGCACCGACCGCCTATCGCGCCATGCTCGGCAAGCTCGCCGAGCATGACATTGCCTCGCTGCGCACCTGCGTCTCCGCCGGCGAGGCGCTGCCCAAGGCGACCTTCGACGCCTGGCAGGCCGCGACCGGCTTGAAGATCCTCGACGGCATCGGCTCAACCGAGATGCTGCACATCTTCATCGGCGCACCGGCAGGCAAGGTCTGCGCCGGCTCGACCGGCTGCGTCGTGCCGGGCTACCAGGCGAAAGTCATCGACGCGCAAGGCAACGAGCTGCCGCCGGGCACACCCGGCCGGCTTGCCGTGCGTGGTCCCACCGGCTGTCGCTATCTCGCCGATCCACGCCAGCGCAAATATGTTGAAGGCGGCTGGAACGTGACCGGTGACACCTACGCCATGGATGCAGACGGTTACTTCTGGTACCAGGCGCGCTCCGACGACATGATCATTTCCGCTGGTTACAACATCGCCGGCCCGGAAGTGGAGGTCGTGCTGCTCACGCATCCCGCCGTCGCCGAATGCGGTGTCGTTGCGGCGCCCGATGAAGAGCGCGGTCACGTGGTCAAAGCCTATGTGGTGCTGCGGCCGGGCCATGCCGGCGATGCGGCGATGGTGCGCACGCTGCAAGACTTCGTGAAAGCCGCGATCGCGCCCTACAAATATCCGCGCGCCATCGAGTTCGTCACCACGCTGCCGCGCACGCAGACCGGCAAGCTGCAACGCTTCGAACTCCGCCGCATGGCGGCGGCGACTGCCGCGCACAAGCTCGCATCCTGAGGAGTCTCCTGTGGCCGAAAATCCGATCCGCAAACTCCCCGACCGCGACGCGCACAATACGGTGTTGCAACCACCGGGCTGGGCGCGGCCGAAAGGCTACGCCAATGGAATCCGCGCTCGCGGTGACATGGTGTTCGTCGGCGGCATGATCGGGTGGGACGAGCAGGGAGCTTTTGCCGACGGCTTTGTCGCACAAACGCGGCAGGCCCTGAAGAACATCGCCGCTGTGCTCGCCGAGGGTGGCGCCGAACCCGAGCACGTGGTGCGCATGACCTGGTATGTGCGCGACATGGACGCGTATCTCGGATGTCAGCGCGAGCTTGGCGCCGCCTATCGCGAGATCATGGGCGACCACTATCCCGCGATGGCGCTGGTCGAGGTGACGCGGCTGGTCGAACCGAAGGCGCTGCTGGAGATCGAGGCCACGGCTGTGGTGTCGTGAGAAGGGTGAGTAGTGAGATAGCGAATAGTGAGTAGTGTATTTTTCTACTCACTACTCACTAGTCACTCATTCTTATTCGCAATGCGAGACGACGATCTTGCACGCGCCCCCACCGCAATGTTCGAGCGCATCGCGCCGCGCTGAAGCGAGCGTCGTGGCTTCGCCATAGCCGTAGTGACGGCCAGCCACCGCATAGGCCCCGCAATGACGGAAGGTGACGATGACGCGACAATCCTCGTTACCGTGCCGCCGGCACTCGCGCAACGCGCCGGCCTTCGCCGCCGCTTCGCTGTTGTGACCGCTGGAAGCGCCGTAACCGACATCGTCGTGATGGCGTCCCTCTTCGTCGTCGACCGCGATGGCGCCCCAGGCCAGCGCGGTACCGGTCAGGCCGACGAGCAGAATCGCGGATGCCAACAGTGTCCGGGCCGAGCGGCGCGGACGCAATTGCAGATGATCCATGGATGACCCCCGTTTTGGATCCGACAAAGCCGCCGGAAGCTTCCGGCAGCGCGACGGACTTTACAGAGTTGTGAATGGGATGCAGCTCAACCGCCTAGGCAGGACGTCTCAAAATATTGGCTGCACGTCTCATCGTTGTGGAACTCGAGCCCCTTTCCGGCCGACAGTTGATGCTTTACCTGAATGTGTTCCCACCTTCGCTCGACCCACTTCGCAACCGTGAACACACAGCAGACCTCGCCCGACGGTCCTACGCCCGAGCAGCGCATTGCCGAAATTGAGGCGCGCGGCAAAAAGCATTTTCCCGAATTCGCGCCAGGGCGCCGCCTGTGCTGGCACCGCTTCGGCGATGGCCCGCCGCTGGTGCTGCTGCACGGCGGCCACGGCAGCTGGCTGCACTTCATCCGCAATATCGACGCGCTGGCCGCGCGGCATTCTCTCTGGATCGCCGACATGGCCGGCTATGGCGAGTCCGACGACATGGATGGCAAGCCGGATATCCGCGATGTCGGACAAGCGGTCTTGCGATCGCTGACCACGCTGATTGGTGCCGACACAGCATTCGGTATCGTCGGCTTTTCGTTTGGTGGCCTTGTCACCGCGCAACTCGCCAACCTAAGCGCGCGAGTGCGACGCATCGCCTTGATCGGCACCGCCGGCCATGGCGGCGTGCGCCGCCAGCCTCAGCCCATGGTGCAGTGGCGCAACCTGCCGCCCGCGGAAGAGACCGCGGCGCTGAAGAACAATCTCGCAAGCCTGATGCTCACTCCGACAACAGTCGACGATCCGCTGGCCATGGAGGTGCATCGGCGCTCCTGCTACCGCACCCGCTTCCGCAGCCGGCCGATCTCACGCCAGGCGCTGCTGCCGCCGCTGCTGGCGACACTGACCATACCCGTGTTGCTGATCTGGGGCTCGGAGGACGTCACCATCGAGCCCGAGGTCATGGGGCCGAAACTCACGCAGGGCCACCCCGAGCAGCGCTTCACCATCCTCCCGCACACCGGCCATTGGGCGCAGTTCGAGAACCACGCGGCGGTGAACGCGCTGCTGACGGAGTGGTTCGCAGAGCTTTGATTGGGGCGTAGCCGCGATCCCTTGACCTGACGCAGGCCGTCCCCGATTGTCCGCGCCGCTGGTGTCGCGTGTTCTGAAAAGGACGTCATTCCATGAAAGCAGTTTACATCGACCAATACGGCGGTCCCGAAGTCGTCAAATACGGCGATCAGCCGGATCCGGTTGCCGGGCCTGGCGAGGTGGTGATCGACGTCGTCGCGGCGAGCGTCAATGGCGCCGACTGGAAGGTGCGCGTCGGCAGCTACGGCTATACGAAATTCCCGATCATCTTCGGACGGGATTTTTCCGGCACCATCAGTGCGCTCGGCGAAGGCGTCGGCGAATTCAAGGTTGGCGACGCGGTGTTCGGAGTGATCGACCAGGGCAACGAAGGGGCGTACTGCGAGAAAGCTATCATCAAGGCTTCGCTCATTGCCAAGAAACCGGCAGGGCTGTCGCATGTGAACGCCGCGGCGCTTGGCCTGACCGGACTGACCGCGCTCATTTCCGTCGAGGACACGCTGCAGCTCAAGCGCGGGGAGACCATCCTGATCCAGGGCGGCGCCGGCGGCGTCGCCAGCTTCGGCATCCAGCTTGCCAAGCATATCGGCGCCCGCGTGATCACCACGACCAGCACCGGAAACATCGACTATGTGCGCGGCCTCGGTGCCGACGAGGTGATCGACTACACGAAACAGGACTTCAGCAAGATCGTGCATGACGTCGACGCGGTGTTCGAGACGGTCGGCGGCGACGTGGTGCAGAAGTCCTTCTCGGTGATCAAATCCGGCGGCCGCGCTGCCTTCATCGCCTCAGGCGCCAAGGCGCCACCATCGCCGCGCGACGACGTGACCTCGCTGCGCCCGCAGGTGAAGCGCTCGCGGCGGCACATGGAGCGCATCGGCGAACTCTACGAGGCCGGCGCGATCCGCCCACCCGAGGTGAAGCTGTTCAAGCTCGCGGACGCGGTCGAGGCGTTGCGGGTCAGCGAGGGGCGGCACTTCCGGGGCAAGCTGGTGTTCCAGATCCGGCCGGAGACTGCGTAAGCGAGGCGCCCGCGTTCGCGTCACTGTGCCGGCCAATAAACTGCGAGGCCGCCTTGCGGCGGTCTCGCCAGATTTCACGTCACGCAAACGAGTGGCGGCTCACGCGGCCTAGTTCATTGCTGGTATCCACCGGCAAATCCGCGGCTCCACATACCCTCTTGGGCCTTGCGGTCCATCGCAGGAATCGTCGCGGTGCCACCGCCCGGCGCACCGCCGGTTCCAACCGCAGCCGCACCGCTATAGGTCGGGCTGCCGGCGGACCGTGCCGCATCACCGTGGAACTGAGGATTTCCGCCGGGAGCGCCGGCCGATGCCTGCGATGACATCGCGCCGTGGCTATACCGCGCATGATGCTTTTTCATGGTGTTCGCCTGGGCAGACGCAGCCAAGCCGGCCGTGGCCACCAACGCCGTCGCAACGATCAGGACCCGTTTCAGCATGTTTCCTCGCCTCTGCTGTGCCTCCGCCTCGCTGTGCGAATAAGTCGCGGCGCGTCATGTACGTTCCGGCGTGGAACGCAACCAAACAGAGCGATCACTGTTGTCGTGCAAACGGTCCCGGGAGATCGGCGATGCCGTATCTATATCGCCTTGGATTTGCCGTCCGAATTGCCGCGCTCGCGATTTGCGGTTTGCTCGCAACAAGTTCGAGCCGCGCGGAAACCAATGGGTTCCACTTTTCGGGACCAGGGTTTGATGTTCACGTCACACAGGAACCCGGCACGACCAATTACGTCGGACATTTCCGCTTCGGCGAAGGTTCCTCAGCCATTGTCGGCTCCGGCCATTTCGGCCCGCCTGGCGAGACCAGCAAGGCACCTGCTGCCAAGCCCAACGCCAAGCCCGATAACGATCCAGGATGCCCGGCCGGCACGACGCCGGAGGGCGAGAAGTGCAGGCCGAATCCGCAATAAATCGAACACGCCTCCATGACTGGCAACCCGGCGCCGTGCCGCGCAGGAACGTGCTATGGAACCCGTTGATGTTCCATAGAAGAAGGATTCGCCGGTGGCGAAGGCGCGTTCCAAGACCCCTCCCCGAGAGCTCGCGAGTGTTCTCGATTTCATCCGCTACGCGGTGACCCGCTTCGCCGAAGGCAAGGTGACATTCGGGCAGGGCACCGAAGATCCGGTGGAGGAAGCAATCTTCCTGGTTGCGGAAGCGCTCGGCCTGCCGATCACGCGCACCGATCCGTTCCTCGCCGCACGGCTCACTGCGGCCGAACGCCAGCGTGTGTTTGCGCTCATCGAGCAACGGGTCACGCGCCGTGTGCCCGCCGCGTACCTGCTCAAGCGCGCTTATCTGCAAGGCGTGCCGTTCTATGTCGACGAGAGGGTCATCATCCCGCGCTCCTATATCGCGGAGCTGCTCAATGGCGGGCTATTCGCCGGCGATAGTCCGCTAATCGAGCCGACGGAGGTGACGCGGGCGCTCGACCTCTGCACCGGATCGGGATGCCTCGCCGTGCTCGCGAGTCACACCTTTCCGCATGCGCAGGTTGACGCCGTTGAGATTTCCAAGGACGCGCTCGCGGTCGCTAAGATCAACGTGGCGGAGCACGGGCTCGAAGATCGCATCAAGCTGCATAAGGGTGACTTGTTCGGGCCGGTCGGCGATGCCGTCTATGACGTGATCATCAGCAATCCGCCCTATGTCGATGCCAAGGCCGTAGCCTCGCTGCCCGCGGAATTCGCCAAGGAGCCGGAGCTCGCGCATGCCGGGGGACGCGACGGCCTCGACATCGTGCGGCGGATCATCGCCGAGGCGCCCGCGCATCTGAGCCCGCAAGGCGGACTGCTCTGCGAAATCGGCCGCGGCCGCGCCATCTTGGAGCGCGATTTTCCGCAGCTCGACTTTCTCTGGGTCGATACTGAAGAGAGCTCGGGCGAAGTCTTCTGGATCACCGCGGAAGGTTTGCGCGGCTGACGCGGCCGGACTGCGTCAGCGCTCGCACCACGCCATCAGCCGGTCGACCAGGCCACGGCATTGCTGCAGCTGATCGATCTCCACCCATTCGTCCGGCTTGTGCGCCTGCTCGATCGAGCCGGGACCGACAATGATGCTGGGCACGCCGGCGATCACGCTGTAGAGCCCGGCTTCGGTGCCGAACGCCACCTTGCGCAGCTCGCCATCGACGCCGAGCGAGCGCGTGAGACCGACCAGCGGATCGTCGGGCTTGGTGTCGAGGCCGGGAAAGCCGGCAAAGATGTCGAAGGCGAAACCGGCTTGCGGATCGACAGCCTGCATGCGCGGCTCCAGCTGCTCGCGCGCGTAACGCATCACCTCCGCGACCAGCGCATCGGCATCGTCGGCACCGACGGTGCGCACCTCGAAGACGAAGTCCGCCGCGTCCGGCACGATGTTGAGCGCGGTGCCGCCATGGAAGATCCCGACATGGGCGGTCGAGTGCGGCACGTCGTAGAGCGGATCGCGCGGCCCCTCGCTCGCCAGGCGATCGCCGATCCGCGCGATTTCGGCGATCAGCCGCGATCCCCACTCGACAGCGTTGACACCTTGCGGCGCAAGCGCGGAATGGCAGGCCTTGCCACGCACGGCGACGCGCACGCTGCGCTTGCTCTTGTGCCCGATGACGCCACGCATCAGCGTCGGCTCGCCGACCAGGCAGGCCGCCGGCTTTACCTTGGCTTGCTTGAGCATCTCGACGATGCCGCGGGCGCCGATGCAGCCCACCTCTTCGTCATAAGAGAGTGCGAGATGGATGGGACGCGCGAGCTTGTCCTCCTTGACTGCCTCACTCGCCGCGAGGCAGACCGCAACGAAACCCTTCATGTCGCAGGCGCCGCGCGCATAGGCGCGGCCGTTGTCGACGCGCAGCTTGAAGGGGTCGCTGCTCCAGGATTGGCCATCGACCGGCACCACGTCGGTATGGCCGGAGAAGATGACACCCGGCACGTCCGCCGGGCCGATGCTGGCCCAAAGATTGGCCTTGCGGCCGGTCGCGTCCGGGATGCGTTCGCAGCGGAAGCCATGGCTGGAAAGATGCTGCTCGGCCCAGTCGATCAGCGGCAGGTTGGAATTGCGGCTCGTGGTGTCGAACGCCACCAGCGTCGACAGAATCTCGAGGATCCTGTCCCCGCTCATGTCCATCTCCCTGTTCCGACGTCTCGTGTAGGGCATTCGCCGCGTCCCGCGCAAGCGCGTCCGCGGCGGCAAGCGCGCTTGCACGGCCCGCAGCGGCGGTGTTTGATTTGGGCACGCCGAGGGGCGGCGACAGCGAGGAAAAACCGATGAAACGCTGCTTGGCAACGCTTGTCCTGTCGGTTTGCGCGGTTGCGCTGAGCCTTCCGGCCGCCGCCCAGGAGTTGCGGATCGGGCTCGCCTCGGAGCCGACCTCGATCGACCCGCATTTCCACGACCTCGGCCCCAACAACTCGATGCGGCATCACATCTTCGAGGGCCTGACCACGCAGAATGCCGAGCAGAAGGTCTCGCCGGAGCTCGCCGTCTCCTGGCGCGCGCTGGACGACACCACGTGGGAATTCAAGCTGCGGCCCAACGTGAAGTTCTCCAACGGCATGGCGTTCTCGGCGAAGGACGTCGTCTACACCATCTGCCGCATCCCGACGGTCGAGAACTCGCCGTCCTCCATGAGCCCCGCGGTCAGCGCCTTCGTCGGCGTCGAGACGCCCGACCCGCTGACGGTCGTCATCAAGACCAATGGGCCGCAGCCGCTGGTGCCCAGCAATCTCGCCGGCATCGGCATCCTCTCCGCCGAGATCAACGGCGGAAAGGATGTGCGCTTCAAGCAAGGCGGCTGCGAAAATCTCGGCAAGCCGCCGCAAGCGCCGGACTTCAACGATCCGGCGCACGAGGTCGGCACCGGCCCGTTCAAGCTCGTCAACTACACGCGCGGCCAGCAGATCATCCTCGCGCGCAACGACAGCTACTGGGGCGGCCCCTCGCACTGGAAGCAGGTCATGTTCCGGCCGATGGCCAATGCGGCGGCGCGCGTCGCCGCGCTGATCGCCGGCGACGTCGACATGATCGAGAACCCGCCGATCCCCGATTTCGACCGGCTCAAGGGTGCCGGCTTCACCATCAGCGAAGGACTCTCCAATCGCGTCATCTACATTCATCTCGACCAGAATAAGGATCCGGCGTGGAAGACGCCGGGCGTGCGCGGCACCGACGGCAAGAACCCGTTCCTCGACAAGCGCGTGCGCGAGGCGGTCTCCATCGCCATCAACCGCAAAGCCATCGACGATCGCATCATGGGCGGCCACGCGGTGCCGGCGGGCGAGCTTCTGCCCTATCCGCTGTTCGGCGCCACCAAAGATTTCCCGGTGGCGAAATACGATCCGGAGCGGGCGAAGAAGCTCCTCGCCGAAGCCGGCTATCCCAACGGCTTCGAGGTGACGCTCGGCACGCCGAACGACCGCTACATCAACGACGAGAAGATCGCGCAGGCGGTGGCGCAGATGCTCACCCGCGTCGGCATCAAGACGCAGGTCGATGCCTCGACCGCTTCGACCTTCTTCACCAAGCGCAACAAGTTCGAATTCTCCATGTATCTTGCCGGCTGGAGCCCCGACTCCGGCGAGATGTCGAACTCGCTGAACTCGCTGGTGGTGACACTGCAGCCGGACAAGGGCCGCGGCACCACCAATCGCGGCCGCTACTCCAACCCGGCGCTCGATGA
The DNA here is from genome assembly GCA_035651015.1 of Pseudolabrys sp. Taxonomy (GTDB): domain Bacteria; phylum Pseudomonadota; class Alphaproteobacteria; order Rhizobiales; family Xanthobacteraceae; genus Pseudolabrys. Next base: position 56,343 of record DASRGN010000042.1, on the reverse strand, counting down.
GCTGGTGATCAAGGCCAAGGCCACAGTCGACGATGCCGCGCGCGAGAAACTGTTGCAGCAGGCCTCGAAGCTGGTGATCGAGGACTACGGCATTATCCCGCTGCATTTCGAGGTGACGCCGTGGGCGATGCGCAAGGGGCTGAGCTACAAGCCGCGCGTCGACCAGTTCACCATCGCCAGCGACGTCAAAGAGACGGGGAAGTAATCCCGTCACAGCCGGAGAGCACGTGCAGCGATGCTCGTCTATGTGATCCGCCGGCTCGGCCAGTCACTGCTCGTCGTCCTGGCGATGTCGACGCTGGTGTTCCTCGCCATCTATGCCGTCGGGAATCCGATCGACATCCTCGCCAATCCCGATACTGACCAGGCAGAGCGCGACGCCATCGCGCATCGGCTTGGCCTCGACCTGCCGCTGTGGGCGCAATTCGGCCGCTTCCTGTGGAACGCGCTGCACGGCGATCTCGGCCGCTCCTTCGTCTACAACGAGTCTGCCGTCTCGGTAATCCTGCAGCGGCTGCCGGCGACGATGGAGCTCGCTCTGACGGCGTTGGTGTTCTCCATCCTCATCGGCGTGCCGCTCGGCATTCTCGCCGGCCTCAAATCCAACTCGTGGGTCGGCCGCAGCATCATGACCGGATCGATCCTCGGCTTCTCGCTACCGAATTTCTGGATCGGGCTGATGTTGATCCTGCTCTTTGCTGTCGAGCTGCGCTGGCTGCCGGCGGGCGGGCGCGGCGCGACGGTGTCGGTGCTCGGCGTGCCACTCGCTCTGCTCACCATCGACGGCCTCAAGCATCTGATCCTGCCGGCTCTGACGCTCGCGCTCTACAAGGCGGCGCTGGTCATCCGCATCGCCCAGGCGGGCACGCGCGAGGTGATGCTGCAGGACTACATCCGCTTCGCCCGCGCGAAAGGGCTCTCCGCCACGCGCATTGTCGGCGTGCATGTGCTCAAGAACATCATGATCCCGGTGGTGACGGTGATCGGGCTCGAGCTCGGCTCGATGATCGCCTTTGCCGTCGTCACCGAGACCGTGTTCGCCTATCCGGGCATGGGCAAGCTGCTCATCGATTCCATCGGCCGGCTCGACCGGCCGATCGTCGTCGCCTACCTGGTGCTGGCGGTGGTGATCTTCGCCGGCATCAATCTCGTGGTCGACCTGCTTTATGCGGCGATCGATCCGCGCGTGCGACTGAGCGAAGTCAAAGGTTGAGGGCGGGGCGATGGCGTTGACCAGCATCGTCTCCGAGCCGCCGGCGGCCGTTGATCGCACCGAAAGCCTGTGGCGCACGCATCTCGCCGACTTCCTGCGTAGTCCAGCCGCCGTCGCGGCGCTCGCCGCGCTCGTTGTGCTGCTGCTTGCGGCATTGCTGGCGCCGTTGTTTGCGCCACAAAATCCCTACGACCTCGCGCAGCTCGACATCATGGACAACATGGTGCCACCAGGCGGACAACTTGCTTCCGGCGCGACCGCCTGGCTCGGCACCGACGATCAGGGCCGCGACATGCTCTCGGCCATTCTTTACGGCCTGCGCATTTCGCTGTTCGTTGGGGCGAGCTCGGTGCTGATCGCCTGCGCCATCGGCGCGTCCATCGGCGTCATCGCCGCTTATATCGGCGGCGTGGTCGAGACGATCGTGATGCGCATCGTCGACCTGCAGCTGTCGTTTCCGGCGATCCTCCTCGCATTGGTGCTGCTCGCGGTGTTCGGCCGCGGTGTGGACAAGGTGGTGCTGGCGCTCGTCATCGTGCAATGGGCCTATTATGCGCGCACCGTGCGCGGCTCGGCGCTGGTGGAGAAGCAGCGCGACTACATCGAAGCGGCGCGCTGCCTTGCGTTGCCGCGCTCACGCGTGATCTTCGGGCATCTCCTGCCCAACTGCCTGCCGCCGCTGATTGTCGTCGCCACGGTGCAGGTAGCGCACGCCATCGCGCTCGAAGCGACGCTGTCGTTTCTCGGCGTCGGCGTGCCGGTGACCGAGCCCTCGCTCGGCATGCTGATCGCCACCGGATACAATTATCTTCTCTCCGGCACATATTGGATCTCGACCTTCCCCGGCGTGGCGCTGGTGATCGTCATCGTCGCCATCAATCTCGTCGGCGACCGCCTCCGCGACGTGCTCAATCCACGGCTTTCCCGGTGAGCGCGCTTCTCTCTGTTCGCGACCTGAGGATCGAATTCACTGGTCCGCGCGGCCCGCTCACGGCCGTCGACGGCGTGTCCTTCGATCTCGCACGCGGCGAAGTGCTCGGCCTGGTCGGCGAATCCGGCGCCGGAAAATCCATCACCGGACTTGCCATTCTCGGGCTCATCGACCCGCCGGGACGCATCGCGTCTGGATCAATCACGCTCGACGGCGAGGAGCTCGTCGGCCGGACGGAAGCCGATTGGCGGCGGCTGCGCGGCAAGGCGCTGGCGATGATCTTCCAGGACCCGATGACCACGCTTAATCCGGTGCTGCGCATCGACACGCAGATGATCGAGGCGATCCAAGCGCATGAGCGGGTCTCACATCAGGCGGCGCACGCTCGCGCGGTCGAGGCGCTGGCGCGCGTCGGTATTCCCTCGCCGCGTGAGCGGCTCTCAGCCTATCCGCATCAGTTCTCCGGCGGCATGCGCCAGCGCGTGGCCATCGCCATCGCGCTCCTGCACCGCCCGGCGCTGCTCGTCGCCGACGAGCCGACCACCGCGCTCGACGTCACCATCCAGGCGCAAATCCTCGCCGAAGTGCAGGCGCTTGCCGCCGAAGGCGGCACGGCGCTCCTTTGGATCACCCACGATCTGGCCGTGATCGCCGGCCTCGCCGACCGCGTCGCGGTGATGTATGCGGGGCGCCTAGTGGAGGAGGGCGCCGCCGCCGACGTGCTGCAGAGCCCGATCCATCCCTACACCGCCGGCCTGATCGCATCGGTGCCGAGCCGCAATGCCCGCGGCGCGCCGTTGAGGCAAATCCCCGGCGCACCGCCCTCCCTGCTCGCGGCGAAGGTCGGCTGCCCATTCGCGCCGCGTTGCCCGCGGGTCAATGAAATCTGCGAGCGCGTGATGCCTGAGCCCGTGGCGCACGGTGCCGGGCGCCGCGCGCGCTGTCATTACCCGCTGACGGTCGCGCGAGAGATAGCTCCCGCATGAGTCCGATCGTCTCCCTGGAACATGTCAGCAAGCGCTTCGTCCGTGCGCTTGGGCTTGCGGAAAAGACCGCCAACCTGCTTGGCGCCGGTTTGTCTGAAGAGACGGTGTCAGCGGTCACCGACGTATCGCTCAGCCTCGGCGAAGGCGAGGTGCTGGGCCTCGTCGGCGAATCCGGCTGCGGGAAATCGACGCTCGGCCGCATCGCCGCCGGGCTGATGAAGCCGAGCACCGGGAGCGTTCGCTTTGCCGGCCATGACATGGCATCTCTCGACGCTGCCGAGCGGCACGCCGCGGACCTCGCGGTTCAAATGATTTTTCAGGATCCAGCGGCCTCGCTCAATCCGCGCCGCCGCGTGGCCGACATCATCGGCGAGGCGCCGGTGGTGCACGGGATCGTTCCCGCCTCGGGCATGGAGGTTTATGTCTGCGACCTGATGCAGCGCGTCGGCCTCGATCCGGCGATGCGACGGCGCTATCCGCATCAGTTTTCGGGCGGACAGCGCGCGCGCATCGGCATCGCCCGGGCGCTCGCCGTGAAGCCGAAAGTGCTGGTCTGCGATGAATCGACCGCCGCGCTCGACGTCTCCATCCAGGCGCAGGTGCTCAACCTGTTCATGCAGTTGCGCAAGGATTTCGCGCTCACCTATCTATTCATCAGCCACGACCTCGGCGTGGTCGAGCACATCGCCGACCGCGTCGCGGTGATGTATCTCGGCCGCATTGTCGAGCTCGCGGACACCGAAGCGCTGTTTCGCGATCCGAAGCATCCCTACACGCGCGCGCTGCTCGAAGAGGTGCCGCGGCTCGAGCCGAAGAAGCGCAAGTTCTCAGCGCTCAAGGGCGAAATCCCCTCGCCGCTCAAACCGCCGAGCGGCTGCGCGTTTCATCCGCGCTGCCCTTATGCTTTCGAACGCTGCCGCAGCGACATCCCGCCGCTGCAACCGACGCCCAGCGGACGCCTGTCGGCGTGCCATCTCGGCGACACGGTCGGCTCTCGGTGATCGCCGAAACTTTTACTGCCGCTGTCGCGCGGCGAAGTTGACGCCGGCCGGCGCCTTGGCCACGGCGCTGCATTCGGCGGGCATCGCCTTCATCAAGATCGGCTTGCGGCGCGACTCGCCGTCCGGCGGCGGACGCCAGTCGAGGATGGCCGGCTTGAACCACGACTCCAGCGGCTTGCCGCAGCCGTTCTCGGCCCCTACGGGAGGCTGATCCTTGCAGGTCGCCGATCCCGGCGGACATTTCAGCCGCACATGCATGTGATCGTCATGGCCCCACCACGGTCGCACCTTGGAGATCCACGACGCATTGCGCGTCTTCTCGTTGCTGCACAGCTCTTTCTTGATCGCGGCATTGACGAAGATGCGCTCGACCTGCGGCTGCTCGGCGGCCAGACGGACAAGCATTGCGTCGCCGTCGGTCCAAATCTTGTGATCCACCTGTTTGCGGTCGGCGGCGAGAACCGACGGCGTCTCCTCGCGCTCGACCGCGTTCTCGGGGAAGGGCTGCTCCGGCATCGGGCGCAGCCAGATATCGACGTCGAGGCCGATCTGATGGCTGGCGTGACCGAACGGCAGCGGGCCGCCGCGCGGCTGCGACATGTCGCCGATGAGGATACCCGGCCAGCCGGCGGCCTTGTGAACTTGTCCGGCGAGGCGCTCGATGAAATCGACCAGCTCAGGATGGCCCCAATTGCGATTGCGCGAAGGACGCATCACCTGCCAGTGATCGCCGACGAGCGGCAGCGGCGCGCCGCCGGCAAGACAACCCTTGTTGTATTCGCCGATCGCGTGCGGACGCCCGGCACTCGCCACACCGACCTGCGAGAAGATCAGGTTAGCGACGAGCTTCGCGGCATCCTTGCTGACCGTGTCGCTGCCGCCCGTCGCCGGGCGCGGCGGGGGCAGCGGCGTTGACGGCGATGGCAATGACGCGGTGTGGATTTCGGGCTCGGGCGGTGCCGGCGGCTCGCTGGGCTTGCTGACAACATCAGGCGCAGCGACCGGCACGGCCGCCGCGCTCGGTGGCGGAACGTCGACGGGCCGCTCGACGCCGAGGCTCGCTAATTGACTCTTTTGCTCAGGCGCCGTGGGCGCAGGCTCGGTCGCTGCCGCGGCGCCTGGTGCCGGCTCGGATGCGGGCGTGACGGGTGGCACTTCCGCATGCGCCTCTTGCACTGCTGCCGGCGCTGTTGCGGCAGGCGGGTCGGCCGCGGTGGCGTTGCTTGGAGGTGCGACGGCCGGCGCCGGCGTGGCCGGAGCGGCATTCACGGGCGCTACGTTGATAAGCGCCTGCTCGTTCTGCGGCGGCAGGGGCGCGGGCGTCGCCTCGGTGCGTGTCTGCTGTACGGCTGGCTGCGTGGGTGGCCGGATGGTGGAGAGCAGAACCGCAGCGCCGACCCCGCACAGCACGCTCAGCATGCCGGCGAGCCCAATCGCGATCTTCTTCGCCGTCGGCGAGGCCATACGCAACAACCGCCCATTTCCGACGGTGTTCCGCAGGCGCCATGTCGCGATGGCAAGGCCGCAGAACCCCGTCCCCGGGCTCGGACTCTAGGCGGAGCAGCGGGGGAAATTCAACAAGGAACCCAAGGCGATGAGGGGTCTTTTCTGTAGGAAAGCTAACGCTGCAACGCCTAGAATTTATAGGTCTTTCCCACGGCCGTCGGCGCCAAGACCTTGTCGCCGAAAGCGTTGGCCAGAGCCGTCATCGCGCGCCAGCCGGTGCAATGCCCCGCCGCGATGGTCTTGAGGTCGAAGCCACGCAGGCCGTCCACGGTCTGCGGGATGATGGCCTCGTTCGGCCCCGAGAGGTGCAGCCCGCCCATCGCCGCGTGCAGAGGCGTGCCCGGAAAGCTGTTTCGCGCATGCGTGAGCACATTGACGATGCCGGCGTGTGAGCAGGCGCTGAACACCACAAGCCCCTTGCCCGCCACGTTGACGGCCAGGAAGCGCTCGTCGATCAGCGGCTCGTCGGGCTCCCAGGTCTTTCCGTCCGCCGCGAGGCGCACCTGGCCGGGAAAGCCGCGCTCATACTCGGTGACGCGCAGGATTTCGCCGCTGACGAAGAACATGTCGTCATGCAGCACCTGCGGCTCGGTGGTGACGACGACATCGGCGCCGAACGCGGCGAGGTCAGCACGGCTGGGAATATCCTCCATCAGGCGCATGCTGCCATTCGGCATCTTCACCGCGCGCGAGCCGAACATGTGCGGATGCATGTAAGTGGGAACGGGCTTGCCGCCATTGCGGCCGCGGATCATGCCGAGCGCCAGCAGCATCGCGCCGGCGTGATCCCAATGTCCGTGCGAGAGCACGAGGCTCTCGACCGGTCCAAGATCGGCACCGAGCCGCGTGACGTTGCGCTCGAACGCATAATCCTCGGGGCCGGTGTCGAACAGCAGCGTATGCCGCGCGGAGCCGCGATAAGCGGTGACCAGGCACGACAATCCGTGCGCGGCGCAGCACAGGCATTTGCTGGCCAGCATGCGCACGCCGCGCCGCATCAGCCCCGCGGATTCGTTCTCCACATGCGACGGCGTGCTGGAGAGCATGTCCGTGGCGTTGTCGACTAGGACGAGAATTTCGAGGCGATCGACCGGCGTCAGCGTCATGGCGGGCTCATCACGCAAAGCGCAGCGTGATCGGCGCCAGCAGGATGCCCGCGAACGTCGCCGTCCAGGTCTCGCCGGGCTTGACCGGGAAAGCCTTGGTCAGCGTGCCGGTGGAGACGATCTCGCCGGCGGCAAGCGACGGATGCCGCGGATCGTCGGCGAGGCGCTGCATCAGATAGCGCAGCGTCGACAGCGGGCCTTCCAGCACACTCGCACCACCACCGCGATCGACCACCTCCCCGTCGCGCGCGAGATCGACGGTGAAGCGCGGCAGCTCGCGCAGCCAGTCGGCGCGCCGGGCGGCAACGGCATGACGCGGGCCAATGAGCAGCGCGCCGTGCATGGCGTTCTGCGCCGCGGTGTCGGGCACGCCGAATTTCCACTGCGGATAGAGCGACTGCACGATCTCGTAACCGGCGGCGAGCCAGTCGATGCAATCGAGCAGGGCCGCGTCATCCATCCCGGGCGCAGGCACGCGCGCAAAACGAAACATGATCTCCGGCTCGATACGCGGCTCTGACAGCGTCGCCAGTGGCAAGACAGGCCTCGCCGCCAAATCGCAGACGGTGCGGTCAGTGACGAAACCCCAGTTCGGCGCGTCGACGCCGTATTGTGCCCAGATGCCCCTGTTGGTGAAGCCGATCTTGCGGCCGACGATCGTTTCGCCGCGCGCGAGGAACGCCGCATGCAGCCGCGCCAGGACGCGGCTGGCGCCTTCGGCGGTCAGTCCGCCGGGACGCGCGGTGAAGGGCGTGATGGCGCCACCGGTCCCCAGTGCCGCCAGAATCTCGTTCGCGATGGTATTGATCTCGACGTCCGACATGGTCTGCATGGCCGGCAGTCTAGAAGCCGCATGCGACAAGAAAAAGCCCCGGCGCTTGCGCGCCAGGGCTAAGTGAAACCGGATGTGTCAGGGAGGACCGATCCGGAACGTTCTTATTGCCTTACCCCCAAGAAGAAGACCCGTTGATCTAGATGCTGAGCTGCGCCAGCGCGGCGCGGTTGCGCAGCACGATGCGCCGCGCCGTCGGCACCGCGATGGCTGCGGAATTCTCCAGTTGCGTGAGCGTGCGCGACACGGTCTCGATCGTCAGCCCGAGATAGTCGGCGATGTCCTGGCGCGACATCGGCAGCTCGACTTCGTTGCCGCCCGCGCGCGAGGCCATCTCGAGAAGGAAGCCGGCGACGCGCTCCTGCGCGGTCTTGATCAGCAGCAGGATGTGATTTTGCACGCGCTGCAGCTCGCGGCCGGTGAGGCTCCAGAGCTGGCGGGCCACGGCGTTGTCGCGCTGCGCGGCGGCGATCACGGAGCTGCGCTTGATCACCAGCACCTTCACTTCGGTGATAGCCTCGGCGGAGAAGGTATGCGTATCGCCGACCTCGACGCCGAACATATCGCCGGCGCTGTAGAAGGCTCCGACCTGGCGGCGGCCGTCATTGAGGATCTTGTAGGTGCGCACGGTGCCGCTGATCACCTTGTAGAGGTAATCGGCCGCTTCGTTCTCGCCGTAAATCTCGGAGTTGCGCGCATAAGACATCGGCGCGCCCATTTGCTCGATGGCGCCGGCCAGTGCCAGCGTGCTCACGCGCGGCCGCGCGATGTCGCGGCGGATAGTGGAGGGCATCGCTTGCGTGAGCATGGCCGGGTCCTCGGTACTCGTTGTGCAAAGGCTTACCGGCGGTCGCGCTTTTGGAAAATTCAGATATGCTCCCTAGGGAGAACTACGTAGGGTGGCGTATTCCGCTAAGGCTTTGATCGCGTTCAATGATCGGGCACAACACCGCGTCGTCATGGCCGACTTTACCGAGCAGAATCAGGCGAACAGACGCTCCCTCCACGTGCCCGGCCGCGCGGCGGCGATGCACTATGTCATCGCGCTGGTGCTGGTCGCCATCGCACTGGCAGTGCGGCTTGCGCTGCAGCCCCTGCTGGAATCCGAGGCGCCGTTTCTGTTTTTCGTGCCCGCGGTGCTTGCCGCCACCGGCATCGGCGGCTTCGGTCCGGGCATGTTCGCGACGCTGTTGAGCGTATCTGCCGTCATCTTCCTGGTGAGCGGCGCTCCGAGCTTTGGCGCTGCGGAAGCGACCAATGTCATCGCCTTTATCGTGATCGGCGGCGGGATCTCCTGGGTCGGTGAGTTGCTCGCGCTCAACCGGATGCGCATCAGCGCCAGCGACCGCAACACGGTGGCGCGCGAAGCGCATCTCAAATCCATCCTCAACACCATTCCCGACGCTATGATCGTCATCGACGAGCAGGGCAGCATGCAGTCGTTCAGCCCCGCGGCGGAGCGCCTGTTCGGCTATCAAGCTGACGAGGTGATCGGCAAAAACATCAGGATGCTGATGCCTTCGCCCTATCGCGAAAGCCACGACGGCTATCTCGATCGCTATATGCGCACCGGGGAGCGACGCATCATCGGCATCGGCCGCGTTGTCGTCGGCGAGCGCCGCGACGGCTCGACATTCCCGATGGAGCTCGCGGTCGGCGAGATGCGCTCGGGCAATCAGCGGTTCTTCACCGGCTTCATCCGCGACCTCACCGAACGGCAGAAGACCGAGGCGCGACTGCAGGAGCTGCAATCCGAGCTCGTGCATATCTCACGCCTCACCGCCATGGGCGAGATGGCTTCCGCGCTGGCGCACGAGCTCAACCAGCCGCTGTCGGCGATCGCCAATTACCTCAAGGGCTCGCAGCGGCTGCTCGAAGGATCGACCGACGAGCGCGCGATGACGATGCGCGATGCCATGAGCAAGGCGGCCGAGCAGGCGCTGCGCGCCGGGCAGATCATCCGTCGCCTGCGCGATTTCGTCGCCCGCGGGGAAACCGAGCGGCGCGTCGAGAACATCACCAAGCTGATCGAGGAGGCGAGCGCGCTGGCGCTGGTCGGGGTCAAGGACCGCGGCGTGCAGGTGCGCTTCCAGTTCGACCCCAGCGTCGAGATGGCGCTCGCCGACCGCGTGCAGATCCAGCAGGTGCTGCTCAACCTGATGCGTAACGCCGTGGAGGCGATGGAGACCTCACCGAAGCGCGAGCTCGTGGTTTCGGCGACGCCGGCGCCGAACGACATGGTCACGATCACCGTGGCTGACACCGGCGCCGGGATCGCGCCCGAGGTCGCCAGCCAGCTGTTCCAGCCGTTCGTCACCACCAAGCGGCAAGGCATGGGGGTGGGTCTGTCGATCTCGCGCACCATCGTCGAAGCGCATGGTGGGCAGATCTGGGTCGAGCCCAACCCCGCGGGTGGTACGATTTTCCGCTTTACGCTGCCGGCGGTAAGCGAGGAGGATATCGGCGATGCCGTCTGACATGCCGGTTTACATCATTGACGACGACGAGGCGGTTCGCGAGTCGCTGGCATTTCTGCTGCGCACCGCGAACATCACCGTGCAGGCCTACGAGTCGGCGAGCAAATTCCTGTCGCAGCTGGCGCAGGTCAAATCCGGCTGCGTCATTACCGACGTGCGCATGCCCGACGTCAGCGGCATCGAGCTGTTGCGCAAGGTGAAGGAGGCCTCCCCCGAGATCCCGGTGATCGTCATCACCGGCCATGGCGACGTGCCGCTCGCCGTCGAGGCCATGAAATACGGTGCCGCCGATTTCCTGGAAAAGCCGTTCGACGACGAGGCGCTGCTCGCGGTGGTGCGCGGCGCGCTGGATCGCGCCTCCACCGTCGGCAAGCGCAGCGCCGAGCTTTCCGACATCCACGAGAAGCTCGCGGCACTGTCGACACGGGAGCGCCAGGTGCTGGAGGGGCTGATCGCCGGCAAGCCCAACAAGGTGATCGCCTTCGACCTCGGCATTAGCCCGCGGACGGTGGAGATTTACCGGGCCAATGTCATGACCAAGATGCAGGCCGGCAGCCTGTCGGACCTGGTGCGCATGGGCATGGTCGCCGGCATGCTCGGAAACGACGCGAAAGACTGATCCGCCCCCCGGCATCGACCAGAAAACGCCAGTCCGGAGACGCGCGCTAAGCTAAGGAGAATCCCTGAGGCGTCCCCGGGAGGTTTTCCGGCTAGCTTGATGTGCGTCAACGCGATTTCCGGCAAATCTGCCCAGTGTGGAGTTGACGGTATCGGGGCCGGACATGGCACGCCAAGAAAACAACTCAGCAAAGCCCGTGGTGGTGGTCGTCGATGACGATCCTGCCGTGTGCAATGCGTTAAAGTTCTCCCTGGAGGTCGAAGGCTTTGCCGTGCGCGCCTATGGCAGCGGCACGGACGCGCTCAAGGATGCGAACTCGCTCGCCGCGGTGTGCATGGTCGTCGACCAGAATATGCCGGGCCTGAGCGGCCTCGACCTCGTCGAAACGTTATCCGACGGGCACGTGACCATGCCGACGATCCTGATCACCACGCACCCGAGCCAGATCGTGATCGAGCGTGCGCGCAAGGCCGGCATCCCCATCGTGGAAAAACCGCTGCTCGGCAATGTGCTGCTCGATGCGGTGAAGAACGCCTCGGCACGGGCCGGAACGATCGCCAAGTCGGCCTGATTTTCCTTAAGCGAAAACCACCTCTCGCCTGCTCTCTCCTGCGATCGGCCGCCATTGCTGCAAACGCGGCAATTGCTCTACCTTTGCTGAACCCAACCGCACACAGATGCGGACGTGGGACAGGGAGGAGCACATGCACCCATCGTATCGGCCGTCGCGCCGTCGACTGATCAAGAGCATGCTGGCCAGCGGCATCGCTGCGCCGGCGCTGCTGCGCGGCACCGGCGCGCTCGCGGCCTATCCGGATCGGCCGGTCCGCGTCATCGTCGCCAACACGCCGGGCGGTCCCTCCGACATCACCGCGCGCATCCTCACTGCGGCGTTGAGCGAGCAGACCGGCAAGACCTTCGTCGTCGAGAACAAAGGCGGCGGCGGTGGCAATATCGGCATGGGCTACGTGGCGCATGCGGAGCCCGACGGCTACACGCTCATCCTCGCGACCAATTCGCTGTCGGTGAACGTCGCGCTCTACCATCAGATTCCCTACGACCCGCTCAAGGACTTCGTCGCCGTCTCCGAGGTGGCCGGCTCGCCGAACACCTTCGCGGTCAAGGCCGACCTCGGCGCCAACACCATGAAAGACTTCATCGCCATGGCGAAGAAGGCGCCGGAGAAATTCAATGTGGCGACGCCGCCGATCGGCACCGCGCCGCAGATGCAGGCTGAAGTCCTCAAGATCCGCGAGGGCCTGCAGAAGATGGCGACCGTCGTGTTCAAGGGCGGCGGTGACGCGCTCGCCGCGATGCTGGCGGGCACCGCGCAGCTCTCCTCCGGCGCGCTCGGTCCCGTGCACCCGCACATCAAGTCGGGTGCGGTGAAATGCCTGGCGGTCACCGGCGACACGCGTTGGGGCGATCTCCCCGACGTGCCGACCATGCTCGACCTCGGCTACAAGGATTTCGTGTTCTCGACCGATACCGTCCTGCTCGCGCCGGCCGGCACGCCGCCCGACGTGGTGAGCTGGCTGGAGAAGGAAACGCTGGCGGTGTTGCGCAAGCCTGATGTCAACGAGCGGCTGCTCAAGGGTGGCTTCGCCGTGCGTATCAAGGGCGGCAAGGACGCGAGCGCGCGCATCGCCAAAGAGATCAAGCAGTACACGGACGTCATCGCCCAGGCGGGAATCCAGAAGATCAATTAGGTCATCCATCGTGCAAATCAAGTCGATCGAACCGATCGCCATCAGTATCCCGATGCGCAAGCCCGTCGTCATGGCGGGCGAAGAAGTGCGCCGCGCCGACAATATGCTTGTCCGCGTCATTGCCCGAGACGGCAGCATCGGCTGGGGCGAGGCGGCGTCGGCGCCGACCATGACCGGGGAGACGGTGGCGAGCATGATTGCAGCCGTCGAGCATCTCACGCCGGTGCTCGAAGGCCGCGAAGCGGGCGACATCGAGGGCGCTCTCGTTGCCATGCACGGGCGCATGTACGGCAATCACGGCGCCAAGGCGGCGATCGAGATCGCGCTGCATGATCTCCTCGGCCGCGCCACCGGCAAGCCGATCCATGCGTTGCTCGGCGACAAGCGCCGCGCGCGCGTCGGCATCCTCGGCGTGATCGGCGGCGGCGATTTCGACGGCGACCTGCACGATGCCGGGAAGAAGAAGGGCGAAGGCTTTCCCGCCTTCAAGATCAAGGTCGGCATCGACACGCCGGCCCGCGATGCCGAGCGCACGCGCGCCATCTGCAAGATTCTCGGCACGGATGGCCTGATCTCGGCGGACGCCAATCAGGGCTTCAGCCGCGCCGAGGCGCTCGAGTATGTGAAGGCCGTGGCCGGCGCCAGTCTTGCCTTCTTCGAGCAGCCGGTTGACGCCGACGATCTCGACGCCATGGCCGCGGTCGCGGCCGCGACCGACATCGCCGTCGGCGCCGACGAGGGCATCCACTCGCTCGCCGACATCGAGCGGCATCATGCCCGCGGCGCCGCGCGCGGCACCAGCCTGAAGGCGATCAAGCTCGGCGGCCTGCGCGGGCTCGCCGACGCCGCACGCTTGTGCGACCAGCTCGGCATGAACGTCAACATTGCCTGCAAGACCGGCGAAACCAGCATCGCCTGCGCCGCGGCGCTGCATGTGGCGGCGGTCATTCCCGGCATTGCCTGGGCGCTGACGCTGACCAATGGCGGCCTCTCCGCCGACGTCACCCCGACACCGATCCGCGTCGAGCATGGCCACACCGAGGTGCTCGACGGGCCAGGGCTCGGGATCGATGTCGATGAGAGCTTCGTGGTGCGACATCGCGTTGGAGCCGGACAGTCGTCGCCGACACTGCGCACAGTGGCGGCGGCCCGCTAAATCGTCTCTATGCCGCAGCCGGTATGACGCTGTCGGTGTCGAGCGCGATCACCAGACCTTCATTACCCCGCAGATCGATGCCATCGACGATCGCGCCGTCGCGATCGGCCCAGGACGACACCAGCACGCGGCCGTGCAGCGGTTGCGGCGGCCGCGCCGAGAGCGGATCAGCGCCGAAGTTGAGCGCGACGAGAACGCGCTCGCTGCCCTGCGTGCGCACATAGAGCATGAGATTGCCGCTGGCGACGATCGGCTGATAGGCACCGCGCATCAGTGCGCGGCTGCCGCGCCGCGCCGCGATCAGCCGGTGATGCAGATTGTAGAGCGACGCCGGATCGCGGAGTTCGGCCTCGACATTGTCCCGGCGGAAATCCGCATCGAGCGGCAGCCACGGCTCGACCTGCGAGAAGCCGGCATGCGCGCCGGCGTCCCATTGCATCGGCGTGCGCGCGCCATCGCGCCCGTGCCCGGGAATGCTCTTCGCCACGGGATCCTGCGTACGCTCGGGCGGGATCGGCACTTGTGGGATGCCGATCTCATCGCCGTAATAGATGGTCGGCGTGCCGCGCAGTGTCAGCAGCAGCATGGCGGCGACACCCGCTTGCGCGCGGCCGACGCGGCTCGCCACCCGCGGACGATCGTGATTGCCGAGTACCCAGTTCGGCCAACCGCCGGGCGGTAACAGACCCTCATATTCGTCCACCAGCGCCGCGACTGTGCGGGCCCGCCATTCGGCCGAGAGCAAGCTAAAATTGAAGGGCAGATGGCAGCCGCGCAGATCGCGGCCGTAGTAAGTGACCAGTCTTTCGAGCGGCAGATAGATCTCTCCGATCAGCACCCGCGCGTCGAACTCGTCGACCACGCCGCGCAGCTCGGCAATGACGTCATGCACCTCCGGCAGGTCCGTTGTGTGGAGCGGGATGAGGCGGTGCTGCGGCGGATCGCCTTCGCGATAATCGGGATTTCGCGGGTTGTCGCGAAACTGTGCATCCTTGAGCAGATGCCAGATCACGTCGACACGAAAGCCGTCGACGCCGCGTTGGAGCCAGAAGCGCATCACGTCGTGAATCGCTGCGCGGACTTTCGGGTTGCGCCAGTTCAGGTCGGGCTGCGCGGCGAGGAACGCGTGGTAGTAGTATTGGCGGCTGCCGCGGTCGAATTCCCAGGCGCTTCCCCCGAATTCCGACAGCCAATTGTTCGGCGGCCCGCCGTCCGCCGCGGCGTCGTGCCAGATGTACCAGTCGCGCTTGGCGCTTTGTCGCGAGGCGCGGCTCTCGATGAACCAGGGATGCCGGTCGGAGGTGTGGTTGGGCACGAGGTCGAGCAGAACCTTGAGCCCGCGCGCATGCGCCGCGGCGACGAGCGCGTCGAAATCCGACAGCGTGCCGAACAGCGGCGCGACGCCCGTGTAGTCGGAGATGTCGTAACCGAAATCCGCCATCGGCGAGGGAAAGATCGGCGACAGCCAAACGGCATCGACGCCGAGCTCGCTGAGATGGTCCAGCCGCGCCAGGATGCCGCGCAGATCGCCGACACCGTCGCCATCGCTGTCGGCAAAGGAGCGCGGATAGAAGTGGGCGGGGCAAAGGGACTCATGCGAATGGCCGGCTCACGACAGTGATGGCGACAGATGACGCTACGATGTCGGCAAGACGAACAACCTTTTCTTTGTTCCCGGTCAAAGATTGTTCTTGAAAAATGTACCGTTGAGTGGTACATAGCCCCTTCAACGGAAGGTCTGATGATCGTCAGCTTCAGGGATGAGTGGTTGCGTGCCTTCTTCGTGGAAGACCGGCGCTCACGTCGGATTCCCCCCGATCTTGAAGGTCGCGTCTTCCGCAAGCTGCAGATGATCGACGACGCAACAAACGATCAAGATTTGAGAGTACCGCCGAGCAATCACTTTGAGAAGCTGCACGGCAACCTTGCCGACTTTCATTCAATCCGCATCAACCGGCAATGGCGACTCATCTTTCGCTGGGATGGAAGCAAGGGCGAGGCAAAAGGCATCTATCTCGACGATCATAGCTACAGGTGAAGCAACCCATGCTGATCACGAAACGAAAGCCTGCAACGGTTGGCGAAATCCTGAATGAGGAGTTCATGCAACCTTTGGGTCTGACGCAAGCCTCATTGGCCAATGCGATGGGCGTTCAGCGCAAGCACGTGAACGAGCTGTGCAATGACCGCAGGAATGTAACCGCGGCGACGGCGCTGATTCTTGCCCGTGTGTTCGGTAACAGTCCAGAATTCTGGCTGAACGTACAACGGCGCAATGATCTCTGGAACGCGATGCACAATCCGCGCGAGCGCAAGCGGATCGAGCGCGCAAAACCACTTGCCGCTGCTTGAGATCGTCCGCTCCATGGAAATGAACTCGGCCCGAGGAACCAACCTCACCATCGACGGCGAGCGCCTGTGGGGCACGCTGATGGAGACCGCCAAATTCGGCGGCACCGCCAAGGGCGGCATTAACCGGCTGACGCTGACCGAGCCGGACCGCCAGGTCCGCGACTGGTTCAAGGCGCAGGCGCAAGCGCTCGGCTGCACGGTCGGCGTCGACGACATGGGCGTGATCTATGCGCGACGTCCCGGCCGCAACAACGACGTCCCGCCGATCGCGCTCGGCAGCCATCTCGACACCCAGCCGACTGGCGGCAAGTTCGACGGCAATCTCGGCACGCTCGGCGCGCTGGAGGTGCTGCGCACCCTGCACCGCGCCGGCTACGAGACCTATGCGCCGATCGAGATCGTCAACTGGACCAATGAGGAAGGCTCGCGCTTCGCCCCTGCGCTGATCGCCTCCGGCGTGTTCGGCGGCGCCTTCGATCGCGACTGGGCGAAGACGCGGAACGACCGCGCCGGCGTCACCTTCGCGCAAGCACTCAAGGACATCGGCTATAACGGAACGGAGCGCTGCGGCGCCCGCAAATTCTCCGCGTTCTTCGAGCTGCACATCGAGCAGGGCCCTATCCTCGAGCGCGAAGACAAGGAGATCGGCGTGGTCACCGGCGTGCAGGGCGTTCGCTGGTTCGAATGCACGTTCACGGGCCAGGACGCGCATACCGGCTCGACGCCAATGGTCGGACGGCGCAACGCGCTCGTCGGCGCGGCGCAAGCAGTGACCGAGGTCGACCGGATCGCGCGGGCGCATGCGCCGAGTGCGGTCGGCACGGTCGGCCTCCTCGAAGTGACGCCGAATTCGCGCAACGTCATCCCGGGCCGCGTGTTTTTCAGCATCGACATTCGCGATCCCTCGCTTGGCGTGCTCGATGCCATGGAGACGGAGATCCGCACGGCGTTGACGCGCATTGCCGGCGAGCTGGCGCTCGATCTTGCCATCGAGCGCATCTGGGAGCAGGCACCGATCCCGTTCGACGCCGGCTGCATGGCCTCGATTCGCCGCGCGGTCGCGGCGTGCGGCTACTCCGCGCGCGACATCACGTCAGGCGCGCTGCATGACGCCGCCTATGTGTCGCGCGTCGCACCGGCGGCGATGATCTTCATCCCCTGCTGGAAGGGCATCAGCCACAACGAGGAGGAATCGAGCACGCAGGAGCAATGCGCCAAAGGCACGCAGGTGCTGTTGCAGGCGGTGCTCGATTACGACGCGCAGCTGGCGGCGGGAACCCCGGGCAAAGCCTGAATGGTTATGCGCGCACAGGGTACTTGGCTGACCGCGGGCGCTCGGGCATATTTGGTCACATGAAACGTTTGTTCCGCATTGCCGTTGCAACGGCCGTCATCGCCACGCCGACGGCAGGCGCCGCGTTGGCGCAAGGCGGGCCGGCCTTGACCATCCCGACCAACGAAACCCGCCGGCTGAGCCCGGAAGAGATTGAGAAGCGCAAGCAGGTCGACGACGCCTACCAAGAGGCGATCAAGAAGACCCCGGCGGCGCAGAAGTCCACCGATCCTTGGGGCAATGTGCGGCCGTCCACGGACACCAAGAAGACGACGGGACGCTAGCTCCGAGGTCGGCGAAACGCTCAGACCAGGGCCCAGGCCCCAATCATGCCGATCACGATCAGCACCAGCCCCGCAACCAGCATCGGCACCAGGCTGTGGCCGGCGCGCGGATCGCCGGCCGAGCTGTCGAGATTGCGGTCACTGTAGCTCGCACTCATTGGGCTTGCCTTTCCATCGGTGAGTCATCGGATCGACCGCTGCGGCGAAAGCGCTCGCCTTTGCGCAGCAGCACGCCGTGGGCTCCGGCGATGCCGAGCTCGAGGCTCTCGCCAATCCGCCGCGCCCGCTCGACGAAATGCCGGTGTGCGATCGGCGGACACAGCTCTTGCGTGGTCGTCTCGAACAATTCGAGCCAGCGGTCGAAATGCGCGGCATCCACCGGCAGCGGCAAGTGCTTGCCCATGGGCGCGCCGCTGTAGCGCCCGGTCATCAGCATGACCGAGGACCAGAACGCGCACATGCGTTGCAGATGCGGTTCCCAATCGCGGATGCGGGCCTCGAACACCGGACCAAGCAGCGCGTCGGCACGGACCTTGGCGTAGAAGCCCCGCACCACCCGCTCGATCATCGCCTCGTCGACGCCGGTCCGCGCGGCTATCTGCTCCCGACGCTCATTCATCGTGGATGTCCTTAAATGAGTATTTTTAATACATATTTAGGAGAGTATCCTCGGATTTGCAAATACCGGTTTGGGAACCGCCTTATGCGACTGACCGCTTTCACCGATTTCGGCCTGCGCGCGCTGATGCGGCTCGCGGGCGATCCGGGTCGCGCGTTCTCCACGGCCGAGATCGCGGCCGAGTTCGGCATCTCGCGCCACCATCTGAGCAAGGTGGTGCAGGACCTTGCCGAAGCGGGCTTCGTCGCCACGCAGCGCGGCGCCGGCGGCGGTTTCCGCCTGGCGCGCCCGGCGCCGTCGATCACGCTAGGCGAGGTGGTGCGCAGGCTCGAGAGCCGCCAGGCGCTGGTCGAGTGTTTCCAGAGCGACGGCGGCAATTGCGTGTTGCTGCCGCGCTGCCGTCTGCGAGCGCAACTCGCCAAGGCCCGCGAAGCCTTCATGCGCGAGCTCGACGGCACGACGCTCGCGCAGTGCGCCTATCCGGGAATCAGTATGACCTCGGCGGGCCGAGCGCCTTCTCGGCGACGAAATTCAAAATCATCTGCGGCGTGATCGGCGCGATGCGCGGCACATAGGATTCGCGCAGATAACGCTCGACGTGATACTCGGCGGAATAACCCATGCCGCCATGCGTGAGCACTGCCGCCTCGCAGGCCTCGCACGCGGCTTCGGCGGCGAGATATTTCGCGGCATTGGCCTCGAGCCCGCAGTCTTTGCCGGCGTCATAGAGCGCGGCCGCCTGCATCACCATCAGATTGGCGGCTTCGAGCGCCATCCAGCATTTGGCCAGCGGATGCTGGATACCCTGGTTAGCGCCGATCTTGCGGTTAAACACCACGCGCTCGTTGGCATAGGCGGCGGCGCGCCGCAGCGCCGCGCGGCCGATGCCGACCGCTTCCGCGGCGATCAGGATTCGCTCCGGATTGAAGCCGTGCAGGATCATGCGAAAGCCGTCGCCTTCCCGCCCGATACGATCCTCGAGCGGCACGCGCAGGCCGTCGATGAACAGCATGTTGGAGTCGACCGCATGTCGGCCCATTTTGCGGATGGCGCGGACCTCGACGCGCGCGCGATCGAGATCGGTATAGAACAGGCTCATGCCGTCGGTCTTGCGCGCGACCTGATCGTAGGGCGTGGTGCGCGCGAGGATCAGCGCCTTGTCGGCGACCTGCGCGGTCGAGATCCAGATCTTCTGCCCCGAAATCACGTAGTGACCGCCGTGCCGCTCGGCTTTGGTCTTGATCTTCGCGGTCTCGAGCCCGGTGTCCGGCTCGGTGACGGCGAAGCAGGCCTTGTGCTCACCGCGGATGAGCGGCGGCAGCATGCGCCGCTTCTGCTCCTCGCTGCCGAACACGACCACCGGATTGAGCCCGAAGATGTTCATGTGCACGGCAGACGCGCCGGTCATGCAGGCGCCGGAGGCGGCGATAGTCTGCATCAGCACCGCGGCTTCGGAAATCCCGAGACCCGATCCGCCATAGGCTTCCGGCATGGCGATGCCGAGCAGTCCTGCGTCGGCCACCGCGCGATAGAACGCCTCGGGAAATTCGCCACTCTGATCGCGCTCCGCCCAATAGCTGTCCGGGAATGCGGCGCACAAGCGCTCGGTAAGCGCCCGCACGTCGCTTTGCTGCTGGGTTGGAGAGAGATCCATGTGCCGTAAAATCCCTTCGCGCCAATGGCGTCGACTATAGACCGTCTCGGCGGTCGCGCTACGCTCTTGGTCGCGCTAGGTTGCAGCAGACCGAAGCCGGGGAGTTGAGCGGATGAACGATCTCTTGCCACTCGTCGAAACGATCGCCGCTCGCCTGAAGGCTCGCAGCGAGACCATCGCCATCGCCGAGTCCTCGACCGGCGGCTTGATCTCGGCGGCGTTGCTCGCCGTGCCGGGCGCCTCGGCTTATTTTCTTGGCGGCGCCGTGGCCTATACGCGACAGGCCAAGCAGCTTTTGCTCGCGGTCAGCGAGGAAGCGCTGGCGCAATTTCGTCCCGCAACCGAGGGCCATGCGCTGGTCCTGGCGCGGCGGGCGCGGGAGCAATTCGCGGCGACATGGGGACTTGGCGAAACCGGTGCCACCGGACCGACCAGCAATCGTTATGGCGACCCGGCCGGGCATACTTGCTTCGCAATCGTCGGACCCGTGGAGCGGACGACGACCCTCGAAACGGGCAGCGCCGACCGCCTCGCCAATATGCGCACGTTCACGGCGACGGCGCTCAAGCTGCTGGCCGACAATCTCGGATCGTAAGCAATGACCAGTTATCAGCGATCCACAAAGCCGCAGGCGACGATTGCTTCGGTGCCGGCCGAAGCACGTTCGCTCGAGCCTGTGTCACACCGGGGTCCGCGGAAGTGGAGCGACCGCTGCGGAGCCGCGAAGAGAAGTTGAAAATGCGATCATTGGAGGGGCGAACCATGCGCAATCTCATTCCAGCGTTATTACTGATCGCCGGCGCGAGCGTCGGCACCGCCGGGGCACAGCCGTTTACGCCGAATGTGATGGGTGTGACCATGGGCCATTGGCATCTCAACTCCCGCGATGTCGAGGCGAACAAGAAGATCTTCGTCGCGCTGGGCGGTACGGCCGTGAAGGCGGGAGATTTCGACATCGTTCGCTTCCCCGGCGTGAACGTCTATCTAAATCTGCGCGCCGGCACGCCGGCATCGAGCGGCGGCACCGTCGGGACGGTGATCAACCATGTCGGCTTCCTGGTGCCGAATGTTCAGGAGGCTGTCGCCAAGGTGAAAGGCCTCGACGTGAAGATCGAGACCGGCGCCACCGGCAATGGCCGGCTCGACCAGGCTTTCATCACCAGCGCCGACGGACTGAAGCTCGAGCTCCTCGAGGACAAAAATCAGAAGATCCCGATCCGCCATCATCATGTGCACTATCACGTGGCCGAGGCGGCGATCCCGCAGATGCAGGCCTGGTACGGAAAATTCTTCGGTGCGAAACCGGGAATGCGCGGGCGCTTCGTGGCAGCCGATATCCCCGGCGCGAACCTCTCGTTCACCAAATCCGATACGCCGACCGTGCCGACCAAGGGTCACGTGCTCGATCATATCGGCTTCGACGTGCTCGACATCGACGCGACCGTGAAGCGGCTCGAGGCCGCCGGCATCAAGCCGACCGCGCCACCTGCAAAAAATCCGACGAACGGTGTCTGGGTCGCCTTCATCGAGGATCCGTGGGGCACCAGGATCGAGCTCAACCAGCGGCCGAACCAGACCTATCTCGAGGGCATGTAATTTTGGCGGATGCCGCGCCCGTGGAAGCGCTAAGAGCCGAGGCTCAAAGCCGGCCCGCGCGACTGTGCAAATAGGCGGCGTCGAACTCGCCGATCGCGGCAAGCCGCTGCCAGTTGTGCACCGTGAGCAGACCGTTGCGGAATTGGATCGCACCGGTGCGGCGCAGCGCCTGCAGGCTGCGGTTGACGGTGACCAGTGACATGCCCAATGCGTCGCCAAGCTGCGCCTGGTGCAGCGACAGCTGCAGCAATTTGGTCTCCCCAAGTCCGGCGCTGCGCGCGCGGTAATAGAGCTCGCAAAACAGATGCGCCATGCGCGTGCGCGGCGCGCGGCTGCTGTTGTTGGTGATCGCCTGCCGGCAGATCGCGGCATCGACCAGGGTCTCGCGCCAGACGGCGAAGCCGATCATGGGCCGCTGCTTGAACAGCGCGAGGAGATCCTCATGCATGACCGACGCGATCTCGGCACGGCCGACGCCACAGACCGCATAGTCCACGCGATCGAGAAACAAGGTCTGCGCGCCGGGCAGATCGCCGGCGATGTGAAACGAGAGATACTGCCGCTTGCCATTGGCGAGCGCGTGATAGCGCGCGAGCATGCCGTCGAGCACGAGCGTGACGGCCTCCGGCCGATCGCCCTCGCGCAGCAAATCCTCGTCGGGCTCGAGCCTGCGCATGCGGAGAGGCAGCGACCGCAATGCCTCCTCATCGCCAGGATCGAGTGGCGAATGCGCGTTGAGCTTGCGAAGGATGATGTCGTATGCGGTCGGCATGCGGCGGAGTGGTAAAAATCGCGCCGCATAACATCATGCCATCGCCGTAGGCCCATTTAAAAATGACATAGACGGGCGATTCTCTGGAGGCTGTCCGCAGGTTATCGCGGCCCAGAGTCGGCGCGCCAACAAAGGAACCCATTCGCGCGTGGCGCGTACGGTGGCGATGCCGCTGGCGGAGGGAGTGGGATTCGAACCCACGATACGGTTTCCCGTATACACGCTTTCCAAGCGTGCGCCTTCAGCCACTCGGCCACCCCTCCGGGATCGCGGGATGCAGCCCGCGACATCAAGGCGGGCGCAATATAGCCATCGAAGGGGCCCTGACAACTCGGGCCGCCCTGCCCGTTCGCCTTAATTCACCAGCCGCACCGATCCGGTTTCGCCGACGTCATAGCCGCCAAGCTCTTCCGCGCGGTCGCGGAAGGCTGCCTCACGCATGAAGGCGAACAGCGCCTGCGGGCCTGGGAGGAAATAGTCGCGCTGGCGCAGCACCAGATCGAAACGCTCCCAGGTGATCGGCACGAAATCGAGGCCGGCGGCCAGCGCGACCCCGCGCGTCGCCACGCCGCAATCGGCCCGGCCGATGCGCACCGCCTGCGCCACGTCGGAGCCGGTCGGACAGACCGGCTTGAGCAGCGTGAGCGCGTCCAAGGTGAGGCCGGCACGCGCCAGCAGTGCCAGAAGCAGCAGCTGCGCCCCGGCGCCCGCGGGTCGCTGCGCCACGCGGACCTTGCGGGCGGCGACCGAAGCCATGTCGGTGAGCTTCAGCGGATTGCCCGATTTGACCAGCAAGCCCTGCTCGCGCCGGGCAAACGCGATGACCACCGCATCGTGCAACCCCGGCGCGGCCGCAACCGCCTCGGGGTTGGCCTGCTCGTCGTCGCCCTCCAGCCGATGCAAGTGGATCGCGGCAGCCACGACCTCGCTGCGTGTGAGCCGCCGCAATCCCTCTTCGCTGCCCTCCGGCAGGCTTGCCAGCCCGCTGCCGCTGTTGCGGAGTGCCCATTCGAGCAGCGGATCATGGCTGCCGCCGACGATCGGCGGTGATGGCGCGTAGGCCGACGCAGCCTCGCCGCTCAGTCCCGCGAGCACCCAGCGATCGAGCGCTTGTTTGGGAAACAGCCAGCGGCCGGTCACCTTGGTGCACGGCACCGCCGCGTTGGCGACGAGCTCGTAGAGCTTGCGCTCGGACAGCCGCAGATACTCAGCGGCTTCGTCGGTGGTCAGCATCTCGCGCATGCATTAACCTGCATTAATTCGCAATTTCTCCGGAATTTGACCATGCCGGGAACTCCTGCACAAGTTGGCCGATCGTCTAGGCATTGCCATGGCAGATGACCTTTCAGCCTTGCAGCTCATCCTGACCGCCGACCCAGCGCTGATCGCCATCGTGCGGCTGTCGCTGTTGGTGAGCCTCAGCGCCGTGGCTCTCGCGGCGTTGATCGGCATCCCGCTCGGCGCGCTGATCGCACTGACGCGGTTTCCCGGCCGCGAGACCGCGATCGTGACCCTCAATGCGCTGATGGGCCTGCCCCCTGTTGTCGTCGGCCTCGCCATCTATTTGGCGCTGTCGCGGTCCGGGCCGCTGGGCACGCTCGGCCTGCTGTTCACGCCGCAGGCCATGGTCATCGCGCAGACGGTGCTGGTGACGCCGATCATCGCCGCACTGACGCGACAGACCGTCGAGGATCTGTGGGCCGAGTACCGCGACGAGCTCGCGGCGATGAATGTCGGCGCTGCCGCGCGCGTGGCGACGCTGATCTGGGATGCACGCTTCTCGCTCACAACAGCGCTACTCGCCGGCTTCGGCCGCGCCGCCGCCGAAGTCGGCGCCATCATCATCGTCGGCGGCAATATCAATGGCTTCACCCGCACCATGACCACCGCGATCGCGCTCGAGACCTCCAAGGGCGATCTGCCGCTCGCGGTCGGGCTCGGCATGATCCTGATCGCCATCGTGATCATCATCAACGCGCTGGCCTGGACCATCCGGCGCGCCGGCGAGCGCGTGGCGGGGTGAGCATGCGCGCGCCCGTGTCCAATCTCCCGATCGCGCTCGATCGCGTCTCGGTGCGTGTGCGTGAGCACGCTTTGATCGATGGCGTGACGTTGACGCTCAGTGCCGGCCCCCCGACTGTGCTGATCGGCCCCAATGGCAGCGGCAAGACCACGCTCTTGCGGCTCGCCATGGGGCTGGTCACGCCATCGAGCGGCCAGCTGACCTGGGGCGGCCGCGCCGCGGCGCCGCCCGTGCGCCGCACCATGATGTTCCAGCGGCCAGTGATGCTCCGGCGCAGCGCTGCCGGCAATCTGCGCTATGCGCTGAAAGCAGCGGACGTGCCACGCGCCACGCATGATGCGCGGATCGCCGAGCTTCTCAGCCTCGTCGGTCTCGCACATCTGGCCGAGCGGGCGGCGCGGCGTCTCTCCGGCGGCGAGCAGCAGCGCCTGGCGCTCGCCCGCGCGCTCGCCGGCGATCCGGAGGTGCTGTTCCTCGACGAGCCGACCGCGAGTCTCGACCCCTACGCCACCAAGGCCATCGAAGACACCATCAGCACGGTCAGCGCGCGCGGCATCAAGGTGATCGTGGCCACGCAGGATCTCGGCGAGGCGCGCCGGCTCGCCGGCGACATCGTGCTGATGCATCGCGGCCGCGTCCTCGAAAGCGGGCCCGCGGCGTCATTCTTTCAATCACCGCAAACCGCCGAGGCCCGCAAGTTCCTCGCCGGTGAGCTGCTCGTCTAGCGCACAACAAGAAGAACGGAGGATTGTCATGCTCACACGCCGCACTCTCATTGCCGTCACGCTCGCCGCATCCTTGCCGACGCCCGCTGTGGCGCAAGACAAATCGATCATCGTCGCCTCCACCACCTCGACGCAGGATTCCGGGCTGTTCGGCTACCTGCTCCCGATCTTCAAGGTCAAGACCGGCATCGAGGTGAAAGTGGTCGCGCAAGGCACCGGCCAGGCGCTGGACACGGCGCGGCGCGGCGATGCCGATGTGGTCTTCGTGCATGCCAAACCGGCGGAAGAAAAATTCCTCGCCGAAGGACAGGGCGTGAAGCGCTTTCCGGTGATGTACAACGACTTCGTCCTGATCGGCCCGAAAAGCGATCCGGCCGGCATCATAGGGACCAAGGACATCGTCGCGGCCTTCCATAAGATCAAGGACAAGGGCATTCCCTTCATCTCGCGCGGCGACCGCTCGGGCACCAATCAGGCCGAGCTCGCGCTTTGGAAAGTCGCCGGCATCGATATCGCGAAGGAGAAGGGCCCCTGGTACAAGGAGATCGGCCAGGGCATGGGCGCCGCGCTCAACACGGCGGCCGCCGCCAACGCCTATGTGCTCTCGGACCGCGGCACCTGGCTCGCCTTCAAGAACAAGCAGGACCTCATCATCGCCGTCGAAGGCGACAAGCGGCTGTTCAATCAATACGGCGTGATGCTGGTCAATCCGCAGAAACATCCGAACGTGAAAGTCGAGCTCGGGCGGCAGTTCATCGACTGGCTGATCTCGCCGGAAGGTCAGAAGACGATCGCCGGCTACAAGATCAATGGCCAGCAGCTGTTCTATCCCGATGCGGGTGATCCGAGCGCATGATTGGAATACGTATCGGAGCAATTGCAGGCGCGATCCTCGCGGCCTTCTTCGTCGCACCAAAGGTGTACGCCGAAGACGGCTGCGGCAAGTTCGCCTGGTCGCTCACCGCAGAGCGCGCCGCCTTTGCGAAGCCGCAGAAAGCGAGCGTCGACGCCGGAGCGACATTGAATCAGATCCCGGCCGACGCCTTCGTCCTGCACTTGCGTCCCGACCACGCCGCGAGCTTCACGATGCCGCCGGAACGCAAGCCGAAAGCCGAGCACTGGTTCGGTGCCGCCGTGCACTTTCCGGCGCCGCCGCTGCCGGGCATCTATCAGGTGACGCTCTCGGACGAAGCCTGGATCGACGTGGTGCAAAGCCGACGCTATGCGCATGCGGTCGGCAACACCGGACGCAGCGACTGCCCTGGCGTGCGCAAGAGCCTGCGCCTCGAGCTCTCGGGCGAGTCGTTTGTGCTGCAGCTCAGCGGCGTCGCCTCGGACACCATCAATGTAAGTTTACATCCTATGCGATGATTTCGTCGCGCCGCGGCAATATCGGAGCGTGTGACGGTCGCGGAGCACCGCTAGAATGTGTCCGTCAGGAAAAGCCTGACGGAGCGCTGGGAACTCGTGGAGTGCGCGCAGACGCGAACCGGTTTATTACGTGCGGATGAGTTCGTTCTCAACTGTCAATGGTAGTTGCTCCGGCGAGCCAAGCGTCGTCGCGTTTCCATCGCTATGGGATGCGCTGAGGCTCGACGCGGTCGCCAGCTATGCCGATCTGCTCGATGCGTCGGCGAGCGAGTTGCGCTCGCTCGATCCAAAGCGGCGCCTGCGCGCGCCCATGCGTCACAACGGCGCGCGCCGTCCGCTCGGACGCGCACGCTCGCGGCTCAACATCCGCGTTCGGCAATGAAAAGGGCGGGCTGACGGCCCGCCCTCTTCTTCACAGCACAAAACAGAAAGCCGATCAGAACGATCCGACATCCGTGCGCAGCGCCAGGCGTTGCGCCTGCGCCAGCTGCAGGCGTTCGATCGCCGCAGTCGCCTGACCGTGCAGATCGTCGAAGTTGATCGTCGCGGCGGCCGCACGCGCGGGCTCCGCCGGATGGGCAAAAGCCAAGGTCAGATCGGTGGTGGCACCAAGCGTCCAAAAGGCAATTACAGCAACTCGCAGCATTGAACTTCCCCCCTTGTTATCGTCACCACAATTACCGCGCAGAGATTGAGGTCACGCGAAAATGCCGCGCAAATTCGCGGCAATTTTCTCAGGCATTCATTAACTATCGCGGCCCGCAAAACCCGGGTTTCGCCGGCACTCCCGAGGCCTTACATTGGGGCCATGGCTAACGACACCTATCGGATCAAGCCCAATCCCGCCGATCCGCGGCTGACGGAGCGCGTGAGCGGCATTGATCAGACCGGCGGCAGAATCGAGACCGCGGTCACCGTCGAGCGAGCGCTGACGATCTTCCTCAACGCACAGGAGATCGTCACCGCCATGACCATCGGCGACTACCCGCAATATCTGGCGATCGGTTATCTGCTCAATCAGAACATGCTGCTTGCCGACGACATCGTCACCGGCGTGGATTACGACGAGGAGCTCGCGGTGGTCGTGGTGCGCACCAAGCGCAAGACCAATTACGAGAAGAAGCTGAAGAAGAAGGTGCAGACCTCGGGCTGCGCGCAGGGCACCGTCTTCGGCGACCTCATGGAGGCGCTGGAGAACGTGTCATTGCCGAAGGCGCAGCTGCGCACGTCATGGCTCTACGCGCTCACCAACAAGATCAACACCACGCCCTCGCTTTATCTCGAGGCCGGCGCCATCCATGGCTGCGTGCTGGCGCAGGAAGACCGACCGCTGGTGTACATGGAAGACGTCGGCCGGCATAACGCCGTCGACAAGATCGCGGGCTGGATGTTCCAGGAGCACGTGCCGGCGCACGACAAGATCTTCTACACGACTGGCCGGCTCACCTCGGAGATGGTGATCAAGACGGTGCGCATGGGCATCCCGATCCTGATCTCCCGCTCAGGCTTCACCGCCTGGGGCGTCGAGCTCGCGCGCAAGGCCAATCTCACGCTGATCGGGCGCGCACGCGGCAAGCGCTTCGTGGCGCTCGCCGGTGAAGATCGCATCGTCTTCGACCAGGATCTCGCCTTTGTCGAAGAGGAAAGCGCCAAGCATCGGCGCAAGGCCGCGATGCATGACGAATGAGCCGCCAATTCCTCCCACGCTCGGCCTGATCCTTGCCGGCGGGCTCGCGCGCCGCATGGGTGGCGGTGACAAGATACGACTCGAAATCGGCGGGGTGCGCATTCTCGATCGCGTGCTCGCCTGCCTTTCGGCGCAATGCAGCGACCTCATCATCAACGCCAATGGCGACCCCGCGCGCTTCGCAGACACCGGCCTGCCGGTTGTCGCCGACAATGTGCCCGGCTTCGCCGGCCCGCTTGCCGGCATCCTCGCCGGCCTCGATTGGCTCGCCGCCAACACCCCGCATCTGCATTGGATGGCGAGCGTGCCCGGCGACTGTCCGTTCTTGCCCGAAGATCTCGTCGAGCGGCTGCACGCGGCGCGGCGCGCGGAGGGCAAGCCGCTCGCTTGCGCGCGCTCCGGCAACTGGCGGCATCCGGTCGCGGCGCTGTGGCCGGTGGCGCTGCGCGCCGACCTGCGCTGCGCGCTGGTCGAGGAAGACCTGCGCAAAATCGAGGTATGGACGGCGCGGCATGGCGTCGCCATCGCCGAATGGCCGGACAAGCCGGTGGACCCGTTTTTCAATGTGAACACGCCCGCAGACGTCACTGAGGCCGAGCGTATTGCAACGCAACACGCCGGCGCCTGACCTTGATCAAGACAGGCCGGGGCGCTTACCTTTACCTTCGGGATCGATGCCCGCTGGGAGAAACGCCATGAAGAGCTTCATTATCGCCTGCGTGGCCGCGCTGGTGATCGCCTGGATCGGCGACGTGGTGCTCAATCGGGCGCAGGAGCCGGTCAACGAAGCTTTCACAACGACCGGCGTGCGGCTCTGATCACCTCGATCAGCCCGCCAGCGCCGCATACGACAAAAACCCGACGTGATCGCCGGGCGCGACCGCTGTGACGTCGTCGGCCAGCTCGATAAGGCCGTCTGTTTCCGTGAGCGATGAGATGATGCCGGCGCCGTCCTGCGGGTGCTTTACCGCCTCAAGCTCGCCGTCGGCGCGG
This sequence comes from Pseudolabrys sp., assembly GCA_035651015.1. Classification (GTDB taxonomy): domain Bacteria; phylum Pseudomonadota; class Alphaproteobacteria; order Rhizobiales; family Xanthobacteraceae; genus Pseudolabrys. The sequence continues at coordinate 27,398 of DASRGN010000042.1, read as the reverse complement.
CGGCGCAACGCGACGCGCACATATTCGCGGCGACCCTTTTTCTTCTTGTAAGCAAACGCCGCGCGCACCGGCAGCGGCGTCAACGGCTCAGGCAAAGCGCCGGCGAGCCGGCGCAAGAGTGGCTTCACCACACGCATAAAGGTGACGAAAACCGCGACCGGGTTGCCCGGCAAGCCGGCAAAAGCCGCCGACATCTCTGTCTTTGCCGTCGGAATGACGCCCATGGCCACCGGACGCCCAGGCTTGATGGCGACGCGCCAGAACACCAGCTTGCCGAGCGCCTCGACCGCGGCGCGGACATGATCGGCCTCTCCGGTGGACACACCGCCTGAGGTGAGCACCAGGTCGTGGTCGGCTGCCGCCGCGCGCAGTCCGCCCAACAGGGTTGCCGGATTGTCGGCGAGAATGCCGAGATCGGTGACGCGGCAGCCCTGACGGTCGAGCAGCCCGCGCAGCAGATAACGATTGGCGTCGAACACCGAAGCCGCATTGCGGCTTCTTCCCGGCTCGACGATCTCGTCGCCGGTCGAGAACACGGCGACCCGCAAACGCCGCCGCACCTCGAGTGTGGTGACGCCGAGTGCGGCGGCGAGCGCAATATGCTGCACGTCGAGCACGCGGCCGGCCGGCAGCGCCACGGCGCCGCGCTTGACGTCTTCGCCCGCGAGCCGCCGATTGGCCCCCGGCGCGAGCCCGCTCGGCACGATGACTTTGTCGCCGTCGACGCGAACGTCTTCCTGCATGAACACGGTGTCGGCGTCCTGCGGCATCGGCGCGCCCGTGAAGATGCGGATCGCCTCCCCGGGCGCGATCGCGACGTCGGCCTTGCGGCCCGCGGTCAGGCGGCCGGCGACGATCAGCGTGGTTTCACCGCTGCCGGCAACGTCGTCACTGCGCACGGCATAGCCATCGACCGCGGAATTGTCGAAATGCGGCAGATCGATCGGCGCGATCAGATCGGCGGCCAGCACGCGTCCGCGCGCCTCGGCGAGGGGGACCTGCTCGATCTCAGTCACGGGATTGACGCGCTCGGCGATCAGCCGCTCCATCTCCTCGATCGGCAGCAGCGGGCCGGAGAAGGCGAAGCAGTCGTCGGTGAGCTGCGCCATAATTACCCGCCTTCCACCGCGGCGAGCACCTGCTCGATGGGTGCGGCGTGGGCGAGCAGGATGTCGACGACGGCCTCGGTGTCGTCGAGATCAACCACCGGCACCTTCGCTGCCGGCAGCGGCGTATTCGAGGCGATGGCGACGATGTGCGCGTCCTCGGGATGGATCATCGGCTTGCCCAGCGCCGCGCGGTGCACCTCGAGCTTGGGATGCGGCTGGCGCTTGTAGCCCTCGACCAGCACCAGATCGACGGGGCTGAGCCGGCAGAGCAGCGCCCGCAGGCTCAATTCGGGCTCGCCGCGCAACTCATGCACCAGCGCCCAGCGATTTCCCGAGGAGACGAGCACCTCGGTGGCGCCGGCGACGCGGTGCGTGTGCGAATCCTTGCCCGGCTTGTCGACATCGAAGCCGCCATGGGCGTGCTTGAGCGTTGAGACGCGCAAACCGCGGCCCACCAGCCGCGGAATGACCTTGGACAACAACGTGGTTTTGCCGGACCCGCTCCAGCCGGCGAAGCCGATGACACGCATCCGCCCCTTATAGCAGAGCTCACCAAATCAAAACGCCCGGCCAAAGCCGGGCGTTTCTTATGGTTTCTGCGGCAATGCGCTATTCCGCGGGCGTCGCCGACGGCTGACCGCGGCTCTCGTTCGGGCCGGTAGCGGCCATCTGCTCGCTGAGCCAGAGCGAGTGGTGCTCCCTCGCCCAATTGACGTCGACCGTGCCGGTGCCCATGGCCTCGAACGCACCTTCCATACCGAGCGTGCCGATATAGATGTGCGCCAGCATCGCCGCGACAAACAGCACGGCCACGGTGCCGTGCACCACTTGCGCGATCTGCATGGATTGGATCGTGGTGCCGTAGAACGGGAACATCAGCACATAGCCGGTGACCGCGACGGCGCCGCCGCCGAGCACAACGATCCAGTAGATCGCCTTCTGGCCGGCGTTGAAGCGATAGGCCGGCGGATGCTTGCTGCGATCGACGATGCCGCCGAGCCCTTCCTTCACCCAGCGTACGTCGGTGGAATCGGGAATGTTGCCGGCGATCCAGATCAGGAAGATGAGGACGACGCCGATGGTGAACGGGAAGCTCAGATAGTTGTGCGCGTATTTGGCGTATTGCGACCAGTCGGTGAACGTCTGCGGATTCATCAGCGGCAGCAGCAGGCTGCGGCCGAAGGTGATGTTGAGCCCGGAGAGGCCGAGGATGATGAAGCAGGTCGCCGTCATCCAATGCACGAAGCGCTCGAAGGCGCTGAAGCGCACCACCGTGCGCCCGGAACGGCCGGACTGCAGCCGCACCGCGCCCTTCCACAGATAGAACACCACGAGCAGGAGCAGCATGCCGAGGATGGCGACGCCGCCAATCCAAGGCAGCACGACGGTGCGGAATTCGCGCCACTCGCGGCCGGCCGGCTGCTCGATATTGTAGGATTTGGTGTCGGGGATCGAGCCACGCCCGCTGATGATGCGCAGCTGCTGCAGCAGCTGATCTTCCTTCACCGCGCTCGCCGTCGGATTGACCGATGTCGGCTGCTGCGCCACCGCCGGCGGAGCAAATGCCAACAGCAGAGCGACCGCGATCGCGCCGGCAAGGAAGCGGAGCTGACCGATGAGCTTCGTCATGTCCATTCCTCCCAATTCTTCTTTTCGCTCGCGGTTACGACGCAATGGTTTCACGATAAGCCGTCTGCCAGCCCCAGGCGCCTGAGCCGTAGCCGCGCTGGGTCACACGCTCCTTGTAGATCTTGGCGATGATGTCGCCGTCGCCGGCAAGCAGCGACTTGGTCGAGCACATTTCCGCGCAGAGCGGCAGCTTGCCTTCGGCCAGACGATTGGCGCCGTACTTCTCGTATTCCTGCGCCGTGTTGTCGGTTTCCGGACCACCGGCGCAATACGTGCACTTGTCCATCTTGCCGCGCGAACCGAAGTTGCCGACCTTCGGATATTGCGGCGCGCCGAACGGACAGGCGTAGAAGCAATAGCCGCAGCCGATGCAGATATCCTTGGAATGCAGCACCACCGCGTCGGCGGTGGTGTAGAACGCATTCACCGGGCACACCGCCGCGCAGGGCGCGTCGGTGCAGTGCATGCAGGCCATGGAGACCGAGCGCTCGCCGGGCTTGCCGTCATTGATGGTGACGACGCGGCGGCGATTGATGCCCCACGGCACCTCGTGCTCGTTCTTGCAGGCGGTGACGCAGGCGTTGCATTCGATGCAACGGTCGGCGTCGCAGAGAAATTTCATCCGAGCCATGATCCCGCCTCCTTATGCCGCGCTGATCTGACAGAGCGTGACTTTGGGTTCCTGCATGCCAGTCGCCGGATCGTATCCGTAGGTGGTGATCGTGTTGGCGCTTTCGCCGAGCACGATCGGATCGGTGTCCTTCGGATAGTTGCCGCGCAGATCCTGGCCGCCAAACCAGCCGCCGAAGTGGAACGGCATCCACGCCACGCCCTTGCCGACGCGTTCGGTCACGAGCGCCTTCACCTTTGCCTTCGAGCTGTTCTCGGCGCCGTTGACCCAGACCCAGGCGCCGTCCTTGATGCCGCGCTCGGCGGCATCGGATGGATTGATCTCGACGAACATGTCCTGCTGCAGCTCGGCGAGCCACTTATTGGAGCGCGTCTCTTCGCCGCCGCCTTCGTATTCGACCAGTCGGCCGGACGAGAGGATCAGCGGGAACTGCTTGGCGATGCCGCGATCCACCGCCGCCTTCTGCACCGTGAAGCCGATATTCGGCAGCCGGAACTGCTTGGCGTCAGGCAGCGTCGGATATTTGGCGACGAGGTCGACGCGCGGCGTGTAGATCGGCTCCCGGTGTACCGGGATCGGATCCGGCAGGCCGAAAGCGTTCATGCGCGCCTTGCCGTTGCCATAAGGCAGACAGCCATGCGCCATCGCGACGCGCTGGATGCCGCCCGACAGGTCGAGCGACCAGGACACCGCGTCCGGCGTCGTCGGGTTGACCTTGTTGATCACGGCCATCTCGGCCTCGGTCAGGTCCTTGTCCCAACCGAGCTTCTTGAGCACGCCGAGCGTGAACTCGGGATAGCCGTCCTTGATCTCGGAATCCTTCGAGTAGGATCCTTCGGCGAGCAGCGTCACCTTGCGCGTGGTGCCGTCCGGATATTTGTCTTCCTTCTCGACGCCGAAGCGGGCGCGGAACGTGCCGCCGCCGTCCATCACCGCGAGATTGGTGTTGTAGAGCAGCGGCGTACCCGGATGCTTCACCTCCGGAGCGCCCCAGCACGGCCAGGGCAGCCCGTAATAGTCGCCTTTCGCCGGCCCGGTGGTCGCGCGCTGGGTCAGCATGTCGAAGTCTTTCTGATGCTGCATGTGCAGCTTCAACCGCTCCGGCGACTGACCGCAGTAGCCGGTCGACCAGCTGCCGCGATTCATCTCGCGCAGAATGTCCTCGGCCACCGGCAGGTTGTTCTCGACCTTGATGTTCTTGAACATCTGGTCGGCGAAGCCGGCTTTCTTGGCGATCAGATACATGACCTCCAGATCGTCTTTCGTTTCGAAGATCGGCTTGACGATCTGCTCACCCCACTGCAGCGCACGATTGGACGCGACGCGCGAGCCTTTGCACTCGAACTGCGTGGCGACCGGCAGCAGGTACATGTTCTCCTTGCGGCCGGCATGCACCGCCAGCGATGCCCAAGTCGTCGGATGCGGATCGGCGACAACGAGGAGATCGAGCTTGGCGAGGCCCTTCAGCGATTCGGGAATGCGGGTGATGCTGTTGCTGGCGTGTCCCTGAACGAACATCGCCCGCACATTGTCCTGCTGCGCAACCTGGTCCTTCGGCAGGATCGCGGCGTCGAACCAGCGCGTCAGCGGAATGCCGGGCGCTTCCATGATCTGCTTGGAGGCGAAACGCTTCTGCAGGAAGTCGTAGTCGACCTCCCAGACGCGCGACCAATGCTTCCAGGCGCCTTCGAGGAGGCCGTAATAGAAGGGCAACGTCACGATATCGAGACCGACGTCGGTCGCGCCCTGCACGTTGTCGTGGCCGCGGAAAATGTTGGCGCCGGTGCCGGGCGCGCCGACATTGCCGGTGAGCAGGAGCGCCATGCAGCTCGCGCGCACGTTGGCCGTGCCGACCGTGTGCTGGGTCTGGCCCATGCACCAGATCAGCGTCGCCGGCTTCTCGGTGGCGAACATCTTGGCGACGCGCTCGAGCTGCGCGCCAGGAACGCCGGAGACACGCTCGACCTCGTCCGGCGTCCATTTCTCGATCTCGGGCTTGGCGAGCTCGAAGCCGTAGACGCGCTGCTTGATGAATTCCTTGTCTTCCCAGCCGTTCTTGAGGATGTGCCACATCATCCCGTAGAGCACCGGAATGTCGGTGCCGGGCCGTAGCCGCACATATTCGGTGGCATGCGCGGCCGTGCGCGTCATGCGCGGATCGATGACGATCACGTTGGCGCGCTTGAGCTCCTTGCCTTCGAGCAGATGCTGCAGCGACACCGGATGCGCTTCGGCCGGATTGCCGCCCATGATGATCTGGGTCTTGGCATTGCGGATGTCGGTGTAGCTGTTCGTCATCGCGCCGTAGCCCCAGGTATTGGCGACGCCGGTGACGGTCGTGGAGTGGCAGATACGCGCCTGGTGGTCGGTGTTGTTGGTGCCCCAGAACGCGCCGAGCTTGCGGAAGAGATACGACCCTTCATTGGTCATCTTGGCGGAGCCGAGCCAATAGACGCTGTCCGGCCCGGACTTCTCGCGGACTTCCTGCAGTTTGTTGCCGATCTCGTTGATCGCGGTGTCCCAGGACACCCGCGTCCACTGGCCGCCGGCGAGCTTCATCGGATATTTCAGCCGGCGGTCGCCGGAGACGAGCTCGCGCACCGAGGCGCCCTTGGCGCAGTGCGAACCGCGATTGATCGGCGAATCCCAGCTTGGCTCCTGGCCGATCCAGACGCCGTTCGACACTTCGGCCGTCACCGTGCAGCCGACCGAGCAATGCGTGCAGATGCTCTTGCGGATGGTCACCGCCGCGCCCTTCTCCGGCGGCGGCCCGGCTTGCGCCTTGCGCACGCCGGTGAGCGGCAAGCTGCCGAGCGCCGCGAGGCCGCCGGCCGCGAGACCGGAGCGACGCAGGAAGCCGCGGCGATCGATGCCAGCGGATTGATCGGCAAGCGACGCCGTCAGAGTGCTGCGCCGGGCTGCCCGTTCTGTCCGTTTGATCAGCACAGGTGCCTCCTATTTCTTCGCCGGATAGCTGTTGACGCGGTAGTAGGCTTTGACGTGATCGGTTTCCTTGTAGCGAGCCTTGCGCTTCTCGCTGTCGTTCTCGGTATCGGCTTTGGCTTCGCTGGTGAGCGGCGCCGCGGCGACCGCCGCGCCAGCGCCCAGCGCTCGAAGGAAGTCACGACGTCCCACGCTGGTTTTTGCTCTGCTCTGCATCGCGTTCTCTCCTTCGATGTCCGCGCCGGTTAATTCGCCAGCGCGAAAGCCTCACTCTCGATATCGATGAACACCCGACCAAGCGTCCCTATTCGCCGATAGACGTCCGCCGCCTCGGCGCGCTCGAGATCGGAGAAGAAGCGCCCGATCCACGGCGCCAGATGTTTTTCGAAGATCTGCCGGTCGGCGCCGCGCGGCGCGCCGAAGCGGCCGCCGGCAAGGCCAGACATGATCTCGCACAGCGTCGCCGCGTGATCCTCGGGCTCGTAATTGCCGTCGACGCGCTCGATGCCGAGGCTGGCCAAGTCTTCGCGCAGCCGCGCCAGCGGCCGCTCGTGCAGGAAGCCGGTGAGATAGTAGGAGCCGTAGGGCATCAGCTCGCCGCGGCCGACGCCGATGAACAGGTTGAAGAACTCGCGCTCGACGCGTTCGAGCCGCGCCGACGCCGCGGCTTCGCCGAGCCCTGCATGCGCAAGCCCGAGCGGCGACGCATCACCGCGCAGCTTCGCGAGGCGCGCCAGCAGATCGGCGTCGGGAGCGCGCGCCAGCAGCGCCGCAAGCAACGCATATTCCTGCGCGCGCGCCGCATCGATCTCATCGAGATCGCCGCCGCTCGCGGCAATGAACAGATCCGGCCGCAGCTCGCTGCGGCTGACGCCGGTTGCGGCTTCGACCGCGAGCACGCGGTCGGCGGGAATGCGATCCCAGTTGGAAACGGACGGTTGCGAGATGCCAATGCGTCGCGCCAGCTCGGTGACGCCACCGGCGGCACGAATCGCGGATTCGAGCCCTTGGTCTCGCATCGCTCCCCGACCCTAGTTTTTGTTTTTTCTGTTCTCGTTGGATCGCGTTTGATGGCGCGACCGTGCAGTTCAGAATTATTCGAAATGGTAGGCCTGCACTGACGCCAGGGTCAATAGTTTGAGGCTATGGCTCCCGATTTAATGTCGGTGGCGCAATGGATTATTCCGGCAATGCGCGACCGTGTGCACGGCGCGCGTGGGCGGCGTCCCCTTGCGGTGACGGCTCCCCGTGCTGCGATGCGGTATCCGATGAAACAAACACCGTCGCAGCAGGATTGTTCGCAGACTGCGACATCGCGCCGGATGTTTCGTCCGGATCCGCAAGCGCGGCCGGCTCGTCCGCCGCGGATTGAACAGTCATTCCAGATGCTTCCGCCGGCGGATCGCGCGCCGCCGCCGGATCGGCGGCCTCCGCGGGATTGCGCATCAAATGCGCGAGCAAGCGCTCGGCCTGGCCCGGCTCCAGCGGCCCGAAGCCGGGCATCGCGGTCGGATCGTTGAAGTCCCACGCATTCTCCGACAGCCCGACAAAGTCGCGGATCGCCGGATCGGACGACCAGACGCGACGAAGTGCCGCGCGCGCAAGCTCGGTGGGCACGCCGGGCCGTAGAAAGTCGCGGATGTCGGTTTGCGGTCCGATCGAGTCGATCGGCGGAAGAGTCGTGACGTCGAATTCCGTTTGCGTGCTGACAATTTCGGCCGACGGTGCAGGGTCAATTTTCTTCGCGTCCGGCACCGGCGCCGTACGCTCGCGCTCCGCCTCGCGCTTGCGCTGCGACCAGCGCTCGAGAAACGGCTTCTCCTCGTCGCGCCCGGAGGACGTCATTTGCGATCCTTATCCGCGAGCGGACCGCGCCGCGCCAAAGCCTCCGGGTCGGCGCGATCGCGCTTGCGCTTGACGAACGCGTCCTCGACATGGTGCTCGGCGATGAAATCCGCAACGACGGCGCGGATCGTCTCCGGCATCGGCACCTGATCAACGAGGTCGCCGCCGGCCTCGGTAAAGGCCTCGCCTTCCGACGGATCGGCGGTGACGGCGACGAGCTGCAGCGCCGGCTCGGTGCCGGTCGAGCGCAGCACCACCCATAATCCGCCGCCGGCGTGGAGGTTTTCGCGGTAGCGCGGCGTCTCCGTGCGATAGAGCCCGATCTCGGCGGCGCCGGCATAGAAGGTCGCCGTCTCCGCGTCTCCATGCATCAGCGTCCAGGCCGGCATTTGCGGCCGGTCGGGCAGCACGGCAACCGGCCGCCAGAGGAAATCGACCCACTGGCTCGTGGCTTTGCGCCGCTCGACGACGACGCCGACAGGAATGCGGACGAGCGGCTCGACGATCAACTGACCGCCTCCAGATGCCGGATCGGCAGATTGACCACGAGATTCTGCGGCTTCATGCGGATGAGCTTGTCCGGGGTCATGGCAAGGATGAGATAGACCGGCTCCTCGCGCACGCGATCGATGACGATCTGCGGATCGCGGAAGGTGAGAGAGTAGAGCCCGACGATGCGCGCGCGGCCCGCCTCGTCGAGCTCCTCGCCTTTCCACAAGCGGTCGCCGATGCGCGTCGCATCGGCATCGAGCCCGACATACCAGCCGAAATCCACGTCGTGCAGCTCGGTGAGCGCCTCGATGGTCACGTCGACACCGAGTACATGGCCGACCCAGCGTGTCATCGCCTCGCCGAGCGCCGCGAGCCCGCGGCGGCCGGCGGTGAGATCGATCGCCATGTCGAAAAGATCGCTGCGGTCCCAATAGCTCTGCGCATTGTCATCGATCATGACGTCGATCTGTGCTTCCGCCGGCAGGCCGAGCATGGAGACGAGCGGCGACACCGCCTGCGTCTGCGGTCCCGCGATCAATTCTTCGTCCGCCGCGAGCAGCGCATTGTCGTGCATGGTCATGCGTTGCGTGCGGAAGAAGATTTCCGCCGCGCGCAGCACGTAGGGGTCGTCGCAGCCGTCGAGCGCATTGCGCAGGATCACGTGCGCGAGCTGATTGACGAACAGCGGCGGCGTCGCATTGGTGCCGTCGCGCATCAAAGCGAGATAGGCGCGCTCCAGTGTCCGGTTGCGAATCAGATGATCGCGGAACGCCAGCATCACCTGCCAGTTTTCACGCGCGTCGATATCGGCGATGGCGCCGATCTCGCCGCCGCTCACCTCGCGTCGCGGGTCGGACAACAGCGCGGCGTGCAGCGTGCGCTCAGCGATGCAGGCTTCCTCCGGCGGCGCCAATTCCGGACGCGCGAGATAGGCCTTGAGGAAATCGTCGGTGACGAGCAGCCCGCCGCCCTCGTCGCGGTCGAGCAAATGATGCCCGCAAGAGAGCCAGAAATCCTTCATTTCCGCTCTCCCACCATGCCGATCAGATCGACGGTTTCGGCCGGCGCGTCGTCTTCGCCTTCGACCTCCAGGAAGGAGAACGCGCGCAACGGCTTCGGACCGCTGCGGGGGGTCAGGGTGCGGAAGGCTTCGCGGATTTCGCTGCCGTCGCAGGAGCGATGCACGGCGATCAGCGTGTCGACCGGGTGTTCGCAGAGCGAGCCGGCGAATTCGACCTCTTCCGCCGCGGCGGCGCGCGCGGCGTCGAGATCCGGTGCGCCACAAAACTTCACGAGCTGTCGCACCAAAGCCTCGACCACCTGCGCACGATCGCTTTCGGTCGCCTCGACGATCTGCACCAGGGTCGACCAGCCGAACGAGGCGACGCCGAGAAATCCGCTGCGAAACGCGGCGCGCGCTTTCCCCGTGAGCTCAGCAGGCGCCTCGTTCCAGAAACGGAAGGCACCGGACACCGCCCATTCGCCGGGCTCGGCGGCATTGTCGAACACGAAAGTGTCCGACGGATCGAGCCTGATGGTGCGGATGAGCTTCATAGCCGCGGCCCGCGCGTTGCCGGATCGAGCCATGACGGCGTCGCCAGCGCCGGCAACAGCTCGCGGCGCGCGACGTCCGCCTGGCCCATGCGCCGCACCAGCAGATCGCCGTTCTCGTCGATGTCGCGGCGTACACCCTTCTCGACGAACAAGTGCGACAAATATTCGCGTGCGACCGGCGCGAAGCCGTGCTCCTGCCAGGCATCGATCAGCACCATCAGATGCCGCGCAAAGCTCTCGACCAGCTGCGCGGCACCGCCGTCGAAGCCTTCCTCGTCGAGCGCGGCGCTGAGCGGATGCAGCCCCGGCTCCTCCGCGCCGATCGCGACAGTGCGGATCTGGGCGCCGAACACCAGCCAACGTGGCGGCTCGTCCTCGCGCGCATCCGCGGGCCAGCCCAGCCGCCCGCCGCCGACGAGCCCGTTGTCGACGCGCACCGCGTCGGGCCAGTCGATCGACATCGGTTTTTCCGGCGGCGCATGCGCAGCGAGCGCATCGAGCAGCGCAGCCATGCCGGCGTAGAAGGCGCGCCGCGCCGTTCGCAGCGGCTCCTCGGGCTCGAGCACCACGGCGAATTCAGCGAGGTCGAAACGCCCGACATAAACCAGCGTACCCGCGCCTTCGCTGTCGGCAATCGCTGTGGCATGCGCGAAAGCGTCGCCGACCTCGCGCAGCGTCACCAGCGTGAACGGCGGCGGCAGCGTGAGTTCCGGCCGGTTGCGCACGACCAATGTCATTGACTCGGCACCTGGGATATCCGTTTGATACGCCTATCATTAGTGCGGAAGACGGCGCCGCGCGAGTCCTCCGCCTTGCGGGAACACGATAGACGATCGAGACAATAGATATTGCCTGAGCTCTGAGGGTTAACCACGCTATGGCGGATCGTCCGCGACATATCCTGATCTGCTCCTGCGACGACACCATGCCGCTCGACGCCGACGGCGTGCGCCGCGCCTGCAAGGGCGCGCAAGTCTCGAGCGCGCAGCAGCTGTGCCGCGCCGAACTCGACAAGTTCCGCAGCGCGAGCGCGGCCGGCGCGCCGATCATCGTCGGCTGCACGCAGGAGGCGCCGCTGTTCACCGAAGCCGCCGGCGATGAGGCCTATCTGCGTTTCATCAATATCCGCGAGACCGCCGGCTGGTCGAAGGATGCCAAGGCCGCCGGACCGAAAATCGCGGCGCTGATCGCCGCCGCGGCGGAGCCGGTGCCGGCGTTCCCGCTGGTGGGCCTGTTGAGCGAAGGCGTCACGCTCATCTACGGCCGCGACGAGAAGGCAATCGAAGCGGCGGAGCTGCTCAAGGAGCATCTCGACATCACGGTGCTGATCAGCGCGCCGCAGGCGCTCAGCCCTCAACGCGTCACCGATTTCCCCGTGGTCAAAGGCACCATCCGCGCGGCGAAGGGCCATCTCGGCGCCTTCGAGCTCACCGTCGACGACTATGCGACGCCGGCGCCGTCCTCGCGCGGCACGCTCAGCTTCGACGCTTCGCGCAACGGCGCGACGTCGCGCTGCGACCTGATCCTCGACCTCTCCGGCGGCGCGCCGCTGTTTGTGGCACACGATCTGCGCGACGGCTATCTGCGCGCCGACCCGAACGATCCCGCTGCCGTGCTGCGCGCGGTGCTCAAGGCGCGTGACCTCGTCGGCGGCTTCGATAAGCCGCGCTACATCCAGTACAACGCCGAGATCTGCGCGCACGCGCGCTCGCGCATCGTCGGCTGCCGGCGTTGCCTCGATCTGTGCCCGACCGGCGCGATCACGCCCGCGGGCAATCACGTCGCCATCAATGCCGAGATCTGCGCCGGCTGCGGGCAATGCGCCGCCGCCTGCCCGACCGGCGCCGCCGCCTACGCGCTGCCGCCGGCGGATGCATTGATGCGCAAGCTGCGCACGCTGCTCACGACCTATCGCGAGGCCCGCGGGAAGACCGCGATCGTGCTGTTCCACGACGAGGACCACGGCGCCGCCATGATTGACGCGCTGGCGCGGCATGGCGACGGGCTGCCGGCACATGTGCTGCCGCTCGCCGTCAATGAGGTGACGCAGGTCGGCCTGGAGACGATCGCCGCGAGCTTCGCCTATGGCGCCGCCGCCGTGCGTCTGCTGCTGCGAGGAAAGCCGCGCCACGATGTCAGCGGCCTCGTCAAAACATTGGCGCTCGCCGAGCCGATCCTCGCCGGCCTCGGCTTCGGCAAGGATCGCGCCGCGAGCATCGAGACCGACGATCCGTTCGCGCTGGGCGAGGCGTTGCGCGGCGTGACCGGCGAAGGCAGCGGGCGCCCGGCGAGCTTCGCGCCGGTCGGCGGCAAGCGCGAGGTGATGAAGCTCGCGCTGCGCGAGCTGCAAGCCGCCGCGGCGACGCCGGTCGACGTGATCAAGCTGCCCGAGGGCGCGCCGTTCGGCGCGGTCACTATCAATGTCGAAGGCTGCACGCTGTGCCTCTCCTGCGTCTCCGCCTGCCCGACCGGTGCGCTCTCCGGCGATCCGGACCGGCCGGTGCTGCGCTTCGCCGAGGACGCCTGCGTGCAATGCGGGCTGTGCAAGGCGACCTGCCCGGAGAAAGTGATCTCGCTGACGCCGCAGCTCGACTTCCGCGCGGTCACCGCGCCGAGCCGCGTGCTCAAAGAGGAGGAGCCCTTCGCCTGCATCCGCTGCGGCAAGCCGTTCGGAGTAAAAAGCACCATCGAGCGCGTCGCCGCCAAGCTCGAAGGCAAGCACTGGATGTTCAAGGGCTCGGCGCAGCGGCTCGAGGTGCTGAAGATGTGCGACGACTGCCGCGTTGCGGCGGTGACCGAAAGCGATTTCGACCCCTACGGCGCGCCGCCGCGACCGGCCGTGCGCACGACCGATGACTATCTGCGCGAGCGGGACGAGAAGCCGCCAGAAAGTTGATCCGAATGCGGCGTCGTCCCCCGCGAAGGCGGGGGACCCAGTAACCCGTGAAGCCTCAATTTGTGCGCCACCGCGACCTCGCGGAGTACTGGATCGCCCGCCTTCGCGGGCGATGACAACGGAGAGGCGGTGCACTCGCATCAATTGGCACTTCACCGCTTCGTCGCCTTCGCCAGAAAATCCACCAGCGCCTTGCGGTCCTCGGGCGAGCCGATGGTCTGCTGGGGCATCTTGGTGCCCGGCGTGTAGTTCGCGGGGCCCACCTCGAACAGCTTCGACACCGTCTCCGGGGTCCACACGATGTCGAGATGCTTGAGCGCTTCGGAGAAATTGTAGCCGGGCAGCGTCGCGATCTTGCGGCCGAAAATGCCGGCGAGCGTCGGTCCGGCGCGGTTGCCTTCATCCGGCGACAGCGTGTGGCAGGCGACGCAGGCGCGAAACACATCGGCGCCGTGATCGCCGGCATAGGCCGCGAGCGGATCGGCCGGCGCGCCGGCGAGCGCGGAGCCGATCGGATCTCCGGTCGTGGCATCCCAGCGGCGGATGATGCGGTCGGCGCCGCCGGTGAGCAGTGTGCGATTGTCGGGCAGGAAGGCCGCCGACCACACCGGCAGGCCCGGGCCGACAAGCGTGCGCGCAAGCGTCCGTGACTTGCGATCGATCACGGCAACCGAGCCGCGGATGCTCGCAGCGGCAACCAGCTTGCCGTCGCGAGAGACGGCGAGCGCGATGACCGGCGTCGGTCCCGCCTGCACGTCGCCTTCGATAGCGCCCGCCGCTGAGACAAAGACAATCTTGCCGTTGGCGCCGCCGGCGATGATCTCGCCATCCGGCGCCACCGCGACCGCATTGAGCGGCGCTTGGAGCGTGACGATCGCCGGCGCGGCGCTCCCGGAGAGCGGCCAGATGCGCAGCGTCTGATCGTAGCTGGCGCTGACGACTGATTTGCCGTCCGGCGTGAAGGCGACGCCATTGACGTTCTGCGTATGCCCATCGAGCACGCGCGGCGCGCCGCCCGCGAGCGGCCAGAGCCGGATCGTGTGATCCCACGACGCGGAGGCGAGCGTCGCGCCGTCGGGGGAGACCACGAGCGACACGATCGGCCCTTGATGCCCCTTGAGCACTGCGTCGGGTTGCGGCTCGCCGGGCCGCCACAGCGCGATTTGCGCGTCGGCGCCGGCGGTGGCGACACGGCCGTCCTTGAGAAAAGCGACCGCATTCACCGCGTCGTTGTGGAAGCGCAGCACCTGCTCGGCGGCATCGCGCCTCAGCGACCAGCGGATCGCGGAGGTATCGAAGCTGCCGGAAATCGCGGCGCTGCCATCGGGCGAGATCGCGAGCGCACGCACCGGTCCGCCGTGTCCGCGCAATTGTGCGTGAGCCGACAAACCGCTCAGCGCGAGCAGCGCAACCGCGCCAATGGTGCGGCACAGCATCATGGGAACCGAGCGGAACGGGAACTTGGCTTCACTCGTTTTCTCTCCACGTGAAAACGTCCTGGGGGCAGCTTTGGAGGTCACGCTATGCCGAATCCGAAAAGCACGGCGCAAGTCGCCGGACATCCGATCCATCCCATGCTGATTCCGTTCCCGATTGCCTTTTTCGTTGCCGGCTTCGCGTGCGACCTGGCGACCTGGGGCGGCGCCGCGGCGATGTGGACCACGGTCTCGATGTGGCTCATCGGCGCCGGCGTGATCATCGGCCTGCTTGCCGCGCTCATGGGGCTCATCGACACGTTCGGTGATGATCGCATTCGTGCACTCAATGATGTGTGGTGGCACGCCGGCGGCAACGTGATCGCCGTGCTGATCGAGCTCTACAACTGGTACCTGCGCTATAGCGGCGGCGCGATCGTGCCGACCGGCCTGGTGCTGTCGCTGATCGCCGTGCTGATCCTGCTGTTCACCGGCTGGAAGGGCTGGGAGATGGTGTATCGCCATCACGTCGGCGTCTCGGATATCCCGAGCTAGATGAGGGCCACTCTGCGCTGACTCGCAGCATCTCTTCGCCTCCCCGCATTCGCGCTGGCGAGCCGAAGGTGAGCGGCCAGCGCGAACAAATTTAATTTGGCCGCGCCGACCCCTCGCTTCGCGCGGCGGCGCGGCGTAGGGGGAGGCCGACGCGCGAAGCGCGGCGGGAGGGGGGTAAGCCGCGCGTTCAGAGCAAGCGCCGTACCCCCCTCCCCAACCCTCCCCCTCAAGGGGGGAGGGAGTGCGCCGTGCTCGCATCGCCGCTTTGACAGCAGCAGTCGTGCTCAGCGTAATCACGCCGGCTCCATGCCGAGCGCGCGGATACGCGCGCGCACGGCATCATCACGCAGCGCCGCGAGAAAGGCCCGCGCCGCCGGGCGCTCGCGGCGCGCTTCGACCAGCAGGAAGTCATAGTGCTCGGGCGCGAGCGGCAGGAAGCCGAGACCATAAAGCTTTGCCACCGGCTCGATGGCGACGCCCCAGTCGGCGCGCTGCTGCGCGATCGCCGCAGCGACCGCATTGTGTGACTTCGGCTGGTTAGCATAGCCGGGCGGCCTGGCCCCGCCGAGCAGACGGTCGACCAGCGCGCGCGTGCCCGAGCCGGCATTGCGGTTGACCATCAGGCATTCCGCATCGGCCAATGCCGCCTTCACCGCTGCCTCGGGCTTGCGGCCTGCGAAGCGCTTGTCGCCTGAACGAAACAGCACACCCTGCATGCGGCGCCAGCCGGGGATAAGCGCGAGACCGGGCGCGAGAAGATGCTTGTTGTACTCGCCGCTCTGCGGATCGACGAGATGCACGGGCGCGAAATCGCATTCGCCCCGCGCCGCAGCCGACGCACCGCCCTGGCTGCCGATCGCCAGCACACGCGGCGAGAGCCCCTGCTCGGCCAGCGCGCCAACGACCACGTCGAGCGCGACATCGTGGCTGCCCATGACGACGAGGTCTGGCGGCTTCGCCGCGCTGCCGATCAAGGTCACCTTCGCGGCATCGAGCGGGCCCGCGCTCGCCGCCAGTGCATCGATCTCGATGAAGCCGTCGGCCTGCGAGAAGCTCGTCACCGCGCCGGAGCCCTTCGCGGTGGGGAATGCGACGGGGCCGGCTTCGGTCTCACTCAGCGCCACCAGCACGAACTCCTTGCGGCCCAACTCGGAGCTGATGCGCACCGGCAGCCGCGCTTCGACTTCGGACGCCGCTTCCGGAGGCAGACCGGCGAAGGCGCGAATGACCGGAGCGACGAACGCGTGGAAGGTGAAGATCGCCGAGGTCGGAAAGCCGGGCAGCACTGCCACCGGCTTGCCGTCCGTCACTGCCAGGCACAGCGGCTTGCCGGGCTTGAGCGCGACGCCGTGCACGAGGATGCCAGGCGAGCCCAATCGCGAGACCACGCGATGCGACAGGTCTCCGGCGCCTTTGGAGGTGCCGCCGGAGAGCACCACCATGTCGCAGCGCGCGAGCGCATCGCGCAGCGTCGCCGCGAGCGCGGTCTCGTCGTCGCCGACGATGCCGAAGACGATGGGCTCACCGCCCGCTTCCGTGATGGCCGCGGCAATGATGGCGCCATTGCTGTCATAGACGCCGCCGGGATGCAGCGGCACGCCAGGCGAGACGAGCTCGTCGCCGGTCGAGAGCACGGCCACTTGCGGGCGGCGCACAACGTCAACCGAGGCGAGGCCGCAGGCGGCAAGCATGCCGATCTCGCGCGAGCCGATGCGCGTGCCTTTGCGCAACAAGGTCTCGCCGCGGGCGATGTCGGAGCCGGCATAGGACACGAATTGGCCCGGTGGCGCCGTGCGCGATACCGCGATCGCCGGCGCGCCGGATTCGCCGGCAAGCTCGGTGTGCTCCACCATCACCACCGCATCGGCACCGCGCGGCAGCATGCCGCCGGTGGCGATGGTTGACGCGGTGCCCGGCGCGACCGTCAGCGCCGGCGCATGACCGCAGGCGATAACCTCGGCGTTGAGCGTGAGCCGGCGCGGCGTGCTATCGCTCGCGCCCACCGTATCGGCCGCGCGAAGCGCAAAGCCGTCGACATTGGAGCGGTCGAAAGCGGGCGCGTCGACGGGCGCGATCACGTCGTGCGCGAGCACGCGCGTGAGCGCGGCGGCGAACGAAACGGATTCCGCGGCGAGCGGCTTGAGCGCGAGATGTGTCTGGAACCGCGCACGCGCGGCCTCGGCGGAGACGACCTCAAGGAATTGCTCCTGTCGCGCCGCCTGGCGCACCGCATCGAGCAGCGCTTCGCGGGCCGAGACGTCCTTGTTCATGACCACGGCCTCACCGTCACCTGCGCGCCGGCGGGATAGCCTTCGCTGTTGGCCGGCACGAGCACGTGGCCGTCGGCGCGCGTGAGCGCTGCCATCGGTAGAACCTTGGTCGCCAGCGGCTCGGCTTTGCCGCCGACGAGCGCCACCGGCACGACATCGACGAGGCCGACGGTCGAGGTCACCTTGCGCGACAAAGTCGCCGACGTTGACGGCTCCGGCTCGCGCCAGCCGGAAAGCCCCGCGAGTAGGCGGCGGCCGAGCGTGTGCCACACCGCGAAGGCGGCATCGATGCGGCCGGGAACGAGCAGCACCGGACGCATGCCGACGCGGCCGAAGGCCGCCGTCTCGCCGGGCGCCAGCCCGATGCCGTGCGCGATCACGGTGCCGGCGCGGCTGAGCGCCTGCACGCTGCGATCGTCGCGCCCGGCGCCAGTGCCGCCGATGACAATGAGCGCATCGGGATCCCCGTCATTGAGCTCGCGATCGAGACGTCCCGGGTCGCCGGCGAGCGCATTGCCGATGCGCTCGATGTCGCTCTCGATCATGGCGAGCGCGGCGGCGAGCACACGATCCTCGCGCGTGCAGATCAGGCGCAGCCGCGGCTTGTGAATGGCGACGCGCTCAACCCCGAGTGCGGCGCAGGCCGCGGCGTCGATCCCGCGCAGGCGCGAACCGGCGCGCCGCAAGACGCATCCCGCGGCTGCATCGCCGCCGCGCGGCAGCACACCCTGCCCATGCGCCAGCGGCGTGAGCACCTCGGCGCGGCCGTGACGGACGCTGATCTCATCGACGCCCGCAACCGCGTCGGTTCCGGACGGCAGCGCATCGCCGACATCCACGCGCGGCGGCAGCGCGGGAAGAACGACCGGCGCATAGGCGCTGGCGTCGAGCGTCGCGTCGGCGGAGAGCGCAAAGCCGTCGCGCAAGGCGAGCGGCGCCGCGGGCGCATCGGCAGATAGAGTCACGTCGCTCGCGAGCACGCGCCCGACCGCCAGCGCCGGCGCGAGCTCGCGCGGCGCGACCGGCGCCACGGCATCGATCGCCGCCAGCACATCGGCCAGCGGGGTGAGCCGCGAAATGATCTGGGCGCTCTCGTCAGTCGTCAGCATCAGTGTTATCTCACCACCCAAACCATCCCGGTCAAGCGACCCAACCCCCTGATTTCGCGATATAGTTTCAAGCTATGGCGGAGAAGACCATCAATCTGCGCGGGCTCAAATGTCCGCTGCCGGCGCTGCGCA
Source organism: Pseudolabrys sp. (assembly GCA_035651015.1). Lineage (GTDB taxonomy): Bacteria > Pseudomonadota > Alphaproteobacteria > Rhizobiales > Xanthobacteraceae > Pseudolabrys. The sequence continues at coordinate 8,818 of DASRGN010000042.1, read as the reverse complement.
CCAAGAAGAGCCTGTCGGGCATGGCCAGCGGCGACCTGCTCGTCGTCGAGTGCACCGATCCGCTGGCGTCGATCGACATTCCCAATCTCCTGCGCCAGACCGGCGACACGCTCGAGGACAGCGCCAAGGCGGAGGGGTTGCTGACGTTTCGTATTCGCAAGCGCTAACGACATAGCTTCGCCATTTCGACGCGGTGTCGATTTTTTGACATCAGCGACCTTCTTGGTTCGCCGCGCCGGGCCCTCGCTTACGCTCGGCGGCGCGGCATTGGAAAAGACCAAGGGCGCGCGGAACATCCGTGATCCTTCGGGATCTACGGATCCTTCGTTCCTCGCGGAGCGAAGGCGTTAGGTAATCAGACCGCAGGTCTCGTCAGAACACGATGTCCCGCGCGCGATGGGTTACGGCTTGCTTCGCGGACCCCCGGAGGCATGACCATTGGTGACCTCCGCTGCGGGGCTGCAGGAGATTTCGCTCCCCACACCACTCATAACGCCGAAGTGCTCAGCGCCAGGATCGTTGCGACTTGGGCCGCCGGCTTCCTTCGGATGTCCATCCGATTTCAACCGGCCATCGCCACCCTCCCCGCATCAGTGGACTGGCCAATGCCCCTTGGAAATGGGAAGGGATAAACGGAATTATACTAGAAATAACGCAGGGTGGAAGGGAAAACGTCCGACTTACCAACGCACTCCACGCATTCCACAGGCTGCGGCGCCCACACGATTCATCGCCGTTATTTTTGCGCCGCAGTCGCGAACAGGAAGGATGCCGTCACCGCGCCGACGGCCGCGCCGACAAGCTGCGCGAGAATGAACGCGGGAACGTGGTTGATCGCGATGCCGGCAAAGGTCGTGGTGAAGCCGCGCGCCAGCGTCACCGCCGGATTGGCGAATGAGGTCGAGGCGGTGAACCAATAAGCCGCGGTGATGACAAGGCCGACGAGCCACGGAATCGCCTGCGGCGCGAAGCGGATGCCGCCGAGAATGGTGAGGACGAGACTGAAGGTTGCGACCGCTTCCGCGAGCCAAAGCGAAGGGCCGCTGCGCGCCGTCGTGCCGATCATCAACGGCGCGAGGTCGAACATGGCATGGGCCACCGCCGTTCCGGCGATGCCGCCGGCGCATTGCGCGAGAACATAGGGCAACGCCTCACGCCGCGGCGCCTCGCCGCGCGCGGCAAACACCAGCGTCACCGCCGGATTGAAATGTGCGCCGGAGACCGGGCCGAGAATGGTGATCAGCACCACCAGGATGGCGCCGGTCGGAATGGTGTTGCCGAGCAAGGCGACCGCCTGGTTTCCGCCGGCGAGCCGCTCGGCCATGATGCCGGAGCCCACGACAGTGGCCACCAGGATCGCGGTGCCGAGCGCTTCGGCGAAAACGCGGCGCCCGAGCGTCGCGCGCATCAAGCGGCCGATGCGGGATCGCCCGCATCCTTGGTGTTGCCGATCGCGTCGAGCGCGTTCTGCAGGGTCATCTGGTCGAGCTTCCCCAGCGGCAAGCTGGCGAAAATCTCGATGCGGTTGCGCAACATGCGCAGCGCGTCGGCAAAGGCGAGGCGGATTTCCGCTTCGCTGCCCGTCGCCGCCGCCGGATCAGGAACGCCCCAATGCGCCGTCATCGGCTGCCCCGGCCAATAGGGGCAGGCCTCGCCCGCGGCGTTGTCGCAGACGGTGAAGACGAAATCGAGCTTGGGTGCGTGCGGGCCGGAGAACTCGAGCCAGCTCTTGGAGCGCAGGCCGGCGACGTCGTAACCGCTGTTGCGCAGCAAATCGAGCGCGAACGGATGCGGCTCACCCTTGGGATGACTGCCCGCGGAAAAGCCGCGGAGGCGACCGCGACCAACGCGATTGAGCACCGCCTCGGCAATGATCGAGCGCGCCGAATTGCCGGTGCACAGGAAGAGAACGTTGTACGGCGCGCGGCCGCTCTTGCCGCTCATCGCGACCTCCTTCGTCGTTTCGGTTTGGGCGGCCCGCAACCGCAATCGGCCTTGTCGATCGCATCCCGCAGATCGCAGAGCTCGGGGTGGCCCTCGCAGCAATCGCCGATCAGGAAGCCGACGAGGCGGCGCATGGTCTCGACCTCGGCGCGATAGACGATCGAGCGGCCGTCACGGCTGCCGCGGATGAGCCCGGAGCGGGCGAGGATGCTCAGATGCGACGACAAGGTGTTGGCCGGACACCCGATGTGTTCGGCAATGTCGCCGGCCGGCAGGCCGCCAGGCTCGGCCCGCATCAACAGCCGCAGGACGGCAAGCCGCGTCGACTGACCGAGCGCCGCCAAAACCACGAGCGCATGGGCTGGCCCCATCCGCGATGCGGACGACGGCACGGCATGACTGAGGACGACCAGGGCTGGTTTTGTCATTGGGCGGACGATACGATACTTCGAGAACTCTGGAAATGATTGTCACGGCATCATGACGGTGCGGTGACAAGCGCCCGGTCAGCGAAATCGACAAAAAATATTGCTTTTCCATATCAAGAATTTCTTTTAGTCCATCCCTGGACCAACGAGAGTTGCCATGGCGCCGAAGGCTCACCCTGCCCCCGCCGTTTCGGATTCCGCGGTCGTCACAAAGGCTGCTATCCGAGCTGCCGAAAAATTGGACATCAAGAATAAAGCGCTGGGTCGAATCATCGGCGTTTCGCAATCGACAGTCTCCCGCATGAAACAGGGAGACCGTCCTCTTGCGCCGACGCAAAAGCCATTTGAGTTGGCGGTCTTATTTCTGCGCCTGTATAGGTCATTGGATACGATGACTGGTGGTGACGATGCCCTCGCCGCTTCGTGGCTCGTGAACGACAATTCCGCCTTAAGCGGCAAGCCGCTCGAGCTGATTCAGACAGTTTCCGGTCTTGGCAATGTCATCCAGTACTTGGAGGCTGGTCGGCATCGCTAAGCGGCGCTCGCTGCCCGACGACCCCGCGTGACGAGCAGCAGCGACCCGACCAGTCCGACATTCAGCGTCGCAAGCGCCATCAGCAGCGCAAGCGTCCACTCCGCGCCGCCATAGCGGAAGGCGAGGCCGCCGGCGAAGGGCGAGACCGCCATCGCAATCATCAGCGGCAGCGCCAGACGGCCCATGAGCAGCGGGTAGCGCCCGGCGCCGAACAGCGCGAGCGGCACGGTGCCGCGTGCGACCGTGCCGATGCCGTTGCCGCCGGCATAGAGAATGATGGCGAGGCCGACGAGCCGGAAGCCCGTCAGCAGCATCGCCGCGGCAGTCGCCACCAGCAGCACCGAGGCAACCATCGTCCAGATCGGATGATAGCGGCGGCCGGCGAGCATCTCGACGGCGCGAGCGCCGACGGCGGAGGGACCGATCAGCATGCCGAGCGCGACAGCGGCGGACAGCGTGAAGCCGCGGGCCTGCAGGATGGCGACGAGATGCGTGCCGACCAGAGCGAGCACCGCCGCGCCGACGGTGACCGCCGCGGCGAGCAGCGCGAACGACAGCACTTCGTCACGATGCAGGCGCGTCTCGGCATGCACAGCCTCGGCCCTCACCGCCTTTGCAGGACGCGGCAGCGCCAGCAGGTGGATGGGCAGAGCGATGCCGATCTGCACGGCGGCATAAGCGAAGCAGGCGCCGCGCCAGCCGACATGTTCGACGAGAAAGGCGCTGATCGGCCAGCAGACGGTCGAGGCGAAGCCGCCGACCAGCGTCACCGCAGCGATGACGCCGCGCGCCTTGCCGCCATAGATGCTGCCAACCGTAGAGAACGCCGCGTCGTAGAGCCCGGCGCCCATGCCGACGCCCATGACGATCCAGGCGGCGAGATAGGCGATGAGGTTCGGCGCGAGCCCGAGCGCCACGAAGCCGACGGCGAAGATGAGAGCGCCGACGCCGAGCACGCGGCGCCCGCCATGGCGCGCGATCAAGCGGCCGACGCGCGGCGACACGAGGCCGGCGGTGAGCAGGCCGAGCGAGACGCCGGCGACCACCCGGTCATAGGTCCAGCCGGTGTCGCGCACGATCGCAGGCGCGAGCACGGCGAGTAGATAGAAGCTCGAGCCCCAGGCAATGATCTGCGTCACGCCGAGCGCGCAGACGATCACGGTTTTGCTGCGCGATGATCGCTCGTCTGTGTCGGATTGTGCATCCATTCCGTGCGAGGCGCTACGCGCAGCCGCAGCCGGAGGCGCCCTGCTGCTTCGCGGCTAGATCGGCCGCGCAGCATGCGTTGGCATCGCTTTTTGCCGGAGTCTCGCAACCCTCGCCGCCCGGCGACAGGCTGCAGACGCCGGTTTCCGGCAGCACCAGCTCGACATGCTCGGCAGCGGCGCGGTCGCCGTCGATGTCGGCGAGGATCGAGCGCACCTGCTCGTAGCCGGTGCGCATCAGGAAGGTCGGCGCACGGCCGTAAGACTTCATGCCGGCGATGTAGAAGCCAGGCTCGGGATGCGCGAGCTCGCGGGCGCCATGCGGACGCACGGTGCCGCAGCTGTGCACGTTCGGATCGATCAGCGGCGCCAGCGCCGGCGGCGCCTCGACCGCCGGATCGAGCGCGATGCGCAGCTCGCGCAGCATCGAGACGTGGGGGCGGAAGCCGGCGGCGACGATGAGCTCGTCGAGGAGCACCTGGCGCCCGCAGCAAGCGCCGCCGGCGCCGACGCGCAGCCTGTCGCCTTGCGGCGTGATGTGGGTGACACGGAAGCCGGACTGCACGTCGATGCTGCCGGCTTTGACATAGCCCGCGAACAGCGCGCCGAGCTCGCCGCGCGCGGCGAGCTTGTCATTGACGCCGCCGCCGAAGGCCTTTTCCGGCTTGTCGCCGCGCAACAGCCAGATCGGCTGCGTCTCCGGCACCTGGTCGCGCAGCCGCGCGAGGTCGATGAGATTGCCGACCGCCGAATGGCCGGCGCCGAGCACGCCGACGATCTTGCCGGCGTAGCGCGCGCGATCGCGGCCGCGGATATCCGGCATGCCGTAGACGATGCGCCCGGAAAGCTCCTCCTCGCCGGCCGCGGGAAGCCCGTTGGCGCCGGCGGGATTGGGCGCGAACCAGGCGCCCGAGGCATCGATGACGGCATCGGCACGCAGCGTCTTCGCGCCGGCGCCGTTGCGATACTGGATGACGAAGGGCGCCTGCGCGCGTCCGGCGTCTTTGAGCTTGTCGATGCCGTGACGGCTGATGGCGGTGACGCGCGCGTCGGCATGAATGCGGGTGCGCAGCGCGGTGCGGCTCCCGAGCGGCTCAAGATACTGCTCGAGGAGCTCGGCGCCGGTCGGATAGCGCGCCGGATCGGGCGAATTCCAGCCGCTCGCCGCGAGCAGGCGGCCGGCCGCGGCGTCGATGTTGTACTCCCACGGCGAGAACATGCGCACATGGCCCCATTGGCGCACGGCGTGGCCGACGCTCGGCCCGCGCTCCAGAACCATGGGCTCGATGTTACGCTCCAGTGCATGTGCCGCGGCGGCCAAGCCGACCGGCCCGGCGCCGATGATCGCGAGCGTCTTGCGAGGCTGCTGTGTCATGCGGCTCTCCCTTTGCTGGAGTCAGTGCTGCACGCGGCATCGGCGCAGCACTCGGCGACGAGAAAATCGACGAGCCCATGCATGAGGTCGTAATTGGCGTGGCACATCAGCGTCGTGCCCTGCCGCTCCTGGCGCACGAGATCGACAGCAAGAAGCGTCTTGAGATGATGCGACAAGGTCGAGGCCGGCAGGCCGAGCTTGCCTTGCAGCTTGCCGACCGGCAGGCCCGGATCGCCGGCCCGCACCAGGGCGCGATAGATCTGCAGGCGCGTCGGATTGCCGAGGGCTTCGAGACGGGCGGCGGCGGCTTCTATTTTCATGGCTTGAAGCTAGGGCGGGCGCCTCGGCATGTCAACTGTATTTCTAGAAATATCGAAATAATGATCAGCGTCGTTGATGAGCCGATCAATTCCATTGACGTGGAGGCCCGGCAGACCGATCGCCGGCGAGGAGGCCTGACCCCTCTTTCTTTTTGAGCGGCCTCGTATATCTAAGCGCCATCGCGTGCGCTCTCGACGGCGCGCGCATCCCACCAACTCACGCTGGAGATTTCATTGGGCTTCAAGGATCCGCAATTGTCCGATCGTCAGTCGGCCGCCGATGCCGCCAAAAAGGCCATGCTGGAAAAGTTCCGAGCCGCCTTACAGGATCCCACGCAGGAAGAGCATCGCGCGAAACGCTCCGCCATTCACGCAGCTCGCCAAGTCCGGTTGGCAGAGCGCGAAGCCGCCAGGAAAGCGCAGGCGGCAAAGCTGGCCGCGCAAGTTGCACGCGATGCGGAACTTGCCAGGCAAGCTGCGCGTGAAGCCGAGGAAGCCAAGGTTCGCCTCGCGGCCGAGGAAGCCGAACGCGCGGCGGCCCTGAAGGCAGAGCAAAAGGCTGAACGCGATGCGCGCTATGCCGCGCGCAAGGCGGCCAAGAAGGTGCGCCGGCGCGGTTACTGAGGATCGACATCCCTCCGAGCGGATTTCATCTTTGCCGAGGTTCAAATCGCTGCTCGATCTCGTCGAGCTGTGACGATCTCGATTGGGATCACGAGCGCTATGCGGTGACGTCAGCGGCGAGTCTGCTTTGCCCCTCGTCGCGGACGTTTGGGCGGGCGTCAGCGATCGACGCTAAGGGCCAGAAGCGGAAGTGACGTTTATTTGCTGATAGACCGTCGGCGCTGCAATCGGCTCGCGCACGCACTCAGGGGGGTCACACCGGCAACCCGTTCTGTTTTCGCAAGCTCTTGTCGAATGCGGACGCCGGAACGAAGCGCCGCAGTAAACTGATCTGTCGCGCCTTCTTCCCCGCTGCATAGCGCATTTTCGGAACCGAGGCCGTCGCGGCCTTCAGGATCGTGTCGGCCACGATTTGCGGCGCATCGGCTGTCATCATCGCTTTCTGCCAGACATCGGTGATGGCCGCCCGAGAGGACTCGTAGACTTCAAGCGGCCGATCCGGTTTGGCGAGATTCTCCTCGAACGAGGTCCGTGTGTAGGCAGGTTCTACCAACACGACCCGGATGCCCAACGAGCGCAGTTCGTGATCGAGGGACTCTGAGTAGCCTTCAATGGCATGCTTGGTGGAGGCGTAAGGCGCCGAATAAGGGGCAGGTATCAAACCAAGCACCGAGCTCAGATTGACGATTCGACCGGCGCCCTGACGCCGCATCGTCGGCAATACCGCGTTGGTCATGCGCATCACACCGAAGACGTTCACATCAAACAACGCCCGTGCCTGCGCGATTGAAGATTCTTCTGCGGCTCCGAGCAGCCCAAACCCTGCATTGTTCACCAGCAGGTCAATACGCCCGGCATTGCCGAGCACGTCATTGACCAATCTCGCCACCGAGGCGTCATCGGTCACGTCACACGTAAGCATCGTTACGCTATCGTCACGCTGAGGGGCCGGGCGACGGCTTGTCCCGAAAACATGGAAGCCTGCCTTCTGCAAAGTCGCGGCCGTTGCCCGGCCGATGCCGCTGGACGCGCCGGTCACGACAGCAACAGGTTTCGTGGAATTGGTCATGGTATCGATCTTTCTGTGTTCTCAAACCACCATCGACTGCTGAGCGAAGATGCCCGCCATCGCGCCCTGCGATGATGCCTGGGTGACCGATGGCAAGAACGGCGTGGTGAGGTCGCCGGCGGCGTAGATGCCGGGCATGCTGGTTTGGCGGCGCTCGTCGACCTTGAGGACGATGCCGGCGGGCGTATCCACCGTGGCGAGGCCCAGTGATTCATGCAGGCTTGCGGAGGGCTTGTTGCGCGGAATGGCGAACAGGATGTCGACCGCGACATTGCTGCCGGTATCGAGATTGACGGTAGCGATATGGCCCCCGTGATGGGCGATCTCGGTGATCCGGCCATCGACGACAGGTATGTTGCGACGCGCCAGGTCGGCCCGGATATCGGCCGGAATGTCGTGACCATCGGCGAAGAGCGTCAACCTGTCGGTCCAATCGTGGAACAGCCTGACCTGATTGTGCGACTGCGGGCCGGACCAGACGAGGCCCCAATGCTGGCCGGCGACTTCAAAGCCATCGCAATAGGGGCACGGCACGATGGACGTGCCCCAGCCTTCGGCAAAGCCCGGAATATCAGGCATCTGATCGGCGATGCCATAGCTCAGGATCAGGCGGCGCGCCTTAAGGCTTTCGCCTTCGGCAGTGCGGACGGAGAAATCGTCGATGGTGCCGGAGATGCTGTCGGCCCGGGCATTGACCAGCCCGATCGTGGGATAGCGCGCCAGCTGCTGCCGCGCCTCGGCCAGGATGTCCAGCGGTGGCTTGTGATCGTGGCCGAGCAGGCCATGCGAATGGCCGGCGAACCGGTTGCGCGGCAGGCCGGTATCGAGAACGGTGAGCTTGCGGCGGGCGCGCCCGAGCTGCAGCGCGGCGGCGAGTCCGGCAAAGCTGCCGCCGATGATGATGACGTCATCCATAGTGATGGGCTCCGTGTTGTGGATGGAGGGGTTAGGCTGGCGCGCGCCGCCAAATGCCGGCCCAGCCGACCTATGATCCCGGCAAGTTGTTTTGTTTCCGCAAACTCTTGTCGAATACGGATTCGGGAACGAAGCGCCGTAGGAAACTGACTTGCCGTGCCATTTTCCCAGCGGCGTAGCGCCTCTTGGGCATAGGTACGGTTGCTGCCTCTAAGATCGTCTTTGCTACGATTTCCGGAGCGTCGCCCGTTTCTATAGCCTTTTGCAGAGTCACATTCATGCCGGCGCGCGCGGTGTCATAGACAGCCAGCGATTGGTCCGGTCGGACAATATTTTCTTCAAACGAAGTCCGGGTATAGGCGGGCTCGACCAACACAACGCGAATTCCAAATGTCCGTAGCTC
>DASRGN010000041.1:0-75344 GCA_035651015.1 Pseudolabrys sp. | reverse complement strand
CGGCACCTCATTGCTTCCGGTAAGCCAAAAATGGTCGCGCTCATCGCGGTCGCACGAAAGCTGCTCACCATCCTCAACGCCATCCTGCGAGACCAAAGACCATGGCAGATCGCTTGACTTCCAACACAGTCGCTGAGGAGCGGTGCGCAGCGCCGCGTCTCGAAGGACGAGGCCTCATGCTTCGAGACGCCCGTCTTCGCCCTGCGGGCTACGACGGGCTCCTCAGCATGAGGAGAAAGGTTGGTCAAGTCGTGGGCGTCACACCGCCTCGGCGAGCAGCGAGAGTTGCCGCGCGTGCGGATCCTGGCCGGTCTGGTCGGTCAGTCCGGTCGGATATTCGCCGGTGAAGCAGTGGTCGGTGAACTGCGGACGCTCGGCGTCGCGGCCCTTCTCGCCCATGGCACGGTAGATGCCATTGACCGAGAGGAAAGCAAGCGAGTCGGCGCCGATGATCTGGCGCATCTCTTCGAGATTATGGGTGGCGGCAAGGAGCTTGTCGCGCTCCGGCGTGTCGATCCCGTAATAGTCCGGATGCGTGATCGGCGGCGAGGCGATGCGGAAATGCACCTCTTTTGCGCCGGCCTCGCGCATCATGCGTACGATCTTCATCGAGGTGGTACCGCGCACCAGCGAGTCGTCGATGAGCACGATGCGCTTGCCGGCGACCACAGCGCGGTTCGCCGAATGCTTCATGCGCACGCCGGATTCGCGGATCGCCTGCGTCGGCTGGATGAAGGTGCGGCCGACATAGTGATTGCGGATGATGCCAAGTTCGTAGGGAATGCCCGAGGCCTGGGCGTAGCCGATCGAGGCGGGCACACCGGAGTCGGGCACCGGAACGATGACATCGGCTTGCGCGGGCGCTTCCCGCGCCAGCTCGGCGCCCATGGTCTTGCGCACATTGTAGACGTGACGGCCGCCGACGATGGAATCCGGCCGCGAGAAATAGATGTATTCGAAGATGCAGGGCCGCGGCGCCATCGGCGGGAACGGCTTGTGCGAATGCGCGCCGTCCTCGTCGAAGATCACCACCTCGCCGTTCTCGATGTCGCGCACATATTGGGCGCCGATCATGTCGAGGGCGCAGGTCTCCGAAGCGAGGATCGGGCAGCCGTCGAGCTTGCCGAGGACGAGGGGACGGATGCCGAGCGGATCGCGGGCGCCGATGAGCTTCTTGTTGGTGAGCCCAACGAAGGCATAGGCGCCCTCGAGCTGGCGCAGCCCGTCGATGAACCGGTCGACGAAGCGGTTGCGGCTCGAGCGCGCCACCAGATGCAGGATGACCTCAGTGTCGGTGGTCGACTGCATCATGGCGCCTTCGCGCACCAGTTCGCGGCGCAGCGACAGGCCGTTGGTGAGATTGCCGTTGTGGCCGATGGCGAAGCCGCCGGCATTGAGCTCGGCGAACAAGGGCTGCACGTTGCGCAGCACCGTCTCGCCGGTCGTCGAATAGCGTACATGCCCGACGGCGCTGTTGCCGGGCAGCCGGTCGATCACTTCGCGGCGGGAGAAGGTGTCGCCGACGAGGCCGAGGCGGCGTTCGGAGTGGAAGCGCTTACCGTCATAGCTGACGATGCCGGCGGCCTCCTGGCCGCGATGCTGCAGAGCGTGCAGTCCGAGCGCGGTGATGGCGGCGGCATCGGGATGGCCGAAGATGCCGAAGACGCCGCATTCCTCGCGCAGGCGATCGCCGTCGAGGTCGAGACTGTCGCCGCTCATATCGGCCATTGCCGCTCCTTTGGCCTGTCAGCGCCGGACTGTAGCGCCGCTATTCTGAATCAATTGCTGCATTCCGCCGCGATCGCTGCGCTCATAGCCCTCGGTCACCGGCCGCACGGAACCCGTGGTGACGCCCAAATCCGACCGCTGGTCAGACGGGGCATCCTGCTCCTGGTCCTCAGGCTTCGGCTTCTTCAGCCTCTTTAAGATGGTGCTCTCGGGGTCATCCGGCAACATCGACATCAGCCATTGTCCCGTGCTTTGCAGCACTACCTTGGATTTCGCATCCTTGACCCACACGGGCTGGCTGCGGTCGGGAACTAGCCAGGAGAAGAACAGGAAGGCGATCACCACGATCACCAGGCCGCGGGCGAGGCCGAACAGGAAGCCGAGGCTGCGGTCGAGCGCGCCGACGCGGCTGTCGAGGATCATGTCGGAGATGCGGATGGTGAGGATCGACACGATGAGCAGCGTGCCGACGAAAGTGCCGCCAACGGTGATGCCGGCGGCGACGATGTCGTTGTTGAAGTACTGCTTCGCCGTCGGCAGCAGCTTGGCGTAGGAGTAGAGCGTGACCAGCGCGGCGACGCCCCAGGCGGCGATCGAGAGGATCTCGCGCATGAAGCCGCGGATCATCGCCAGCAGGCCCGAGACCAGCATCACGACCAAAAGAATGATGTCGAGGAGCGTGATCGGCATCGGTTAACTATCGGCTCGGTTTTGCAGGAAGCCTGGCGCCCGGAGCGGACCTCGCGGGCGAATCCCGGAACGCTGAGAACGGCATCCGGAACCAAGTGAGGTCATCGGCGCAAGGTCTTGATTGTAAGCCCCTAATGTCGGTCGGGCAGGTGAGCCGCGGCACCCCGGTCGTGCCGCTATTCGCCTTTGTGTATAGCCAAGCGAGGGTGGCCCGTCACCCGTCTTGTCCACCGCTTTTGGCAGCATTACGACGCGGTCCGGTGCCCTGCGCGGCGATGTCGGCAACGAGTGTCGACAGGTTGCCGACATCGGTCAGCTTGGGGCCGGAATTGGCGGCTTCACCGCGTGCGGATTCCGGGACAATGGCGCGGGCAAAGCCGAGCTTGGCCGCTTCCTTGAGCCGCGCCGCGGCCTGCGCCACCGGACGGATCGCGCCCGAGAGCGAGACTTCGCCGAAATAGACGGCATCGGCGGGAAGCGGCGCGTTGACCAGCGAGGAGACCAGCGCCGCCGCGGCGGCGAGGTCGGCGGCCGGCTCCTGGATGCGCAGCCCGCCGGCAACGTTGAGATAGACGTCGTGGCCGGAAAGCCGCACGCCGCAATGCGCCTCCAGCACCGCGAGCACCATGGAAAGCCGGCTCGGATCCCAGCCGACCACCGCGCGACGCGCGGTGCCGAGCGAGGTCGGTGCCACCAGCGCCTGGATTTCGACAAGGAGCGGCCGTGTCCCCTCCATGCCGGCGAACACGGCGGTGCCGGGCGAGCCGAGGTCGCGCTCGGAGAGAAACAACTCGGACGGATTATTGACTTCGCGCAGTCCGGCGCCGGTCATCTCGAAGACGCCGATCTCGTCGGTCGGGCCGAAGCGGTTCTTCACCGCGCGCAGGATGCGGAATTGGTGCGAACCCTCGCCCTCGAAGGAGAGCACGGCATCGACCATGTGCTCGACCACACGTGGGCCAGCGATCTGCCCGTCCTTGGTAACATGGCCGACGAGGATCACCGCCGCACCCGAGCGCTTGGCGAAGCGAATGAGCGCCTGCGCCGAACCGCGCACCTGTGTCACCGTGCCGGGCGCGCTCTCGACCGTGTCGGTCCACATGGTCTGGATGGAATCGATGATGACGAGGCGCGGCGTCTTGCCTTCGCTGAGCGTTGCGATGATGTCCTCAACCGACGTCTCCGCCGCAAGCTCAACAGGAGCTTGAGCCAGCCCGAGCCGCTCGGCGCGCAAACGCACCTGGGCGACGGCTTCTTCACCTGAAATGTAAACGGCGCGCTCCTTGGCACGCGCGAGCGCGGCGGCCGCCTGGATGAGCAGCGTCGACTTGCCGATGCCCGGATCGCCGCCAAGGAGCAGGACCGAGCCGCGGACGAAACCGCCGCCGGTGACGCGATCGAGTTCGGCGATGCCTGAGGGATGGCGTGGCGCGTCCTGTGCCTGGCCGGCGAGCGGCTCGAGCGCGAAGAGGCGGCCCTTGCCCGGCTTGCGGCCGGGGCCGGCGGGGCGCTCGCCGCCGCCTTCCTCGGAGAGCGTATTCCACTCGCCGCAGCCCTCGCATTTGCCCTGCCAGCGGCCATAGGCGGAGCCGCAGTTCTGGCAGATGAAGCTGAGGTTGCGCCGGGCCATGGGGAACGGTTCCGAATCCGATGTTCTCAGTTTGTTCTTACCATTCTCTTACGTCGATCGCCAGCGTCGGGTCAGAGTTCTGTGGCCAGCCAAAAGGCGAGGCCAATGCTCCCGGCGCAAACAGCGCAGCAGAGGATGAACATGGTGCGGAAAAGGACCGGCCGGTCGGTGCGATAGACGTCGCCAAGCCGGTTGCGAAACCAGCCGCGGCGTTGCCCCCGCCAAGCGGTGAACGCCGACATCGCGGCCAACAGCAGCAATGCAAGGATCGCGCGGTTTGCCGGCGTCATCGACACCTAGCCGCCGCGATAAATTCGGTGATAACGGCGCCCGAGGTCGGTCAAAACCTCGTAGCCGATGGTGTTGGCGTGCTTGGCAAGGTCGTCGACAGTGATCTCGTCGCCGATCAGCGTTGCCCAGTCGCCGCGGCGCACGCTGCCCTCGGGGAGCGAGGCGATGTCGATGGCGGTGAGGTCCATTGAGATGCGGCCAGCCAGCGGACAGAGCTTGCCGCCGACAATGGCGTTAGCGCCGGGCTCGCCGTCCGATGCCCCGGCGGCACGCAGATAGCCGTCGGCATAGCCGACGCCGATGATGGCGATGCGCGTCGCATGCCGCGCGGTCCAGGCGGCGCCATAACCGACGGTCTCCCCCTTGGCGACCTGGCGGATCTGCAGGATGCGCGAGCGCAGCTCGACCACCGGGCGCATCGGATTGCTGCGGCCCGGCGTCGGATTGACCCCGAACAGCGCCACACCCGGACGCACCATGTCGCAATGCGCAGCGTTGCCGAGGAAAATGCCAGAGGAGTTTGCGAGCGAAGAGGGGATGCCGCGAAACAGGATGCGCACCTCGCGAAACAGCCGGATCTGCGCGTCGTTGAGCGGATGCTCCGGCGTGTCGGCGCAAGCGAAGTGGCTCATCAGCAAAGTGACGCCGTGGTTCTCCGAGCGGATGCGCGGCGCCACAGCAGCGGCCTCGTTGGCGGAAATGCCGAGACGGTTCATGCCGGTGTCGACCTGCAGCGCGGCACCGCCGCGCCACCCGCTGGTCGAGGCGAAGGCGTCCCATTCCGCGAGCTCGACCATGCTGCCGATCACCGGCCGCGCATGCAGTTCGGCGAACACCGGCGCGGTGCCCGGGAGGAGACCGTTGAGCACGTAGATGACGGCTTCCGGCGCTACCGCGCGCAGCCGCCGCGCTTCGCCAAGATCGGCGACGAAAAAGGTTTTGCAGCCGGCCCGGGCAAGCACGGAGGCGACCGGCTCGATGCCGCAGCCGTAGCCGTCGGCTTTGATCACCGCGGAGCAGTCGGCGGGCATCACGCGGCGCGCGAGGGCGCGCCAATTCGCCTCGATCGCCGCAAGATCGATGGACAGAACGCCGCCGGCTTCGGTTTCGGGCGGTCCCGCGGTCACGATGTCATCGGCGGGCGGCAGGTTTTCCTGGACAGCCATGGGTTGGTCTTAGCCGCCCCTCCGCCCGCCGTCCATCGTGGCAGTTTACGGATGCGCCGGCAGGTGGTCGGTGTGCGCCAGCGAGGAGAAGCGGGTGACCGCGGCGTCGAATTGCAGCTCGACGGTGCCGGTCGGTCCGTGACGCTGCTTGCCGATGATCACTTCCGCCTTGCCGTGCACCTTGTCGCTCTCCGCCATCCATTCGGCGAACTTGTCGCGGTCGGATTCCAGCGGCTTGCGCATCATGTGGTAATATTCTTCGCGGAACACGAACAGCACCACGTCGGCGTCCTGCTCGATCGAGCCGGATTCACGCAAGTCCGAAAGCTGCGGACGCTTGTCGTCGCGGCTCTCCACCTGACGCGAGAGCTGCGACAGAGCCAGGATCGGCACGTTGAGCTCTTTCGCCAGCGCCTTGAGCTTCGTGGTGATCTCGGTGATTTCCTGGACGCGGTTTTCCGAGGAGCGCTTGTTCGATCCCTGCAGCAATTGAACGTAGTCGATCACGATCATATCGAGCCCGCGCTGGCGCTTGAGCCGGCGCGCCCGCGCGGCGAGCTGCGCGATCGACAGGCCGCCGGTCTCGTCGACATAGAATGGCAGGTTCTGCAGCTCGATCGAGTGGTCCTTGATCTTCTCGAAGTCGGCTTCGCTGATGCCGCCGCGACGGATCTGGCTCGAAGGGATGCCGGTCTGCTCGGCGATGATACGGGTGGCCAGCTGCTCGGCCGACATTTCCAGCGAGAAGAAGCCGACGATGCCGCCGTTCGCGGTCACCTGGTGGCCGTCGGCGCGCAACTCGCCGCGCCAGGCGCGCGCCACGTTGTAGGCGATGTTGGTGGCCAATGCGGTTTTGCCCATGCCCGGACGGCCGGCAAGGATGATCAGGTCGGAACTCTGCAGGCCGCCCATCATGCGGTCGAGATCGTCGAGCCCCGTGGCGAGCCCCGAAAGCTTTCCGTCGCGCTGATAGGCGCGGGCGGCCATATCGACCGCGGTGGTGAGGGCCTGGGCGAAACGCTGGAAACCGCCGTCATAGCGGCCAGTCTCGGCGAGCTCGAACAGCCGTCGCTCGGCCTCCTCGATCTGCTCGCGCGGGGCGAATTCGACCGGCGCCTCATAGGCCGAGTTCACCATGTCCTCGCCGACGATGATCAGCGAGCGACGGATCGAGAGGTCGTAGATCGTGCGGCCGTAGTCCTCGGCATTGATGATGGTGGTCGCCTCGGCGGCGAGGCGTGCCAGATACTGGCTCACCGTCATGCCGCCGATATCGACGCTAGCGTCGAGGAAGGTCTTCAGCGTCACCGGTGTGGCGATCTTGCCGGCGCGGATCAGGCTGCGCGAGAGCTCATAGATCTTCTGGTGGATCGGCTCGAAGAAATGCGTCGGCTCGAGGAAGTCCGAGACCCGGTAGAAGGCTTCGTTATTGACCAGGATGGCGCCGAGAAGCGCCTGTTCCGCTTCGATATTGTGCGGAGCCGAGCGATAGAGCGTGGCAGGTTCGTTGACCTGTTTGCGCGCAGCCGAATCGAGAGGTGCCATGGTGTCCAAGACGTAGAGGGGATGTGGTCATTACCATGGCAATGCTGACGCGCGCGGCCAATTTGGCCGCTGCGCCCGCAATTCACACCTGTTGGCAACAGTCGCTTTGCGCTTGAACTATTCGCCCGCGAGCCGTAGCTGCGGCCGGCGATCGCCTTCGGCGGCGCGCAGGCGGCTCTCCTCTCGCGCGATGTAGTCGCGCGTCATCGGAACCACGCCCTGACGTTTGGCGAGCTGGATCTGCATTACCATCATGTTCTGCTCACGGAACGACATTTCGGAGGAGGCGAGATAGAATTCCCACATGCGCACGAAACGCTGGTCGTAGATGCGCTCGACCTCGTCGCGATGGGCGAGAAAGCGCTCGCGCCAGGCCTTGAGCGTTTCGGCATAGTGCAGGCGCAGGATCTCGATGTCGGTCACCAGGAGCCCGGAGCGCTCGATGACCGGGAGCACCTCGGATAATGAGGGGATGTAGCCGCCGGGGAAGATGTATTTGGCGATCCACGGATTGGTGACGCCCGGGCCCTCGGAGCGGCCGATCGAATGCAGCACCATGACGCCGTCGCGATCGAGCAAGCTCGCGCACTTCTTGAAGTACGTGTCGTAAAAGTTGACGCCGACATGCTCGAACATGCCGACCGACACGATGCGGTCGAATGGTCCCTCGACGTCGCGATAGTCGCGCAGCTCGAACTTGGCGCGATCGGAGAGGCTCTTTTCCACCGCACGTGAGTTGGCGATGGCGTGCTGCTCCTGGCTGAGCGTCACGCCGGTGACCTTGGCGCCGGCGAACTCTGCGAGATAGAGCCCAAGCCCGCCCCAGCCGCAGCCGATATCGAGCACGCGCTGATCGCGGTTAAGCCGCAGCTTGGCGGCGAGGTGGCGCTTCTTCGCGAGTTGCGCGTCGTCGAGCGATTGATCGGGCTTTTCGAAGTAAGCGCAGCTGTATTGCCGATCAGCGTCGAGGAAGAGCGAATAGAGCCGGCCGTCGAGGTCGTAATGATGCGCGACGTTGCGGCGCGCGCGCCAGCGCACGTTGAGCTGCGCCAGGCGCCGATAAAGATAGCGCAGGACCCATTGCGGCCGCGCCCACTGCGGCACGTCGGCGTTCTGGCCAAGCGCTACGGCAAGTACGTCGGCGATGGTGCCGCGTTCGACGACGAAGGTGCCGTCCATATAAGTCTCGCCGAGCTTGAGCTCGGGATCGAGCAAGATTGCCCATTCGGCGGCGCGAGTGGCAAAGCGGACTGCGACCGGACTGCCGGTGCCGTCACCACAGCAAAACACGGTGCCACGCGAGGTCGTAACCTGAAACGTGCCCCGCCGGATAAATCTCTTGAGTACAAACTGAAGCAACCGGTCCATCGGCCGCCTCCTCACGCCATTGCGACTGCACCCACCCTGCCGAGCCGGTCCCCCCGGGTCATTCGCGGCTTACAGGAAGCCGCCCCTACACGTTCGACGTCTAAATCTAACCAAAGTTCCCTTGTTGCAGCAATGCCACGGTGCATGGCTGCTTATGCACACTTGGGTCGCGCGGGCGCGCCCTCCGGCTACACAGTCGCCACGATTGAGGTAATGGTGACCTAAAGGGCGATTTGCACGAAGGCGAGGGACGATAATGTCGGGCTTTGGACGCTTCGCGGCAGTGATGATCGGGCTGCTGCTGCTGACCGGGGCGCAGGCCCAGGATTCGGCCGGGCCGCAGAACATCGAGGCGGGCAAGACGCCGGCGCAGCTGTTCGCTTCGGATTGCGCCGTTTGCCACAAATCGCCGCAGGGCCTGGCCAAGGGTGGGGGGCTGAGCCTCACCACTTTCCTGCGCGAGCATTACACCGCTAGCCGGGAGTCGGCGGCAGCGCTCGCGGCGTACCTCAAATCGGTCGATACCGGCGCGCCGGCAGCGTCGACGCGCGCCTCCAAGCCGAGGGCAAAGCCAAAGCCGCCCGGCGAGGCGAAGCCAGCCGAAAGCAGCAAGCCGGACGACGCCAAGGCGGCTGAGGGCAAGGCCGATGACGCTAAGGCGACGGAAGCCAAGCCGACCGACAGCAAGCCCGTGGCGAAGAAGAAAAAATCGAGCAAGCCCGCTGAAGCAAAGCCGGCGGAGGCGCCAAAATCGGAGTGACGCCTCAGCCGGTCCTTGCTGATTACTCTTCGCCCTTCTTCGCCTTCGACGCCTTTGCCGGCTTGGCCTCGGAGGCAGCCTCAGTCTCGGCGGCGGGCGCTTCCGCACCCTCCTGGGTCTCGGCGGCGCCGGGCTCGAAGAACGCAGCAGCTGCCGCCCGCGCGGCCTCGGCCGCCGCGGCCGCATCTTCCTCTTCGGTGGCCTCGCGGCGCACCGTCACATCCTCACCGCGGGCAATGCGCTCGGCCTCATCCGCGCTGCGCGCCACGATCACCGTGACGGTGGTCTCGACCTCCGGATGCAGCGCGATCGGTACCTGATACTGGCCGATCGACTTGATCGGGGCGTTGAGCGCGACCTGCGAGCGCGTGACCTCGATGCCATCGGCGGCGAGCATGCTGGCGATGTCGCGGGGCGACACCGAGCCGAACAGTTGCCCGGTTTCGGCAGCCTGACGCAGCACGGTGAGCTTCTTGCCGGCGAGCTTGCCGCCGATCTTGTCGGCGGCGCCTTTGAGCTCGTTGCTGCGCGCCTGCAGCTCGGCCTTCATGCCCTCGAAGCGAGTCTTGTTTTCCGTCGTGGCGCGCAGCGCCTTGCCGCGCGGCAGCAGGAAATTACGAGCAAAGCCGTCTTTGACACGGACCACGTCGCCCATTTGCCCGAGCTTGCCCACGCGTTCCAAAAGGATCACTTCCATTGTCCACTCTCCATCGTTCGTTTGCGTCGTTGGAAACTCGTCATGTCGGCGCCGGCGGACCACGCCGGTGCGCGAGGCGTTTGCGGATGTAAAAGACACTCTCGGCGAGGCCCAGCAGCGACAGCGCCAGCACCGGCCAGCCGAAGACGCAGACCGCGACATAGGCGCCGACGAGAACGAAAGGCCGCGCGTCCATGCCGCGGGTGATGGTGTGCAGCACCGCAAGGCCGAGTACGGCAAAGGCCATCAGCAGGCTCGCCGAAGCCGCATTGCCGATGACGCCGGCAAGGCCCTCGGTGAAAGAAGCCGCGAAAGCCGCGAGCAACAGCGCGCCGGAAAACTTGGGAAGCTCCATGGCCGAGAGGTCGGGCCACGGGCGGCGCAGCAGGCCGGAGAGCTTCACCACGCGTCCCGCCAGCCAGAGATTGATGAGATTGGTCATGGTGCCGAGCACCGCGGCAACGCCGGGGGTGAGCGCGACCAGCACATCGAGGAATTTGCCGGCATCGGAAATTCCCGGGATGGTCAGCGGCGCGTTGGCGGGGATCTCCATGCGTGCGCGAATGGCGCTTTCGAAAAGATTGCGCAGCCCGTTGCGGAAGCTGTCGCCGTCGAGCCCGAAGTTCGGAATGGCGATGATCACGCTCAGCGCGCTGAGCAGCGCCGCCCACATCACCAGCCGGCCCGCGGGATACCATTCGACCAGGCCCGCGGCGTCGCTCTGCACCGGGCGTGCCAGCATCGCCAGATAGCCGAGCCACCAGGCCGGCAGCCCGATGCCGAGGAGAAAGGTGAGCAGGAAATCGCCGCCGAAAATGAGCCCGAGGGCGCACGCCGCGCCGACCGCCGCGATCAGCCCCGCCCAATGCGTCCAGCCGAGCGCGGCGATGATGATCGGCATCGGCGCCAGCGAGCACAGGATGATTGAGAGAACGGAGCCCGAAGCAATGGTCGCGAACAGCAAAGCTGCTGCCGCGCCGGAGCCGAGCGATATCAAGCCGATCTGCATCATCACGAGCTGTCCCGCTTCGATCTTCTCGAGCGGTTAGAGGCGGATCACATGTCCGCCCCAACCATCGGCCGCCGAGGTTATCCGCGGCGGCCTCGTTTTTCGTCGATCCCTAACGGATCACGTAAGGCAGCAGTCCGAGGAACCGGGCGCGCTTGATCGCCTGTGCGAGCTCGCGCTGCTTCTTCGCTGAGACCGCGGTGATGCGGCTCGGCACGATCTTCCCACGTTCCGAGACGTAACGCTGCAAGAGCTTCACGTCCTTGTAGTCGATCTTCGGCGCGTTGGCGCCGGAGAACGGGCAGGTCTTGCGGCGGCGGAAGAACGGGCGGCGACCGCCGCCGGATTGCGGTGACATGGCCATGATCAGTTCTCCGTCCCTTCAGCGCCGGCATCGTCGTCGCGAGAACGCCGCGGACCGCGGTCGCGATCGCCGCGGTCGCCACGATCGAAGCGATCACCACGGTCGAAACGGCCGCCGCCGCGGTCGTCACGCTCGCGATCACGATCGGCTTTGCGCATCATCGCCGAGGGACCTTCCTCGAGCTCTTCGACACGCACGGTGAGATAGCGCAGCACATCTTCGCTCAGGCGCTCCTGGCGCTCGATCTCGGCGAGCGCCGCCGGCGGCGCGTCGAGGTTGAGCAGCGTCATGTGCGCTTTGCGGTTCTTGCGGATGCGGTAGGTGAGGGTCTTGACCCCCCAGTATTCGCTTTTGGCGACCTTGCCGCCGAGCTGCTGGACGACCCCGGTCAGCTGCGCGGTCAATTCCTCGACCTGCTGCGCGCTCAAGTCCTGGCGCGCCAAGTAAACGTGCTCGTATAGAGGCATGGATTACGTGCCTTTCCTGGTTTCCATGTGTCCCTGATCCCGGCGCGAAGCCCCTCGAGCCCTTCGGGAAAGGCTCGAATGCTCTGAAGGCGGAAACACGGGACGCCGGGCCAATTGGCCCTACCGCAAGCCCAAATTGGGGTTTGAGGCCGTCCGTTCAGCTTCCAGCCAGGATCAACGGAGCGCGCGCGTTATAGCCGCTCACGGGCAAAAGGCAAGCAAATCAGCCGGATTTCCGGAAGGTGGCTAGGCTGCGCGCGGGGGCGGATTTCCGCCGTTTTGCAGGCGATCCGCGAGCTTGACGGCGAGCGCCACGCCCTCGCGGATCTGCCGGGCGCTTTCCGGGTTCGGATTGGGGTTTGACTTGCGCATGCGCTCGAGCGCATCGAGCAGGCGGTCGAGGTTGTCGGCCATCAGCTTGTGGCGAAAGGCCGGGTCCTGGCGCGCCCGCGCCAGATCGTCCTCGGAGACAACACCGCTCATAGGCCAGACCTTTGCTAGGGCGGGACGGTAAACCCAAGAGTCTTTTCGGTTCGTTACCGGTCTTTGACCGATCCCGGAGTTCGCGAGAAATCACAGTCGCTTCGCAGCGAACGTCGACTTCCGGCGGCCCTTATAGTTAACGAGTGCTGCGCCGCGATGAACGAGGGCGGCACGTATTGACATGCCCGCCGACGCAGTGTCTTTCGGCCCAAATTTTGAGGAAAAAGGGCAGGGAATGTCGCTCGCCTTCGTATTTCCGGGCCAGGGCAGCCAGACCGTCGGAATGGGCAAAGCGCTGGCAGATGCGTTCGCGCCGGCCCGCCGCGTGTTCGAAGAAGTCGATGCCGCGCTCGGCGACAAGCTCTCGACCATCATCTGGGAAGGTCCCGCCGAAACCCTCACGCTGACGGAGAACACGCAGCCGGCACTGATGGCAGTGTCGCTCGCGGTGTTGCGTGTGCTCGAAGCGGAAGCCGGGCTCGATCTCAAGCGCGACGCGCAATTCGTCGCCGGCCATTCCCTCGGCGAATATTCGGCGCTGGCTGCGGCCGGTGCGTTGAGCATTGCCGACACCGCGCGGCTGGTGCGCACGCGTGGCCGCGCGATGCAGAAGGCCGTGCCCGTCGGTACCGGCGCGATGGCCGCGCTGCTCGGTCTGGAATTCGAGCAGGCGGCAGCGGCCGCGCAGGAAGCGGCGCAAGGCGAGGTGTGCCAGGCGGCGAATGATAATGGCGGCGGCCAGGTGGTCGTCTCCGGGACGAAAGCCGCGGTCGAGCGCGCCGTCGAGATCGCCAAAAGCAAGGGCGCCAAGCGCGCGATGCTGCTGCCGGTGTCCGCGCCCTTCCATTGCGCGCTGATGCAGCCGGCCGCCGACGTCATGGCCGAGGCCTTGAGCAAGGTCGCGATCAAGGCGCCGGTCGTGCCGGTCGTTGCCAATGTGCTGGCGAAGCCGATCAGCGATCCCGCCGAGATCGTGCGCCGCCTGATCGAGCAGGTCACCGGGACCGTGCGCTGGCGCGAGTCGGTCGTCTTCATGGCTGGCGCCGGGGCCAAAACCTTTTATGAAATCGGCGCTGGCAAGGTGCTCAGCGGTCTCGTCAAGCGCATTGCCGACGGGGCGACCGGCACCGCCATCGGAACGCCCGACGACGTCGCGGCCTTCAAGGCCGCACGCGGTTAGGACGAGAGGGGGCGATCATGTTCGATCTCAACGGAAAAACGGCTCTGGTCACCGGCGCGACGGGCGGCATCGGCGGAGCCATTGCCCGCGCCTTGCACCGTCAGGGGGCCACCGTCGCGATCTCGGGGACGCGGCGCGAGGTGCTCGATCAGCTCGCTGGCGAGCTCGGCGGCCGCGTGCATGTGCTGCCTTGTAATCTCGCGGACAAGGACGACGTCGAGAAGCTCGTGCCTACTGCCGAAGAGCAGATGCAGAAGCTCGACATCCTGGTCGCCAACGCGGCGATCAACAAGGATAACCTCTTCGTGCAGCTGCGCGACGAGGATTGGGACAACGTCATCGCGGTCAACCTGACCTCGACCTTCCGCCTGGTGCGTGCCGCGACCAAAACGATGATGCGCCGCCGGTTCGGACGGCTCATCGGCATCACCTCGGTGGTGGGCGTCACCGGCAATGCCGGGCAGGGCAACTATACCGCCGCTAAAGCCGGCATGATCGGCATGTTCAAATCCGTCGCGCAGGAATATGCCAAGCGGGGGGTTACCGCGAACTGCATCGCGCCGGGGTTTATCGCCACTGCGATGACTGACAAGCTCAATGAAAAGCAACGCGAGTCGATTCTCGGCCGGGTGCCCGCGGGGCGGTTGGGCAGCGGCGAGGATATCGCTGCGGCGGCCGTCTATCTCGCCTCCGACGAGGCGAGCTACGTCACCGGCCAAACGCTGCATATCAACGGCGGGATGGCCATGATCTGAATGGGAAAAGTGGCTTCCACGGGCTTTGGCAGCTAGGCTGACCCGTGCTAGTCATCGTATTTGAAGTATGGTAACCGAACCGCGGCTCGCTTTTCCGTCGAGCCCAATCCGAAAAGCGCGAGGTTGGAACGATGAGTGACATTGGCGAGCGAGTGAAGAAGATCGTGGTGGAGCACCTGGGCGTCGAGCCCGACAAGGTCACCGAGAATGCAAGCTTCATCGACGACCTTGGCGCTGACAGCCTCGACACCGTCGAACTCGTGATGGCTTTCGAAGAGGAATTCGGCTGCGAGATTCCCGACGACGCCGCTGAGACCATTCTCACGGTCGGCGATGCCGTGAAGTTCCTCGAGAAGAACGCAAAAAGCTGATTGCGGCCGGGGCGGCTCATTAACATCTTAGTCGTGAATGCAGGGACACCCGGTGCCGCACGGCGTCGGGATGCACGTGGCCGTTGTTGACGCAAGGCTCCAACATGCGACGCGTCGTCGTCACCGGAATGGGGATGGTGACGCCGCTCGGCTGCGGCGTCGAGCCGACCTGGCAGCGCCTGGTCAAGGGTGAAAGTGGGGCGCGCCGCGTCGAGCGTTTCGACGTCTCCGATCTCGCCTGCAAGATCGCCTTCGTCATCCCGCGTGGCGACGGCAGCAACGGCACGTACAATGCCGACCAATGGATGGAGCCGAAGGAGCAGCGCAAGGTCGACGAGTTCGTCGTTTTCGGCATGTGCGCGGCGCGTCAGGCCCTCAATGATGCCGGCTGGAATCCGCAGAGCTATGACGATCAGACCCGCACCGGCGTGCTGATCGGCTCGGGCATCGGCGGCATCGAAGGCATCGCCGACACTGCGGTGACGCTGCACGAGAAAGGCCCGCGCCGGGTTTCTCCGTTCTTCATTCCCGGCCGCATCATCAACATGGCCGCGGGCTATGTCTCGATCGCCTTCGGCCTCAAGGGGCCGAACTCCTCGGTGGTCACCGCCTGCTCGACCGGTGCGCATGCGATCGGCGATGCCGGACGGCTGATCGCTCTGGGCGACGCCGACGTGATGGTCGCGGGTGGCGCGGAATCCCCGGTCAATCGTATGTCGCTCGCGGGCTTTTCCGCGTTGCGCGCCTTGTCGACCGCCTTCAACGATGATCCGACGAAGGCATCGCGGCCTTACGACAAGGATCGTGACGGCTTCGTCATGGGCGAGGGCGCCGGCGTCGTCGTGCTCGAGTCGCTCGATCATGCCAAGGCGCGCGGCGCCAAGATTTATGCCGAGCTCGTCGGCTACGGGATGTCGGGAGACGCCTATCACATCACCGCGCCGACGCCGGATGGCGATGGCGCCTATCGCTGCATGAGTGCCGCGCTCAAGCGCGCGGGATTGACCGCGGGCGATCTCGACTACATCAACGCGCACGGCACCTCGACGCCGCTCGGAGACGAGATCGAGCTCGGCGCCGTGGAGAAGCTGGTCGGTAACTCCGCCGGGCGCATGGCGATGTCCTCGACCAAGTCCTGCGTCGGGCATCTACTCGGCGCCGCGGGCGCGGTGGAGGCGATCTTCTCCATTCTCGCCATTCGCGACGGCGTGGTGCCACCGACGATCAATCTCGACAATCCGTCGGTGGAGACGCCGATCGACCTGGTGCCACATCAGGCGCGCAAGCGCGACGTCGACATCGCGCTGTCGAATTCGTTCGGATTTGGGGGGACGAACGCTTCGCTGATCTTCCGCAGGCTTGTGGATTAACCGGCTTCGCGCGTGGATCGGGGCTCCGGCTTTCTGCCATATTTGCCCTTAGCTTGGCCTGCTGAGGCCGCTTTTGAGTCTCTCGGCCCGCTGCCGACGGGGGAATGCGCGGCAAATAAGGTGTCTTTGCGTTTTGGGGGCGCTAGGGACCCGATGCGATCATGCGCGGCTTGAGAATCGGGATGTGGCGGTGAACGCCAATCCACCGCCGGGCGGACAGAAACATCCGCAGCCAACTCCCGTGACCGCGGGCGGCGCGGCCGCACGACCGGCCTCCGGCGCCGCAAGCTTCAGCGTGCCGCCAACCGCATCCATGCGCACACCGCCGCCGCGCGTGGGAACCAATGGCAGCTCTGCGGCTTCGTCCTATCCGCCGGCAACGCCGCCCGTTATTCCGCCATTATCCTCGCGACCCTTGCCGCAAGGTCGTTCCGGTCCGGCGGCGTCTGATCCATATTCTCCGATGTCCGGACGGCCGAGTTCATTGGGTGCGTCGAGCATGGAGCAGAACCGCATTACGCCGCGTAGCCCGCGCACCGCGCTCGAGCCCGAGCGCGTGCCGCCGCCGGCGCGCCGCTCCAAGCGGGCACGGCATCCGCTGGTGGTCATCGGCAATGCGATCTTCACGTTCCTCGTGCTCATCGCCGTGGTCGGCGGCGGCGCCATTGTCCTCGGCAAGCAGCGCTTCGAGGCGCCTGGGCCGCTTGCTGAAGACAAGGTGGTCAACATTCCGCGCGATCTCGGCATCCGGCAGATCGCCGATCTGCTGCAGCAGGAGGGTGTGATCGATCAGCCATGGGTGTTCGTCGGCGGGGTCATCGTGATGAAGGCGCGGGCGGGCCTCAAGCACGGCGAGTATCAGTTTACGCGACATGCCAGTCTGCGCGACGTGGTCGACACCATCGTCGAAGGTCGCGTGGTGCAGCACCAGCTCACGATCGCCGAGGGCCTGACCTCGGAGCAAATCGTGGCGAGGCTTCTGGAAAATGACGCACTCACCGGGAATCTGCGCGAGATCCCGCGCGAAGGAACGCTGCTGCCCGATACTTACAAATTCACCCGCGGCATGACCCGCGAGCAGATCGTGCAGCGCATGCAGCAGAGCCAGAAGCGCCTGCTGCAGGAGATCTGGGAGCATCGCATGCCGGATCTTCCGCTGAAGACGCCGGAGCAGTTGGTGACGCTCGCCTCGATCGTCGAGAAGGAGACGGGGCGTCCCGACGAACGCACGCGGGTCGCCGCCGTCTTCGTCAACCGGCTCAAGAACAAGATGCGGCTGCAGTCCGATCCGACGATCATTTATGGCCTGGTCGGGGGTAAAGGATCGCTCGGGCGGCCGATCACCAAGAGCGAGATCGAGCAGGGGACGCCGTACAACACCTATGTGATCGACGGCCTGCCGCCGGGCCCGATCGGGAATCCTGGCCGTGCCTCGCTGGAGGCTGCAGCCAATCCGGCACGCACCAAGGAGCTCTATTTCGTCGCCGACGGCGCCGGCGGCCATGTGTTCGCCGACACGTATGAGCAGCACCAGAAGAATGTGGCGCGGCTACGCGTGATCGAGCGCGGCAATGCGGCCGACGCCGCGCCCGCCGCGGATCCGGCCAAGCCGAACCTACGACGCTAGCGTAGCCGTTCGCGCGCCTGCGCGACATGCGCTAAGGTCCTGCCACCTTCGTCCCAACCCAAGCCAAAGAGATCAGCCGATGGCGTTGTCGAGCATGACCGGCTTCGCCCGCGGGCACGGCGTCAGCGGCGCCTATGCCTGGGGCTGGGAGCTCAAATCGGTCAATGCCAAGGGGCTCGATCTGCGCTTGCGTCTACCGCCGGGCTGGGACGCGATCGAGGTCCCGGTGCGCAAGCGCGGCGCCGAAGTCCTGGCGCGCGGCACCGTCTACGCCAATCTCACCGTCGAGCGCACCGGCAGCGCGCCGGCGGTACGCATCAATGAGCCGGTGCTGTCCGCCGTGCTGACGACGCTCGGCGCCCTCAAGGGCAAGGTCGAGGCGGCGCCGGCGACGCTCGACGGCATTCTCGCGCTCAAAGGCGTCATCGAGGTGACCGAGGCGGACGAGCGCGAGGACGATCGCCGCGCGGCGGAGACGGCGATCATCGCCGGCTTCGACGCCGCGCTCGTCGCGCTCGCGCAGATGCGGCGCGCCGAAGGCGAGACGCTCGCGCGTGTGCTGTCGACGCGGCTCACCGAGATCGGCGCGCTTGCGGCCCAGGCGGAAGCGGCGCCCGGACGCAAGCCAGAGGCTGTGCGCGCGCGCCTTGCAGAGCAGCTGGCGGCGCTGCTCGCCGCGTCCGAGCGCTTCGACCCCGACCGCCTGCACCAGGAAGCGATCCTGATCGCGGCCAAGGCCGACATCCGCGAGGAGCTCGATCGGCTCGTTTCCCATGTGGCGCAGGCGCAAAAGCTGGTCGCCGACGGCGGCGCGGTCGGCCGCCGTCTCGATTTTCTGGCGCAGGAGCTCAATCGCGAATCGAATACGTTGTGCGCCAAGTCCAACGACGTGGAGCTGACCAATATCGGTCTCGAGCTCAAGACCGTGGTCGAGCAGTTTCGCGAGCAGGTACAGAACCTGGAATGACCGCCACACCCGAAATCTCCCGCCGCGGGATCATGCTGGTGGTGTCGTCGCCTTCGGGCGCGGGCAAGACGACGCTCACCCGCAATCTGCTTGAGCGGGAAGAAAACGTCTCCCTGTCGATCTCGGTGACGACACGGGCGCGGCGCCCGAGCGAGATTGAGGGTGTGCACTATCACTTCATTACCAAGCGGCAGTTCGAGGTGATGCGCGACGCCAATCAGTTGCTCGAATGGGCCGAGGTGCACGGCAACTGCTACGGCACGCCGCGCGAGCCGGTGGAGAAGGCGCTGGCGTCGGGCCAGGATGTGCTGTTCGACATCGATTGGCAGGGCACGCAACAGCTCTACGCCACAATGCGCGCCGACGTGGTTTCGGTGTTTGTCCTGCCGCCGACGGCGGCCGAGCTCAAGGCGCGGCTCGAGCGGCGCGCCGAGGACAGCGAAGAAGTTATCGTACGGCGCCTGCGCAATGCTGCTGAGGAGATCCCGCATTGGCGGGAGTACGACTACATCCTGGTCAATCGCGATCTCGACAAGAGCTTCGCACGCCTGCGCTCGATTCTCACCGCCGAGCGGCTCAAGCGCGTGCAGATGCCCGCGCTCGAAGCCTATGTCGAAGAGCTGCTCGCCGAGCTCAAGCGCATCACGCCTTGAGCTTGAGCAGAGTGCGCGCCAGCGCCGCAAAACCGGCGATCGGAATGTTTTCGGCGCGCGCCGTCGGCTCGATCTCGGCGGTCGCGAGTAGCGCCCCTGTGTCGACGCCGAGCGATTTCAAGCTCTGCCTCAGCATCTTGCGGCGCTGCCCGAAGGCGGCTTCCGTGACCTTTTCCAACGCTGCTCGATCGCAGGGCGCCGGCGTTGCTCGCGGCACGAGGCGCACCACAGAGGACGTCACCTTGGGCGGGGGCACGAAGGCTGCCGGCGACACGTCGAACAGGATCTTAGCCTCGCTGCGCCAGCCAGCGAGCACCGAGAGCCGGCCATAAGTTTTGCTGTCCGGGGCGGCAACGATGCGCTCAGCCACTTCGCGCTGAAACATCAGCACCAGCGCGTCGTACCAGGGGGGCCACGGCTCGACCGTGAGCCAGGAGATCAAGAGCGGCGTGGCGATGTTGTAGGGAAGATTGGCGACGATGCGTGCCGGGCCGCCGTCGAGCAGCGGCCGTAGATCGGTTTCTAGGGCGTCGCCGGCGACCACCTGCAGGCGCCCTGGATAGCGCGCGCTGATCTCTGCGAGCGCGGCCAGCGCGCGCTCGTCGCGCTCGATAGCGATGACGCGGCGGGCACCGTGCGCGAGAAGTGCGCGGGTGAGCCCGCCCGGCCCAGGGCCGATCTCGACCACCGTGGTGTGCGTCAGATCGCCGGCCGCGCGAGCGATGCGGCTGGTGAGGTTGAGATCGAGCAGGAAGTTCTGGCCGAGCGATTTCTTCGCTGCGAGACCGTGCCGCCGGATCACCTCGCGCAGCGCGGGGAGATCGTCGATCTGGTTCATGTCAGCGCGGGTGTCTTCGCGGTCAAACGCGCGGCGAGCTTAAGCGCGGAGACGAGGCTCGCCGGATCGGCGCGGCCGCTGCCGGCGATGTCGAATGCGGTGCCGTGATCCGGCGAGGTGCGCACGAAGGGCAGTCCCAAGGTGACGTTTACCGCATGCGCAAAGGCCAGCGTCTTGATCGGGATCAGTGCCTGGTCATGATACATGCAGAGGGCGACGTCGTAGCGCTCGCGCGCCGCGCGATGGAACATGGTGTCGGCGGGGACCGGACCGCGCGCATCGATGCCCTCGCGCACCAGCGCGGCGATGGCGGGAGCGACGACCGCCGCATCCTCCTCGCCGAGCGCGCCTTCCTCGCCGGCGTGCGGATTGAGCCCGGCGATCGCCAGCCGCGGCCGCGCGATGTCGAAGCGCTCCCTGAGGTCGCGATCGACGATGCGGCCGGTCTCGACGATGAGCTCGCGCGTGAGCCGTGCCGGCACGTCCTTGAGCGGCAGATGGATGGTCACCGGAACGACAGCAAGCTCGGGTGACCACAGCATCATCACCGGATGATAGGGCGTGCCGGTCGCCTCCTGGGCGAGCTTGGCTAGGTATTCGGTATGGCCGGGCTCAGCGAAGCCAGAGCGATAGAGCACGTTCTTGGCGATCGGATTGGTCACGACCGCGGCGGCGCGCCCGTTGCGGACGTGAGCCACCGCGCTTTCGATCGAGGCAATCGCAGCAGGCGCGCTCGACGCATCAGGCGCTCCAGGGGTCGCCGTGACCGTGCATCCGAGCGGCACCACGGGAAGCGCATCGGCGAAGACCGCCGCGGCGCGGTCGGGCGTGACGGCCTGCACCGGAACCTTGAGCCGCAGCCGCTCGGCCCGGCGCGCCAGGAAATCCGGATCGCCGATGAGGTAGAACGGCGGCAGCTGCTGCGCCGCGCGCTCACGCCAGGCGGTAAGTGTGATGTCGGGACCGATGCCGGCTGGCTCGCCGAGAGTGAGCGCCAGCGGGGGCGGGGTGAGGTCGCGCATCCTCACCGGTACTCGATCATGGCGCGCTTGCGCTCATCATCGAGGAATTTCTTGGCCTGCGCTTCGTAACGCTTGGCGAAAAGCTCCTCGCGTACCTGGCGCTTCGCCGGATTGTCGTCAGCGCTTTCGCGTTTGCCGCAGAGCGCGAACATCTGCAGGCCCTGCTGCGTCACTTCCGGCGTCGTCAGGTGCCCGATCGCCATGCTTTCCAGGAGCTGGCGCTGTTCCTGCGACAAATCGACCGAGGTTTTGGTGATCGGATCGCGCACGGCGACGTTGCGCAATTGCCGAGCGAGGGTGACGCCTTCCTGACAGCTGTCGAAGCGGCCGCGCAGCGCTTCCGCCTCCTTGCGCGTCGATTCGATGACGCCTTCGGCCGAGCCGCGCGGGATGACGAACACGATCGGCCGCAAGGTGTAGACATAGCCGACCTGCTTCTGCTCGGGCGTCAGCGCCGCCGCAACGTCGCGCTCGCCGACTTGTAGGGAGGCTGCGTAGCGGCCGCGCACGAGCTGGTTCCAGACCAGCTCGGCGCGAATGCGCGCCTTCAGCGTCGCTGCGCCGATGCCTTGCGCGGCGAGCTGGGCCGTCATCTGCTCGGGCGTCATATGGCCGCGGCGCGCCATGTCGTTGAACGAATTGTTGACGTCGGCATCGGTGGCCTCGAGCGTGTAGGACTTCGCCACCGACACCTTGATCTTTTCATCGATCAGCTCCTGCAGCACCTCTTGCCGCGGCGGCGGCTTGTGGGTGCTGAGCGCCTTGAGCTTGCTGCGCTGCTCGATATCGAGATTGGTAATGGGCGAGCCGTTGACGATGGCGACGACCTGCGCTTGCGCGGCTGGCGGCGCGAAGGCCAGCATCGATCCCGCGAGAAGGAGGGCCACAAACATCCGGCGGCAGGCGGCCGCCAAGGAGCCTTGATCCATCATCATCCGTCCATCATGCACGGCGAACGCTCGAAATCGCATCTCGATTACTGCGAGCTCGCAGGCGTGCCCACGGGCTGGCTGATCGAGGTTCCGCCGATCGTGCGCAGGCTCATCTGCAGCATGACGCGGTGATCGGCGACCGGGTTTCCGCTGTAGGTATAACTGGTGATGTAGTTCAGGGCGAAGATAAGGCAATCGTCGACATAGCCGAAGCCGATGCGGGTCTGGTCGAATTTCCCGGCCTCGATGTCGTAGCGCGCGCCGCCGAGCACGACCCAATTGGTATCGATCTTGATCTGGCCGGTGCCGAGGATGCCCTGGCGCCGATACAGGAACCCGAGATCGGGCTGCGCGTCATAGTCGCCGTACATCAGTGACCCGCTCCAGCGTCCGACATTGGCGCGGGCCTCGGCCTCGAAGCGGCGCACCGTCCAGTTGTCGCGATCGAAGCGGAAGCGGGTCGTGTAGGTGAAGATGCGGTCGGGCTGATAGGAGGCGCGCGCCACATAATCGGAGCGCCGCGTGTCGAGCCCGCTGTCGATGCCGGTATTGGTGGTGCCGCCTTGCGCGAACGAGTTCTGCCCGAACAGCTGGTAGGACTCGCCGAACAGGGCATTGAAGAAGCCGCCCTGGTTGAACTGCGCGGTGTAGGTCATCCCGTAATTGGTGCGACCGCCGCCCTCGACGCGGTCCCAGCCGGAGTATTTGTCGACGCGGAACAGGTTGCTGTCGTCGAAAATCAGGCTTTGCGCGTCTTCGTTGGGCCAGGAGCCGATCTGGGTCTCGTTCGGCCGCACGATAACCTGGGCGATCGGCTCGAACGTCTGCGTGCCCCAGCGCTCGGCGCTGACGAACGGATAGCGATATTCCAGACCGGCCGTCGGCATTGTGCGCATCAGCGTGTTGTCGCCCGTCGGCAGGTAGTTGGAGACGCCTGGCTGGTCGGTGATCTGGATCGAGCCGACATCCGCGCGCACCATGGCGAACGGCGTGAACACCTGTCCGAGCGGATCGGTGAAGCTGCGCTTCCAGTGTGTCTCCGCGGAGAACCGGGAATAGCTGCCGGGAATTCCGCGCAGCAGACAGTTCGCCGGGGTCTTCACCGCCGGGTCGTTGCTCAAGCATGAGCCGCTGTTGAGCGCGTTCGTGGTGATCGGATCGAAATCGGCATTGTTGCGGCTGAGACTGGTGAAGTTCACGTTGTAGCCAAGCTCGCCGCCGGCCACCGGGTTCTTAAACGTGTAGGTGTAGTCGACCACCGGATGGATCACCGGAATCTGGCTCTGATTGTCCGATTCCGAGTAGCCCAGATAGTAGATCGATCGCGCATCGAAATAGCTGCGGTCGCCGCGGCCGCTCAGATAAAGCTGCGAGACACCTTCGCTGGCGCCGAGCCCGAAGATGTCCGTCGTCGCCCGGTATTTCGACAGGCTCGGACTGTAGTCCTGCAGGTACGTCTTGTCGGACAGCATCAACGCGTCCCAGCCCCACACCCATTTATCGTTGAGCGCGAACATGCCGTTCGACTCGACGCTGCCGCGCCAGTCGCGATAGCCGGGCGTGGGGGTGCCGTCGCTGTGCACGAAGTAGCCGGGATCCCATTGGCGCAGGCCGGAAGCGCGGATCGCGTAAGCGCCGTTCAACAGGCGCTGGCGCCATTCGCCCTGCAGCATCGGCCCCTGCTTCGTCATGAAGCTTGGCGAGAAGGTGAAATCGTAATCGGGTGAGAGCGCCCAGTAGTACGGGACCTCGATCGAGCTGCCGTATTTCGATGCAACGCTCACCGACGGAAACAGGAAGCCGGTCTTGCGCTTCACCGTCGGATCGGGCGTCGAGAAATACGGGAAGTAGGCGATCGGCTTGCCCCAGAACTCGAACTTCGCATCCTCGAAATAGATCATCTTCTCGCCCTGATCGTGGATGATCCGGGCGGCCTTGATCTGCCACAGCGGCGGTTTCTTCGGGTCGTCCTTGCAGGGCTCGCAGGCGGTGTAGACGCCGCTCTGGAACACGGTGAAATTCCCGGCGGTGCGGTTGGCGCTCACTGCCGCGAGCCGCGTCTGCTCCGGCGTTTCGACGCGCAGCGAGTCGACGAACCCGTCGCGATAGTCATCGGAGAGGTCCATCACCGATCCGTAGGTGATCTTTCCGTCCGGATCGGTGAGCCGCACATTGCCTTCCGCGCGCAGCCGTTTGGTCTTCTGGTCGTAGGTGACGCGATCGGCTTCGAGCGTCGAGCCACCGTAGTAAATCTGCACGTCGCCAACCGCCGATACGCGCGAATTCGTGTAGTCGTAATTGATCTCGCGCGCGTTCACGAGCATCTGCTCTTGCCCGCCTTGCGGGTTGACCTTGCGCGGTGGTTTGAGCCGCGGCGGCGCCTCTGGAAACTGGATTTCCTGGGCCTCGACGCGCGCAGCAAAGATCGTGCAGCCGCCGAGGACGACGGCCACCCCAAAGACAACAAGAGCGCCGACGCTCACGCGTCGACGCGCAGGCGGGCGCGCGATCGGCAACGCGGCCATCACCCGTCCTCCTGGTACAAAAGCGCCACCAGTCCCGTCAGGCCACCGACGAGCACAGGCAACCAAGCCGCTGCCATTGGATGCAACAGCTCAGCTTTGCTCATGTCCTCAGTGACTTTCGATAGAACATAAAGCAGAAACCCCGCTGCCACGCCACTTAAAACCATCTTTTGTACCCCGCCGAAGCGGAAGAACCGTAGACTGACGGCGGCTGCCAGAAGAACCATAGATGCCAGCAGAAATGGCCGTGCCAGAAGCTTTTGATATTGTAATCGGTAACCTGCGGCCACCAGTCCGGCGTGCTCGGCAATCTCGATATACAGTGGGAGTTGCCAGAACGGCACAGTTTCAGGGGTGGAAAAGCTTTCACGGACCTGTTCGGGGGTCAGACTAGTACTGAGCCGATAATTGCTACGGTCGACTGGCTGGGCGCCGACGGCATAGAGGCGGACATCCTCGAGCTGCCAGAATCCGGTCAGCAGGCGGGCGCTGCGGGCCTCGATCCGTTCCCGGAATTGCCCGTTATTGGCAAAGGTGAAAACGGTGACGCCGCCGAGCTCGGCGCCCTGGTCGCGGCTCGTCGTGGCATTGATGATGGCCTGTCCATCGCTGCTGCGCTGACGCACCCAGAAGCTGCCGGTGTTCGCGAGCACGCCGCTCGTCGGCGTCGAGCCGAAAATCTCCGCTTCGAGCCGCTTCGAATGCTCCTCGAGGATCGCGGAAATCGGATTGTAAATCGCTGTCGCCAACACGCCGAGGATCAGCGCGACGACCACCGCAGGCGCGGTGAATTGCCAGGCCGAAATGCCGGCCGCTCGCGCCACCACCAGTTCGAGGCGCCGCGAGAGGCCGAGATAGCAGGACATGGTGCCGATGAGCACGCAGAACGCCATGATGCGCTCGGTCACTTGCGGCACGCGGTACAGCGACGTCTTGGCGACCAGGATCGCGGAAACGTTGGGAACGTCCGACGCACGCCGCATCAGCTCGATGTAATCGACGAGCGCCACCAGCGCGAAAATGCCGGCGAACACGGCGAGCACCGAGCCGAGAAACCGCAGCCCGAAATAACGCGAGAGTTTGCCGAAGACGACGCGCATGGGTCAGGTCGGGGCGAAGCGGCGGGTGAGGGTTTCCATGATGGCGGTGAAGGCCTTGGTCACCACCGCCGGAGGTTCGATAACGATGCCTTTGCCGATGACCGCAAGGCCGAGCGCGACCGTTGCAGCCACCGCGACATAGGGGACGAACAACGCAATCGGCATATGCACACCGAACACGGTGCTGGCGAAGCCGATGAGACGCAGCAGGCTGACAGCGCCGATCGCGCCGAGCAGCGACATCGAGCGGCTCTGCCGCGTGGTGCGCGGCGGCGCCAGATAGGCGAAGGCGATGATCACGAAAGCGATCGGATAAAGCGGCGCCACCAGGCGATCATGCAGCTCGGCACGGGCCTCGCCCGGCTGCTCGTCAAAGATCAGGTCGCTATGATCGTGGAACAGCAGCTGCCAGAGATATCGCTCGCGCACCGAATATTTGATCGTCGTATTCGTGCTGGTGAACTGCGAGAGGTCGAACGCGTTGCGGTCGAACACGACGATGTTGGGGTCGCGCTGACCGCTTTCATGTCGTTGAATCGTGCCGTGCTGCATCACCAGGAAGGTGCCGTGGTCATTCTTCAGGATCTCGCCTTCGTCGGCGAGGATGGTCAGCCGTTCTGCCGGATTGCGCGCGTCATCGATGAAAATCCCGAGCAGCTGACCGTTCGGTGGGCGTTCGCGAATGTGGATGGTCAAGCCCGCGCTGATCTGCGTAAACCGGCCGGGTTGCACGATGTTGGTGACCAGATCGGTCTGCACCTCGACCAGCCAGGTGCGCAGCTTGCGCAAGCCTGCCGGTGCGAAATAGGCGGCGATCAGCGTCACGATAATCGACACCACGATGCCGACCGAGAGGAAGGCGCGAAAAATCAGCCACGGCGACATGCCGGCGGCGTTCATTACGATGATTTCGGAATCCGTCGACAGCTTGTTGAGCACGTGCACGACGGCGATCAGCAATGCGATCGGCGCGATGACGAGCACGAGCAGCGGAATGATCAGGCCGGTGATGCCGATGAACACCAGGACGGTTTGGCCCTGGTTGGTCATCAGGTCGATATCGCGCAAGGCCTGCGTGACCCAGATGACCGCGGTCAGGCTGACGAGCACGACAAAGAACGCACCGAGCGTGGTGCGGAAGATGTACCGGCCGATGGACCCCATCCGCGCTGCAGTCCCCCCAAAAAATCGGTTGTCCCCAATGTCCGGCTGCCCAAGCCGGGACGTCACGCCCTCCAGGGTTAACCGAACCTTCCCGTAGGAATCCCTTAATCTTCCCACAAAATGGCCCGGGAGTGGCAAACCCTTTGAACGTGCACAACAAAAAGTTAAATCCACAGGGGGCTGGACAGGCCGGAAAAGCTAGGTTCCCGCCCCTCGATTCGAGGGCCCGGATGGCGGTCAAGCGCCCTCCTGAAGCTCCCGAATGCTCCAGCCGCGAAAACGGGCCTGCCGGGGTCGCGCTTCGCCCGGAAACGTGCAATTCCTCACCAAAATAGCCTCGAAAAAAGGATCGATCGAATGGCCGACGCCCTCAAGCTCGGATTTGCCCCGTTTAGCCATGCGCCAAAGGGCGTGCTCATTCTGTTCTGCGACGACGCTCTCAAATTCGGCGCCGCCGCCCGACGCCTGCTGCAGCCCGCGGGCGACCTCGTGACCCGCGCCGCCCGGGCCGAGCGCTTCACGGGCAAGAGCGGATCGAGCCTCGAGCTGATCATGCCGCAGGGGCTCGATGTGTCCCGGCTGGTGGTGATCGGGATCGGAAAACCCTCGGAGCTCAAGCCGCAGGGCTTTCCGGCGCTGGGAGGCCAGGCCGTCGGCAAAGTGCCGTCGTCGGCCGCGGCGGCGACGATCGTCGCCGAGTTGCCGAGCCGCGCCATGAGCGCATCCGAAGCCGCCGACGTCGCGCTCGGCGCGAGCCTGCGCGCTTATGCTTTCGATCGCTACAAGTCGAAGAAGAGCGACGACAACCGCACGGGCAAGGCCAACATCACCATCGCGGTCGATGACGTCGCAGCGGTGCGCAAGGCGTGGACGCGGAACGAAGCGATCACCGGCGGCGTCAGCTTTGCGCGCGATCTCGTCAACGAGCCCGCGAATGTCCTCTATCCGGAAGAATTTGCGCGGCGCGCCGCGACGCTTAGGAAGCTCGGCGTCGGCATCGACGTGCTCGACGTTCCAGCGATGAAGAAGCTCGGCATGCACGCTCTGCTCGGCGTCGGGCAGGGCTCGGCGCATGCGAGTCGCGTCGTTCTCATGCGCTGGAATGGCGGCAAGAAGGGCGAAGCGCCGGTGGCGTTCATCGGCAAGGGCGTGTGCTTCGACACCGGTGGCATTTCGATCAAGCCGGCGGCGGGCATGGAGGACATGAAGGGCGACATGGCCGGCGCCGCCTGTGTCGTCGGGCTGATGCAGGCGCTCGCTGCGCGCAAGGCCAAGGTCAATGCGGTCGGCGCCATCGGCATCGTCGAGAACATGCCCGACGGCAATGCGCAGCGTCCCGGCGACATCGTCACGGCGATGTCCGGTACCACTATCGAGATCATCAACACGGACGCCGAAGGGCGCCTCGTGCTCGCCGACGTGCTCTGGTACACGGCGAAGCGATTCAAGCCGAAATTCATGGTCGATCTGGCGACATTGACCGGCGCCATCATCGTCGCGCTTGGTCATGAGCACGCCGGCTTGTTCTCCAATGACGACAAGCTTTCCGAGCGGCTCACCGAGGCGGGCAAGGCGACCGGCGAGCTCGTCTGGCGTATGCCGCTGGCGCCCGAATACGACAAGCTGATCGACTCCAAATTTGCCGACGTGAAGAACACCGGCGGACGCTGGGGCGGCGCAGTTACCGCTGCGCAATTCCTGCAGCGCTTCGTCGCCGACAAGACGCCGTGGGCGCATCTCGACATTGCCGGCACCGGTTTCGACTCGCGGCAAAACGAGATCAACAAAAGCTGGGGCTCGGGCTGGGGCGTGCGTCTGCTCGACCGGCTGGTTGCTGACTACTACGAGAGTTGAAGCCGACGCGATGACAGAGATCCTGTTCTACCACCTGCAGGGACAGAAGCTCGAAGGCGTGCTGCCGGTGCTGCTCGAGAAATCGCTCGAGCGCGGCTGGCGCGTGGTGGTGCAGGGCTCCTCGGAGGAGCGCATCGAGGCGCTCGACGCGCATCTGTGGACCTATCGTGACGACGGCTTTTTGCCGCACGGCACCTGGCGCGAGAGCGAGACGGCGATGCAGCCGGTTCTGCTCACGATCAACGAGGGCAATCCGAATGATGCGAGCGTGCGGTTTCTCATCGAGGGTGCACCCGTCCCGGCGGATGCCGAGCGCTATCAGCGCATCGTGCTGATGTTTGACGGCGAGGACGATGATGCGGTCGCTGCCGCGCGCCAGCATTGGGCAGATGCCAAGGCCAAGGGTTTCGAGGCTACCTATTGGCAGCCCGACGCGCAGGGCCGCTGGATCAAAAAGGCCTGAAATTCCAGGCAAGAAAGGCGGCTAGGCCAATGGCCGATCAGCCTGCGGCCGACCCTGCTCAGCGTTGATTCCGGGCTCCTCCGGGGACAGCATCAACCATTCCGCCCGCCATCATCGTGACGCAAATTCCGTCTTGGGATACAACAGGATAGGACGAGGGGGAGTTGTCACTTGCGTGCCTTGAGCGTGACCAAGCGACGCGTGCTGATGGTGGCGACAGCCGCCCTGATGCTTGCCGGCTGCGGCAACAGCGAAATGTTTTCGTCGGGCTCATCGAGCGAGTGGTTCTCGAAGAAGTTCGATCTGTTCGAACGACCCTCGGGCATGGCGCAGAACAAGGCCACGGGCACCACGCTGCGCGCCGCGACGGCGGAAGACTTTGTCGGCCCCGACGGCAGTTGTCCGCTCCCGACGAATGCGGCGGCGCCTGCCGATCCCAACAGCGGGGCAGGGACCGTCGCTGGCGATCTCGCGGGCGCGCCCGCGCCTGCCGCCGCCGCGCCGATGGGCGGCGGCGTTGCGCTGCTGATGACCGAGTGCGAGGTCGTCAATCGCCTTGGCCGTCCGCAGCAGGTCGATATCGGCGCCGGGCAGGGTGGTGAGCGCGCGGCCACGCTGACCTATTTGCAGGGTGACCGGCCGGGCATCTACCACTTCGCCGCCGGACGGTTGAAGGAAATCGATCGCGGCCCAGAGCCGGAGCCGCCGCCAAAGCCGGCCAAGGGCAAGAAGAAGCCGGCCAAGCCGAAGACGGCGAGCCTTCCCAAGCAGCAATAAGTCAGGCGATCGCCGCGTCGTAAGCGGCGCTCGCGTCGAGCCAGGCGTCTTCGGCGCGGCCGAGCGCCTCGACGCAATCGGAGCGCCGCTTGGCGAGCGTCGCCGCCTTGCTCGGATCGCGCGTAAACAGGCCGCCATCGGCGAGTGCCGCATCGATGCTGGCGATCTCCGCGCTCAGGTGCTGCATGGCGGCTTCGGCTTCGCTGACGCGACGGCGCAGCGGCGCCGCCTCCGCGCGCTTCTCAGCCGCCGCGCGCCGCGTATCGGCGCGGCTTTCGCGCTGCGCGCGGGGCTCGCGGGTCTGCTCCTTTTCGGCGTCCGCCGATAACACGAGCCGGCGATAATCATCGAGATCGCCATCGAAGCTCGTTACGCGCCCGTCGCTGACGAGCCACAATCGGTCGGCGCACGCTTCCAGTAGGAAGCGGTCGTGCGACACCAGGATGACCGCGCCCGGGTAATCGTTGATCGCCTCGATCAGCGCGCCGCGACTGTCGATATCGAGGTGATTGGTCGGCTCGTCGAGAATGATCAGATGCGGGGCCTCGAACGTGGCGAGGCCGAGCAGCAGACGTGCCTTCTCGCCACCTGAAAGGCTTTTCACCGGCGTATCGGCCGCGGCCTCGGAGAAGCCGATGGTGCCGGCACGGGCGCGAACCTTGGCTTCCGGCGCATCAGGCATCAGCGCGCGGAGGTGGTCGTAGACGCTCTGTTCGGGACGCAGCTCATCGAGCTGATGCTGCGCGAAATAGGCGATGCGAAGCTTGTCGGCGCGCGTAACGCCACCGCTCATCGCCGCGAGCCGGCCTGAGAGCAACTTCACCAGGGTCGACTTGCCGTTGCCGTTCGCGCCGAGGAGCGCGATGCGGTCGTCATTGTCGACACGTAGCGACAGACGGCTGAGCACCGGACACTCCAGCTCGTAGCCGACGGCGACGTCGTCGAGGGCGATGATCGGCGGCGATGGCAGTCGTTCCGGCGCCGGAATGACGATCGGCCGCACCTCTTCATTGACGAGCGCTGCGATGGGTTCGAGCTTCGCCAAGAGCTTCAACCGCGATTGCGCCTGCCGCGCTTTGGTGGCCTTGGCGCGAAAGCGGTCGACGAAGGCCTGCAGATGCTTGCGCTCGGCCTCCTGCTTTTTGATCAACTTCTGGTCGAGCAATTGGCGTTCGTTACGCGCCCGCTCGAAGGCCGAGTAACCGCCGCGATAGAGCGCAAGCTTGCCGCCCTGCAGTGACAGCGTCCAATCGACCGCATGATCGAGCAGGTCGCGATCGTGGCTGATGATGATGGCGGTGCGCGGATAGCGCGCGATGTGCTCCTGCAGCCACAACGTGCCTTCGAGGTCGAGGTAGTTGGTCGGCTCGTCAAGGAGCAGCAGGTCGGGTTGCGCGAACAGCGTCGCGGCGAGCGCGACGCGCATGCGCCAGCCGCCGGAGAACTCGGAGCAGGCGCGTTGCTGATCAGGCGCGGAGAAGCCGAGACCGGCGAGGATGGCCGCCGCGCGCGCCGGCGCGGCATGGGCGCCGATGTCAGCGAGCCGTGTCTGGATCTCGGCGATGCGATGTGGCTCGGTCGCGGTCTCCGCCTCGGCAAGCAGCGCGGTTCGTTCCTTGTCGGCCTTGAGAACCACCTCGATGAGCCGCTCAGGGCCGCTCGGCGCTTCCTGGGCAAGGCGGCCGAGCCGCCAGCGCGGCGGCATCTGCACGCGTCCGTGCTCGGCGGGATGCTCGCCCGCGATCACGTTGAACAGCGTGCTTTTGCCGGTGCCGTTCCTTCCGACCAGCCCGACGCGCGCGCCCTCGGGCACCTGCGCCGAGGCGTTTTCGATCAGCAGCCGTCCGGCCATGCGCACGGAAAGGTCATCGATGACCAGCATGCGCGCTTTGTGACGAAGCGCGCGCGGTTGCGCAACCGGTCAGCGGCAAGGCGCCATGCCGCGAGCCTTGCCCGCTGCAGAGCCGGCCGGTATAAGCCCGCGACCTTCCCGTTTTTCCCGCAAGCTTTCGAAGGACTTGTCCGATGGCGATCGAGCGCACCTTTTCGATCCTCAAACCCGACGCGACCGCGCGCAACCTGACCGGCGCGATCAACGCCTTGATCGAGAAAGCCGGCCTGCGCATCATTGCGCAGCGGCGCATCCAGATGACCCGGGCGCAGGCCGAGACGTTCTATGCGGTGCATCGCGAACGGCCGTTCTTCGGCGAGCTGGTGCAGTTCATGACATCCGGCCCAGTGGTCGTGCAGGTGCTCGAGGGCGAGAACGCGATCGCCAAATATCGTGAGATCATGGGCGCCACCGATCCGGCTAAGGCGGCGGATGGCACGATCCGCAAGCTGCATGCGAAATCCGTCGGCGAGAATTCGGTGCACGGCTCGGATGCGGCAGACACCGCCGCCAAGGAGATTGCGCAGTTCTTCTCCGGCAATGAGATTGTCGGCTAACCCGGAGCGGGCGGGGGGCGCCGCTTCGCGATCGCGGCGAGTAGGGGCTGGACCGCATGAACGCCATTGTCGCATATGCCAGTGACCCGACGTTCTGGTTCAATGTCTTTCAGGTCATTCTGACCAACATCCTCCTCTCCGGCGACAACGCCGTGCTGATCGCGCTCGCCTGCCGCGGGTTGCCGCCGCGGGAGCGCTTGTGGGGAATGGTCATCGGCGCCGGGTTTGCCTCGGTGCTATTGATCGCTTTCACCGCGGTGGTCTCGGTTCTGACCACGAAGCCGTTCCTGCAGATGATCGGCGGTGTGGCGCTGTTCTACATCGCGGTGAAGCTGCTGCAGCCGGCGCAGCACGATCAGGAGGATACGC
Organism: Pseudolabrys sp.; assembly: GCA_035651015.1. Classification (GTDB taxonomy): domain Bacteria; phylum Pseudomonadota; class Alphaproteobacteria; order Rhizobiales; family Xanthobacteraceae; genus Pseudolabrys. The sequence continues at coordinate 42,731 of DASRGN010000041.1, read as the reverse complement.
CCGAGGCCGTCGCCGATCTTTGGCGCGCGATCCGCATCGTGGTCGTCGCCGACATCATCATGAGCCTGGACAATGTGATCGCCGTCGGGACGATCGCGAAAGGCGAGTATGTGCTGCTGACCATCGGACTTGCCGTGAGCATCCCGCTGGTCATCGCCGGCAGCGCGCTGATCATGGCATTGCTCGAGCGTTTCCCGATTCTCGTCTGGCTCGGTGCCGCCATTCTCGGCGGGGTCGCCGGCGCCACGCTGGTGGACGATCCGGCGGCACAGCCGCTGATAGACGCTCAGCTCAGCGGCTTCTCGCACGGCCAGATCGATACGGCAGCCCGGCTGATTGGGGCTGCCTTCGTCGTCATTGCCGGTTATATTTGGCGCCGGCGGCACCATGTGTCGCTTGAGAAGGCTTGACGCCGCATCGAGGTGGAATGAATCAGCTGGCGAGAGTGCGCGACGGCAAGCGGATCGGCTTTTCCGCGTGCCCGCATGATTGCCCCTCCACCTGCGCGCTCGACGTCGAGCTCATCGACGAGCACACGATCGGCCGTATCCACGGCGCTCCGGACAACGCGTATACGGCCGGTGTGATCTGCGCCAAGGTTGCGCGCTATGCCGAGCGCCTGCATCATCCTGACCGGTTGACGCGCCCGCTGCGCCGCAATGGCGAAAAGGGCGCCGGCGCATGGGCGCCGATCTCCTGGGACGACGCGCTCGATCTCGTGGCCGAGAAATTCATCGCCGCCGAGCAACGCCACGGCAGCGAAGCCGTGTGGCCGTATTACTACGCCGGCACCATGGGTCTGATCATGCGTGACGGCATCAATCGTCTGCGTCACGCCAAGAGATATTCCGGCTTCCATTCCACGATTTGTGTCAACCCTGCCTATACCGGCTTCACTGCCGGGACGGGCCGCGTCGCTGGCCCGGATCCGCGCGAGATGGCCAGATCCGACCTCGTGGTGATCTGGGGCACCAATCCGGTGAACACGCAGGTCAATGTGATGACCCACGCGACGCGGGCGCGCAAAGAGCGCGGCGCGAAGATCGTCGCCGTCGATGTCTACATGAACGGGACCATGCAGCAGGCGGATTTGCCGGTCCTGGTGAAGCCCGGCACCGATGCCGCGCTCGCCTGCGCGGTCATGCATTGCCTGTTCCGCGACGGCAGAGCGGATTGGGACTATCTCCAGCGCTACACCGACGTGCCGCACGCGCTCGAAGCACATCTGCGTTCGCGCGATCCGGCCTGGGCCGCCTCGATCACCGGCTGCCCGGTCGAGACCATCGAGGAGTTCGCCCGTCTCGTCGGCGAGAGAAAGCGCGCCTATTTCCGCCTCGGCTACGGGTTCTCGCGGTCGCGCAATGGCGCCGCCAACATGCATGCGGCGAGCTGCATCCCCGCGGTGACCGGGGCCTGGCTGCACGAAGGCGGTGGCGCTTTCCACAACAATGCGAACATCTATCACTGGGACAAGTCGCTGATCGAAGGCTTGGACGTGCGCGATCCGAAGGTGCGCATGCTCGACCAGTCCCGGATCGGCGCGATCTTGTGCGGCGACAAGGAGGCCTTGCGTAACGGTCCGCCGGTCACGGCGCTGATCGTGCAGAACACCAATCCGGTGTCGGTCGCGCCCGACCAGGAGGTGGTGAAACGCGGCTTCGCGCGCGAAGATCTGTTCGTCTGCGTGCACGAGCAGTTCATGACCGAGACCGCGCAGATGGCCGATCTGGTGCTGCCGGCGACGATGTTCCTCGAGCACGACGACGTCTATCAGGGCGGCGGCCATCAATACATCCAGCTCGGCCCCAAGCTCGTCGAGCCGCCGGGTGAATGCCGGTCGAACCACGAGGTCATCTGCGCGCTGGCGCAGCGGCTCGGGGCCCAACATCCGGGCTTCGCGATGAGCGCGCGCGAGATGATCGATTGGACGCTACAGAAATCTCGCTGGGGCACGCTGGACAACCTTGAGCGCAACCGCTGGATCGACTGTCAGCCAAGCTTCGAGACCGCGCACTACATCGACGGCTTCGCCTGGCCGGACAAGAAATTCCGCTTCAAGCCGGACTGGCCCAACGTGCCGTTTCGCAGCCCGTATCACTCTGGCCCCGTCGACGAGATGCCGGGTTTGCCGGATCACTGGAGCGTCATCGAGACGACGGATGCGACTTATCCGTTCCGCCTGGCGACGTCTCCGGCGCGCAATTTTCTCAACTCGACCTTCAACGAAACGCCGACGTCATTGGCGCAGGAACGGCGGCCGACGGTGATGATCCATCCGGCCGACGCGGCGACGCTTGCGATCGGCGATGGCGACAAGGTCGTGCTCGGCAGCCGTCGTGGCGAGGTGCGCCTGCGCGCGCGGCTGTTCGAGGGCGTGCGCCGCGGCGTGCTGATCGCGGAATCGATCTGGCCGAATGACGCTTATGAGGATGTCCGCGGCATCAACACGCTGACGGGTGCCGATCCGATCGCGCCTTATGGCGGCGCCGCGGTTCACGACAGCAAAGTGTGGATCCGCAAGGCGAGCTAGCGAGCGGCGGCATCCGCCGCTCGCCATGCCGCAGCCGGTCAGAGCTCTTTGCCGATCATCCGATCAATCGAGTAGGCGCCGCCACCGCGGAGCGCGACGACGAAACACACGGTCCCGAGCAGCAGCACGTATTCATAACCGCCCTTGCCGGACGCGAAGCCGTTCTTCCAGTGCACGAAGCACATGGCGATCGCCATTTCGATGGCGAGTGCCGCGGCGAAGAAGCGGGTGAACAGGCCGAACACGACGCAGGCCGCCCCGACCGTCTCCAGCACGACCGCCGCGTAGGCGAACAGCAACGACGGCTCGAGGCCGTTCTTGGCCATGGCGCCCGCCGCGACGGCGCTGACGCCGACCTGCAGCTTGCCCCAGCCGTGCATGAACAGAATGCCGCCGACGGCGACCCGCAGCACCAAGGTACCGACATCGCCGGCCCAGGCATAAAATCCGGCAAGCCCTGGAAATAGCAGCCTCGGCCCGCTGCCCGTCATCGTACTCATGAGTTTCTCCCTTTATCCCGCGGACGCCCTGGCGCCGCGGCCCTGAAACCACGCAAGACTATAACAACCGCAATGCCCTTGAAATTCAAACCGGATCACGTTTTTTCCGGCGGGTTCAACAACGTGTTGTCGGCGCCTGGCGCGCCATCGATGACGCAGCGGTTGCCGACAGTGCGCACGCGGCCCTCGGCGAGGAGCCGAAGCGCCAGCGGATAGATGCGGTGCTCGACGGCCAGCACACGCGCCGCCAGCGCCGCTGGCGTATCGCCATCCAGCACGGGCACGGCCGCCTGCGCAATGATCGGACCCGAATCCATTTCTGGAACGACGAAGTGCACGCTGGCGCCATGGATGCGCGTGCCGCTTTTGAGCGCATGCTCATGCGTGTCGAGCCCCTTGAACGCGGGGAGGAGCGCTGGATGAATGTTGATCAGCCGTCCCTGCCAGCGGTTGACGAACGACGGGGTGAGCAGCCGCATGAATCCTGCGAGGCAGACGATGTCGGCGGCGTGCGCCTCGATCGCCGCCTGCAGTGCGCGTTCGAACCCTTCGCGGTCCTTGGCGAAGGCGGTGTGATCGACGACCGCGGTGGCGATGCCCGCTGCACGCGCGCTGACAAGTCCGCCGGCGTCAGGACGGTTGGCGATGACGACGACGATCTCGGCCGGGAAGCTTTGTTCTTTCGCCGCCTCGATCAGCGCGCTCATGTTCGAGCCGCGGCCGGAGATCAGGATGGCGACGCGTTTTCTCGGCATCGCTCACCGCAGGTCGAGGTGTCCATTGTATTTCACCGGCGCGCTGTCGGCCGCAACGATCACTTCGCCGATCTGCAACGCCTGCTCGCCCTCGCGCTTGAGCGTCGCGATGACGGCGCCGGCGTCCTTCGCGGCGACGACGGCGATCATGCCGATGCCGCAGTTGAAGGTGCGCAGCACCTCCGGCTCGGCAATGTCGCCGGTTTTCGCGAGCCATTTAAATACCGGCAGCACCGGGACGCGCGGCAGATCGAGCATGACGCCGAGACCCTTCGGCAGCACCCGCGGGATGTTGTCAGGAAAGCCGCCGCCGGTGATATGCGCCAGCGCCTTCACCGCCTTGGTCTCGCGGATCGCGGCGAGGCAGGATTTCACGTAGATGCGCGTCGGCGCCAGGATTGCGGCGCCGAGACTCTGTCCCGAGGCGAATGGCGCGGGCGCGGTCCAGGGTAGCGCACCGCGCTCAACGACCTTGCGCACCAGCGAATAGCCGTTCGAGTGCACGCCGGAGGAGGCGATGCCGATCACCGCGTCGCCCGCCGCAACATCGCCGCGCGGCAGGATCTCGCCGCGTTCGGCCGCGCCGACGGCAAAGCCGGCGAGGTCGTAATCCTGCGCGTGATAGAGGCCGGGCATTTCCGCTGTCTCGCCGCCGATCAGCGCGCAGCCCGCCTGCTTGCAGCCTTCGCTGACACCGGCAACGACCGCGGCGCCCATCTCGGGATCGAGCTTGCCGCAGGCGAAGTAGTCGAGAAAGAACAGCGGCTCGGCGCCTTGCACCACGAGATCGTTGACCGACATCGCAACAAGATCGATGCCGATTGTGTCGTGGATGCCGGTCTCGATGGCGATCTTGACCTTGGTGCCGACGCCGTCGGTGGCGGCGACCAGGACGGGGTCGGAAAATCCGGCGCGCTTGAGATCGAACAGGCCGCCGAAGCCGCCGATCTCGGCGTCGGCGCCACGCCGCGCCGTGGCGCGCACCAGCGGCTTGATCAGTTCCACCATGCGGTTCCCGGCGTCGATGTCGACCCCGGCCTGCGCATAAGTGAGGCCGCGCCTCTCATCTGCCATGGTGGCCCCTCATTCGCGCCGGTCGTAAGTTACATTCGCATTGCACGCAAGGGATCGATACCCGATATACTCTGCTATCAAAGTGTCGCGTGTGAAGTGTCGAGCGCCGCCGGGGCGGTCGCGTCGGCGAGCTGGGGCGCCGTTCGTTGAGTATTCCTAACCTCATTACGCTGGGTCGCATCCTACTGGTGCCGGTCGTGGTCTGGGCCATCTCGTCCGGACAGATGCTGATCGCTTTCGTCCTGTTCCTTGCCGCAGGGGTGAGCGACGCGGTCGATGGCTATCTGGCCAAGCGCTTCCGCATGACCACCGAGCTCGGCGCCTATCTCGATCCGCTCGCCGACAAGGCGCTGATCGTCTCGATCTACGTCTCGCTGGCCCTGACCGAGGCGATCCCGCGCTGGCTGGTGATCCTGGTGGTCTCCCGCGACATCATGATCCTCGGCGCGGTAATCCTCTCCTGGGTGTTGGACAATCCGATCAAGATCAAGCCGCTGCTGGTCTCCAAGCTCAATACCGTGGCGCAGATCCTCTACGCCTGCCTGGTCCTGGCCGCGCTCGGGCTGAAATTTGAGGCCGAGGGCCTGAGGATAGCGCTGATGATTGTCGTCGCCGGCTTGACGTTGCTTTCCGTGGCCTTCTATCTCGCCGAATGGGCGCGCCACATGAACTCGGCGGCGTCGGGCCATTGAGCCGCGGCGCCTGCGCGGCCCGGGCGATCGGCTTGGGGTAGACGGGCGAATTCATGGGTCTTCAGCGTCAGATGGTGTTTTGGGTCGCGGCGTTTCTCGCGCTCGTCGCCATCTTGTGGCTGCTCTCCGGCGTCCTGCTCCCCTTCATTGCCGGGCTTGCGCTCGCTTATCTGCTGCGACCGCCGGTCGACCGGCTGGAGCGCGTCGGGCTCAATCGGTTGGTCGCGGCGTTGCTCGTCGTCACCCTCGTGGTCTGCGCGTTCATCGTCTTGATCCTGCTGGTCGCGCCAATTCTCGGCGGGCAGCTCGCCTCGTTCATCGAGAACATGCCGAGCTATGTTGGCAAGCTGCAGAGCCTGATCAGCGATCCGAGCTGGCCGTGGCTGCACAAGCTGATCGGGCAGGGCCTCAGCACCGACGACAAGTCGGTGACCGAGCTGGTCAGTCAAGGCGCCGGTTGGCTTGCATCCTTCCTGCGCTCGCTGTGGTCGGGCGGGCGTGCACTCATTTCGTTGTTCTCGCTGATCGTGGTCACACCGGTCGTCGCCTTCTACCTGGTCTATGACTGGCATCGGATGCTGGCCACGGTCGACAGCTGGATTCCGCTGCACCATCGCGACACGGTGCGTTCGCTGGCGAAAGAGATCGACGCCGCGATCGCCGGCTTCGTGCGCGGACAAACCGCGGTGTGCCTAATCCTCGGCTCGTTCTATGCGGTGGCGCTGTCGCTCACCGGGCTGAATTTCGGCCTGCTCATCGGCCTCGTCTCCGGCTTCATCACTTTCATTCCCTATGTCGGCTCGATGACCGGGCTGGTTCTCGGCACCGCGGTCGCGGTGGCGCAGTTCTGGCCGGAATGGACGTGGATCGTCGTGGTGCTTGGCATCTTCCTTGTCGGGCAATTCATCGAGGGCAATGTGCTCTCGCCGCAGCTCGTCGGCGAAAGCGTCGGGCTGCATCCGGTCTGGGTGATCTTCGCGCTGCTCGCCTTCGGCTATCTGTTCGGCTTTGTCGGCCTCCTTGTCGCCGTGCCGCTCGCCGCGACGGTCGGCGTCCTCGCGCGCTTCGCGCTGCGCCGTTATCTCGAGAGCCCGCTCTACACGGGAGCCTCATCGTCGTGATGCCGGGAATGAGTCCGCGGCAACTCGCCTTCGCTCTCGACCACGGCGTGAGTTTCGCGCGCGAGGACTTCTTCGCAGGCGTCTCGAACAGCGCGGCGCTGTCTCTCGTCGAGCGCTGGCCCGATTGGCCCGATCGTGTGATGCTGCTGGTCGGACCCGAAGGCGCCGGCAAGAGCCATCTGGCGGCGATCTGGGCGGAGCTCGCCGGCGCGCGCTTCCTTTCCACGCGATCGCTCGCCACGGCGGATGTGCCGACCGCGCTCTCGACCGGCGCGCTGGTGCTGGAAGATCTCACACCCGACGGCCTCGACGAGCGCGCGCTATTTCACCTTCTCAACCTGGCGCGCGAGGAGCGCGCCTTCGTGCTGATCACGTCGCGCGCGGCGCCGGCCGGCTGGCCGGTCGAAATCCGCGATCTCGCCTCGCGGCTGCGGGCGATCCCGGTGGTGACGCTGGCACCGCCGGACGATGAGCTGCTGCGCTCAGTGATCGTTAAGCTTTGTGCCGACCGCCAGCTTCACGTTGATGAAACCCTGGTGCGCTATATTGCGACCCGGATCGAGCGTTCGATCGCGGCGGCCCGGGCCACGGTGGCCCGGCTCGACAATGAAGCGCTGCAGCAAAAACGTCCTGTTACCAGGGCCTTAGCTGCCGAACTTTTGCGCGACGAGCACGCTTGACCAACGGGGAGTTGGGGCGCGAACTGTCACAGAGCCGTCAATCTCGACGGCCATGATGACGGCTCGAGGCCCTGGTCGAGATGGCAGAACGCGCGCAAGTCATTCCTTTAGAAGAAGAAAACGCCCCGGTGACGTTGCCGGAGGCGGCTGCTCTTGCGCGCACCCCGGAAGCGCTCGAGGAGCTCGAGCTCGGCCCGGAACGGTTCATTAACCGTGAATTGTCCTGGCTTCACTTCAATCGCCGTGTGCTTGAGGAATCCGCCAACGAGAGCCATCCGCTGCTCGAGCGGGTGCGGTTTCTCTCGATCTCCGCCAACAACCTCGACGAATTCTTCATGGTGCGCGTCGCCGGCCTCAAGGGCCAGCTGCGCGAGGGCATCGCCACCAAGAGCCCCGACGGCCTTACCCCGGCCGAGCAGCTCGCGCGCATCGGCGAAGCGGTGTCGCTGCTTGCCAGCGATCAGCAGAAGCGCTGGATGGAGCTGCGCCCTGATCTCGCCAAGGCCGGCATCGTGCTCCTCGACGGCACCGAGCTGAAGAAATCGGAGAAGACCTGGCTCGAGGAATATTTCCTCTCCAACATCTTCCCCCTGCTCACGCCGCTCGCCATCGATCCGGCGCATCCGTTCCCGTTCATTCCCAATCTCGGCTTCACCGTGGCGCTTGCATTGGCGCGCAGCCGCGACGGGCGCGCGATGAATGCGCTTATCCGCATGCCGCAGAAGGTCGAGCGCTTCATTCGGCTGCCGAGCGGCGATTCCGGCCTCGCTCGCCTGATCTCGCTCGAGCAGGCGACGATGCTGTTCATCGGTCGCCTGTTCCCGGGCTATTCGGTGAAGGGGCAGGGCGCCTTCCGCATCATCCGCGACAGCGAAGTGGAAATCGAAGAAGAAGCCGAAGACCTGGTGCGGCTGTTCGAGACTGCACTCAAGCGTCGCCGCCGCGGCTCGGTGATCCGGCTCGAGATCGAGGCGGCGATGCCGTCGGACCTGCGCAAATTCGTGCAGCGCGAGCTCGCCTGCGCCGACGACGAACTGTTCATGGTCGACGGCGTGCTGGCGCTCAACGACCTTTCGCAGCTCACCAAGCTCGACCGGCCCGATCTCGAATTCGTTCCCTACAATCCGCGCTTCCCCGAGCGCATTCGCGAGAACGGCGGCGACTGCTTCGCCGCCATCCGCCAGAAGGACCTGATCGTCCACCATCCTTATGAGAGCTTCGACGTGGTGGTGCAGTTCCTGCATCAGGCGGCGCGCGATCCAAATGTCGTCGCCATCAAGCAGACGCTCTATCGCACGTCGGCGGAGTCACCGATCGTGCGCGCGCTGGTCGAGGCGGCGGAAGCCGGCAAGACGGTGACCGCGCTGGTCGAGCTCAAGGCGCGCTTCGACGAAGAGGCCAACATCCGCTGGGCGCGCGACCTCGAACGTGCCGGCGCGCAAGTCGTGTTCGGCTTCATCGAGCTCAAGACCCACGCCAAATTGTCGTCGGTGGTGCGCCGCGAGGGCGGGGCGCTGACCACTTACGTGCATGTCGGCTCCGGCAACTATCATCCGGTGACCGCGCGCGTTTACACCGATCTGTCATTCTTCACCGCCGACCCCGTGATCGCGCGCGACGTGGCCCGCATCTTCAACTACATCACCGGCTATGCCGAGCCGGGCGAGCTCGAGAAGATGGCGGTGTCACCGGTCAATCTGCGCAAGCGCATCCGCGACCACATCGACCAGGAGATCGCCAATGCCAAGGCCGGCAAACCGGCGGCGATCTGGATGAAGATGAATTCGCTGGTCGATCCCGGCATCATCGACGCGCTCTATGAGGCTTCCGCCGCCGGCGTTCCCGTCGAGCTGGTGGTGCGCGGTATCTGCTGCCTGCGCCCGGGTGTGCCCGGCTTGTCTGAGAATATCCGCGTGAAGTCGATCGTCGGCCGCTTCCTCGAGCATGGCCGTATTTACTGCTTCGGCAATGGCCACGCGCTGCCGCATGCGAAGGCCGCGGTCTACATTTCCTCGGCCGACATGATGCCGCGCAATCTCGACCGGCGCGTCGAAGTGCTTTGCCCGATTCTCAATCCGACCGTTCACGAGCAGGTGCTCGGCCAGATCATGGTCGCAAACCTCAAGGATAACGAGCAAAGCTGGAAGCTCTTGCCGGATGGGACCTCGACGCGCATAAAGGCCGCCGCGGGCGATGAGCCGTTCAACGCCCACAAATACTTCATGACCAATCCGAGCCTGTCCGGACGTGGCAAATCGCTCAAGGACTCCTCGCCGCGCAGCCTTATACGCGGTCTCGAAACCGCGTAAGCGCTCGCCGCACCCATTGAGCCCGGTCAAGGGCCGTCTCGATCACGGCCCGCCGATCGCAGTCATCGACATCGGCTCGAACTCCGTCCGTCTCGTCGTCTACGAGGGGCTGACCCGTAGTCCGACACCGATTTTCAACGAGAAAACGCTGTGCGGCCTGGGCCGCGAGGTGCAGACGACCGGGCTGCTCGCACGCGACGCCATCGACAAATCACTCGGTGCGCTCAAGCGCTTCCGCGCGCTGTGCAAGACGCTGCACGTGCGCAAGACCTGGGCGATCGCGACGGCTGCGTGCCGCGACGCCGACAATGGCGACGACTTCGTCGAGCGCGCCGAGCGCATCATTGGGACCAAGATCGAGATCCTCTCCGGCAAGCGGGAAGCGAATCTCACCGCGCTCGGTGTTGTCTCCGGCATCCATCGCCCCGACGGGTTGGTCGGCGATTTGGGCGGCGGCTCGCTGGAACTTGTGGATATCCAGGGCGCGCGGGCGAAATCCGGCACCACGCTACCGCTCGGCGGCCTGGCGCTGCAGGACATTTCCGCAAAGTCGCTCAAGCGCGCGGAAAAGATCGTCAAAGACGAGCTTTCCGACGTGCGCTTCCTGCGCGAAGCGGAAGGCCGCACCTTCTATGCGGTCGGCGGCACCTGGCGCGCGCTCGCGCGCCTGCACATGTGGCAGACCGGCTATCCGTTCCACGTGATGCACAATTACCGGATCTCAGCGCGCGACGCGCTCGAGTTCTCGCGGTTGGTGCATCGGGTCGATGCTGAATCGCTGTCGCAGATCGAAACCGTCAATGCCGCCCGCCGTCCGCTGCTCGCCTACGGCGCGCTGGTCCTCGAGCATCTGGTGCGCATCGGCCGCCCGCGCGAGGTCGTCGTTTCCGTGCTCGGCGTGCGCGAGGGGCTGCTTTACGACATGCTCAACCAGCAGGAGCGCAAGCGCGACCCGCTGATCGTCGCGGCGTCCGATCTGAACATCCTGCGCTCGCGCTCGCCGCGCCACGGCGACGAGCTGATCGAATGGACCGACCGCTTGATGGCGTCGTCCGGCCTCGAGGAAACCTCGGAAGAGTGGCGGCTGCGGCACGCCGCGTGTCTACTCGGCGACATCGGCTGGCGCGCGCATCCGGATTATCGCGGCGAGCAGTCGCTCAACATCATTGCCCACGGCGCCTTCGTCGGCGTCGACCATCCCGGCCGCGCCTTCCTCGCGCTGTCGGTGTTCTTCCGCCATGTCGGCCTCACCGACGACGAGCTGTCACCGCGGCTGCGCGAGCTCGCCACCACGCGCATGCTCGATCGCGCCCGCGTGCTCGGCGCCGCCATGCGCGTCGCCTACATGATTACCGCCGGACAATCCGGCGTGCTGCCGAAGACGCCGCTCAAAGTCGAGCGCGGCAAGCTCAATCTGCGCATGCCGCGCCACTATGCGGCGCTCGGCGGTGACCGCGTGTTCAACCGCCTGCGACAGCTGGCACGGCTGATTGGCCGCGAGCCGGTGATTGTGACTGACTAAGCGCGATCGACCCCGATCACGCGGCCTTTCTCGACGGCCAGGGCCAGCCGGCCCTTCTTCAACGCCAGCGCCATCTCGCCGAACAGCTCGCGCCGCCAGCCGTGCAGCGCCGGGACGTCGGCCTCGTCGTCAGCGGCGATGCGGTCGAGATCGTCGACTGTTGCGATCACCTTGGCGGCGACACCGTAACGCTCCGCGGTCATGCGTAAGAGCACCTTCAGGAGCTCGACAGTCGCGGCGCCGTTCGGCGCCGGACGGAAGCGGTCGAGCCGCGGCAGCGTCTTGTGGTCGCGCGTGAGCCCGGCCTTGACCGCCTCAACGATGGCTTCGCCCCAACGCGAGCGCTCGAAGCCCTTCGGCAGCGAGCGCAGATGCCCGAGCCGCTCGATCGAGGTCGGCGCCTGCACGGCGATGTCGCCGACGACTTCATCCTTGAGCACGCGGCCGCGCGGCACGTCGCGGGTCTGCGCCTCGCGCTCGCGCCAGGCCGCGACCTCGATGAGCACCGCGAGCTCCTTCGGCTTGCGCACGCGAGTGCGCAGCCGCTCCCAGGCGCGCTCCGGCTCCATGCGGTAGGTGTCCGGCGAGGTGAGTACGGCCATCTCCTGGTCGACCCAGCGGATACGGTCGCGCTTCTTCAGGTCGGCTTCGAGCGCGAGATAGACGTCGCGCAGATGCGTGACGTCGGAGACCGCGTAGGTGAGCTGCGCGTCGGAGAGCGGCCGCCGCGTCCAGTCGGTGAAGCGGTGCGACTTGTCGAGTGTGTCACCGGTGATCCGCTGCACCAGCTGGTCGTAGGAGATGCTGTCGCCATAGCCGAGCACCATGGCTGCGACCTGGGTGTCGAAGATCGGGTGCGGGATCGATTTCGCGAGATGCCAGACGATTTCGATGTCCTGGCGCGCGGCGTGAAAGACCTTGACCACCGCCTCGTTGGTCATCAGCGCGAAGAAGGGCGAGAGGTCGATGCCCTCGGCCAGCGCGTCGATGACCACTGCCTCATCGGCGGTCGCCATCTGTGCCACGCAGAGCAGCGGGTAATAGGTGGTCTCGCGCAGGAATTCGGTGTCCACCGTGACGAAGGGATGCCGCGCCATGCGGGCGCAGACATCGGCCAGCTCTTTGGTGGTGGTGATGGGTTGCATTGGGAGGGCAAGCGTAGACCAAACCGACGCGCCGATGGCAAGTCTCTCAGCTGGCGCGAACGCGCGGCATATGGATGAACTCCCAGGGGCTCGGCATCGCGCCCACCGGCACTTCGATCAGCGTCGGCTCGCGGCCGGCGAAACTGCGTTGCAGCGCAGCACGCAATTCGTCGGGGGTACGCGCGCGCAGGCCCGCCGCGCCGAAACTTTCCGCATATTTGACGAAATCCGGATTAGCGAGATCGCAGGCGATCAGGCGATTTCCGTATTGTTCTTCCTGGATGCGGCGGACATTGCCGAAGGCGCCGTCGGCGAACACGATCGCGGTCAGTGGAATGCGATGCCGGATCGCGGTGGCGAGCTCGTTTCCGGTGTAGAGAAAGCCGCCGTCGCCGTTGATCGACACCACGGGAACGTCGGGCCGCGCGTGCTGCGCGCCGAGCGCAGTCGCATAGCCCCAGCCCAGATTGTCCTGGAAGCCGGGCGAGAGGAATGTGCGCGGCTTGTAGACCGGAAAGCCGAGGCGGGCGACGAAGCCGACCTGCGTCACTTCGTCCACGTAGATACCGTCCTCGGGCAGCGCTGCACGGATGGCGTCGACGAAGGCCATCTGCGGACCGAGCTTGTCGTGCAGGCGCTGCGTGAGCTTGCCCTGGCGTACGGTCATCTCGTCGCGGCGTGAGGCGCGGCGCGTGTTGAACGTGGGCAGCACATCGATGAGCCGCCGCAGGATTGGCGCGGCATCGCCGGCGAGCCCGACTGTGGGCTTACGGAAGCGGGAGATTTCCTCCGCGTCGGCGTCGATGCGCACGACCTTTAGATTTTTGTCGAGGCCCCATTCGCGTTGCGCGTTCAGCATGCGCGTGCCGATGCCGACGATAACGTCGGCCTCGCCCCACAGCTCGCGGCCGAGCGGTAAGGTGACGCTCAAAGGATCGCGGCTGTCGAGCACGCCGCGGCCGCGGCGATAGCCGAGCACGCCTGCCTGCAGCATATGCGTGAGCGCGGCCACCTCCGGCGAGGCATCGAGCGCGCCGCCGCCGCAGACGATGAGTACGCGCTTCGCGGCTCCGAGCAGCTTCGCTGCTTTGCGCACAGCGTCATCGTCGATTTTTGGCGCTCGCGGCGGCATCACCATGGGCGGCGGGGCGGGGGCGCGCTGGCCCCAGACGTCGATGGCGCATTCAAGCGCGGCGGGGCCGCGCCGGCCGGAGGCCATGGCGCGGAATGCTTTGGCGATCAGGGCAGGCGCCTCGGCGGCGCTTTCGATGTAGGCGGAGTAGTCGACGAGACGGTCGATGATCCCGGCCTGGTCGCGGATCTCGTGCAGATGGCCGAAGCCCTTGCCGATCGCCGCATGCGGGATCTGCCCGATGATCGCCAGCACCTGCGCGTTGGTGCCGTAGGCATTGAGCAGCGCCGAAGCCGAGTTGAGCAACCCCGGCCCCGGCACCACGGCATAAGCCTGCGGCTTGCCGGTCGCGAGCGCGGCGCCGAGCGCCATATAGGCGGCGCCCTGCTCGTGGCGGGTATGGACCACATTGATTTGCGACGCTTCGTGGTGGAGCGCGTCGAAGAAGTGGTCGTTATGGATGCCAGGGAGCGCGTAGACGGTCTTCAGCCCATGGGCGATGAGCGCCGCAACGGTGGCCTCGCCGGTGGTCATCGGCGCACTCTTCGGCGCGGCTGGAGGCGCTTTCTTCTTGCTTTTTGCCTTGGCCATGACTGTCGAACTCATTGAGATTGCGCCGCTTATCGAAAGCCGGGCCTTGCCTTGACAAAGCAGGCCTCACATGTGCTTCTCCGGCCCGCTTTATCGCCGCATTCGGCCGCGATTTCCAGGGACTGCAATGCATCGTTACCGCTCCCATACCTGTGGCGCGCTGCGCGCGACCGACATCGGCAAGGACGTCCGCATTTCCGGCTGGTGCCATCGCATCCGCGACCACGGCGGCCTCCTGTTCATCGACCTGCGCGACCATTACGGCCTCACGCAGGTGGTGGCCGATCCGGACAGCCCGGCGTTCAAGACCGCGGAGAAGCTGCGCTCGGAGTGGGTGGTGCGCGTCGACGGATTCGTGCGCAAGCGGCCCGATGGCACCGAGAATCCCGAATTGCCGACGGGACAGGTGGAGGTTTTCGCCAAGGATATCGAGGTGCTGAGCCAGGCGGAGGAACTGCCGCTGCCGGTGTTCGGCGATCAGGAATATCCGGAGGAGATCCGGCTCAAATACCGCTTTCTCGATCTGCGTCGCGATCGCATCCACGCCAACATCATCAAGCGCGGACAGATCATCGACTCGATCCGCCGGCGCATGAAGGCGGAAGGCTTCTTCGAATTCCAGACGCCAATCCTCACCGCGTCGTCGCCGGAAGGCGCGCGCGACTTCCTGGTGCCCTCGCGGCTGCACCCCGGCAAGTTCTATGCGCTGCCGCAGGCGCCGCAGCAGTTCAAGCAGCTCACCATGATCGCGGGCTTCGACCGCTACTTCCAGATCGCGCCCTGTTTCCGCGACGAGGATGCGCGCGCCGACCGCTCGCCCGGCGAGTTCTATCAGCTCGATCTGGAGATGAGCTTCGTCACCCAGCAGGACGTGTTCGACGCGGTCGAGCCGGTGATGCGCGGCGTGTTCGAGGAGTTCGCCAACGGCAAGCCGGTGACGCAGAAATTTGCGCACGTCCGTTACGCCGACGCGCTCGCCAAATACGGCACAGACAAGCCGGACCTGCGCAATCCGATCGAGATGGCGGATGTCAGCGAGACGTTTCGCGACTCCGGCTTCAAGATCTTCGCCAACATCCTGGCGAGTGACGCGACGGCGCAGGTGTGGGCGATCCCGGCGCCGGGCGGCGGCAACCGCGCGTTCTGCGACCGCATGAACTCCTGGGCGCAGGGCGAAGGCCAGCCGGGGCTTGGCTACATCTTCTGGCGCGAAGGCGAGGAGGGCGGCGCCGGGCCGCTCGCCAAGAATATCGGCGTCGAGCGCACCGATGCGTTGCGCACAAAGCTCGGCCTCAAGGTCGGCGACGCAGTGTTCTTCGTCGCCGGCAAGCCGAAGCAGTTCGTCAAGTTCGCCGGCCTCGCGCGCACGAAAGTGGGCGAAGAGCTCAACCTCATCAAGAAAGACCGCTTCGAATTCTGCTGGATCGTCGATTTTCCGATGTACGAGTGGAACGAGGAGGAGAAGAAGATCGACTTCTCCCACAATCCATTCTCGATGCCGAACTATCCGGTCGATGATTTCCTCGCGCTCGATCCGAAGGACGAGGAGAAGATCCTCGGTATCCAGGCGATCCAGTACGACATCGTCTGCAATGGCGTGGAGCTGTCCTCCGGCGCGATCCGCAATCATCGTCCCGACGTGATGAAGAAGGCCTTCGCCATCGCCGGCTACGGCGAGGAGGTGCTGGAGGAGAAGTTCGGCGGCATGCTGCGCGCGCTGCAGTATGGCGCACCGCCGCACGGCGGCATCGCGCCCGGCATCGACCGCATCGTCATGCTTCTGTGCGGCGAGGAGAACCTGCGCGAGGTGGTGCTGTTCCCGATGAACCAGCGCGCCGAGGATCTGCTCATGGGCGCGCCGTCGGAAGTGACGCAAAAGCAACTGCGCGAGCTGCATATTCGGCTCAATCTGCCGCAGAAGAGTTAGCGGCGCGCGATCGCTTTGCGCGCAGGCCTATCCACACGCTCAGCGGTCATGTGAGAACGAAAAGCGAACTAATATTCTCTCAATCAAGCCAGGAAGTTATTCAAGCTTTCCACAGGTTATCCACAGAGGGCGCGGCGCGTCGGCGACCCTGCCGCCACGCTCGAAGCTGAAGAAAAGACGGCGTTATTTAACGGCCGCGCTCTGCACGCCAGCCTGCCGCTCCGCCGAGGCGATCGTATTGACCAGCAACATGGTCACGGTCATCGGCCCGACGCCGCCGGGCACCGGCGTGATGTAGGACGCCTTCTTGCGCACGCCCTCGAAGTCGACGTCGCCGACGAGCTTGCCGTTGGGCAGGCGGTTGATGCCGACATCGATGACCACGGCGCCGGTCTTCACCATCTGCGGCAGGATCAGATTGGGCACGCCGGCGGCGACGACCAGCACGTCGGCGAGCAGCGTGAACTGCGCGAGGTCACGGGTCGCGGCGTGACAGATGCATACGGTCGCGTTGCGCTGCATCAGCATCAGCGCCATCGGCTTGCCGACGATGTTGCTGGCGCCGACCACGACGACGTTCTGCCCCTCGACCGAAATGCCTTCGTGCTCGAGCAGCTTCACCACGCCATAGGGCGTGCAGGGCGGGAACACGGTGTCGCCGACGACGAGGCCGCCGACATTATAGAGGTGGAAGCCATCGACATCCTTCTCCGCCGAGATGGTGCGCAGCACATGCGCAGCGGAGAGATGCGGCGGCAGCGGCAGCTGCACGAGAATGCCGTGGATCGTGGGGTCGGCGTTGAGCTTCTCGATGGTGGAGACGAGCGTGTCCGGATCAACGTCGACCGGGAAATCGAGGCGCACCGAGCGGATGCCGACCTCGGCGCAGGCACGCACCTTGTTGCGGACATAGATGAGTGAGGCCGGGTTGGAGCTGACGATGATGACGGCGAGGCCTGGCTGGACGCCGCGCTGCGCCAGCGCGGCGGTGCGCGCCTTGCAGTCCTCGCGGATCAGCGCGGCCACGCCGCGTCCGTCAATGATCTTGGCGGACGGCCGAGAGGTAACCGGGCTGACGGCGGAGCTTGGCGGCATTGCGCGTCGGTTATCCGCCTTACCAAGGGTCGGTGCAACTGTGGCGCAGCGCTTTTCTGTGACGAGCCGGTGGGCTGGCGCGTGGGCAGCGGATATTTCCAGGTTTTAATGAAACGCCGGCACCGCCGCCTCGTTGTTCCAGTGGGGAGCGCAACTCACCGAGATCCACCCTTGAGCACGACCACAGCAGATGACGGTCACGGCGCGGCGAAGACCAACCGGCGTGACTTTCTTTACATCGCCACCGCGGCAGTCGGTGGGATCGGCGCCCTTGCGACGCTGATCCCGCTGATTTCGCAAATGCAGCCGGATGCCTCGACGCTCGCCGCCGGCGGCCCGGTCGACATCGACGTGAGCAAGATCGGCGAGGGACAGCAGATCGTCGTGCGCTGGCGCGACCGGCCGATTTTCATCACGCATCGGCCCGAGAGCATGCTGAAAACCCTGCAGGACAAGCAGTTCGAGGCGCAGCTCGCTGACCCGCAGTCGGAGGAATTTCAGCAGCCGCCTTATGCGAAGAACTGGCACCGCTCGGCGAAGCCGGAGTTCGGAATCCTGGTCGGCATCTGCACGCATCTCGGCTGCATCCCGCTGTTCTATCCGGATCCGAATCCGTCCTCGCCGGCGCCGAACTGGAAGGGCGGCTACTTCTGTCCGTGCCACGGGTCGAAATACGATCTCGCCGGCCGCGTCTTCAACGGCGTGCCGGCGCCGTACAATCTCCCGGTACCGCCCTATCGCTTCGTCAACGACAAGAGCGTGCGCATCGGCGAGAACCCGCCGAACGTGACATACGAAGTCGAGTCGGTTCGGCAGATCTGACGAGCCCGCGGGATCGCCTCAGCCCACCTTGCCGCGGCCCTTCGCCGGCGACTTGTATTGCTGCAAGGCGACCGCGCGGTCGCTGGCCGCGATCAGCTCCTCCAGCGTGGCGGAGAGGGCGCGAAACTGCTCGCGCGACAGCGGGGCGAACTCGACGTCGTTGACCTCGCGCTGAAAGGGCGCGAGCTCGCGCAGCAGCTCTTTGCCCTTCTCGGTGATGGCGAGCGAGATGCGGCGGCGGTCGACGGTATCCGGCGTCTTTTCCACGAGCCCCTGGCTCTGCAGCTTGCTGGTCACGGTGGTGACGAAGGCGCCGCTCATGCGCAGATGATCGGCGACCGTCTTCACGTTGACGTCGCCGTCACGCCCAAGATGGCCGATGGAAATGAGGATGGTGTAGTCGATCCCGGCCATGCCGATATAGCGCGCGAGACCGTCGCGAATGGCTTCGTGGCGCGCCATGAAGGCGAACATGTTGTGCACAAGGCTACGGAAATCGCGATCGCTGCCCTCCTTGAGCAATTCGGGACGCGAGACGGTGAGGGGGAGTGATCCCTTCGCCTTGCCGCCCGATTTTCTCGCGCGCGCCATCAATGGCCTCCGACTCAGCTGATCACCGGCAGCACGCGGATGTCGTAGGCGTGGCTCATGCTGCGCTTGAGCACCGGGTCGTGCATCTCCATCTCGAAGCGCGTTGCCGGACGGATGCCGCCGATGGCGGCGAAGGTGCCGCAGAACATCACGGTGTTAGCGGCAAGCTCGCGGCCGTAGCGCGCGATCAGGTCGGCGGGCGTGCGCATCGCCGCGAGCTTGCCGTCCTGATAGGGGACGCGCTTGCCGTCGATGGTGGCGAACGCGCGCAGCTCGATCTGGTCCCAATGTCCGGCGATCTCCGTGAGCAGCCACAGCGTGCGGCCGATTGGCTTGAGGCAGAGCTGCTTCGACAGCGCGATGCCTATGGTCTCGGCCTTGCGATCGGTATGGTCGGAGCCGAGCGAAAGCCACAGCCCGTCCGCGAGCGCGACGACGACCGGCTCGACCTCGCCGGAGGTATCGGGGCCGAGCACCTCGAGCACTGCGCCCTGGGTGACGTTGCGGGCGCTGTTGCGGTAGAACACCGGCACGCTCGACGGCCGCGGTACCCCGATGGCGGCCAGCTCCTCGATGTGGTGACGCAGCGCCGCCTCATCGCGGCCAGTCCAGCCGGCGACGACGAGCGCCTCGGGCGCGAGGCTGATGCGGTCGCGGCCGCGGGCGGAGTGGCGGTCGAACTCGAGCATGACGAATGTGTCTCCGGCTGGATCAAAAGACTTTGTAACATAGCTATGTTCGCGTGTATATCTGGGTGAGAACGAGGAGGCGGCATTGGCCATCGATCCCAGGCGGTTTCGCGATGTCCTCGGCCAGTTTCCGACCGGCGTGGTGATCGCCACCGCACGCACCGCCGACGGCGAGCGCCTCGGCATGACCGCGAGCTCGTTCAACTCGGTGTCGCTCGATCCGCCGCTGGTGCTGTTCAGCGTCGCCCGCCAGGCACTCACTTACGCGATCTGGAAGACGGTCGAGCGCTACGCGGTCAATGTGCTGCACGAAGAGCAGGAGCAGCTTTCCAACCAGTTCGCCCGTGCGAAGGGCGACAAGTGGGAAGGGCTCACACCGCTCACCGGCGAGACCGGCGTGCCGATCATGCCCAATGCGGCGGCGGTGTTCGAATGCTCTACTTACGCGCGCTATGACGGCGGCGACCACGAGATCTTCGTCGGCCGCGTGCTCGCGATGCGCGAGCACCCGGTGCATCGTGGCCGGCCTTTGATCTTCTTCGAGGGCCAGTATCGTCAGCTCGCCAGCATCGCGACCGCGCACACGCCGCCCGAAGAAGCGGTGCTGCTGCAGGGCTGGTAAAGTGAAGGGGAGAGCATGACGACCATGACCTACGACCTCATCCTGCGCGGTGGCCGCGTCGTCGATCCGTCGCAGAAGCTCGACGGCATCGCCGATGTGGCCTTCGCCAACGGCAAGGTGGCGAAGGTTGCGCCCAACCTGAAGGATAGCGCCGCGGACATTCGCGACGTCGCCGGCAAGATCGTGTCCCCGGGATTGATCGACCTGCATACGCATGTCTATTGGGGCGGGACTTCGCTGAGCATCGATGCCGAGGAGTTCTGCCGGCTCTCGGGCGTGACCACGGCGATCGACACCGGCAGCGCCGGGCCGGGCAACTTCGCCGGCTTCCGCAAACACGTGATCGAGCAGAGCGCCGTGCGCATCCTCGCTTATCTGCATGTGTCCTTTGCCGGCATCTTCGCCTTCTCCAAGCGCGTCATGGTCGGCGAGAGCGAAGACATCCGGCTGATGGCGCCGCACGATGCGGTCGAGGTGGCGAACGCCAATCGCGACATCATTGTCGGCATCAAGGTGCGGCTCGGTGCGCGCACCTCGGGGCGCTCCGGCATCCAGCCGCTCGACGTCGCGCTGCAGGTCGCCGAAGAGGTCGGCATGCCGCTGATGGTGCATATCGACGAGGCGCCGCCGACCTATGAGGAGGTGCTCTCGCGCCTGCGTCCCGGCGACGTGCTCACCCACGCCTTCCGCCCGTTCCCGAATTCGCCGGCAACCGCGCAGGGCACGATCAAGCCGGTGGTGATCGAAGCGCGCAAGCGCGGCGTGTTCTTCGATATCGGCCACGGCAAGGGCTCGTTCGCCTTCAAGACCGCGCGCGCCATGCTGGCGAACGGCTTCATGCCCGACACGATCTCGTCCGACATCCACAAGCTGTGCATCGACGGCCCGGCCTTCGACCAGGTGACCACCATGTCCAAGTTCCTGTGCATGGGCGTGCCGCTCTCGGACGTGATCGCGGCTTCGACCGTCAACGCGGCGACGGCTCTCAAACGGCCGGAGCTCGGCAGCCTCAAGCCGGGCAACGTCGGCGACGCCACGATCCTCACCGTGGACGAGGGCTCATTCGACTATGTCGACGTCGTCGGCGAGCATCTCGACGGCAAGCAGAAGCTCACTTCGCGCGGGGTTGTCATCGGTGGCCGCTGGTGGCATCCCAACTGAACCGACTCACAGAACAACACCCGATCTGAAACTGGAAGCGAACAACCATGCCCGTGAACAAAGAGCACAAAGAATTCCACACCGTCGATCTGTCGTCCGGCTGGGAAACGCCGGCCGGCTATCCGGCGGGCATCCAGCAGAAGATCCTCTCCGGCGCGCTCGATGAGAAAGGCAAGCGCGGCACCCGCTCGCGGCTTCTGCGCTTCGCGCCGGGCGTGTTCACGACCAAGCCATTCGTGCACGACTACTGGGAAGAGGTTTTTCTCGTCTCCGGCGATCTCACCGTCGGCAATGATGAGCGCGGGCAGGGCGGCACGGCCTTTCCGCCGAACACCTATGCCTCGCGCCCGCCCGGGGCCTATCACGGGCCGTTCAAGTCGAACGGCGGCTGCATGCTGTTTGAAATACATTATTACGACCCGGTGTGAAGATCGCTGCCATGCACCGGCGTCATGCCCCGCGGAGGCGGGGCATCCAGTAACATCGATACCACTGCGATTACTGGATCGCCCGCCTTCGCGGGCGATGACCGCTGAGCCAATGGCGCTTCCATTGACAGAGCTGCCGCCGCCTTTCTTGATACGCGGTAGTGTAAAGCCGTCGGGAGGAAACGATGTCGTCACAGCAGGCCGCGGAGATCACCGCGCGGCTCGACCGCTTGCCGTTGACCCGCCACGTGTGGTGGCTGGTGGTGCTTCTCTCGCTCGGCGGCTGGTTCGAACTCTACGACCTGCTGATGACAGCCTATGTCAGCCCCGGCCTCATCAAAGCCGGTATCTTCAGCGCCAAGGACGGGTTGTTCGGCCTGCCGGACCAGGCGGCGTTCGCGTCGGTGACGTTCGCCGGTCTGTTCGTCGGCACCATCGTCTTTGCGCAGGTCGCCGATCATTACGGACGGCGCGCGATCTTCACCTTCTCGCTGGTCTGGTACGCCGTCGCCACCACGATCATGGCGCTGCAGAGCACGCGGTTTGGCGTCGACCTCTGGCGCTTCATTGCTGCCGTCGGCATCGGCGTCGAGCTCGTCACCATCGATACCTACATCACCGAACTGGTGCCAAAGACGGCACGCGGCAAGGTGTTCGCGGTCAACCAGGCGATCCAATTCTCCTCTGTCCCAGTGGTCGCCCTGTTGGCGGCGCTGCTGCTCGATGCCGAGCCGCTCGGCATGGCCGGTTGGCGCTTCATCGCGCTGGTGCCGGCGGTCGGTGCCGTCGTGGTGTGGTGGATTCGTTTGTCAGTGCCGGAATCGCCGCGCTGGCTGGCGCAGCATGGGCGCGATGCGGATGCCGAGCGCGTCACCAGTGCGATCGAGGCGAAGGTCGCCGCCCAAACTGGAGCGCCGCTGCCGGCGCCCGCGCCGCCGGTCATCGAAACCGGCAATGCCGGCTTCGGCGAAATCTGGCAGCCGCCTTATCGCAAGCGCACCATCATGCTGTCGGTGTTCAACTTCTTCCAGACCATCGGCTTCTACGGCTTCGGCAACTGGGTGCCGGCGCTGATCGCCGCGCAGGGCGTGACCTTCGCCAAAAGCCCGACCTATGCCGCGATTATCGCGATCGTCTATCCCATCGGCCCGCTGGTCTGCAGCCTGTTCGCCGACCGCGTCGAGCGCAAATGGCAGATCGTCGGCGCCGCCTGCGGCACCGCGGTGTTCGGCATCCTGTTCTGGCAGTCCGGCAACACGGTGCCGCTGCTCATCCTGTTCGGCATCCTGATTACGTCATCGAACAATCTGCTCTCCTACGCCTATCACGCCTACCAGGCGGAGCTGTTCCCGACGCGCATTCGCGCCCGCGCCGTCGGCTTCGTCTATTCCTTCAGCCGCCTGTCGACGGTGTTCACCAGCTTCATGATCGGCTTCTTCCTGCAGCAGTTCGGCAATGGTGGCGTGTTCGGCTTCATCGCTTTCGCCATGGTGATGGTGATGATCTCGATCGGCGGCTTCGGTCCGCGCACCAGCGGGCTTGCGCTCGAGGAAATTTCCAATGAGCGGCGCGGTGCCGTGCGGGCAGCGGCGTGATTGGCACTAACCTGAAAGAGACATGAGCGCGCATATCAGCAACGTCCGGCCGCAGCCGGACCAGGTTCTCTGCGACATCGCCGATTACGTCCTGAGCTACGAGATCAAGAGCCCGCTCGCCTACGAAACGGCGCGCAACTGCCTGATCGACACACTCGGTTGCGGGCTCGAGGCGCTGGAATACCCGGCCTGCACCAAGCTCCTGGGCCCCATCGTTGCCGGGACAGTCGTGCCCAATGGCGCCAAGGTGCCGGGCACGTCCTTCGTGCTCGATCCGGTACAGGCGGCATTCAACATCGGGACCATCATCCGCTGGCTCGACTTCAACGACTGCTGGTTGGCGGCGGAGTGGGGGCACCCCTCGGACAATCTGGGCGGCATTCTCGCGGTCGCCGACTGGCTCTCGCGCAACGCCATTGCCGCGGGCAAGCCGCCGCTGACGATGCGCGCTGTGCTCACCGCGATGATCAAGGCGCACGAGATCCAAGGCGGCCTCGCGCTCGAGAACTCGTTCAACAAGGTCGGGCTCGACCACGTGGTGCTGGTGAAGATCGCCTCGACCGCAGTCGTCTCAAGCCTGCTCGGCTTGACGCGCGAGGAGACCATCAACGCGCTGTCGCTCGCCTTTGTCGACGGGCAGAGCCTGCGCACCTATCGCCACGCGCCCAACACCGGCTCGCGCAAGAGCTGGGCGGCGGGCGATGCCACGAGCCGCGCGGTGCGTCTCGCGCTGATGGCGAAGGCCGGCGAGATGGGCTACCCGTCCGCGCTCACTGCCAAGCGTTGGGGTTTTTACGACGTGCTGTTCAAGGGGCAGCCGTTCCGCATGCAGCGGCCCTACGGCTCCTATGTGATGGAGAACGTCCTCTTCAAGATTTCCTTTCCCGCGGAATTCCACGGGCAGACCGCGGTGGAAGCGGCGATGACGCTCAAGCAAAAACTCGACGCCATGGGCAAGACCGCGGACGACATCGAGAGCATCATCATCCGCACGCAACGCGCCGCGATTGACATCATCGACAAATCAGGACCGCTGAACAATCCCGCCGATCGCGACCACTGCATCCAGTATCTCGTCGCCGTGCCGCTGATCTTCGGCCGGCTCACGGCGCTCGATTACGAGGACGAGGTGGCCGCTGACCCGCGCATCGATGCGCTGCGCGCCAAGACGACTTGCGTTGAAGATCCGGCCTTCACCCGCGACTATCACGATCCGGAGAAGCGCTCGATCGCCAATGCGCTGACGCTGACGCTGCGCGGCGGCAAGACGCTCGACGAGGTCGTGGTCGAATATCCGATCGGCCACAGACGCCGGCGCGCCGAAGGCCTGCCGCATCTCGAGGCCAAGTTCCGCACCAATCTCGCGCGCCGCTTTCCGGGCGAGCAGCAGGCCCGCATCCTCGATGTCTCGCTCGACCAGCAGCGACTCGAGCGCATGTCGGTGAACGACTACGTCGACCTCTACGTGATTTGAGAGGCTAGTGCTGCGCCTCGCCGAGCTCGTCGGCGAGCGAATAGCTGCCGAGCAGGTTCTCCACCATCGCCGTCGCCGAATTCCAGTCATAGGTGCGGAAGCTGTGGCCGGTGGTCACGAAGCGGGCGCCGGCATAGAACATCTCGTACTGCTGATGCCGCGAGCCGAATTCCGAGCCGATCGCATCCCAGCAGGCTTTGAGGAATTTCACCTTGTCCTCCGGCTCCATCGCCGCAGCGCGCTGCGTGGTGTGGATGATCTTCCTGATCATCGGGTCTTTGAAATCGTTGATCGAGGAGGGCAGCATGATCAGCGCGCCGCCGGAGAGGTCGCGGATGGCATTGATGAATTGCGGGTAAAGCTCCTGGGTGAGCACCTGCGCCGAATACATGAAATGCTTGTTCGGCACCCAATAGTCGCCGGCCTTCGACCCGCTCGCTTCCATGCCGGAGAGCATCGCCTCGACCATGCTCGCCTGCGCGGCCATGAAGCCGAGCTTCTCGCTGACCGAGGGGATTTTGGTGGTGCCGATCGCCTCGGTGAGGCGCCGCGCCAGGCCGAGCAGGAACTTGATCTTCACCGAGAGCCGGATCTGCGCCTGGTAGTTCTGATAGGAGTGGCCCCAGGTGTCGTGGAATTGCTGCCGGCACATGTCGGGGTCGCGATAGACGAAGATGCGGTCCCACGGGACCTTCACGTCGTCGAAATAGATGAGCGCATCGTTCTCGTCGAAACGCGACGACAGCGGATTGTCGAAGGTCGACACCGCGGCGGCCTCGTAGGATTTGCGCGAGAGGACGCGCAGCCCCTTGGCGTTCATCGGCAGCGCGCAGGAGAAAGCGAGGTCTTCCTCGCCAGGCTTGAGCGGTTGCAGGTTTGCCACCAGCACTTCGTTGGCCATGATCGAGCTGGTGCCCAGCATCTTGGCGCCGCGGATGGTGATACCGCTTGAATCCTCGTCGACGATGCGCGCCACCAGCTCCGCGGCCTGCGCGCCCCAGTCCTTGGCGCGCTCGGCCTGCGGGTTGATGATCACGTATGTGAGAAAGATGTCGTTGCGGCTGGCGTAATCGAAATAGTCGATCAGCGCCTTGGCACGGTCAGGCCCATGCTTGCGGAAGACGTCGATGCTCATGCGCTGGCCGACCAGCGTCGAGGCGACGTGGTCGGGTGAGCGGCCCATGAAGCCGCAGGTCAGCCGCGCCCAGGCCTGCAGCGCTTTCCTTCGCTGCACCATCTCCTCGTAGCTCCGCGGCATCTGCCAGGCGCGGTTCACGCGCCGGGTCGCGCCTTCTGGCATAAAAGTCATCAGCTCGATGTTTTCCGGCTGCGCCTGGAAATCGTAGAGCGCACCTGCCGTTTGCACGACATTCTTGAAGGCCGGATGCGTGGTGACGTCGGGCACGAGCTGGCCGTCGATGTAGACCGTGCGCCCGTCGCGCAGCGACGCGATGTGCTCGGCTCCCGTCTTGGCGACCGTCATGCGAGCGTCCATCGTCACCCTCCCGTGTCCCTCGTTCATCGAGGTCTTATGGCTTTGTAGAATACCTAACTAACGAAGCTGTTCAAGTGGGGAAATGCCGGTCACTTGTCCGGCAGCGGGATGAACTCGCTCTCGTCGCCCGGCACGACGGTGCCGAAGCGCGCGGTCTTCCAGGCCTCCTTTGCCTGCTCGATGCGCTCCTTGCGCGAAGAGACGAAATTCCACCAGATGTGCCGCGGGCCGTCCATGGCGGCGCCGCCGAGGATGACGAAATGCGCGTCGCTCACCGCGCGCACAGTGATGCGGTCGCCGGGCTTGAACACGAGCAGCCGCTCGCGGGTGAAGCGGTCGCCGCCGATCTCGATCTCGCCGTCGAGCATGTAGATCGCGCGCTCCTCGTGGTCGGCGTCGAGCGGCAGCGTGCCGCCGGCCTTGAGCGTGATGTCGGCAAATATCGTATCGGACGTGGTGATCACCGGAGAGCTCTTACCGTAGAGCGAGCCGACGACAATGCGCGCGCTTTTGTCGGCCTCGCGGATCACCGGAAAGTCTTTGTCATAGTGCGCGAAGCCTGGCGCCATCTCCTCCTGCGTCTCCGGCAGCGCCACCCAGCACTGCAACCCGTGGAGGTCGCCGCCAGCGGCGCGGCGCTCGGCGCCGGTGCGCTCGGAATGCACGATGCCGCGCCCGGCGGTCATCCAGTTCACCTCGCCGGGCCGGATCGGCACGGCGGAGCCGAGGCTGTCGCGGTGCATGATCTCGCCGTCGAACAGGTAAGTGACGGTGGCGAGCCCGATATGCGGATGCGGGCGTACGTCGATGCCTTGCCCGGAGCGGAATTCCGCCGGCCCGAAATGGTCGAAGAAGATGAACGGGCCGACCATGCGCGTCTGTGCCGACGGGAGCGCCCGATGCACATTGAATCCGCCGAGATCGGCTGTGCGCGGCACGATCACGTGAGCGAGCGCGTCGCATTGGTATGCATTGCCAGCGGCCGGATCCTTGCCGGGGAAAAAGCTCATGGGAATCTCCTCGCGATAGACCCTGAGATAATCAGCCGCGCAGCAGCTTCAATGCATTGCCGGATTCGATGGCGGCAAGGTCGGCGGGCGCGAAGCCGTAGGCCGCGAGACCTTCGATGGCTTCGCTGCCGCGACGGAACGGATAATCGGTACCGAAGAGAAGCTGCGACACCGGCGCGATCGTAAGCAGCGCCGCGAGCTGGCCGGGCGTGTTGCCTTGCGCGATGTCGTAATAAAGCTTCCGGAATTCGGGCATCGGGCCATTGGGCAGGAATGGCGGCTTCTGCTGCGCGGCCTGGTGCACGAAGCGGCCGGCGAGGAAGGGCAGCGTGCCGCCGCTGTGCGAGACGATGAAGCGGATATCCGGGCAGCGCGTCGTCGTGCCGGAGAAGAGAAGACTCGCGATGGTGCGCGTGGTGTCGGTCGCATATTCGGTGGTGCCGGCCGGCACGCCGGGCACGAGCCCCTTGCAGCAATCCGGCGTAAGCGGGTGCGTGTAAACGGTCGCTTTGCGTCGGTTGAGCTCGTCAAACACCGGGGCGAACGCCTTGTCGCCAAGATATTTGCCGCCGATTGAGGTCATCAGGCCAATGCCATTGGCCTTGAGCGTGTCGAGCGCGTATTCGATCTCCTTCAGGCTGCCGTCGACGTCCGGCAGCGGCAGCGACGCCCAGAAACCGAAGCGGCCGGGATGTTCGCGCACCATCTTCGCGGCGTATTCATTGAGCTCGCGGGCGAGCGCCCGCGCCTGCGCCGCATCGCCGAGCCAAACGCCTGGCTGGATCGCGGAGACGATCGCGGTCGCTACGCCGGATTTTTCCATCTCCGCAAGCGAGGTCTCCGGCGTCCATGCCGCGAGGTTGGAGCCGACGCGGGTTGGCGCGACGGCACGGACATGGAAATCCGGCAGGAAATGGTGATGCACGTCGATGCGCTTCACCGCCGGCGCGTTTACCTGCGCCTGCGCGCAGAATGGCGCGAGGCCCGCAGCCGCTGCGCCGACGACGACCTGCCGCCGGCTGAGCGTCGCGCCCCGCGGCGGTGGATTGGCCGCGGCGCAACATCCGCAAAGCATCCGCCGAATGTCTTTTGACACGTTTTCCTCCCGCAACCGGCACAACCGACAACCGAGTTTGGCAACTCAGGATAACGGTTTTTGCGATTGTTTACCGGGCGCTAACCATCAGGGCGCGCAACGTGCGTTGCGACACCGAATTCGGGTTCGGGAAAGGTCGCATTTAATGTGGTTTTTACGTCGGTTAGCGAAGTTAGCGGCCCGCTGACCAGGATACGCGCGTGAAGCGTTTCAAGCGCAAAGATCTTATCGCAGTCATCGTCGGTGCGGTCCTCGCAACCGCGCCGCTCGTCGCGTTCGATTTCTGGCTCAACAATTTGATCGCGCGGCAAGGGCAGGAGGAGGTCAACCTCTCCGCCAAGCGCGCGCTCGCGCTTGCCGAAAGCCGTCTCTCGCGCACAGTCAAGGCGCTCGACGATCTCGCCGCGAGCGGAGTCGAAGGCTGCCGGGCGCAGGACCTCGATCAGATGCGCGGCGCGGTGTTCGAGACGACGCCGATCAAGGAAATCAGTGTCGTTTCGCCGGACGGCTCGACGCAATGCGTCGATCACGGCTTGCCGATCGGCGAGCGCCGCCTGATGGCGAGCGAGCCGCTGCCCGGTGCGCAGAACTATATGCTCGACATCATCTCCGTCGGCAAACACCGGGACGCGGTGCGCATCCGCCGGCCGATCGGTTCGCATGCCGACACCATCGCCGCGCTGCTCCCGGCCGAGCTGTTCGTGCCACAGGTGTCGAGCGCGGGACAGGCCTTTACCGCTTTTGCCAATGTCGTCACCGCGAGCGGTGCGGCGATCGCGCAATCCGGCCAGCTCGCGAAGGACGAAGATCCGCAGAACCGCCCGTTCGTCGCGCAGATGCATTCGGAGCGCTTCGGTCTACGCACGACCGTGGTGCTGCCGCGCGCGCAGGTCGTCGCCAATTTCGCCGACCTATCCAACCTCAACCTGTTCGTGCCGGGGTCGATCGCGCTGATCATCGCCGCCTTCGCTTTCCTCATCCCCAAGCGTCAGGCCGGCAATCCGGTCGTCGAGCTGCAGAAGGCGATCGAGGCCGGCCAGTTCGTGCCCTACTATCAGCCGATCGTCGACATCCGGTCCGGGCAATTGCGCGGCGCCGAGGTGTTGGTGCGCTGGCGCAAGCCCGACGGGACGCTGGTGCTGCCCGGATCTTTCATTCCGCTGATGGAGTC
This sequence comes from Pseudolabrys sp., assembly GCA_035651015.1. GTDB lineage: Bacteria > Pseudomonadota > Alphaproteobacteria > Rhizobiales > Xanthobacteraceae > Pseudolabrys. The sequence continues at coordinate 13,504 of DASRGN010000041.1, read as the reverse complement.
GAGTGGGCTCATTCGCGAGCTCACGCGTGACCTGATGCGCCGCGTCTGCACTGAGGCCGGTCCGGCAATCGGCAAGCGCCCGGGGCTGAAAATTTCCTTCAACATGGCGGCGCAGCTGTTCAACAACGAGAGCATCGTACGCGAGATCCGCAACGTCTTCTCGCCGTCGCCCATCGATATGTCGCAGGTGGTGCTTGAGCTCACCGAGCGCGATCCGATCGAGAACCTCACCGAAACACGGCGCATCATCGCGGCGCTGCAAGGTCTCGGCGCTCGCATCGCCATCGATGACGTCGGCACCGGCCATGCCGGCCTCTCCTACATGCTCAAGCTTGGCGTCGACATGATCAAGATCGACAAGATATTCATCGACTCGATCGGCAGCGACCGCAATTCGATGACCATCGTCGAGACGCTGGTCGATCTCGCTCACAACATGCGCATGGATATCGTCGCTGAGGGTGTGGAGAATTTCGAGCAGGTCGTGCATCTGCGCGACCTCGGCATCCGCGCGGCGCAAGGCTATGTGTTTGCGCCGCCGCTGCCCGGCAGCGCCTTCCTGCAGCTGGTCGAGGCGATCGACCCGCTCGGCGCCGTGGGCGATGCGGATGCGGGCGAGGGCGAAGAGCCCGCCGCGCGCACCAACGCCGCCTGACCGCGCGGTCGTTATTTCATCTGGCTATGTGAAGAAGAAGGTCGTGCGCACTCGCGCGCATGAAAATGGGCGGCCATTGGCGGCCGCCCCAAGTCTGTACGCCACGCGGGAGGAACATCGGATCGGGTCGGCAACCAACTCCGCCGGCCCGCGTGTGCGAGAATTCAATGGTCATCACATCGTCATGGGCGCACCGATTCGTCAATGATTCGTCGGCGCGCTCTTAACACAGCGCAACGCCGAATCAGCGCCGCCAGGTGGTAAGCGTCACGTCGTTGGTGGCGTCGAGCAGCTGCGTCGGCCCGGGAGTGAGCCCGGCCTCGCGCAAGACTTCTTCCGGTGGCTTCAATGGCTCGACAGGAAAGGCGAGGCGCCCGCCGGGCAGACGGACGCGGCCGGCCCGCGACAGATGGAAGGCGTCGTAGCCGATCGACAAAAACAGGCGGAAGACCCGTCCACCACCGACGACGGCGACGAGCCCCTCGCTGACGCCAGCCGCCTGCAGCGCCTGATCGAAGGAGGCGCCATCCGGATTCCACATCCAGGCATTCGCGTTGGCGGGGTCCGGCGCCACCGCCGGGACGCGGTGCGTGACCCACAGGCGTTTGCGCAGCGGCGAGCCCGCATCCTGCTCCTTGGAGAAGCGGCCGTGCACCGAGATGGCGGCGCGCGCGAGCGCGCCGAAGAAGAATTTCTGATCGTCCTCAAACATCAGCGCGCGCGGCATCACGCCGTTTGCGTCCGCCAGCATGCCGTCGGCGGAGACGATGACAAAGCCTTCGATGCTGACGTTGCGCGCCATCGTGGAGCTCTTTCCCTCGCGTGCCCGCCCAGCAATGCACGACTGGACCGCGCGGCTCAAGCGGGCAGGGCACGCGGGCGATTAATGCGGGAAACTTCCGCCGAACCAGATGTGGATGAGCGCCGCTACGGAGACCAGCGCGAGCAGCGTGTTCACGGTGAGCAGTAAAAGCGACGGGATGCGCGGCACCGTCGGCGGCGGCGGTGGCGGCCCGGGGTTGAGGCTGCGCCACACGGCGGCGAAAAAGCAGAATGCCGAGAACAGGACGAGCAGCGTCGAATTGATGAGGATCAGCCAATCGGGGACGATCGTGCTCAGCGTCGCCTTGGCGCCGACGCCGCTGGCCAGCGCAAACAAGCCGGTGCGCACCCAGGCGGCATAAGTCCGTTCGGCCGCGAACACGGTGCGATCAGCCGCGAGCTCCGTGCGCCGATCGGCGCTGTCTTCCATACGGCCGGTTGAGTTTTCCATGCTCGCTGCGGTGGCCGCGAGCTTCTGCGTGTTTTTTGCCACTGTCGCCGGTTGGGCCATGCGTGGCTGCTCACGTCGGCGGACGCTGCTTGCGCCGCCTCTCGTCGCTGCGAGGTTTTTTCTCGGGGGCTGACGGCGCTTTGCGAGGAGCGGCCGGTGGATCAGTCCCATCGTCCTTGTCGGTGATGTAAGGACCGCGCGGTCCGTTGTCGGGTTCGCCCGTCGGCGTGTCGTCACCGATGCTCAGACTCGGTTTGGCCATCGTCGCGCTTCCAAAAAAGCGGGTTCCTGCTCCAAGAACGCGGCGGCGCGCCGTTCCGTTGCAGCCGAGGAACCCCGGAAGCCGACCCCGCGTTCTTCATTGTGACGTAACCGAGGCAGCGTTTCGCCGTTGTGCGGGAGGGCATGATGTCGTTTTTCGAAGAACTGTTCCCAAGCTTCGAGGGGCGCCGATCCGGGTCGTATCTCCACATCAGGCCGCGGTCTCGGCACACTGGATTGAAGGTGACCGTTGCCTTCATCATCGGTGTGGTGTCTGCCGTGGTGGCGATCCGGCATTCCCCGCTCGGTGCCATCCCCGGTGTGCAGCCGGCAACGTCGACGGCGAGTGTCGCCAAGCCGGCAGCGCCGGCCAATGATGCAAAGTCAAAACCGTCAGTCGCCGCGCACGCCATGACACCGAGCGCGCCGCCACCGATACCTGCGCCGACCACGGCCAAATCCGAATCGCAGCCGACGCCAACGCCTGCGCCACATTATGCGCGCACGGTTGCCGGCGATCGTCCGGCGATCGCGACGGCGCCGATCGGTACGTCATCGCCAGCCTCCGCGGAAACGAACGGGACCGGCGTTGCGCATGCTGCGCTTGAGGCCGCTCCTCAGCCGCAGCCGCCCGCCCCACAATCGAAGCCGCCCGTCGCGCAAGCAAAGCCGCCCGCTGCACCAGCGAAAATGCAGCCTGCCCAGCCAAGCGCGCCGCCGGCACAAACGGCGATGCGGAGCAATCCGCCGGCGCCACCCGCCGCGCCGGCAACGGCTCAGACGAATATCCAACCGCCGCCACAACAACCGGCGGCTACGGCTGCTGCCGTCGACGAACCGGCACAAGCCAAGCCCGCGGCGAAGCAGCGGCGCCTGGCCAAGCAGCGGCCGCGCTATCGCGATCAGCGCGATCAGGATGAGCCGATGGAGACACTGGTGCGCGTTCCCGGCCGCGTCACGGCCGACGGGCGCCCGGTCTATCGGCATCTGCGCGGCGGCGAGGATGATGACAGCTACGTGATGAACTCGAACAACAGCGAGATCGTCCCGCTCGGCGGCGCTGGTCGATATGCCGGCTATGGCGACAGGTATGACTACGGCTACGGATATCGCTAGCGCATGATCCCGAAAAGTGGACACCGGTTTCCCGCCTGCGCGAAGCCCATGGCGATGGTTCTCGCGTCACTCGAAGCTTCGGCGGGCGAAGGCAGGTCGGAAAAGATTATGCGCCGAGACAAAAAGGAACTTCTGTCGAATTTCCGACGTTGACGATCGCTGGGAGGGGCAGCGCAGGGCAAATGCCCGGGAGGCTGCCATGTTCGGTCCGCGAATGACGCGCGTCGAATTTCTGCTCGCGCGCGTGCTGCGTGACCCAGCGAACGCGAAAGCGGGGGCCGCCTGCATCGCCGGTGTGATCTGCGCGGCGATGATCATGCACTTTCCTGAGCAATCCGGATTCACGGGCAAGCCGCGCGCGGCCGCGACCGAGGGCCGTGGACATGACGTCGTGACGCAGAAGGTCAGCGACTGCGCCATGGCGAACTGGCCCTATGTCGATGAGCGCTGCTCCGGCAAGCTCGACAACACGCGCAAGGTGCGGGTGATCGCGACCGACTCGAAAGCGCCGGCGACGATCCGCAGCAAGGCGCCGGAGCTCCCGGCGGCAACCAGCCAGCAGGCCGCGGTACAGACCTCGACGCAGCCGGCGCAGAACGCGCCGAAGCGCGACGAGACCCCCGCCGCGGCGCTCACGCCGGTCCAGCAAATCCCGTCGCCGCCACCGCAACCCGGGGAGACGCCACCGCAGCCGCGGGAAACGCAGCAGGCAAGTGTCGCACCCGATGCGCCGGCACAAGCCGAGTTGCCGCCGCTGCACGGCAGAGCCGCGCGCCTCGAGCGGCGGCGCGAACGCGCCGAACGCCGGCGGGCGATGCGCGAAGCTGTGCATATGAACAACGGCACCGTGGTCGAAGAGAAGACCTATCGGCTCTCCGACGGACACGTTGTGACCGTGCGCCGGACGTATCGCGCCGACTCACGCGAGGCGCTGCAGGCGCAGCGGTCGCAAGAGGAGCTGCCGGACGACGAAAACGCGAATGTCGATCGCTCGCACGCCGAAGACGTGGGCGCGGGCGCGGCTGAGCCTCCGCCGCCCGAATTCAGACGCCTCTATTGAGCTGTAAAAACAGCACGATAGTCGGCTATCTCACTCGTGACTGTGTTTCTGCGATCGCGTTCAGCGCGCGATAACCTTCCCCCGCTTGCCTCGTGGATTGTGGCGAACCCGCCTCAGACAGCGCGCGTTTGCGGTGCAATATTCGCGGGACATGCCGATGCACAAGCTCGACTACGCGCTGTTCGTTCTGGGGATCGCGATGACGCTCGCGGGGAGCGTTGCGTTGTGTCTGCAGGCCTACCAGCTGCATCACGCCTATGCCGCCGTCATCGTCGACAAGTCGCCGCCGCCACGGCCGCTGCTCGCGAGCGGCGACAATTTCGCGCCGATCTGCTGTTCGTGCGAGCAGGGCAGGGAACGGCGGTGATAAGATCGCGAACTTCTCTGTCGTCATCGCCCGCGAAGGCGGGCGATCCAGTAATCACTGCGGGATCGGTGTTTACTGGATGCCCCGCCTGCGCGGGGCATGACAGCCGAGAGGCTGTGCGTCAAATCAGACGCAGCGTTGCAACAGCCGCTTATTCGCCCGACAATTCTCTTTCGATCGCCGCGATGACGCGCGGATCGGTCGGCTCGACCTCGGAAGGAAAGCTCGCGGCGATGCGGCCATCGCGGCCGATCAGATATTTATGGAAATTCCAGCGCGGCGCATTGCCCAGCCTTTCCAGCGTCGCCCAGCGGTAGAACGGATGCGCGGCGGGGCCTTTGACGTCGGCCTTCTGCGTGAGCGGGAAGCTCACATGATATTCGCCCTGCGCGGTCTTCATGATGTCGGCGGCGCCGCCGGGCTCCTGCGATCCGAAATCGTTCGACGGCACGCCGATGACCAGAAGCCCGCGGGCACGATAGCGCGTCCACAATTCCTGCAGGCCGGCATATTGCGGGGTGTAGCCGCAGAGCGAGGCGGTGTTGACGATCAGGATCGGGCGCCCGGCATATTCGGCAAGCCGGATGTCCTTACCGTCGAGGCCTTTGAAGGAAAAGGCAAAGGCGGTGATGCGGCTCATCGGGGAGGGGGCGCTGCCCTGCGCATGCGCTGAGGCGGCACCGCCAATCAATGCGGCGGCACCGAGCCAAAGAACATCGCGGCGTGCGAACATGCGTGCAGTCTAGCACAAATGTCGGGACGCCTACATCTTGCTGCTGAAGCGGACCAGGGTCTCGAACTTGTAACCGCAGGCGTCACAGACCCAGAAGTGGCGCACCCGGTTGTCTTCCAGATACTCCGACCATTCCGGCGCGAAGGTCTGCTCACCACACTGCGCACATTCAATGGTCGGGCGTGCTCGAACGTAACCTTGCAGACTATGGGACTTGAGCTCCATGGCCGTTTGTCTCCCTGGCTCGTGCCGTGCTCGTCCCCTCCCTCAAACCGCATCATCATGAAATCGCAATGACAGTGAAGCAGGGGCGCTGACGTAAGTTCTTAATTTTTCTCGCTGCGGCGCAGCGTGCGTCGCGACTGGTCCGCGCGAGTCATCTCGCCATGAAGCGGCCGAAATGCGGACACTTTTAGGCAACCGTTGTCCCTTTTCGCGCCCGACTTTGGCCGGGAAAGCCTGTTGCTAATGGGCCCGCAAGCACGAGGGCTTTTCATTCATGACGTCGTTTCTCTCGCGGGATTTTTTCTCCCGCTTTTTCCGAAAAATTCTCCACGATGTGCTGCCGGCAGCGCTGGCGAGCGCGATCGGCGGCTTTCTGTTCGCGCAGATCGGCCGCACACCACCCGCGCCGCAGCCCGTGGTGGCGCGGGCCGCCGGCGAGGACATGGTGCGCATGCTCCACGACGAGCACGCGCTGATTATCGACTTCATGAAGCAGCAGGCCGACGCCAAGCTGCGCAGCGACGCCGCGGCTGAAGCCGATGCCAAGGTGAAGCTGGCGCTCGCCGAGAAGGCGGCGAATCGCGCCGAGCGTGCGGCGGTGACGGCGATTGCCGCGGGACCCGGACCGGCACCGGCGCGCGTCGCCGCGAAGCCCGCCGATCATCCGGAGAAGAGGCTCGCGGCAGTGGTCGTGAAGGAGCCGCTGCAGATCACGCCGGTGGCGCTGACCGAGACGCAGTCGCCGTCAGCGGCGCCGGTGCAGCCCAAGCGTCCGACCGGCGTTGTCGCCACCGCGCGCGAATGGACCGGCGATGCAATCTCCTTCCCCGGCCGCGTCTGGTCGGCGGCGGGACAGTGGATCTCGGACTTGTCGACGCCGAAGCTGCCGCCGCTGCCGATTCCCAACCGGCAGTTCGAAGCGCGGATGTAGTTGCGCCGATACTGCCGCACTCTCGGGCGTCATCGCCCGCGAAGGCGGGCGATCCAGTAATCACTGAACTGCATGTGTCTACTGGATGCCCCGCCTGCGCGGGGCATGACGCTCCGCGTGTGGCCTAACGCTTCCAAAACGTCTGCAGCCGCGTCGCCTTGTCCGCATTCGCGGCGCCGGGCGGCATGCGACCGGCAATGAGCTCGCGCGTCTGGCTGACCGTGTCGAAGGCCTGGTGCTCGGCGGCTTCCGGCGTGAGCCCCGCGGTGTGCGGCGTGGCGATGACGTTGGCGCGCCGCGCGAGCAAGAGCGACGGCTTCTGATCCTGCGCGCGGCCGACATCCATCGCCGCCCCGGCGATGCGTTGCTCGTCGAGCGCCTGCGCCAGCGCGGCTTCGTCGACCAGATTGCCGCGCGACAGATTGATGAAATAGGCGCTGCGCTTCATGCGGGCGAAGGCAGCCGCGTTCATCAAGTTCTCAGTCTCTTCATTGGCGATGGCGAGGCAGACGACGTAGTCGGAGCGTGCGAGCAGATCCTCAAGCGAGGTGTGCGTGAGGCCGGGCTCGTGGACGGTCTTGTACGGATCGCTGACGAGCACGCGCATGCCGAGCGCGACGCCGAGCGGCGCCAGATATTCGCCGATCGCGCCGTAACCGATGATGCCGAGCGTCGCGCCCTTGAGCTGGCGGCCCATGCGCACCTCCGCCTCGCGGCCGGCGTGATAGGCCTCGGTCGATGCGCTGACATGGCGGCCGCAGTCGATCATGAAGCCGATCGCCATCTCGGCGACCGACGGGATGAAGCCGGCCGTTGCATGGGTGACGAGGATGCCTTTGCCGCTCGCGGCGGGAACGTCGATGTTGCGGATGTCGATGGCGACGCGCAGGAAGGCGACGAGCTCGTCTCCCGCCTGCGCGAAGAATTCCGCGGGACCAGGCGTCTGCCGGTCGGAGATGATGATGTCGCAGCCCCGGGCTGCCTTGGCCAGTGTGGGCGCATCGAGCACCTTGCCGGTCTCGTTGAGCCGCACGGTCCCGAGCTCGCGCAGCGCGGCGAGCGCGCGAGCGCCGTAGTAGTTTTCCAGCATGTCGGGGATGTGGGTGAGCAGGATCGTGGCCATGGGTTTTCTTTCGGTCCGAAGTCTGCAGCTTAGCACCGCCCTTGATCCTCATGGTGAGGAGCATCGCGAAGCGATGCGTCTCGAACCATGAGGCCAAGGAGTTGCGGCCATCCTTCGAGACGCCCGCCTTCGCGCTATGCGCTTCGGCGGGCTCCTCAGGATGAGGTCTTCGGGGGGCGATGCCGCTGCTTTCAGAAAATCGTGACGTGCGCGTGTGGGTGGGCTTAACTACATATGCGTCAACCAGGAGCGCCCGAATGACCGCGACAGACACCAAAGCCTATCCCGTCACCCACAGCGACGCCGAGTGGCGCAAGATCCTGACCCCCGAGCAGTACCACATCATGCGCGAGCACGGCACCGAGCGCCCGGGAAGCTGCGCGCTCAATTACGAGAAGCGCGCCGGGGCCTTCTCCTGCGCCGGCTGCGGGCAGGAGCTGTTCCGCAGCAAGCGCAAGTTCGAGAGCGGCACCGGCTGGCCGAGCTTCAACGATCCGGAGCCAGGCTCGGTCGAGAGCACCGAGGACACGAGCTACGGGATGTCGCGCACCGAGGTGCATTGCAGCCGCTGCGGCAGTCATCTCGGCCACGTGTTTCCCGATGGCCCGCCGCCCACCGGGCTGCGCTATTGCATCAACGGCGTGGCGCTGAATTTCAAGCCGGAGTAGGGCGCCTCGACCCGCGCACGACGTCTGACCCTCATGGTGAGGAGCGGCGCTCCAGCGCCGCGTCTCGAACCATGAGGCCCGTGGCGTTTGCGGCCATCCTTCGAGACGCGCAGCTTCGCTGCGCTCCTCAGGATGAGGTCAGCATTTGTGGCAAGCATTTTCCACGCACCCCTGAAATGCAGAAATCGGGCTGAAAGTCCGCCCGCCGGCGACTATTTGCCAGGACCGCGCATTGTTCCGCGCTCACTACTCATCAGTGCCCATGACCAGGCCCGCCGCACAAATCTCGCTGCTGATTGCCAATTTCATCGCCGGTATCGCCATTCTCGGGCCCGCCGGCATGCTGCCGCAGCTGGCGGGAGGGCTCGGGGTTTCCGTCCCTAGCGCCGGACTGCTGGTCACCGTCGGCGGGGTGGTGCTGTGTATCGGCTCACCGCTGATGGTGTGGGCGACGAGCGCGATCGAGCGGCGGCGGCTCCTCGGCGGCGCGCTGATCGCAGTGGGCGTAACGCAACTTGTCTCGGCGCTGGCGCCGAGCTTCCCGGCGCTGATGGCGCTACGCATCATCAGCATGGCGTTTGCCGCGCTGGTCACCCCGCAGGCGGCGAGCACCGTCGCGCTGATGGTCGGCGAGCGCGAGCGGCCGGCGGCAATTGTCTTTGTGTTTCTCGGCTTTTCGCTGGCGGTCGCCGCGGGGCTGCCGATCATCGCCTTCCTCGCCGCGCATGCCGGCTGGCAGATCACCTTCGCGGCGATCGGCGCGGCCGCGATTGCCAACGGGCTGCTCGTGCTCCTCGTGGTGCCCGGCAAGCTTTACGCCAGCGCGATTTCACTGCACAGCTGGGGACTGCTGTTGCGCAGCAGACGCGTGCAGCTGCTTCTCCTCCTGACGCTGACCAATGTCACCGCGCAGTTCACCGTGTTCACCTATCTGGCGCCGCTCGCGGCGCGGCTCGCCCATGCCGGCACCGGCGCGCTCGCCGGCCTGTTCGTCCTCTTCGGCGTCACCGGCTTTCTCGGCAATGTCATCGCGACGCGGCTCGTGACCACGCTCGGCGCCTATGGGACATCGGCGCTGTCGATCGGCGCGATGCTGATCGGGCTCGCGCTCTGGGCCTTCGGCGCCGGCATCCTTGCGATCATGGCCGCCGGCATCGGCTTCTGGGGTCTCGGCTTTGCCGCGATCAACTCGATGCAGCAGGCGCGGCTCGTCGCCTGCCGCCCGGAGCTCTCCAGCGCCTCGGTCTCGCTCAATACGTCCTCGGTCTATATCGGCCAGGCCATCGGGTCCGGCCTCGGCGGCCTGCTGCTGGCGCACGATTTGCCGCGCGCGCTCGGCTATGCCGCGGTCGTCATCATGGCCGCGGCGCTTTGTCTACTCACCCTTACGCGCGAGGCCAAGGCGGCGCAGGTCACCCAAGCTCAGTGAGGGCAGTCGCCGATGCGCTGGCCCTCGAGCCTGGTGTGCGAGAGCATGTCGACGCCGCCGGGGATGATCATCTTCACCACGATCTCGCCGGTGTAATGCTGCGGATTGTCGAACGCATACCAGCCGGAATTGTCCATCGCGATCGGTACGGTGCAGGCGATGCGCCAGGATAGCCGCTGTCCGGTCCACTCATAACTGAGGCGCTTGCAGTTCGCGCCCTGCTCGGGCGCGAAGCTCTTCTCGATGGACTTGAGCGCGTCCGCCGTGAGGCAGCGGTCGTCGGAGCGCTCGGCGGTGACCGCGCCGTTCGTTTCCGAGCGCACCGTCACCTTCCACATCCCCGGCTGCGGCGGATCGGCGGCGAAGGCGGGCAGGGCGAAGAGAGCGGCGGCGAGGACGGCGAAACGGATACGCATGGCCGAAGCTTATCCTGCCGGACCGCGGCCGTCATTCCGGCAGACGGTCGCAGTGGCTATAATGGCGCCTCGAGCCATCCTTCGAGACGCGCAGCTTCGCTGTGCTCCTCAGGATGGCGGCGAGCAAGTTCTGCGGAGGCCCAATGGCGCAGACAGCGGTCAAGCCGCGCACCAAGGCGAAGCCGAAGACCAAGCGGCCGCCGCTCTACAAGGTGATCCTCCTCAACGACGACTACACGCCGCGCGAATTCGTCGTGCAGGTGCTCAAGGCCGTCTTTCGCATGAACGAGAGCCAGGCCTACCGGGTGATGATGACGGCGCACCAGCGCGGCGCCTGCGTCATCGCGGTCTACACCCGCGACGTCGCCGAGACCAAGGCCAAGGAGGCGACCGAGCTCGGCAAGCAGAACGGTTATCCGCTGTTCTTCACGACGGAGCCGGAAGAGTAGTCTCGCGCCGCCGAGCAACCTGTCCGCCGAAGCGCTCTTGCGTAGGCGGAAGCGAGGGTCCGGCGCGAGCAATCAAAAATCGCAGTCTCGAAGGACGCCCTACTTCTTTTCCATCGAGATGCCCTTCTCGCCGATATTGATCTGAAACCCTTCGGCTCCTTGCGGTCCTGATAGAGCTGATAGCCGAGCACCGCGACCACAATGACCAGCGCGCCGATCACGGCGTAGAGAATGTTGCGGTTGTTCGGCATGCGCGCGCCCTCTGTTGTCCCGATTCTGTCCGGCGGCTTCCGGACTACGCGGGCGCGGCGACAGGCGCAAGACGCAACCAGGCAGTGGCACTGCCGCTCAGTGCGGACCGTCCGGATCGCGCGGAACGGCGGCGGCTTCCGGCTTCGGCGCGGACAGCGCGGCGAGCGACTTCGGCAGCGTTTCGGCGAGGCCCTGCACGATCATGTCGCGCATCGCGTCGCGGAAGCGCGTGTCCTGCGCGGCCGCCGCGGGCGAGGAGGGCCACCAGGTCTTGTCGACCTTGCGCGACATGCCGCGGATGCCGTCACCGGTCAGGAATTTGCTGAACGGCTCCCAGCCCATGAAGGCGCACTTGCGGAGCTTGAAGGTCGCGCCGTCATACAGGTTGACGTCGACCACGGCGTGCACGAGGTGCTGGGCGAACCAGTAGTCCTCGCCGTGCTGCAGGATGCCGAGCCCGATCAGGTTGTCGTGGGTGTTGGCGTAGCGGCTCGCCCCGCGGATGATGACGAGATAGAAGTCGCATTTCGCCGTGCTCGCCGCGCCGGCGCGGATCAGCTCGACGAGATCCTTGGCGTAATCGTGGAACAGCTCGCCGCCTTCGAGGACGCTCTTTGCCGGCTTTTCGAAGGCCGCGAGCTGCGCGGCCGGGAGGCTGAAGCGGCGCGCGGCGTAGCCGTGCCGGGCGAGGATCGTGGTCGCCGCACGCACCGCTCCATCGTCGAGCCCCCAGGAGTCGATCGCCACCTCGTCGTAGGAATTGGTGAGGATCGTCAGGCCGACTTTATGCACGGCGAACTTATGCCCGATCTCCGCGGCGACGCAGATGCTGCGGCCGGGCGCCGGCGCGGCGGCCGCCGGCGCAGTCGTTCTGGCGCGGGCGGCAGGCGCGGCCGGTTTCTTCGGCGCGGAGGGCGCCTGGGCGATTGCGATCGAGGTCGAACAGGCAAGCAGAAATGCAACGACGCCCCGACGCATGCGATCCCCCTGGAATGTCCCCAGGGCTCGTGTACCCGCCATACGTGCAACTGGCAAGACAACGCGTGGCGTGGAACTCACTGGTCGCCGTTGGCAAGTTCCGCTGTTATGGCTGAGAGTGGGACCTGAGCATCAGCGGGGAGAAGACCGTGCCGCAGAGAGTACTGGTCACCGCCGGGGCCTCCGGCATCGGGCTTGCGATCGCGCGCGCCTTCAAGGCGGCCGCGGCGAGCGTCTTCATCTGCGACATCGACGAGCGCGCGCTCGCCGCCGCGGCGAAGGAGGGGCTCGTCACCGCGCGCTGCGACATGGGAAGCCGCGCCGAGATCGAGCGCATGGTGCCGGCAGCGGTCAAGGCGCTTGAGGGCCTCGACGTGCTGGTCAACAATGCCGGCATCGCCGGGCCGACGGCGCCGACCGACGCGATGCCGCCCGCCGAATGGGACAAGGTCGTCGCCGTCAATCTCACCGGCATGTTCGATGTGACGCGGCTCGCGATCCCGGCGCTGAAGAAGTCCAAGTCCGGCGCCATCATCAACCTCACCTCGATCGCGGGGCGCAGCGGCATGCCGAACCGCAGTCCGTATTCGGCGACCAAGTGGGGCGTCATCGGGCTCACCAAGGTGCTCGCCGCCGAACTCGGGCAATTCGGCATCCGCGCCAATGCGATTGCGCCGGGCGCGGTCGAAGGCGAGCGACTCGAGCGCGTGTTTGCCGGACGCGCGCAGGTGAGCGGGCGCCCGCTCGAGGCTGTGCGCGCCGAGGCGATGGAGCGGCAGTCGATCAAGGCGCTGGTCGATCCCGCCGACATCGCGGCGCTCGCGGTCTATCTCGCGAGCGACGCGGCGAAGGCGATTTCCGGGCAGGTCGTTCCGATTGATAATGATCGCAGACAGTAAGTTCTCCTCTGTCGCTTTCGCACACCCGGCATCATCGCCCGCGAAGGCGGGCGATCCAGTAAACACCGCAATGTCAGTGATTACTGGGTGCCCCGCCTTCGCGGGGCACGACGGCTGAGTGTGCGGCTCGCGACGCCGCCGAGTGTGTGGCTCGCGTTGAGCGCATCAGTCCGATTCGCTTGTCAAACAGCCCAGCATCGCTTGGTCGCGTGCTCGTCCTTATTGGCCGCGCCGGACCCTCGCTTCCGCCTACGCGCAAGAGCGCTTCGGCGGACAGGTCGCTCGGCGGCGCGGCATGCTGCGCACTTTCGACGGCGTCGATTTTTTTGAAATTCAGCGCCGTTCTTGGTTCGCCGCGCCGGGCCCTCGCTTTCGCTCGGCGGCGCGGCATGGAAGAAGACCAAGGGCGCGCGGGATGCCGGGGATCAGCGAGATCCACGGACCTTCGTTCCTCGCGAAACGAAGGCAATGGGGTAGCAAACCGCAGGTCTCGTCAATCGACGGCAATCCCGCGCGCGATGGGTTACAGCTTATTTCGCAAGCCCCCCGGTGGAAGTGTTCCTACCTTCTATCCACCGCTGATGAGAGTACTTCCCCGGTCCGGCCGGTAGCTCGACCTAAACCGGGGGGACCACACCTCTCGTGATGCACGGGTTCTGTGCACCGGGA
>DASRGN010000040.1:0-18849 GCA_035651015.1 Pseudolabrys sp. | reverse complement strand
CACGACGGACGTGACGGGTGTGGTGCACCTGCCGGCGGGCACGGAGATGGTGATGCCTGGCGACAACATCGCCATGGAAGTGCACCTGATCGTGCCGATCGCCATGGAGGAGAAGCTGCGCTTCGCCATCCGTGAAGGCGGAAGGACGGTGGGCGCCGGCGTGGTTGCTAGTATTATTGAGTAAGAAATACGCCGGCGGTTACAGACGCCGTTAAACGGTTCCATGACTTGCTAAAATCGAGCCGGGCTTGCATTGCCCGGCTCCATCATGCATGAGACAGCGGCGGCGGACCCAAAAGGTTCGCCGCATGCGCTTCCCGAGGAGCCTGGCCGTTAGGAGTGTAGCTCAATGGCTAGAGCACCGGTCTCCAAAACCGGGGGTTGGGGGTTCGAGTCCCTCCACTCCTGCCAGGCCTCCGAGCAAATTCGTTAAGAGCCCAGGACACGCTGGAAACCGGTCATGCTTGACCCTGGCGAGGCTTGCCATTAGGTAGATGCATCGCCTAGCGGCCCGGATAACGGACTTCCGCGGCGAACTTAAGCTCCCAAAAAGGGTCCGCTTGTCGGTCTCACGCTCTTTGAAGCTGGGAAACGACGGCGCTTTTTCAGAATTTCACGATGGCAAGAACGAGCCCGTTCAAGTTTCTGCAGGAAGTTCGCGAGGAGGCCAACAAGGTCACGTGGCCGAGCCGCCGCGAGACGTTGGTCACCACCGGCATGGTGTTCGTCATGGTCGGGATCGCGTCCGTGTTCTTTTTTCTTGCCGACCAGGTCATCCGCTTCCTGGTCACGCTCGTTCTCGGCATCGGCGGCTGAAGGCTAACGCGATGAGCGACACCGCGACGACCACTAAGCCCAAGCGCTGGTACATCGTCCACGCCTACTCGAACTTCGAGAACAAGGTGATGGAATCGATCCGCGAGCAGGCGAAGCAGCGCCATCTCGATCATCTGATCGAAGAGATCATGGTGCCGAAGGAAAAGGTCGTGGAAGTGCGCCGCGGCCGCAAGGTCGACACCGAGCGCAAGTTCTATCCCGGTTATGTGCTGGTGAAGATGGATCTGACCGACGAGGTCTACCATCTGATCAAGAATACTCCGAAGGTCACCGGCTTCCTTGGCTCCGACAACAAGCCGCAGCCGATCAGCGAAGCCGAAGCGCAGCGCATCTTGCACCAGGTGCAGGAGGGCATCGAGCGGCCGAAGCCTTCGGTCACTTTCGAAGTGGGCGAGCAGGTCCGCGTGTCGGATGGTCCGTTCGCTTCGTTCAACGGCGTCGTCGAAGAGGTGGACGAGGCGCGTTCGCGGGTGAAGGTCGCCGTGTCGATCTTCGGCCGCGCCACCCCGGTCGAGCTCGAATTCGGGCAGGTCGAGAAGCTGTAAGTAAGTGACGTGACCTCGTGGGAGGCGAGGGGCGTTCGCCAGACGCTCTTTCAGCCGAACCACGAAACCTGAACCTGGCCGGCGACGAACCGGCCGCAACAGGAGAACGAGATGGCGAAGAAAGTTACCGGCTTCCTCAAATTGCAGGTGCCAGCCGGCGCTGCCAATCCCGCGCCCCCGATCGGGCCGGCCTTGGGTCAGCGCGGTCTCAACATCATGGAGTTCTGCAAGGCGTTCAACGCGCAGACCCAGAAGATCGAGAAGAACACGCCGATCCCGGTGGTCATCACCACCTATCAGGATCGCTCCTTCACCTTCGAGATGCGCACGCCGCCGGTCTCCTTCTTCCTCAAGAAGGCGGCCAAGCTCGATAGCGGCTCGAAGACGCCCGGCCGCGAGAAGGTCGGCAAGGTGACCAAGGCGCAGGTGCGCGAGATCGCTCAGCAGAAGATGAAGGATCTCAACTGCGACACCGTCGAAGCGGCGATGAAGATGATCGAAGGTTCCGCCCGTTCCATGGGCCTTGAGGTTGCGGAGTAACGGCCATGGCAATCGGAAAACGCACCCGCACCGCCCGTGAAGGCGTCGATCGCGAGAAGCTCTACCCCCTCACCGAAGCGGTGAAGATGGTGAAGGCTCGTGCCAAGGCGAAATTCGACGAGACTGTCGAGATCGCGATGAATCTCGGCGTCGACCCGACGCATGCGGACCAGATGGTGCGCGGCGTGGTCAATCTGCCGAACGGCTCCGGCCGCACGCTGCGCGTCGGCGTGTTCGCCCGCGGCGCCAAGGCGGAAGAGGCCAAGGCCGCCGGCGCCGATGTGGTCGGCGCAGAGGATCTGGTCGAGAAGGTCAATAACGGTCAGATCGACTTTGACCGCTGCATCGCGACCCCCGACCTGATGCCGCTGGTCGGCCGCCTCGGCAAAGTGCTCGGTCCGCGCGGCATGATGCCGAACCCCAAGGTCGGTACGGTGACCATGGACGTCACCACGGCGGTCAAGGGCGCCAAGGGCGGCTCGGTCGAATTCCGCGTCGAAAAGGCCGGCATCGTGCAGGCAGGGGTCGGCAAGGCCTCGTTCTCGGAGGAAAAGCTTGTCGAGAACATCCGTGCTTTCGCTGACGCGGTGAACAAGGCCAAGCCGTCGGGGGCCAAGGGACACTTCGTCCAGCGGGTCGCCATCTCCTCGACCATGGGCCCGGGGGTGAAGATTGACCCCGCCAGCCTCGCCGTGGGTCAGGCCACGGGGTAAATTCGGCGTGTTTGGGCGGCTTTAGGCCAAAAAGCACTTGGCAAGGCCGCCTGAAGGTTCTAGATCAACGCCATTGGGCGTGCCGGCCCTTTTGTCGGCACGCCTTTGCGCGTCCTACAAATCGGTGATCAGGAGCTCATTCCTTTCGGCCATCCCTCGGGATTCAACTGAAAGGCAGGCAAGGGATTTCCGTTTTTTCAGGCGCGCGGTTGTTCCGGAAACGGAGCAACCGACCTGTCCAAGACTGCCGGCGCCGATCGCGAGATCGGCTTAATTCCGCAAGGAGCCAGCACAGACGGGGGAGAAGACCGGATGGGCTCGTCTTTCAAAAGGACGGTCCTATTGGTTCGAACCTTCGGAATCCGAGCCGGCTTTTATGAGCCGTGTCGGGGGCAGGCTTGAAGCGTCGTCCTGCTCCGGTTCGCCCGAGGTGAATCTGACGGGACGGCTGTCGCAACCCGGCGGCTCCCGAAGACAACCGGCGAGCCGTCAAACCGGAAAGAGCTTGCTGTGGATCGAGCGGCTAAGCAGGAGCAGATCACCGAAATGCAAGGGGTCTTCAAGGCCTCGAGCGTGGTGGTTGTGGCTCACTATAGCGGCCTCACCGTGGCCCAGATGCAGACTCTGCGCAGGCAGATGAAGCAGGCGGGCGCCCAGGTGAAAGTCGCGAAAAACCGTCTCGCCAAGATCGCTCTCGAAGGCACGGACGTGGCTGCCATCGCGCCTCTGCTCAAGGGGCCGACAGTGATCGCCTATTCGGGTGATCCGGTCGCCGCGCCCAAGGTCGCCATCGATTTCGCCAAGACGAACGAACAGTTCGTCATCCTCGGCGGCTCGATGGGCAAGACTGCCCTGAACCCCGACGGCGTCAAGGCACTCGCCTCGCTGCCGTCGCTGGACGAACTGCGCGCCAAGATCGTCGGCCTCATCCAGGCTCCGGCGACCAAGATCGCTCAGGTCGTCAGCGCGCCGGCGGCCAAGCTCGCCCGCGTCGTTCAGGCCCATGCCTCCAAGGGCGCCGCAGCGTGACGGCGTTCGCAATCTCGACTGGTTCGAACCAATAGGACTAGGAAAAACCAAATGGCTGACTTGCAGAAAATCGTCGATGACCTCTCGAGCCTGACCGTTCTCGAAGCGGCAGATCTCGCGAAGATGCTGGAAGAGAAGTGGGGCGTTTCCGCCGCGGCCGCCGTGGCGGTCGCTGCCGCTCCGGGTGCCGGCGGCGCTGGTGCCGCCGCTGCCGAAGAGAAGACCGAGTTCACCGTCGTGCTTGCCGCCGCCGGCGACAAGAAGATTGAGGTGATCAAGGAAGTCCGTGCGCTCACCGGCCTCGGCCTCAAGGAGGCCAAGGACCTGGTCGAGGGCGCGCCGAAGACCGTCAAGGAAGGCGTTGCCAAGGACGAGGCCGACAAGATCAAGGCCACGCTCGAGAAGGTCGGCGCCAAGGTTGAGTTGAAGTAATTGATGACTATCTGACCGTTATCCCCGGGCGCGCCCTCGGCCGTCCGGGGCTTTCGGCCAAGACAAGAAGAGGAACCGCGAGGTTCCGGCAGCGAGGCGAGGTGCCCGGGCGCGAGGTCCGGTCACACCAATGTCAAGAGTGCAATGAATGCGGCGGTTCGGGCGAGGCCCCGAATCACATAAAACCGGGCGTCCGGCGCCTGTCCTGATGGTCGCGATGGATAGCGGCCGTTCGGAGAGTCGCCTCCGCTGCCCGATGTTCGACTCGAACTAGAGAGATACGATGGCGCAGACGTTTATCGGTCGCAAGCGCGTCCGCAAGTTCTTCGGAAAAATTCAGGAAGTCGCAGAGATGCCGAACCTCATTGAGGTTCAGAAGGCATCTTACGACCAGTTCCTGCTGGTGAAGGAGCCGCAGGGCGGTCGCCCTGACGAAGGCCTGCAGGCGGTCTTCAAGTCGGTGTTCCCAATCTCCGACTTCTCCAATTCCTCGATGCTTGAATTCGTCAAATATGAATTCGAGCCGCCGAAATACGATGTCGACGAGTGCCGCCAGCGCGGCATGACCTATGCGGCGCCGCTCAAGGTGACGCTGCGCCTCATCGTGTTCGATATCGATGAAGAGACCGGCGCCAAGTCGGTGAAGGACATCAAGGAGCAGGATGTCTACATGGGCGACATTCCGCTCATGACCAACAACGGCACCTTCGTCGTCAACGGCACCGAGCGCGTCATCGTCTCGCAAATGCATCGCTCGCCCGGCGTGTTCTTCGATCACGACAAGGGCAAGACGCATTCCTCGGGCAAGCTGCTGTTCGCCGCCCGTATCATCCCCTATCGCGGCTCCTGGCTCGACATCGAGTTCGACGCCAAGGACATCGTCTATGCGCGTATCGACCGCCGCCGGAAGATTCCGGTGACGTCGCTGATGTTCGCGCTCGGGCTCGACGGCGAAGAGGTGCTGCGCACCTTCTACAAGCACGTCGTCTACAAGCGCGCCAAGGAAGGCTGGCGCGTGCCGTTCGACGCCAACCGTCTGCGCGGCTACAAGGCGATCAACGACCTCGTCGATGCCGATACCGGCCGCGTCGTGGTCGAGGCCGGCAAGAAGATCACGGTGCGCCAGGCGCGCCAGCTCGCCGAGAAGGGCCTCAAGGCCCTGCGCATGACGGATGAGGAGCTCATCGGCCATTACATCGCCGAGGATCTCGTCAATGCGAAGACAGGCGAGATCCACGCCGAGGCCGGCGAGGAGATCACCGAGAAGAACCTCAAGGCGCTGGTCGAGGCCGGTTACAAGGAGCTGCCGCTCCTCGACATCGACCACGTCAATGTTGGCGCCTACATCCGCAACACGCTCTCCGTCGACAAGAACATGACGCGTGAGGACGCGCTGTTCGACATCTACCGCGTCATGCGTCCCGGCGAGCCGCCGACGCTCGACACCGCGGAAACGATGTTCCACTCGCTGTTCTTCGATCCGGAGCGCTACGACCTCTCCGCGGTCGGCCGCGTGAAGATGAACATGCGCCTCAATCTCGACGCGCCGGACACCATGCGCGTGCTGCGCAAGGAAGACATCATCTCGGTGATCCGCACGCTGGTGGATCTGCGCGACGGCAAGGGCGAGATCGACGACATCGATCACCTCGGCAATCGCCGCGTGCGCTCGGTCGGCGAGCTCATGGAGAACCAGTACCGCATCGGGCTCCTGCGCATGGAGCGCGCGATCAAGGAGCGCATGTCCTCGGTCGATATCGACACGGTCATGCCGCAGGACCTGATCAACGCCAAGCCGGCGGCTGCCGCGGTGCGCGAGTTCTTCGGCTCCTCGCAGCTCTCGCAGTTCATGGATCAGACCAACCCGCTCTCCGAGATCACGCACAAGCGGCGTCTCTCGGCGCTCGGGCCGGGCGGCCTCACGCGCGAGCGCGCCGGCTTCGAGGTGCGCGACGTGCACCCGACGCATTACGGCCGCATCTGCCCGATCGAGACCCCGGAAGGTCCGAACATCGGTCTGATCAACTCGCTCGCGACTTATGCGCGCGTGAACAAGTACGGCTTCGTCGAGACGCCGTACCGCAAGGTGAAGGACGGCCGCGTCACCGACGAGGTGCATTACCTCTCGGCGATGGAAGAGGGCCGCTACACCGTCGCGCAGGCGAACGCCGTGATCGACAATCGCGGGCGCTTCACCGAGGACCTCATCGTCTGCCGTCAGGCCGGCGACGTGCACCTCATGCCGCGCGACAAGGTCGACTACATGGATGTGTCGCCGAAGCAGCTTGTGTCGGTCGCCGCGGCGCTGATCCCGTTCCTCGAAAACGATGACGCCAACCGCGCGCTGATGGGCTCGAACATGCAGCGCCAGGCGGTGCCGCTGGTTCGCGCCGAGGCGCCGTTCGTCGGCACCGGCATGGAAGGCGTGGTTGCGCGTGACTCGGGCGCCGCGATCGGCGCTCGCCGTACTGGCATCGTCGACCAGGTCGACGCCACCCGTATCGTCATCCGCGCCACCGGCGAGACCGATCCGACCAAGCCGGGCGTCGATATCTATCGGCTGATGAAGTATCAGCGCTCGAACCAGAACACCTGCATCAACCAGCGTCCGCTGGTGAAGGTGGGCGATCACGTCAACAAGGGCGACATCATCGCTGACGGCCCCTCGACCGATCTCGGCGAGCTTGCGCTCGGCCGTAACGTGCTCGTCGCCTTCATGCCGTGGAATGGCTACAACTTCGAGGACTCGATCCTTCTCTCCGAGCGCATCGTGAAGGACGACGTCTTCACCTCGATCCACATCGAAGAATTCGAGGTGATGGCGCGCGACACCAAGCTCGGTCCGGAGGAGATCACGCGCGACATTCCGAACGTCTCGGAAGAGGCGCTGAAGAACCTCGACGAAGCGGGCATCGTCTATATCGGCGCCGAGGTGCATGCCGGCGACATCCTCGTCGGCAAGATCACGCCCAAGGGTGAAAGCCCGATGACGCCGGAAGAGAAGCTTCTGCGCGCCATCTTCGGCGAGAAGGCCTCCGACGTGCGCGACACGTCGTTGCGCGTTCCGCCGGGCGTGCAGGGCACCGTTGTCGAAGTGCGCGTGTTCAACCGCCACGGCGTCGAGAAGGACGAGCGTGCGCTCGCGATCGAGCGCGAGGAGATCGAACGCCTCGCCAAGGACCGCGACGACGAGCAGGCGATCCTCGACCGT
The DNA here is from genome assembly GCA_035651015.1 of Pseudolabrys sp. Classification (GTDB taxonomy): domain Bacteria; phylum Pseudomonadota; class Alphaproteobacteria; order Rhizobiales; family Xanthobacteraceae; genus Pseudolabrys. Next base: position 11,542 of record DASRGN010000040.1, on the reverse strand, counting down.
AACGTCTACGGCCGCCTCGCGGAACTGCTCGAAGGCCGGCAAGGCATTGCCGGTCCGAAGGGCTTCAAAAAGGACTCCAAGATCACCCGCGCGGTGCTCGAGGAATATCCGCGTTCGCAGTGGTGGCAGTTCGCTTCGCCCAACGACAAGCTGATGGCGGAGATCGAGGCCATCCGTAAGCAGTACGAAGAGTCGAAGAAGCTGCTCGAGCAGCGCTTCCTCGACAAGGTCGAGAAGCTGCAGCGCGGCGACGAGCTGCCTCCGGGCGTGATGAAGATGGTCAAGGTCTTCGTCGCGGTGAAGCGCAAGATCCAGCCCGGCGACAAGATGGCCGGGCGTCATGGCAACAAGGGCGTGGTGTCGAAGATCGTGCCGGCCGAGGACATGCCGTTCCTCGCCGACGGTCAGCCGGTCGACATCGTGCTCAATCCGCTCGGCGTGCCGAGCCGCATGAATGTCGGCCAGATCCTCGAGACGCATCTCGGCTGGGCATGCGCCGGCCTTGGTCTCAAGATCGGGCAGGCGGTCGAAGCCTATGGCAACAAGAAGGACGTGCGGCCGCTCAAGGACATCCTCAAGAAGGTCTATGGCGACGACGAGACCATCAAGTCGCTGAACGAAGACGGCCTGCTCGAGCTCGGCACCAACCTCAAGCACGGCGTTCCGATTGCGACGCCAGTGTTCGACGGTGCCAAGGAAAGCGACATCGAGCACATGCTCGATCTCGCCGGCCTTGAGCATTCCGGCCAGGTGACGGTGTTCGACGGCCGTACCGGCGAGACCTTCGATCGCAAGGTGACAGTGGGCTTCATCTACATGCTCAAGCTGCACCACCTCGTGGATGATAAGATCCACGCGCGTTCGATCGGTCCGTACAGCCTGGTCACCCAGCAGCCGCTGGGCGGCAAGGCGCAGTTCGGCGGCCAGCGCTTCGGCGAAATGGAGGTGTGGGCGCTCGAAGCTTATGGCGCGGCCTACACGCTGCAGGAGATGCTGACGGTGAAGTCGGACGACGTCGCCGGCCGCACCAAGGTGTACGAGGCGATCGTGCGCGGTGACGACACGTTCGAAGCCGGTATTCCGGAAAGCTTCAACGTGCTGGTCAAGGAAATGCGCTCGCTCGGCCTCAATGTCGACCTGCACAATTCCAAGCAGTCGCGTCAGGGCCCGGAGACACCGACGGCCGAGGCCGCGGAGTGATCGATCCGATCGGGGCGGGCAGGGCCCGCCCCGCAGAGTAGAAATTTTTAGACGACCTTCGGGAGTTTGGCGGCTCCCGGTCGAGGAGATGGCGAATGAATCAAGAGATCATGAATCTTTTCAGCCCGCAGGTGCCGGCTCAGGTCTTTGACCAGATCCGGATCTCCATCGCGAGCCCGGAAAAGATTCTGTCCTGGTCATACGGCGAGATCAAAAAGCCGGAGACCATCAACTACCGGACCTTCAAGCCGGAGCGCGACGGCCTGTTCTGCGCGCGCATCTTCGGCCCGATCAAGGACTATGAGTGCTTGTGCGGCAAGTACAAGCGCATGAAGTACAAGGGCATCATCTGCGAGAAGTGCTCGGTCGAGGTGACGCTGTCGCGCGTGCGCCGCGAGCGCATGGGCCACATCGAGCTCGCCGCGCCCGTCGCGCACATCTGGTTCCTCAAGTCGCTGCCTTCGCGCATCGGCTTGCTGCTCGACATGACGCTGAAGGATCTCGAGCGCATCCTCTACTTCGAGTATTACGTGGTGCTGGAGCCGGGTCTGACCCCGCTCAAGGACCGCCAGCTGCTCAGCGAGGATGAGTATCTCAAGGCGCAAGAGGAATTCGGCGGCGACAGCTTCACCGCGCTCATCGGCGCGGAAGCGATCCGCGAGATGCTCAAGGCCATCGACTGCGAGAAGCTGCAGGGCGAGCTGCGCGCCGAGATCGCGGAAACCGACAGCGACATCAAGAAGAAGAAGACCGCGAAGCGCCTGAAGCTGATCGAGGCGTTCCTCCAGTCCGGCAACAAGCCGGAATGGATGATCCTGACCGTGGTGCCGGTGATCCCGCCGGATCTGCGCCCGCTCGTCCCGCTCGACGGCGGCCGCTTCGCCACGTCCGACCTCAACGACCTCTATCGCCGCGTCATCAACCGTAACAATCGTCTGAAGCGGCTGATCGAGCTGCGCGCGCCGGACATCATCATCCGCAACGAAAAGCGCATGCTGCAGGAAGCGGTCGATGCGCTGTTCGACAACGGCCGCCGCGGCCGCGTCATCACCGGCGCCAACAAGCGTCCGCTGAAGTCGCTCGCCGACATGCTCAAGGGCAAGCAGGGCCGGTTCCGTCAGAACCTGCTCGGCAAGCGCGTCGACTATTCCGGCCGTTCGGTGATCGTGGTCGGTCCGGAGCTCAAGCTGCATCAGTGCGGCCTACCGAAGAAGATGGCGCTCGAGCTGTTCAAGCCGTTCATCTATTCGCGACTCGACGCCAAGGGCCTCTCCACCACGGTGAAGCAGGCAAAGAAGCTGGTCGAGAAGGAGAAGCCGGAGGTTTGGGATATCCTCGACGAGGTGATCCGCGAGCATCCGGTGCTGCTCAACCGCGCGCCGACGCTGCATCGCCTCGGCATCCAGGCGTTCGAGCCGGTGCTGATCGAAGGCAAGGCAATCCAGCTGCATCCGCTGGTCTGCGCGGCGTTCAACGCCGACTTCGACGGCGACCAGATGGCGGTGCACGTGCCGCTGTCGCTCGAGGCGCAGCTCGAGGCACGCGTGCTGATGATGTCGACCAACAACATCCTGCATCCGGCCAACGGCTCGCCGATCATTGTGCCGTCGCAGGACATCGTGCTCGGACTCTATTACCTCTCGATCCTGGCCGAAGGCGCGCCGGGCGAGTGGAAGCTCGAGCTGCACAAAGAGGAAGAGCTCAAGCGCGATCCGAAGAAGCAGAACCTGGTCCGCGGCTTCTACCGCCAGATCGCGGAGGTCGAGCACGCGCTCAATGAGAAGACGGTGAGCCTGCACAGCAAGATCAAGTATCGCTGGCAGGGCGTCAACGAGAAGGGCGAGCCGACCTACGAGTGGTTCGAGACTACGCCCGGCCGCGTCATCCTCGGCCAGGTGCTGCCGAGGAGCTCGAAGATTTCTTTCGCTCTGGTCAACAAGTTGATGACCAAGCGCGAAATCTCCTCGATGATCGACACCGTGTATCGTCACTGCGGGCAGAAGGAGACTGTGATCTTCTGCGACCGCATCATGGCGCTCGGCTTCCATCACGCGTTCAAGGCCGGCATCTCGTTCGGCAAGGACGACATGGTGGTGCCGCACTCCAAGTGGAAGATCGTCGAGACCACGCGCGAGCTCGCCAAGGAGTTCGAGCAGCAGTACAACGACGGTCTCATCACCCAGGGTGAGAAGTACAATAAGGTGGTCGACGCCTGGTCGAAGTGCACCGAGCAGATCGCCGAGGAGATGATGCGCGAGATCTCCACCGCCCGCAAAGACGCGGACGGCAAGGAAGCGCAGGTCAACTCGATCTACATGATGGCGCACTCCGGCGCGCGCGGCTCGCCCGCGCAGATGCGTCAGCTCGCCGGCATGCGCGGCCTCATGGCCAAGCCGTCGGGCGAGATCATCGAGAGCCCGATCATCTCGAACTTCAAGGAAGGCCTGTCCGTGCTCGAGTACTTCAACTCGACCCACGGCGCGCGTAAGGGTCTCGCCGATACCGCCTTGAAGACCGCGAACTCGGGCTACCTGACGCGGCGTCTGGTCGACGTGGCGCAGGACTGCATCATCACGGCCTGGGACTGCGGCACCAAGGGCGGCATCAAGGTTCGCGCCATCATCGACGCGGGCCAGGTGGTTGCCTCTCTCGGCACTCGTATCCTCGGCCGCACCACGGCCGAAGACGTCAAGGATCCGGTGTCGAGCAAGGTCATCGCCAAGCGCGGCACCCTGTTGCAGGAGCCGGAAGTCGAGGCGATCACGTCGGCGGGCGTGCAGGAAGTGCGCATCCGCTCGGTGCTCACCTGCGAGCTGACCAACGGCGTGTGCGGCGCCTGCTACGGGCGCGATCTCGCCCGCGGCACGCCCGTGAACATGGGCGAGGCGGTCGGCGTCATCGCGGCGCAGTCGATCGGCGAGCCGGGTACCCAGCTCACCATGCGCACCTTCCATATCGGTGGTGCGGCGCAGATCTCGGAGCAGTCGTTCATCGAGTCGAACTTTGAGGGGAAGATCAAGATCAAGAACCTCAATATCGCTCGCAATGCGGACAACGAGGTCGTCACCATGGTTCGTAACATGGTGGTCGCCGTCGTCGATCCGGACGGCACCGAACGTGCGACCCATCGCATTCCCTACGGCGCGCGCTTGCGCGTCGAGGACGGCGAGAAGGTCAAGCGCGGTCAGCGCATTGCCGAGTGGGATCCGTACACGCGGCCGATCCTCACCGAGGTCGAAGGCACGATTGGCTTCGAAGACCTCGTCGACGGGCTGTCGTTGTCGGAAGCGCTCGATGAGTCGACCGGTATCGCCAAGCGCGTCGTCATCGATTGGCGCACGGGCTCGGCGCGCGGTCAGCAGGACTTGCGTCCGGCGATCGTGATCAAGGGCAAGGACGGCAAGGTGCTCAAGCTCGCTCGCGGTGGCGATGCGCGCTACACGCTCGCCGTCGATGCCATTATCTCGGTCGATCCCGGCGGCAAGGTGCAGGCCGGCGACGTCATCGCTCGTATCCCGACCGAAAGCGCCAAGACGCGCGACATCACCGGCGGTCTGCCGCGGGTGGCGGAGCTGTTCGAGGCGCGGCGGCCGAAGGAAGCGGCGATCATCGCCGAAATCGCCGGCACCGTTCGCTTCGGGCGCGACTACAAGAACAAGCGTCGCGTCAGCATCGAGCCGCATGAGAAGGGCGAGGAGCCGCGCGAGTACCTGATCCCGAAAGGCAAGCACATCCACTTGCAGGACGGCGACGTGGTCGAAAAGGGCGACTACATCGTCGAGGGCAATCCGGCACCGCACGACATCCTGGCGATCAAAGGCGTCGAGGAGCTTGCTGCTTACCTCGTCAACGAGATCCAGGAGGTTTATCGGCTGCAGGGCGTCAGCATCAACGACAAGCACATCGAGGTGATCGTTCGCCAGATGCTGCAGAAGGTCGAGATCGACGACGTCGGCGAAACCGATCTCATCCAGGGCGAGCAGATGGACAAGATCGAGCTCGACGAGATCAACGCCCGCGTGGCGGAGGAGGGCAAGAAGCCGGCGACAGCGCATCCGGTCCTGCTCGGCATCACCAAGGCGTCGCTGCAGACCCGTTCGTTCATCTCTGCGGCGTCGTTCCAGGAGACCACGCGCGTGCTCACCGAGGCTGCCGTCGGCGGCAAGGTGGATACGCTCGACGGGCTCAAGGAGAACGTCATCGTCGGCCGCCTGATCCCGGCGGGTACCGGCGCGATGATGAACACGCTGCGCGAGGTTGCCATGAAGCGCGATGCGCTCATCCTCGAGGAGCGCGAGAAGGATGCGCAGAAGGCCGCCGCCGCCGCACCCGCGGCAGCCGAAGCCCCGGCGCTTCCGCCCGCCGAGTAAGGCCGGCGCAAAGCAAAAGATCGAAAGGGCCGCCCATCGGGCGGCCCTTTTGTTTTGTCTTCGCATGCCGATTGAGCAGGGCCGTTCTGTCAGGGGCGGCCCTTTTCTTTGCGGGCGAAAGCATGATGATGGCGCCGCCATCGCAAAGGAACTCTCCATGCATTTGCTCGTGCTGCCCGGTGACGGGATTGGCCCGGAAATCACCGTCGCCACGCTGAGCGTCCTGCGCGCCGCGTCGAAGCGCTTCGGCCTCGAGCTCGACATCGTCGAGGAGCCGGTCGGCTACGAGCGCCATCGCCGGACCGGCGCGACCGTCGACGATGCTTTGCTCGACGCCGCGCGCAAGGCCGACGGCCTCATCCTCGGCCCGACCGCGACGCTCGACTATGACGAAGGCAAAGGCCAGATCAATCCGTCGATGTTCTTTCGCAAAAACCTCGACCTGTTCGCCAATATCCGGCCGGCGCGGACCTATCCCGGCTTTGCGCGGCATTTTGGCGACTTCGATCTCGTCGTGGTGCGCGAGAACATCGAAGGATTCTATGCCGACCGCAATATGGAGGCGGGCTCCGGCGAGGTTTTGGTGACCAAAGACGTCGCCATTTCGCTACGCCGCATTACCCGGCATTGCTGCGAGCGCATCGCGCGCGCGGCTTTCGAGCTTGCCGCGCGACGGCGTAAGCATGTGAGCTTCGTGCACAAGGCCAATGTTTTGCGCGTCACCGAGGGCCTGTTCATCGAGGAGGTGGAGAAGGTCGCCAAGGAATTCCCGGACATCAAGGTCGACGGCTTCATCATCGATGCCATGACCGCCCATGTGGTACGGGCGCCGCAGCGCTTCGACGTCATCGTCACCACCAACATGTATGGCGACATTCTCTCCGACCTCACCGCGGAACTCTCCGGCAGCCTCGGGCTCGGCGGCTCGCTCAATGCCGGCAGCGACTACGGCATGGCGCAGGCCGCGCACGGCTCCGCGCCCGACATCGCCGGGCGGAATATCGCCAATCCGAGCTCGCTGATCATCTCCGCCGCGCTGCTCCTTGCCTGGATCGGCCGGCGCAAGAAGCTCGCGCACTTCGAAGAGGCGGCGGCCGCCATCGAGGCGGCGGTGGAAGCCGCTGTGGTGGCGAAGGAGATGACCCGCGACGTCGGCGGCAAGCTCGGCACCCGAGAGACCGGGGAGGCGATCGCCGCCAGGCTGAGCTGAGCGCAGCGTCGGAATGAAGCGGGACCGGTGCAAGCGTCTTGGCGTAAGGTCATCGCCAATAACAGAAACGTCATTCCGGAGGAGCGCCATGATCGCGAAATTGCTGGCCGCGGCTTTCACCGCACTGGTCGTCACCCTGCCTGCGCAGGCGCAGACCTATCCATCCGGGCCAGTGCGCCTCATCGTCGCCTATTCACCCGGCGGTACCGGCGACGTGGTCGCGCGCATCATTGCCGACAAGCTCTCGATCGCGCTTGGCCAGTCGGTCGTCGTCGAGAACCGCGCCGGCGGCAGCGGCGCCATCGGCGCGCAGGCCGTGGCGCGCGCGGCGCCGGATGGGCTGATGCTGTTTCTCGGCCAGACCGGCGAGATGTCCATCAACCAGCACTGGCTCAAAGGCCTCGCCTACGATCCGGATAAGGATTTCGAACCGATCGCACTCGGGGCGATCGTGCCGCTTGGTCTCGTCGTGCCGGCGAAAGCGTCGTACGCGAGCATGAAGGAGTTCTACGCCGCGCTTTCGACCAAGAAGATCACCTTCGCCTCGGCCGGGGCGGGCACGCCCGGCTTCTTTGCCGGCGAGCTCTTGAAGCTCAAGAGCAAGGGTGATCTCACGCATGTCCCGTACAAGGGGGCAGGCCCCGCGCTCAACGACGTGATCGGCGAGCACGTCGACTTCTATTTCCCGGGCCTGCCGGCCGCTATGCCGCATGTGAAATCGGGAACGCTCAAGCTGCTCGCCGTGTCGTCGGCCAAGCGGTCGAGCGCGGCGCCCGACGTGCCAACGGTCGCGGAGGCGACGGGTATCGAGAATTTCGACTTTACGCTGTGGCAGGGTTTTTTCGCCCCGCGAGGCACGCCCAAACCGATCATTGAGCGGCTCAACAAGGAGATTAACGCGGTCCTCGATCAGGCGGATGTGCGCGCGAGACTGTCCGCTGCCGGGGCCGAAATCGTGCATATGTCGAGCGCGGAGTTCGCCGGCTTTGTTCAGAATGAAAGCGCTAAGTATTTGAAAATCATCAAGGATACGGGCGTGACTGCGGATTGATGGGGCCGTGGCCGCCGCGCCGCAAGAGTTAACGAAAGGTTAACGGCATCGCGACGGGTAAGCCGGAGTTGGCCCCGCGGCGGGCACCGCGAAGCGCGGAAACGCCCGACTTTCGTCGATTTTTCCAGGCTTTCTGTGCTTGACACCCCGGGAATCGGCCGATACATACGCCCCACTTTTACGGCAGGCGGTGAGCTTCGCCAGTCGGAACGGTCACCCGGCCAAGTCCCTGAGAGCGTAGCGTTTTTCTCAAGGATGTGGGCGGCGACAAAGCCTCGATGAAAGAAGCTCAAACGCTGCCTCTGACAGCCTGTTGTCAGATCGATCGAAGTACATGATCGCGGCGCTCGCGCGTCGCGGTCCTCTGTCGCGAGAAGCGCGCTCCCGCTGGTGACGGCGGCTGGCGCGATTTCACTTTGCGCGTGGGAAACCCGCGCATGGATGCCGGGCGCAAGCCCAAACGTTTCCGGGCGCAAGCCCCTTTTGAGGTGTGAAGGCCAACGATGCCGACCATCAACCAGCTGATCGCCAAGCCGCGGCACCCGCAGCAGGCCCGCAACAAGGTTCCGGCGCTCCAGGCGTCGCCGCAGAAGCGCGGCGTATGCACGCGCGTCTACACGACGACGCCGAAGAAGCCGAACTCGGCGCTGCGCAAGGTCGCCAAGGTACGCCTGACCAACGGCTTCGAGGTGATCGGCTACATCCCGGGCGAGGGCCACAATCTGCAAGAGCACTCGGTGGTGATGATCCGCGGCGGCCGCGTGAAGGACCTGCCGGGCGTGCGCTACCACATCCTGCGTGGCGTGCTCGACACCCAGGGCGTCAAGAACCGCAAACAGCGCCGTTCGAAATACGGCGCCAAGCGTCCGAAGTGATCTGAGCGGAGCGAAGATCATCCTCGGGCGAGCGAAGCGAGACCCGGGGATCGCGAGAGGCAAGGAAAAGAGAGATGTCCCGTCGTCACGCTGCGGAAAAGCGCGAAATCCTCCCCGACCCGAAATTCGGGAACACGGTGGTCAGCAAGTTCATGAACGCCGTCATGTATGACGGCAAGAAGTCGGTCGCCGAGAGCATCGTCTATGGCGCGCTCGAGCTGATCGAGAACAAGACCAAGCAGAATCCGCTCAACGTCTTCACGCAGGCGCTCGACAACGTGATGCCCTCGATCGAGGTCCGCTCACGCCGCGTCGGCGGCGCCACGTATCAGGTGCCCGTTGAAGTGCGTACCTCGCGCCGTCAGGCACTGGGGATCCGCTGGATCATTTCCGCGGCACGCGAGCGCAACGAAAAGACCATGACCGAGCGGCTCTCCTCGGAGCTGCTCGACGCGTCGAATAATCGGGGGAACGCTGTCAAGAAACGCGAGGACACTCACCGCATGGCGGAGGCCAACCGGGCCTTCTCGCACTATCGCTGGTGAACGCGAGCCAAAGACACAAGGACTGACCCCGAATGCCACGCATCCATCCCATCGAGGACTACCGCAACTTCGGCATCATGGCCCACATCGACGCGGGCAAGACGACGACGACCGAGCGGATCCTCTATTACACGGGCAAGAGCCACAAGATCGGCGAGGTGCATGAAGGCGCCGCGACGATGGATTGGATGGAGCAGGAGCAGGAGCGCGGCATCACCATCACGTCGGCCGCGACCACCGCGTTCTGGAAGAACAAGCGCCTCAACATCATCGACACGCCCGGCCACGTCGATTTCACCATCGAGGTGGAGCGCTCGCTGCGCGTGCTCGACGGCGCCGTCTGCGTGCTCGACAGCAACCAGGGCGTCGAGCCGCAGACCGAGACGGTCTGGCGCCAGGGCGACAAGTACAAGGTTCCGCGCATCGTCTTCGCCAACAAGATGGACAAGATCGGCGCCGACTTCTTCAAGTGCCTCGACGACATCAAGACGCGCCTCGGTGCCAAACCGGTGGCCATCCAGCTGCCGATCGGTGCGGAGCAGCAGTACAAGGGCCTCGTCGACCTGGTGCGCATGAAGGGCGTCGTCTGGGACGACGAGTCGCTCGGCGCGAAATATCACGACGTCGACATTCCGGCCGACCTCGCCGACCAGGCGAAGAAGTATCGCGAGGCGATGATCGAGGCCGCGGTCGAGCTCGATGACGACGCGATGACCGCTTATCTCGAAGGCAAGGAGCCTGACGAGGCGACGCTGAAGCGCCTGATCCGCAAAGCGGTGCTCACCGGCGCGTTCTTCCCGGTGCTCTGCGGCTCCGCGTTCAAGAACAAGGGCGTGCAACCGTTGCTCGACGCGGTGGTCGACTATCTGCCGAGCCCGCTCGACGTGCCCGCGATCAAGGGCGTCGACGAGAAGGGCAACGAGGTCGTGCGCAAGGCGGACGACAAGGAGCCGATGGCGCTGCTCGCCTTCAAGATCATGGACGACCCGTTCGTCGGCACCATCACCTTCTGCCGCATCTACTCCGGCACGCTCACCAGCGGCACCGGCGTCATCAACTCGACGAAGGAGCGCAAGGAGCGGATCGGGCGCATGCTGTTGATGCATGCGAACAACCGCGAGGACATCAAGGAAGCCTATGCGGGCGACATCGTCGCTTTGGCGGGCCTCAAGGAAGTGCGCACCGGCGATACGCTGTGCGACGCCAAGGACACGGTGATCCTCGAGAAGATGGAATTCCCGGATCCGGTCATCGAGATCGCGATCGAGCCGAAGTCGAAGGCCGACCAGGAGAAGCTCGGCGTCGCGCTGGCCAAGCTCGCGGCCGAGGATCCGTCGTTCCGCGTCTCCACCGACCAGGAGAGCGGTCAGACCATCCTTAAGGGCATGGGCGAACTGCACCTCGACATCAAGGTCGACATCTTGAAGCGCACCTACAAGGTCGAAGCCAATATCGGCGCGCCGCAGGTGGCCTATCGCGAGAAGTTGACGCGCGAGGCGACGGTCGACTATGTGCACAAGAAACAGACCGGCGGCTCCGGCCAGTTCGCGCGCGTGAAGATCGTTGCCGGTCCTGGCGAGCCGTCGAGCGGTTTCGTCTTCGAGAACGAGATCGTCGGCGGCGCCGTGCCGAAGGAATTCATCCCCGGCGTCGAGAAGGGTCTCGAGTCGGTGCTCGGCTCGGGCATCCTCGCTGGCTTCCCGGTGCTCGATCTCAAGGTCCGGCTGATCGACGGCGCTTATCACGACGTCGACTCTTCGGCGCTCGCCTTCGAAATCGCGTCGCGCGCAGCACTGCGTGAGGCGCTGCAGAAGGGCGGCTCGGTGTTGCTCGAGCCGATCATGAAGGTCGAGGTGGTGACGCCGGAAGATTACACCGGCTCGGTCATCGGCGACCTGAACTCGCGGCGCGGCCAGATCCACGGCCAGGACATGCGCGGCAACGCCAACGTCATCAATGCGATGGTGCCGCTCGCCAACATGTTCGGTTACGTCAACACGCTGCGCTCGATGTCACAGGGTCGCGCCACGTTCACGATGCAGTTCGATCACTACGAACAAGTGCCGCAGAACGTCGCACAAGAGGTCCAGGCGAAGTTCGCCTGAGGTTAAACAGGTTTAGACAGGTTTCAGGGGATATACGGAGACTCCGATGGCCAAAGAGAAATTCGCTCGCACGAAGCCGCATTGCAACATCGGGACGATTGGTCACGTGGACCATGGGAAGACGTCGCTGACGGCGGCGATCACCAAGGTCCTGGCGGAGCAGGGCAAGGCCCATTACACGGCCTA
>DASRGN010000039.1:0-6009 GCA_035651015.1 Pseudolabrys sp. | reverse complement strand
CACGACGGACGTGACGGGTGTGGTGCACCTGCCGGCGGGCACGGAGATGGTGATGCCTGGCGACAACATCGCCATGGAAGTGCACCTGATCGTGCCGATCGCCATGGAGGAGAAGCTGCGCTTCGCCATCCGTGAAGGCGGCCGCACCGTCGGTGCCGGCGTCGTGGCTTCGATCATCGAGTAAAGGGACAAGCAAAGGGGCGCGCATCGTTGCGCCCCTTGGCGTTGGAGCATTAATCCATGAACGGCCAGAACATCCGGATCCGGCTCAAGGCGTTCGACCACCGCATCCTCGATGCGTCGACGCGTGAGATCGTGAACACCGCCAAGCGCACGGGCGCGCAGGTGCGTGGTCCGATCCCGCTGCCGACGCACATCGAGAAGTTCACGGTGAACCGCTCGCCGCATGTCGACAAGAAGAGCCGCGAACAGTTCGAGATGCGCACGCATAAGCGCCTGCTCGACATCGTCGATCCGACGCCGCAGACGGTGGACGCGCTGATGAAGCTCGACCTCGCCGCCGGTGTCGACGTCGAGATCAAGCTCTGAGCCGAAAGTTACGAAGGACACACGAACCATGCGCTCCGGAGTGATCGCACAGAAGGTCGGAATGACCCGCATCTTCACCGATGCCGGCGAGCATGTGCCGGTGACGGTGCTGCGTCTCGCGCAGTGCCAGGTGATCGGTCATCGGACCACGGACAAGAACGGCTACGTTGCGCTGCAGCTCGGCTCCGGCGCCCGTCGTGCCAACAATATGAGCAAGGCGGATCGCGGCAGCTTCGCCGTCGCCAAGGTCGAGCCCAAACGCAAGGTCGCGGAATTCCGTGTCACCGAGGATGCGCTCATCCCGGTCGGTGCCGAGATCACCGCCGATCATTTCGTCGTCGGCCAGTTCGTCGACGTCACCGGCACCTCGATCGGCAAGGGCTTTGCCGGCGGCATGAAGCGCTGGAATTTCGGCGGCTTGCGCGCCACGCACGGTGTGTCGATCTCGCATCGCTCGATCGGTTCGACCGGCGGCCGTCAAGATCCCGGCAAGACCTTCAAGAACAAGAAGATGCCCGGCCACATGGGTGTCGACCGCGTCACCACGCTCAATCTCAAGGTGGTGCAGACGGACGTCCCGCGCGGCCTGATCCTCGTCGAAGGCGCCGTTCCCGGCGCCAAGGGCGGTTGGATCATGGTGCGCGATGCCGTGAAGAAGAAGCTGCCGAAAGAGGCACCGAAGCCCGGCAAGTTCCGCGTCGCCGAGACGACTGAGGCGGCCGCGCCCGAAGCTCCCGCGAAGGAGGGCGCATAATGGAACTCAAGATCACCACGATCGAGGGCAAAGCGGCGGGTTCGGTGAACCTGTCCGATGCCATCTTCGGTCTCGAGCCGCGCACTGATCTGATCCAGCGCTGCGTCATCTGGCAGCTCGCCAAGCGCCAGCGCGGCACGCACAAGGCCACTGAAAAGGACGAGATCTGGCGCACCGGTAAGAAGATGTACCGGCAGAAGGGCACCGGCGGTGCTCGTCACGGCTCGGCGCGAGTCAGCCAGTTCCGCGGCGGCGCCAAGATGTTCGGCCCGCATGTGCGCAGCCACGCCATCGACCTTCCGAAGAAGGTACGCGCGCTCGCTCTGCGCCACGCGCTCTCGGCCAAGGCCAAGGACGGCGGGATCGTCGTCCTCGACAAGGCGACCGTGAAGGACACCAAGACCAAGACGCTCGCCGCGAGCTTCGACAAGCTCGGATTGAGCAATGCGCTGATCATCGACGGCGCCGAGGTCGAGGCCAATTTCCGCAACGCGGCGCGCAACATCCCGAACATCGACGTGCTGCCGGTCCAGGGCATCAACGTCTATGACATCCTGCGGCGCAAGACGCTCGTGCTCACCAAGGCCGCGCTCGATGCATTGGAGGCGCGATTCAAATGAGCACCACCGATCCCCGCCACTATGACGTCATCATCGCTCCGGTGATCACCGAAAAAGCGACGATGGCCTCCGAGCGCAACCAAGTCGTGTTCAAGGTCGCCCGGACTGCGACCAAGCCGCAGATCAAGGAAGCAATCGAGAAGCTGTTCGACGTGAAGGTGAAGGCGGTCAACACGCTGATCCGCGGCGGCAAGGTTAAGGCCTTCCGCGGCCGTCCTGGCGAATTGTCCGACACCAAGCGCGCGATCGTGACCCTCGAAGAGGGTCACCGCATCGACGTGACCACGGGCCTGTAAGGATCTGCGACCATGGCATTGAAGACCTTCAACCCGACCACGCCGAGCCAGCGCCAGCTGGTGCTCGTCGATCGTTCCACGCTCTACAAGGGCAAGCCGGTCAAGGCGCTGACGGAAGGCCAGAACGCGACGGGCGGCCGCAACAACAACGGCCGCATCACCTCGCGCTTCCGCGGCGGCGGCCACAAGCAGGCCTATCGTGTGATCGACTTCAAGCGCAGCAAGCGTGACGTGACGGCGACGGTCGAGCGCATCGAATACGATCCGAACCGCACCGGCTTTATCGCGCTGATCAAGTACCAGGACGGCGAGCTCGCCTACATTCTGGCGCCGCAGCGGCTCGCGGCCGGCGACAGTGTCGTTGCCTCCGAGCATGCCGACGTGAAGCCCGGCAATGCGATGCCGATCGCCAACGTCCCGGTCGGCACCATCGTGCACAATATCGAGATCAAGATCGGCAAGGGCGGGCAGATCGCGCGCTCGGCCGGCAGCTACGCGCAGATCGTCGGCCGCGACGGCGAGTACGTCATTCTGCGGCTCAATTCCGGCGAGCAGCGCCTGGTGCATGGCCGCTGCATGGCGACCATCGGCGCGGTGTCGAACCCGGACAACATGAACATCTCGATCGGCAAGGCCGGTCGCAAGCGCTGGATGGGCAAGCGTCCGCACAACCGCGGCGTCGCCATGAACCCGATCGACCATCCGCACGGCGGCGGCGAAGGCCGCACTTCGGGTGGCCGGCATCCGGTCACCCCGTGGGGCTTCCCGACCAAGGGCAAGAAGACCCGCAACAACAAGTCGACCAACAAATTCATCATCTCCAGCCGCCACGCGCGGAAGAAAAAGTAAGGCGAGGCACGCATATGACTCGTTCGGTTTGGAAAGGCCCGTTCGTCGACGGTTATCTGCTGAGGAAAGCGGATGCCGTACGCGCGTCCGGCCGCCACGAGATGATCAAGATCTGGAGCCGTCGTTCGACGATCCTGCCGCAATTCGTCGGGCTCAATTTCGGCGTCTACAACGGTCAGAAGCATGTCCCGGTGCAGGTGACCGAAGAAATGGTCGGTCACAAGTTCGGCGAGTTCGCGCCGACCCGCACCTTCTACGGCCACTCGTCGGATCGCAAAGCCAAGCGCACCAGCGCGCCTGCCGCTTCGGGTGGCGCGGCCCCGGCGGCGGCAACGCCGGCGGCTGGCTAAGAGGAACTAAGTCATGGGCAAGAGCGCACGCGGGAGGGATCTCCCAGACAACGAGGCCAAGGCGGTCGCCCGCATGCTGCGGGTATCGCCGCAGAAGCTCAATCTCGTCGCGCAACTCATTCGCGGCAAGAAGGTCGCGAGCGCGCTCGCTGATCTCGAGTTTTCGCGCAAGCGCATCGCCAAAGAGGTGCGCAAGTGCCTGGAGTCGGCGATCGCCAATGCCGAGAACAATCATGATCTCGACGTCGACGAGCTCGTCGTCGCGCAGGCGCATGTCGGCAAGGCGATCGTGATGAAGCGTCATGTGGCGCGCGGCCGCGGCCGTGTCGCGCCGATTTTCAAGCCGTTCTCGAACCTGACCATCATCGTGCGTCAGGTCGAGGCCGAAGCCTGAGGCAGGAGAGGGTTCGATGGGTCAAAAGGTCAATCCGATCGGGCTGCGCGTCGGCATCAACCGCACCTGGGATTCGCGGTGGTACTCCGGCAAGTCCGAGTACGGCACGCTGCTGCACGAGGACATCAAGATCCGCGAAGAGCTGATGAAGCAGCTCAAGCAGGCAGCGGTGGCGAAGATCGTGATCGAGCGCCCGCACAAGAAGTGCCGCGTGACGATCTATTCGGCGCGGCCTGGCGTGGTGATCGGCAAGAAGGGCGCCGACATCGAGAAGCTGCGTAAGGTCGTCGCTAAGATGACGGACAGCGACGTGGTCATCAACATCCTGGAAATCCGCAAGCCGGAGCTCGACGCGCAGCTGGTCGCCGAATCGATCGCGCAGCAGCTCGAGCGCCGCGTCGCCTTCCGCCGCGCCATGAAGCGCGCCGTTCAGTCGGCAATGCGGCTCGGCGCCGAGGGCATCCGCATCAACTGCTCCGGCCGTCTCGGCGGCGCCGAAATCGCGCGCATGGAGTGGTATCGCGAAGGCCGCGTGCCGCTCCACACGCTGCGCGCCGATGTCGACTACGGCGTCGCCACGGCTTTCACCACCTACGGCACCTGCGGCGTCAAAGTGTGGATCTTCAAGGGCGAGATCCTCGAGCACGATCCGATGGCGCAGGACAAGAAGCTTTCGGAAGCCGAAGCGGGGCGTCCGCCGCGCCGCGAAACGACGGCCGCCTGAGGAAAGAACAAGAGCTAAGTCATGCTGCAACCGATCCGCACCAAATTCCGCAAGGCGTTCAAGGGCCGTATCCACGGCATCGCCACCAGCGGCAACCAGCTCGCCTTCGGCCAATACGGGCTCAAGGCGATCGAGCCGGATCGCGTCACCGCGCGCCAGATCGAGGCCGCGCGCCGCGCGCTCACCCGTCACATGAAGCGCGCCGGCCGCGTCTGGATCCGCGTATTCCCCGACGTGCCGGTGTCGAAGAAGCCGATCGAAGTGCGCATGGGCAAGGGCAAAGGCACGCCGGAGCTCTGGGTCGTGCGCGTGAAGCCCGGCCGCATCCTATTCGAAGTCGACGGCATCCCGCTGCAGGCGGCGCGCGAGGCGTTGGCGCTCGCTGCGGCCAAGCTGCCGGTGAAGACGCGCTTCATCGAGCGCATCGCGGAGTAATGACGATGAAAGCTTTCGACGTGCGTGCGATGACGCTGGATCAGATCGAGGACGAAGTCCTCAAGCTGAAGAAAGAGCAGTTCAATCTGCGCTTCCAGCGCGCCACGGGCCAGCTCGAGAATACTTCGCGGGTGCGCGTCATCCGCCGCGACATCGCGCGGCTGAAGACCATCGCCGGGCAGAAGCGTTCTGGCGTCGATGTGCCGCAGGCGAAGGAAGCCGCGACAGGTGGGGCCGAGGCCAAGCCGAAGGCGAAGACGCGCGCCAAGACGAAATCCAAATCGACCGCCAAGCCGAAGGCGGCGGCGAAGTCGAAGAAGAAGTAAGGGGTCTTTTATGCCGAAGCGAACGCTCCAGGGCGTCGTCGTCAGCGACAAGCAGAACAAGACGGTTGTCGTGCGCGTCGAGCGGCGCTTCACGCATCCGACGATGAAGAAGACCATCCGTCGGTCGAAGAAGTACCACGCGCATGACGAGACCAACGAATACTCGATTGGCGACGTCGTGTGGATTCAAGAGCACAAGCCGATCTCCAAGCTGAAGCGCTGGACCGTGGTTCAGGGCGAAAAGAAAACGAAGGTTCAGTGAGCGCGATGCGCGCAGAAGAAACGAGGATCGAGTCATGATCCAGATGCAGACCAACCTCGACGTCGCCGACAATTCCGGCGCGCGTCGCGTCATGTGCATCAAGGTGCTGGGCGGCTCGAAGCGGAAATACGCCACCATCGGCGACGTCATCGTCGTGTCGGTGAAGGAAGCCATTCCGCGCGGGCGGGTGAAGAAGGGCGAGGTGATGAAGGCGGTGGTCGTGCGCGTGTCCAAGGACATCCGCCGGCCGGACGGCTCGATCATCCGCTTCGACCGCAACGCCGCCGTGCTCATCAACAAGCAGGGCGAGCCCATTGGCACGCGTATCTTTGGGCCCGTCACCCGCGAGCTGCGCGCCAAGAAGTTCATGAAGATCGTTTCGCTCGCCCCGGAGGTGTTGTGATGGGTCAGCGATTGAAGAAGGGCGACATGGTCATCGTCATCAGCGGT
>DASRGN010000038.1:0-16662 GCA_035651015.1 Pseudolabrys sp. | reverse complement strand
CGCGAAGCAAGCTGTAACCCATCGCGCGCGGGATATCTCGATCTAACGAGACCTGCGGTTTGACTACCATCTGCCTTCGTTCCGCGAGGGGCGAAGGATCCGTAGATCCCGAAGGATCACGGATGTCCCGCGCGCCCTTGGATTTCTTCCACGGCGCAGTTCTTCAAAAACAGCGTCGTGCTGAAAGTGCGAAGCCTTGCGCAAGCAAGACCTCGCGGGTTGTTTGACATTGTGAATCGGATGACATGCGCTCAACGCGAGCCACGGACTCGGCGTCATCACCCCTCGCACTGGCGAGCTGAAGGCGAGCGGCCAGCGCGAGCGCTCTAAAATGGCCGCGCCGGGCCCTTGCTACGCTCGGCGGCGCGGCGTCGCGGGGCATGACGCTGAGCGTGGGTCAGACGGGATGGCTTAGTCGGGTCGCTTACCGACCCGATAGCGCAGATGCGTCACCTGCGGCGTCGCGATGACCTGCAACGGTTCGAGCAAGATCGGCGCTCCGCTCGCAAACAACGGACGGCCGGCGCCGAGCAGGATCGGCGCCACATGCAGCGACAGCTCGTCCACGAGACCAGCCGCGAGCAGCTGCTGGGTCGTGGCGGCCCCGTGCACCATCACGTCCTTGCTGCCGGCCGCACGCTTGGCCGCGGCGACGGCACCCGCGATGTCGTCGCAGAACGTGAAATGCGACTGGCCCTTGGGTGCCCGCGTGGACGTTCGATGTGTCAGCACCACGACCGGGAGGCCTGCCATCGGATGGCTGCCGCCCCAACCGCCGACGAGATCGTATGTGCGCCGCCCCGTCAGCAAGGCGCCGGTGTTCTCGAAGAGTGCATCGATGACGTCGCGATTGGCACCTTGCGGACGAAAGAACGCATTGCGCGGATAGGGCTCGGAGCCGCTGACGAACCAGTCGTGCAAACGCCGTGCGTCGTTGCCGCCGAACGGATTCGCCGGGGTGTCGTCTGGACCGGCGATGAAGCCGTCCAGCGACACTGACATTTCGATCACGACCCTGCTCATCGTCGCGGCTCCGGGTCTTGCGCTTATGTCCGCAATGCCGGGAGCGCGGCGAGCTTCTCCAGGCTCTGCGTCCAGCCCGCTTCCATGCCGCCAAGCATCGCCGGCGCGGCATCGCTGATGCCGATCGCCTTGGTGGAGACCGTCAGCCGGGTCTTACCGCCAAGATCCTCGAAGGTGACGACGGTGTAGGCCTCGAGATGCGGATTGCCGTTGTCGTCCTCGGCGACCGAGGTGAACACCAGCCGCTCCGGCGCGACGATCTCGTGAAAGGTGCCGGACATCGGGAAGTCGCGATCGAAGTCCGTTCCCGCCGGCCCGTGCATGACCACATACATGCGGCCACCAGGGCGCACGTCGAGCTCGCAGACCGGATTGGTGAAGCCCTGCGGGCCCCACCACTGCGCCATGTGCTGCGGATCGGTCCACATCTTGAAGACCAGGCTGCGCGGCGCGTCGTAGACGCGGGTGATGGTGACTTCGCGGGTCGCGGTCGGCTTGCGGATAGCGGCGGCGCTCATGGGGATACTCCTTGCAAGATCGTTGAGGTGCTGGGTGAGACGATTGAACGTACTGGCCCAGCCGAAGCCGTGACCGTCGCGTTCGGGCGCGGACTGGAACGGCGTCTGCCACATGACCATGCGGGTCTTGCCGTTCTCTTCGGTGAAGGTGACCGTCACCACGGTTTCCGTGCCGCGCTCGCCCTCTTCTTCCCAGACGAAGGTGAAGACGAGCCGCGCCGGCGGAACCACTTCGCGAAAGACGCCGTGCTGCCAGAGCGCGCGGCCGTCCTGCGTCGAGGTGAGGCAGCCGCGCCATTTGCCGCCGGGGCGGGCATCGAGCGAGAGCTGCGTCACCGGATAATCGCGCGGTCCCCACCAATGCCGCGCGTGCGCGGGGTCGGTCCACATCTTGAACACCAGCTCGCGCGGCGCGTCGAAGAAGCGCGTGACGACAAGCTCACGCGGCGCGGTGCTGGATGTGGCTGCAGGCGGCATGGCGGGGCTCCGGCGGGGGACCGATTACTGCTCGGCGATGGCTTTGAGCTTGGCGAGTCCTTGCTCGAAGGACGAGCCGACCATCTTGTCGCAGTCGATGAAGGTGCTCATGACCTTGCCGAGGTATGGCTGCTCGCCCTTCATCTGCCAGGTGACGTTGGTGCCGGAACCGTTCGGCGTCAGCGTGAACTCGACGACATTGTGCGCCTCGAACGGCCGGCTCATGTCGAGCGTCATGGCGACGCGCGTCGCGGTGGCGTCGGTGATCTGAATGCGGCCGGCGCCCATCTCACGATTGCCGTCCCAGGTATAGGTCGCACCCTTCCCGCGCTCGGCGCCACTCAGCGTGCGCTTGGCCTCCGGATCCTTCTCGAACGGATTCCAGCGGCCCATGGCACGCAGGTCGTCGATCAGCGGCATGATGCGGTCGGCGGGCGCATTGATCGTCGCGGTGCGCTGAACCGCGAAGGCGTCGGGCTTGGTCGCGGCATAAGCGAGCACGGAGCCGAGCCCGATGATGACAAGAACGGCGATGACGAGAAACACTTTGAGCATGACGGTTCTCCTGGATGCGATGGTTGGGATGGGGTTGTTTGCGGTAGGGGGTCACTTCTTGCGCGGAGGCTTCTCCGGCTTTTTCTTCGCCGGCTTCTCCTTGGCCTGGAGCTCGCGCAGATAGGCGTCGAGGCGGTCGAGGCTCTGCTCCCAGAACCGGCGATAGCGCTCGAGCCATTCGTCGACTTCCTTGAGCGCCAACGGCTCGATGCGGCAGGGCCGCCACTGCGCCTCGCGGCCGCGGCTGATCAGCCCGGCGCGCTCGAGCACCTTGAGATGCTTGGAGATGGCGGGGCCGCTGATGTTGAATGGCGCGGAGAGCTCGGTGACCGAGGCCTCCCCCAACGTCAGGCGG
This sequence comes from Pseudolabrys sp., assembly GCA_035651015.1. GTDB lineage: Bacteria > Pseudomonadota > Alphaproteobacteria > Rhizobiales > Xanthobacteraceae > Pseudolabrys. Next base: position 13,734 of record DASRGN010000038.1, on the reverse strand, counting down.
GCGAGGATCGCCCGGCGCGTGGGGTCGGCCAGCGCGGAGAAGGTGTTGCTAAGGCGATCCGGTGTCATTGATTTACCGATCGGTTAAATAACCTTTCGGTTAAGTACAGCAGATGGGGGCGCGAGTCAAGCGCCTGGGCGCCCGAGGATTTAAGGCCTTGTTTGCTTAGGAAATTCGCTCGTAGGGCGCGTAGACCGGCGACCACATCTTGTCGTGGACGCGCTGCTCGATCGCCGCGGCGTCGAGCGGTTCGGCGAGGCCTTCGCGGCAGGCCTGCGTGGCAACCGCGATCGCGACCGCGGTTGCCACCTCGCGCAGCGCGCGCACTGGCGGCAGCAAATTGGCGCGCGGATCGGTTCGGGCCGGCGACAATTCGGCGAGTGCCTTCGCCGCCGCCATGAACATGCCGTCGCTGATGCGCCGCGCATCGACGGCGATGACGCCAAGGCCGACGCCGGGGAAGATGTAGGAATTGTTGGTCTGGTCGACCTTGAACGGCGCGCTGTTGCGCGTCAGTGGCGGAAACGGGCTGCCGGTCGAGATCACCGCACGTCCGCCGGTCCAGGCATCGACATCGGCGGGTGTCGCTTCCGCGCGCGAGGTCGGGTTCGACAGCGGAAAGATCACCGGCCGCTCGTTGTGCTCGGCCATGGTTTGCACGACAGTTTCGGAGAACGCGCCGGGCTGTCCGGAGACACCGATGAGCACCGTCGGCTTTGCGTTGCGCACCACATCGAGCAGCGAAACCTTGTCGGGATTCTCGAAGGACCAGCCCGCGACAGCCGACCGCGGCTGCACGAACGGCTTCTGGAACGGCTGGATGTCATCCATTCCCTCGACCAGAAGGCCGGCGCGATCGATCATGAAGAAACGCCGCGCGGCGGCTTTGGCCTCGAGGCCTGCATCGCGCATGGCTTCGAGCAACAGCGTAGCGATGCCGCAGCCGGCGGAGCCGGCGCCGACGACGGCGATGCGCTGCTCGGTGAGCGGCAGGCCGGTGACCTTGATCGCCGCGAGCAGCGCGCCGGTCGCGACCGCGGCGGTGCCCTGGATGTCGTCATTGAAGGTGCACAGCCGGTCGCGGTAGCGCTCGAGGAGCCGCGTCGCATTGGCGCGCGCGAAGTCTTCCCATTGCAGCAACACATGCGGCCAGCGGTCGTTGATCGCGCTCACGACTTCCTCGACGAAATCGTCATAGTCCTTGCCGCGCACGCGCTCGTGCCGCCAGCCGATATAGAGCGGATCGGCGAGGCGCTCCGGATTATCGGTGCCGACGTCGAGCATGATCGGCAGCGTCGTTCCCGGCGCCAGACCACCGGTCGCGGTGTAGAGCGCGAGCTTGCCGATCGGGATGCCCATGCCGCCGGCGCCCTGGTCGCCAAGGCCGAGGATGCGCTCGCCGTCGGTGACGACGATAGCCTCGATGCCGTCGAATTGCGGATTGGCCAGGATCTGGCGGACGCGATCCTTCAGCGGCAGGCTGAGGAACAGGCCGCGCGGCTTGCGGAACAGGCGCGAGAACTGCTGGCAGCCCTCGCCGACCGTCGGCGTGTAGACGAGCGGCAGCAGTTCCTCGATGTTCTGCGCCAGCAATGCGAAGAACACCATCTCGTTGCTGTCCTGCAGGTCGCGCAGGAAGGCGTAACGCTCGAGATCGGTGGCAAAGCTGCGTAGCGCCTGCAGGCGGCGCGAGACCTGCTCGTCAAGGGTGCCGATGGTCGGCGGCAGCAATCCATGCAGATCGAAAGCATCGCGCTCGGCCTCGGTGAAGGCCGTGCCCTTGTTGAGCAGCGGATCGAACAGGAGGTGATATCCGGAAAGCGAGGTCTGAAAAACGGCCGGTTTGCGCATGTACACTAATGAACGTCACAGGGTTCGTATCGGAGCACATAGCCACAGATCGGGCCGCGGCGGTACCCATATCGCGCCACCATTGCTGCGGTGCGACGGCCTTAGATTCAATCACGGATAGAAGGTTTGGCCGCGGAAAACGGTTCCGCTCATTGCTGCTCCGGCGAGGCCCGCAGGATCTCGGTCCATTTGCTGATCTCGTGCTGGACGTAACGCGTGGCGTAGGCGGCGCCGACTTCGCGCGGCGGGATGATGCCGATGTCGTCGAAGCGCTTGCGCAAGGCCGGATCGGCGAGCGCGTGCTTGTACGCTGTCTCGACCTTCTCGATCACCGCGTCGGGCGTTCCCTTCGGTGCCATCATCGCCACCCAGGTGGCGGCTTCGTAGCCTTTGAGCCCGAGCTCGTCGAGCGTCGGCAGCTCCGGCATGGTCTTCCAGCGCTCCAGCGTCGAGACCGCCAGCGCCTTGATGCCGAATTTGGAAGCGTCGCGTAGCGACGACGTCATCATCAGCGTCAGCCGGCCGGCCATCAGATCGGTATGCGCCTGCGGCGTCGTCTTGTACGGGATGTAGCGGACGTCGACGCCGGCCATGGCATTGAACAGCTGGATCGACAGGTGTCCCGCCGAACCACGACCGTTGCTGCCGCTGGTCGCCTCGCCGGGATGCGCTTTGAGCCAGGCAATCAGCTCCGGATAGGTTTTCGCCGGCACACTCGCGGCGACGAAAAGAACGAGCGGCGTCGCACCGACCATGGTGACCGGCACGAGGTCGCGCAGCACGTCGACATTCGCCTTGGGATAAAGGTCGCTGACGACCGCCACGCCGGAGCCGACGGTGAGCAGCGTGTAGCCGTCGCGCGCCGCCTTGGCGACATTGCCGATGGCGATGGTCGAGCCCGCGCCTGGCTCGTTCTGCACCACGACCGGCTGCCCGAGCTCCTTCGACAGATAATCGGCGATGACGCGGGTGGTGACATCGACCGCCCCGCCGGCGCCTGAGGCGCAGATGATCATGATCGCCCGCTCCGGATATTCGGCACGCGCCGGGGCGGCGAGTGAAAAGCAGGCGAGCAACAAGGCGGCGGCGCGCGCGAACATGGTGTGTCCTCCGGTAGCTTCAGTTTCTTGTGGCTACCAGCATAGCACCGGCACCGCGCCTTGCGGACCCGGGCAAGCCGCGCGCATCGCGCAAAAACAAAAAGCCCGGCGTCACCGCCGGGCTTTCGTAGCTCACAAAGGAACGCGGGCTTACGCCGCTTCGTCCTCGACGGCCTCTTCGGCCGGACCTTCTTCGGCGCCTTCGGCCGGCTTCGGACCGCGGCGCGGACCCTTGGCGAGGGCGGCTTCGATTTCCTTCACCGCCTCGGTCTCGGTGATGCGCTGCACCGCGGCGATTTCGCGAGACAGACGATCGAGCGCGGCTTCATACAGCTGACGCTCGCTGTACGACTGCTCCGGCTGCGACTCCGAGCGATAGAGATCGCGCACGACCTCGGCAATGGCGACGATGTCACCCGAGTTGATCTTGGCTTCGTATTCCTGCGCACGGCGCGACCACATGGTGCGCTTGATCCGCGCGCGGCCCTTGAGCGTGTCGAGCGCCCGCTTCACCATTGCCGGCTCGCTGAGCTTGCGCATGCCAACGGCCGCGATCTTCGCGGTCGGGACCCGCAGCGTCATCTTGTCCTTGATGAAGCTGATGACGAACAGCTCAAGCTTGGCACCCGCGACTTCCTGCTCCTCGATGGCCGTGATCTGGCCCACGCCATGGGCCGGATAGACGATAAACTCGTTGGTCTTGAAGCCTTGACGTTGGGTCGTCTTCTTATTGACGGTCATTCCGGGCAAAACTCCTTCGCCGGCGCCCTTTTGGCGGCCGACTGATTTGGCGACGGGTGCTCCCCGGCGGACCGGACCGCGGGGTGCGTGGGAGGTCCGGCGCTCGGAGGCGGCGGACTTCTTGGCCCCCCGGCTCGCGCCGGAAGAGGCCTTTTTCGACTTATGACGCGATTTTCCTGGCACTTGTCATGCGTGGAATGCACGCCCTCTGAAAGACCAACGAACGGCGCCGAAAAAATAGGCTCCCCGGGGGGAGCTCGCGAGATGGCGCAATATCGCTTGTCGAGGCCCTATATAACACATTTGCGACCGGAATCAAAGCCTTAACGCACTGCAAAAACGACATTTTCTGTCGTTTTGCGAGGCAATTCCGATGTTTCAGTTAACAGCTCGCCGGCGGTTCTTGTTCCCGGCGACGGTATGGAAAAACCGCCGCCTGGGCCTGCTCGGGAGGCGTCTCAGGCTTAATCGCCCTGCCCCGGCTCCTTGGAGAAATACTTCTCCTTGCCCTCGACGCCTTCCCAAGACTTGCCGTCCGCCGGACCCTCCCGCTTCACAGTGATGTTCGGCCAGACCTTGGCGTATTCGGCATTGATCTCGAGCCACTTTTCGAGGCCCGGCTCGGTGTCGGGCTTGATGGCATCGGCTGGGCATTCCGGCTCGCAGACGCCACAATCGATGCATTCGTCGGGGTGGATGACGAGCATGTTCTCACCCTCGTAGAAGCAGTCCACGGGGCAGACTTCCACGCAGTCCATGTACTTGCACTTGATGCACTTTTCATTGACGACGTAGGTCATTCAGCCTCCGAAAACGCACGCGCGACGCTGCGTAGCGTAAGGGCGCGGGGCGTGCAAGGGAACCGATCGCGACGCAGTGCGGCTCAAAGCGTTTCGTAGAGCGCGCGGGCGCTGTCGGCGGAACCGCGGCGCTCGACAAAGCCACAGACCCTGACGACGCGCACGCCGCGATCGAGCGCCAGCGTGACGACATCGCCGAGGCGCACGATCTGGCTCGCCGCCGCGATGCGCTGGCCGTTGAGCCGCACATGCCCCGCTTGCGTCAACGCGGCAGCCGCGCTGCGCGTTCGCACCATGCGCGCGTGCCAAAGCCATTTGTCGATGCGCTGGCGCCCGGCGGGAGCAGTTGCCGCCGCGCTATTGCCGCTCCTTGGCATTGGCTTCGAGTTGCTGCTTGAGCGCCGCCAGCTTGGCGAAGGGCGAATTCGGATCCGGCTGCTTCTCGCGCCGCTCACGCGGCGCGCGCGACTGCAGCTGCATCTCCTTGCGCTCGCCACGCTCCGGGCGCGGCGGGCGCTCGCCTTTGTCCGGCCGGTGCCGCCGCGGCGGACGATCGTTGCGGCGGCCCTCGGCTGGTGCCGCAGCCTTCGCTTGCGCGGGGGCGGCAGCCTTGGCGGCCGCTTCGGCCTGCTTGGCGGCCTCGCGCTTGGCGCGGCGTTCGCGCGCCTCGCGTGCCCGCACCCGCTGTGCGCGCCGCTCGTCGGCGCGTGCGCCTGGCCGCCAGACCTCTATGAACGCTTCTTCGGCGCCGGGCGCTGCCGCAGCCGCGGACGCTTCAGTCCGTGGCGCGGCTTCAGGCGTCGCGGACTCAGTCGGCGCCGCAGGCTCGGCCGGCGTCGCTTCGGGATGCGGATCGACAGGCTCGGTTGACGCCTCGGCTTCTGGAGCCGGCGAGGGCTCGATCGACGGAGCGGGCATCAGCTCGGCATCCGGCAACAGCGCGCTCGAATCGACCGGTGTCCCATCAACCGGCGATGCATCGACGGCCGGCGCGGTTTCGGCGGCCGTCGTCTCGACCACCGGTGTCGCATTGGCGTCAGCCGGTGCAGGTGGCACAGCTGCAGGCGCTGGCTCCGCCGGTTTCGGCCGGCGATCCATGCGATAACCGAGCGAGCGTAGAATGGAGGCGAAGTCCTCGCCCGACGCGCCGGTGAGCGAGGTCATCGCCGGCGTCACGGTAAATCCCTTGCCGTCGAAATAGCCCGCAGGCTTGTCGCCGGGCGTGCCCTCGCGCCAAGCCATTGCCGGCCGGACGAGATCGGCGAGCCGCTCAAGGATATCGACGCGCACGGCACGTTCGCCGCACACCCGATAGCCGGACATGCGATAGAGCGTCTTCGGAATGTCCTTGTCGACGGGGATCGAGGTGCGGCCGCTGCCCGCGATCTGCGCGAGCGTGTCGACGCCCTTCACGTCCGGGCTCTCGTTCTTCAGCGCGTAAAGCTGGGTCGCCAGCGCGCGCGGCGCCGGCTTGAGCAAAGCCGGCAGATAGATGTGATAGGCGCCAAAGCGCACGCCGTATTTGCGCAAGGTCGCGCGGGACGGCTGGTCGAGACCTTTGATCTCCTCGGAGACGCGTTGCCGCTCGAGCACGCCAAGCGCCTCGACGAGCTGGAAGGCGACGCCGCGCGCCATGCCGGTGACGTCATCCGCCGCGGTAAGCGCGAACAGCGGCGCCAGCAGGCGCTCGATGTGGGTCTTGAGCCAGAGATCGAGCCGCGTCTGCACGGCGTCGCGCGAAGGCCCGGTGAGATGCTCATCGGCGACGATGCGCAGGCGCGGCCGCAGCGTGTCATCGCCAGCAGTGAGTTTGCCGACCACATCGCCCAGCCAGCGCATGGCGCCGTCGCTCGCAAGCACGATCTGATCGTTCGACGCCTGCGACAGCCGCGTAGCGCGCGCTTCGATCTCGCCGGCGAGCGCCTTTTGCGCCGCGCCCTGCAACGCTTTGGCTTCGGAGCCGCCGGCAGTGGCGTCGGGCGCGAACATGAAACCGTCGAGACGGCCGATGACATGGCCCTCGACCGTGACTTCGCCTGATTTACCGATTTCCGCTTCCAAGTGGGTGTTCTCTCGCAACCGTCGCATCAACACGCTGGTCCGGCGGTCGACGAACCGCTCGGCCAATCGTTCATGCAAAGCGTCCGACAATTTGTCTTCGACCGCACGTGTGACGCCTTGCCAATGCTCGGGATCGCCAAGCCAGTCGAGCCGGTTCGCCACGAACGTCCAGGTTCTGACATGCGCGATCCTGTTGGAGAGCGTATCGATGTCGCCGTCAGTGCGGTCGGCCAACGCGACCTGACGAGCGAACCAGTCGGTGGGGATGTTACCCTCCCGCATCAGAAAACTGTAGAGGGTCACGGCAAGTTCCGCATGCGTCGCCGGCGCGATCTTGCGGTAGTCCGGGACCTGACACACTTCCCATAGGCGCTCGATGTCGGCGGCCTTGCGCGCGATTGTGCGTACATCGTCGTCGCGCGAGCAATGATCGAGCACGAGGATGTCCTCGGCGATCGGCGCGCGGGTCAGTCCCTGCTCACGCGGTGTCATCGACAGCGAGGCCTGCAAGGCGCCGATCGAGGAAAAGTCGAGCTGGGTGTTGCGCCACTGCAGCATGCGCACCGGTTCGAAGCTGTGGCTTTCCAGCGCCTGAACCAATTCCTGATCGAATGGATCGCAGCGCCCGGTGGTGCCAAAAGTGCCGTCGCGCGTGGCGCGCCCGGCGCGGCCGGCGATTTGCGCCAATTCGGACGCATTGAGCCGGCGGAATTGATAGCCGTCGAATTTGCGATCGGAGGCGAAGGCGACGTGATCAACGTCGAGATTAAGGCCCATGCCGATGGCGTCGGTAGCGACGAGATAGTCGACATCGCCGGACTGATAGAGCGCGACCTGCGCGTTTCTCGTGCGTGGCGACAGCGCGCCCAGCACCACCGCGGCACCGCCGCGCTGACGGCGGATCAGCTCGGCGATGGCGTAAACTTCATCGGCGGAGAACGTCACCACCGCCGTGCGCCGCGGCAGCCGGGTCAGCTTCTTCTCGCCGGCATAACTGAGCTGCGAGAGCCGTGGACGGCTGACGATATGCGCGCCGGGCAATAGCTTCTCGACCATCGGCCGCATGGTGGCCGCGCCGAGCACGAGTGTTTCCTCGCGCGCACGGCGATTGAGCATGCGATCGGTGAAAACGTGGCCACGCTCGAGATCAGCGCCGAGCTGGATCTCGTCGACCGCGAGGAACGCAACATCGAGGTCGCGCGGCATGGCCTCGACGGTGGAGACCCAGTAACGCGGATTTCCCGGCTTGATCTTCTCTTCGCCGGTGATGAGCGCCACGGCCTCGGAACCCACGCGGTCGACGACCTTGTTATAGACCTCGCGCGCGAGCAGCCGCAGCGGCAGCCCGATCATCCCCGAGGAATGCGCCAGCATGCGCTCGATGGCGAGATGCGTCTTACCGGTATTGGTCGGGCCGAGGACGGCGGTGACCCCGGCACCGCGCGCTCGCGGCTCGCGGCTGCCTGACGCTGAAAACGAGAGGGTCATTGATTTCCACTATTGGCGGCGGCGGAGTGATGAGGCCCGCTGCAGCAGGGTTTCTGTATCACAATGCGACAGCGATATTTGTCGCGATTAATGGGTGGAACGAGTCTGGAACGAACCGCGCCCGAATCGCTGACTCGCGGCCTGTTGAGATTCGTTCACGGCGACATGTGGGTGAGATACGCACCTCTCCTACCAGATCAAGTGTGAATCCGTGATTCTGAGGCCTCAAATCGCGTCCAAAGACTTAACGGAAGCGCGAGTCTGTATCGCGAGGAAGAGTCAAGTCCGAATCGGAATTTCTATTGTGTCTTGGCGCTGGCGCTGGTCGGCCGTGCGGGCTGCGCCATTGTAACGAAATGCGTCGCCTCGAGCACAGCTGGGCCAATCGGCGTCGGGGCCTGCATGCGGTACGGCACCAGCACGTGCGTGCCGGTGATGGGCGCAAGCCACACTTCCATGTCGTGCTGCTCCGCAAGATATTTGATAGCCGCGCGCGTCGGGATATGGCCGGCGATGGGCGAAAAAAACACCGAGCAGACCAGGACCGGGCCCTGATAGCCTTTCTCGGCCTTGACGTGGTCGACGCGCTTGTAGGCGAGGCGCAGATCGTAGCGCATGCGGCCGTCGAACACCGCAACGGTGCGCTGGCAGCCCTCGGGCGAGGTGGCCTCGCCGTTGACGCGCACCAGTGAGGCAGTCATCGGATCGATGACGCCGTGCTTCTCCGCCTCGGTCACCGGAATTCGGTCGTGGTCGGGTGTCACCGGCGGCTCGACCGAAAGGTTTTTAACGGTTCCGGCATTGAGCAGAAAACGGACCTCGTCCGTCTTGTCCTTCATCTTCACGGTGGCGGTGTAGTCGACGAGCATAAGCTTGCCGGAGGCAAAAACGCCGCGTGACATGCTGGTGCCTTCCCCGCCGGCAAAGACCCGCATCAAACCGGTGGTCATGCCGCTGGCGGCGGCTGCGTATTGCCCCTCAGTGATGTTGATGGTCCAGGTACCCTTGCCGATGGGAATGCCGGCGATCGAGGCAATGTAATGGGCCTCAAGCCGGCCGCTGTCCGCATGGGCGGCGAACGGCGCCGCGACACCGATCGCCAGCAGTGCCGCTATCGCGCGAGGAGTGAATGCCAGCACGCAGCCTTTTCCTTCGTGCGTCAGGGGCGGAACTATACATAAGCGCGGGGGGAAAGAAGCCCACCGGTCCGCGGCCGCCACGGCAAACGTTAAAGCCAGGCAGCCTGTCTCGGCAGCGAATAAGTCGATTCTGTGAGCATTCGCGTAGAGGGAACGTGGCGGCCGAACGCCTCGATCAACCCGGCCGCAAATCGGGCTAAAAAGCGGAATCGCGCATTTTCCAGCGCGCTTGACGCTTCAAGACACCCCCTCTATACGTCCGCGCGTCTCCACGATTGACCAACCGTATGGGCGCCGGGACGGCGCTGTTTCTGAGGTTTTGAGCCATGACTTGGCGCTGCGATCTGACCGGCAAGGGAGCCCAGGTGGGCCATAAGGTCAGCCATTCCAACATTAAGACCAAGCGGCGTTTTCTGCCGAATCTGCAGAATGTCACGCTGATTTCGGACGCGCTCGGGCGTTCCGTGCGGCTGCGGGTCTCCATGAATGCGTTGAAGTCGGTTGACCACCGCGGCGGGCTCGATGCCTTTCTGCTCAAGGCCAAGGACGACGAGCTCGCGCCCAAGGCGTTGGAGCTCAAGCGCGCGATCGTGAAGAAGCGCGGCGAAACGGCCAAGGCCAGTTAAGCTCAACAGCCCTCATTGAGAGGCATGGTGCCTGGCACGAGCCGGATGCAAAGGCATCCGGCTCTCGTCTTTATTGGCCCACCAGCGTGAACTGCAGCAACAGCGTGCGCTGGATGACCGAAAAGTTGTCGTCGGAAATGAGAGTGAGCACCAGGTCGCCATTATCGGCGCGGTGCACCGCGAGCCCCTCCATGTTGTCGATCTGGTAGCCGAGATCGGCCTCCACCAGTATCGGGCCATCGACCAGCGCGCCGGGCTTCAGGCTCGAGAGCGGAACACGGCGAATGCGCATGGCGACGCCACGTGCCGGCGAATAGCGACGCTCGAGCAGCAGCAAATCCGCGGACGGCAACACCGCGCAATCACTGACGTCGAAATCGTCGCTGCGCACCACCGAGAACTCGCCGGCGTGGCCGTCGGCGAGCAGGAACGAGCGATGATTGCCCTGTGAGTCGAGACTACGCTCGGTGACTACCACCAAGGTGCCGGCGAGCGGCATCTCCTTCGGCACCATCACCAGGCATTCGAGGCTTTTGTTGTAGGTGAAGTTCTTGAATTGCGGCGGCAGTGCCAGCGGCTCGCCGCGGGCGAGAAGGCCATCGCGGCCGTAATCGAATTTGACGATCTGGTCGACGCGCTCGATGCCGACGTAACGCGTGTCGCCGTCTTCGGCGAGCGACTCGGCGTCGTACCAGCTGCGTGAGGCGAGGGGCTTGCCGTCAGCGCCAAGTATCGGCGCCATTTCCGCATCAGCGATGCCCGCCGGATGTCCGTCCTCGTAGGTGATACGGCCGCGCAGCCACGAGCCGTTGTCGGTCACCGCGAGAAAATGCGCTCCGTCCGGCGCAACGCGCAAGGCGGAGATACCGCCGAAGGCGCGATTGGGCGAGGACAGCTCCAGACCGCCGCGAAACTCGAGCGCGCCGAAGCGACGTCGTGCTGGATCGCGGTTATCGAAGGACGTGATCGGTTGCGCACGGACACTGATCTTCTCGACGGTCGCGCTTGTGCGCAGCGCCTGTGCGATCGCGATGGAGGCCGCGACCGCGGCGATCGCGAGCACGCCGGCAGCGAGGAGCCCGCGTAGGCGTCGCATCGTTGCGCTCACGCGACGCGACGACGCTTTTGCGGACGCGCATCGGCGAGCGCGTGCTCGTCGAAGAGTTCGGCCAGCTTCTCGGTCATGGCGCCGCCGAGCTCCTCGGCATCGACGATGGTCACCGCGCGGCGATAGTAGCGGGTGACATCGTGGCCGATACCGATGGCGATGAGCTCGACCGGCGAGCGTGTCTCGATATCCTCGATGACCCAGCGCAAATGGCGTTCGAGATAGTTGCCGGGATTGACCGAGAGTGTCGAATCGTCGACTGGCGCACCGTCGGAGATCATCATCAGGATCTTGCGCTGCTCCGGACGCCCAAGCAGACGCTTATGCGCCCAGTCGAGCGCTTCGCCGTCGATGTTTTCCTTGAGCAGGCCCTCGCGCATCATCAGCCCGAGATTCTTGCGGGCGCGCCGCCATGGCGCATCCGCCGACTTGTAGATGATGTGGCGCAGGTCGTTGAGCCGGCCGGGATTGGCCGGCTTGCCCGCGGCAAGCCAATGCTCGCGCGACTGCCCGCCCTTCCACGCGCGCGTCGTGAAGCCGAGGATCTCGACCTTCACGCCGCAGCGCTCCAGCGTGCGCGCCAGGATGTCGGCGCAGGTGGCGGCGACGGTGATCGGGCGACCGCGCATCGAGCCGGAATTGTCGAGCAGCAGCGTGACCACGGTGTCGCGGAATTTCGTGTCCTTCTCGGTCTTGAACGACAGCGGATGAAACGGATCGATGACGATGCGCGACAATCGTGCCGGGTCGAGGATGCCCTCCTCAAGGTCGAACTCCCAGGAGCGGTTCTGCTGTGCCATCAATCGGCGCTGCAATCGATTGGCAAGCCGCGCGACAACGCCCTGCAGGTGTGAAAGCTGCTTGTCGAGATAGCCGCGCAGCCGCTCGAGCTCCTCGGCCTCGCATAAATCCTCCGCAGCGACGATCTCGTCGAACTTGTTGACGAAGGCACGATATTCGGGACCTCGCGGCTCGTTGCGCCCGTGGTCGCGCGGACGCCAGGGCTCGCCCGGTGTCTCGGCGTCGCCCATCTCGCTGTCGTCGGACATGTCGGCAGTCGGGGCGTCGGCCGCTTCCGCAGCGCTGTCGGGCATCTCTTCGGTCGAGGCTTCCGCCTCCTCGACGCTCATGCGCTCCATCTCTTCGGAATCGCCGGCTTCGCCCTCTTCTCCGGTCTCCTGCTTGCGCCGCTCCTGTTCGCTGTCGTCTTCCTCGTCGTCGTCGGAATCGCGCGAGCGGTCCTCGCCCATCTCCAGCGCTTCGAGCAGATCGTGCACGGCGTCGCCGAACTGCCGCTGATCCTCGAGCACATCCTCGAGCCGGTCGAGATTGCGGCCGGCGCGATCCTCGATGAGCGGACGCCACAAATCGACCAGCCGCTTTGCCGCCGGCGGCGGCGCGAGACCGGTGAGCCGCTCGCGCACCATCAGCGCGACGGCCTCCTCGATCGGCGCATCGGCGCGATCGGTGATCTCGTCGAATTTGCCCCGATGGAACTTGTCGTTGAGCATCGCCGTCAAATTGCTGGCGACGCCGTCCATGCGCCGGGCGCCAATCGCCTCGACGCGGGCCTGCTCCACTGCCTCGAACACCGCGCGCGCCTGCTGGCCGCCTGGCTGCAGGCGCCGATGCACCGTCGCATCATGACAGGCGAGCCGCAGCGCAATCGAATCCGCGTGGCCGCGCACGATCGCAGCGTCGGCCTTGCTCAGCTTGCGCGGCGGCTCCGGCAGCCGCGCCTTGCCACCAACCAAGCCGGGCCGCTCGGCGGCGAAGGAGACATCGAGCTCGGTCTTTTTGGCGATCGCGCGCAGGCAACCGGCGACGGCCCGCTTGAACGGTTCGGTCGGCGATTCCTTCGCCGGCACCTTGCCTTTGATGTTGGAGGCCATGCTGGTCCTCTCGCCGCGCGCGAGTACGGGCGCGCCTCAGCTCAGCGCTACGTTTACCGAGCTCTCGGCCAGCTCTTGACCGAAGCAGCGCTGATAGAACTCCGCGACGATCGGACGCTCCAGCTCATCGCATTTGTTGAGGAAGGTGAGTCGGAAGGCGAAGCCGATGTCCTGGAAGATGTCGGCGTTCTCCGCCCAGGTGATCACCGTGCGCGGGCTCATGACCGTCGAGATGTCGCCGCTCATGAAGGCATTGCGCGTGAGGTCGGCGACGCGCACCATCTTGCCGACGATGTCGCGGCCCTGCTCGTTGCGATAGTGCTTGGCCTTGGCGAGGATGATCTCGACCTCGTTATCATGCGGCAGATAGTTCAGCGTGCTGACGATCGACCAGCGGTCCATCTGGCCCTGGTTGATCTGCTGGGTGCCATGATAAAGGCCGGACGTGTCGCCGAGCCCAACCGTATTGGCGGTCGCGAATAGCCGAAAAGCCGGATGCGGCTTGATGACCTTGTTTTGGTCAAGCAATGTCAATCGCCCGGAGGACTCCAGCACGCGCTGAATGACGAACATGACATCGGGGCGGCCGGCGTCGTATTCGTCGAAACACAAGGCGACATTGTTCTGCAGCGCCCATGGCAGAATGCCGTCGCGGAATTCGGTCACTTGCATGCCCTCGCGAATGACGATGGCATCCTTGCCGATCAAATCGACGCGGCTGATATGACTGTCGAGATTGACCCGCACGCAGGGCCAATTGAGGCGCGCCGCGACCTGTTCGATGTGAGTCGATTTGCCGGTGCCGTGATAGCCGGTCACGATAACGCGCCGGTTGCGCGCGAAACCGGCGAGAATGGCAAGCGTGGTTGGACGGTCGAAACGGTAGTCCGGATCGAGTTCCGGGACATGCTCGTCCGGCTCGGAATAG
>DASRGN010000037.1:0-14675 GCA_035651015.1 Pseudolabrys sp. | reverse complement strand
GCCCACGTCTTCCACCACGACAACGAGAAGCGGATCGGCATCCCGCACGCGGTGTTGAACGCCCGCTATCACGAGCAGGAGGCCTTCATCGTCGCCGAAGCCGGCGTGCCCGGCTCGGTGACCATCGCCACCAACATGGCCGGCCGCGGCACCGACATCCAGCTCGGCGGCAACCTCGACATGCGCATGGCCAAGTGGCGCCAGGAGCAGCAGGCGCTCGGCATCGAGGTCACCCCCGAGGCCGAGGAGGAAGAGCGCGACAACATCGCCGCCGAGATCGAGAGCAAGAAGGCCAAGGCGCTGGTCGAGGGCGGCCTCTACGTGCTCGGCACCGAGCGGCACGAGGCGCGGCGCATCGACAACCAGCTGCGCGGCCGCACCGGCCGCCAGGGCGACCCCGGCCGCTCGAAGTTCTATCTCTCCTGCGAGGACGACCTGCTGCGCATCTTCGCCGGCGACCGCCTCGACACCATCATGCGCACCTTCGGCGTCCAGGAAGGCGAGGCGATCACCCACAAATGGCTGAACAAGGCCATCGCCACCGCCCAGCGCCGGGTCGAGCAGCGCAATTACGAGATCCGCAAGAACCTTCTGAAGTACGACGACGTCGTCAACGACCAGCGCAAGGCCGTGTTCGAGCAGCGCGCCGAGTTCATGCTGGCGAGCGACCTCTCCGAGATCGTCAAGGATTTCCGCGCCAACGCGGTCGAGGAGATGGTGCTGCGCTGCCTGCCGCCGAAGGCCTACGCCGACCAGTGGGACGTCGAGACGCTTGACAACGAGGTGCGCGCGACGCTCGGTCTCGACCTGCCGATCCGCGACTGGGCGGCCGAGGAAGGCATCGGCCACGAGGAGATCCTCGAGCGGATCATGCAGGCTGCCGAGGCGCGGGCCGAGGAGCGCGAGCGGCTGCTGTCGTCCGAGCAGATGCGGCAGCTGGAGAAGAACTTCCTCTTACAGACCATCGACTACCAGTGGCGCGAGCACCTGACGCACCTCGACCACCTGAAGAACGTCATCGGGCTCAGAGGCTATGGCCAGCGCGACCCGCTGAACGAGTACAAGGCGGAAGCCTTCTCCCTGTTCGAGGCGATGATCGCGCGGCTGCGCGAGGCGGTGACCGGCCAGCTCATGCGCGTCGAAGTGGTGCAGCAACAGCCGCAAACCGACGAAGCGGTGAAGCTGCCTTACATGGAAGCGCACAAGGTCGATCCCTCGACCGGCGAGGACGAGATGGCGGTGCCGTCACTCGCCCCGGCGCTGGTCGGCAACGGGAACGGCAATGGCGCGCAGGCGGTGGCTCGCGACCCCAACAATCCGACGAGCTGGGGCAAGGTGGGGCGCAACGAGTCGTGCCCCTGCGGCTCGGGCAAGAAATACAAGCACTGCCACGGCCGCTACGCCTGACCTGGTTGTTCCCAACCGCGAGCCGCCCGATGCGAACGGTCTGCCTGCTGCTGGTGATGATGACGCTGCTGGCCGCATGCGCGACCCAGCCGGATTTCCGCGCCGGCGGGGTGGGCGGCGGCCGCTATAGCCGCGGCACGGCAGGCGTCGGCTGGCCGCTCTGAGGGGCCGCCCAAGGCCTGGCTTCGCAGGCTCCAACGCCGCTTGAACCTCAGGCTCTGCGCGACCGACAAAGCGCATAGGCGCTGTCGTGGCCGCATGAACGTGTTGCCAATGGAACGAGAAGCGGAAATCGATCAGATCAGGCGCGAACTGGCGATGCTGCA
Organism: Pseudolabrys sp.; assembly: GCA_035651015.1. Taxonomy (GTDB): domain Bacteria; phylum Pseudomonadota; class Alphaproteobacteria; order Rhizobiales; family Xanthobacteraceae; genus Pseudolabrys. The sequence goes on along the minus strand of DASRGN010000037.1, from coordinate 12,942 downwards.
ATCTCGCTATGCGCTGTATCGGCGCCTTGCCGCATTCTGGCGAATGTTCTTCATCATGCTGACGCCGCCCTTGATCATCGGCGCAGCGATTGTCGCCTTCAGGCTCTTCCGGTTCGATATCCTGTATGGTCTTTTCTTCGTCGGCGGGCTGCTGCTTGTGATTTCGGTGTTGGTCTGGGTGATCCGCTCGTCTGAACTTCGTTGGATTGATTTCGCCGTGCTGCTCCTCGCCGGCATTTTCCATCCTGACTTCTTCAGTGCCGATCCCGGCGAACGCCGACGCGTCCGCAGCGTTGCCGAAATGGTCGAGCAGCAGATTGCTGACCGCGAGCAGCGCCTCTCGGTGCTGCAACGCTAGTTCTTGCGGACAGAGAAGACGTACATTCCTGAGAATGTATCGGGGTTGGCGCGCTCGAATGTCTCCCAATTCGCCAACTTGGTCAGCGCATCGGGCTCCGTAAACACTCGCTTGAACTTCTCCAGCAGCAACGGATCGTCGAGCTCGAAGCCGAGGAACGACAGCTTGTTGTCCTCCAGGAATGCCGCGATCTGCGCAATGCTGTATCGGTGCTCCATCGCGTTGAACAGCAGGTCGCGGCAGCCGCTCATGCTGTAGAAGTCTTTCGCCGCGAGCAGCGGCTTCCACCGCTGACCATGGCGGTCGTGAATGACCTCACTGCGGAACTTTCGAATGTCATCGGGGGCGGCGCGGTAGCCGTTCTGCGCGATGAACTCCCGCGCATCGACGATGATGCGTCGCGCAAGCTCGCTGTAGAGACCGACCAGCATTTCACCATTCGGCCGCAGCAGCGACAGTAGCGCTCGCCAGCCGGCGTTCGGATCTTCGAGGTGGTGCAGCACGCCGATTGCTTCGATGCGGTCGAACCGGCGCTTCACCGCCGCCAGCTGCAGAATGTCCGCCTGTGCGTATTCGATATTGCGCAAGCCGAGCTCGCGCGTCTTGCGGCGTGCGTAAGCGAGGCTCGGCAGGCTGATATCGAAGGCGAGCAGGCGCGCGTTCGGGAAGCGCTGCGCCGCCTGGATGGGATGCTGTCCGGTGCCGCAACCGGCGATCAGGATATCAAGCTCGGCGCACTGCTCTTCGCCGTCGCCAATCCTGCCCGCGGCACGGTCGGCAGCAAAGGCGGCGAGCGGATTGATCGTCCAGCGCGGGTAGGGATTTTCCTCGTATTGCTGCAGCACCGGCAACGAGGTGTTGTCGATCATCGTCAGCGCCGGGATCGAATGGCGATCGCGGATTTCTTCCAACGGTTCGCGCACTTGCTGCTGCAGCAACCCCGCGACGCTCGCGGGCCACTGCCGCTGCAGGAGCTGCTCCGCCCCCGGAACGACGTGCAGCGGGACATAAGCTGCGACAGCGGCGAGGAGCAGCGCTGGGATCTCCTGCGTTCCCGCAATGCGCGTCACCAGCAGATCGCGCAATTGCGCGACGAGCCGTATCTCCTCGTCGTTTTGCGCCAGAACATACTCGTTGAGAAAGCATTGCTGCGCGAGCGCACATAGAAATGCGCCGACATCATCGTCCGGTGTCTCGCCGGTAGTCGCTGAAGCGAGACGCAGCAGCGCCAGCCGGGCGTGGCCGAGGAGCAGCTCCAGCGCCGCACTGCGCAGGATCGTCGTCTCCAGCACGCAGCGCAGGAACAAGTCACTCGCAAGCGTATCGATGGCAGCTGTGGCAAATAGCTCCTCGCTTTTCACCGGGATCGGCCAATCCCTCCCGATCCGCTCCACGTAATCCGCGATCGTCGGGCTTTGCATGAGCAGCTGATCGAGCTTGCCGGCGTCGCCAAGCGCGATGGCTTTCTTGAAATGCCCGATCGCCTCGGCCCGTCGTCCCAGCCGCTCCAGTGAATTCGCGATGTTGTAGTGGCAGGCCGCATTCTGCGGATCGATGGCCAGCGCCTTGCTCAGGTTCTTCACGGCGACCTGATGCCGGTCGGAGGCCTGGGCCATGATCCCGAGCAGATTGAGGCTCGGCACATGCGAGGGCTCACGCTCGAGGATACGAAGGCAGGCGTCACGTGCTTCGCCGAATTGGCCGCGATCGTAGCGTTCTCGCGCCTGCGCCGTCAGGGTCGCCAAGTCGGGCGCAGCGGGCGCCAGGTCGCGCCTGCCCTGCTGCTTGAGCGCAGCGCGTCGCTCCTTGCGGTTCATGGCGAGCCCGTCGTGCAGCGCTGCCTTACGGAGCGCCGATCCTCTCCGACATCAGCACCAGCGCCTTGCGATAGATCACCGCGCGATTCCATTCGCGCATGACCTCGAAATTCTGCGTGCCCTCCTCGAAGGATTGACCCCGCTGCCAGCCATTGGTCTTCAGGAGATTGGCGGTCGAGGCGAGCACGTCCGGCACGCTGTGCCGCAGGTCGACGCGGCCGTTGCGATCATAGTCGACGCCGTACTTGATGTAGGACGAGGGCAGGAACTGCGTCTGGCCGATCTCTCCCGCATAGGCCCCGACGAGCTCGCGCAAAGGCAAATCGCCGCGCTGTAGGATCTTTAAGGCGGCGATCAGCTCCGTCTGGAACAGCTCGCTTCGACGGCAATCATGCGCGAGCGTCGCCAATGTGCGGATGACCGGCAGCCTGCCCATGTCGCCGCCGCCGTTGTCGGTCTCCATGGTCCAGATCGCCATGATCAGCGTGCTCGGAACGCCGAAATCGCGCTCGATGCGGGCCAGCAGGTCGGCGTGACGTTGCATCAGCACCCTCGCGCGCTTGATGCGGGCAGGGATGACGCGCGTCGCGGCGTATTCCTCAAAGCTCTTGCGAAAGGTACCGTGCTGGCGGCGGTCGAAGCTCAGCACAGCGGGATCGATCGTTACCCCGGCAAAAGCCTCATTGATCACAGTGGGCGAAATCCCGGCCGCCGCCGCGTCGCGTGACATCGCCGCCAAAAAGCCGTCGAAGCTGCCGCCGCAGGGCGCCGCGTTCACCGTCCCCGAGCAAACCAGTGAAAGCGTAAGCAGTGCAAAGAGATGTCTGATCATCCTGACCCCGTCTGGTGTCCGGCTATGGTTGCATGCGGATTGCGGCGAGACCACGGGGGTGGCGGGCGGTGGCCGCCCTGTGTCGAAACCATTACTTAACGGCGGACGTTGACCTTTACGACTTCAGCCAATCGGTATGACCACATGCAAGTACCGCTCGACATCGCGTTCCATAACATTGAACGGACCGACTGGGCAGAGGCGACCATCCGCGACCATGTTGCCCGCCTGGAGCGCATTTACGATCGACTCACCGGCTGCCGGGTGCGGGTCGACCAGCGCAACAGCAACTCGGCCAAGACCATTCCCCCGGTTGTGCGCATCGAGCTCGGTCTGCCCGGACGCAAGGATATCGTCATCGCGCATGAGCCGGATCATCTGCAGCAGAAATTCCAGGCACCCGATCTGCACAACGCGATCAATGAGGCATTCCGCATTGCCGAGCGCCGGCTGTCGACATTCAAGGATCAGCTCAAGCATCCGACGGCGGAACGCCGGCACGAATCCGTGCTGGAATTTCGCGGCCAGATCGCCGAGCTCACGCCCGACGAGGACTTCGGCTATTTGCTGACCAAGGAAGGCGGACTGCTCTACTTCCACCGCAACAGCCTGCTGGCCGGCGACTTCGACGCGCTCAAGCGTGGCGACGAGGTCACTTATGTCGAGGCGATGGGAGACACCGGACCGATTGCCAGCAAAGTGCGTTCGAAGAACGGACGATAGCCCAGCGTAAGGTTCGCTGTCAGCCTATTGCAGGCCCGACCAGCGGCTGTTGAACGAGCCGACCGGCACGGTCGGTTGCGCGCCGGCGAGCAACGCGCTGCCATTTGTCTGCGTGCTGTTGTTGAAGGCGCTGCGCAGTTGCGGCGTCGCGACTGCTTCCCTGGTCGGGGCGGGCGCGGCAGCTGCAGCAGGCGCGCTGGCGGCAACGGCTTTCGGTTCCGGCGGCAGCTCGACCGGCTTGGCGGCCCCTGGGGCCGATGCCAGCTCATGCTGCGGCTTGGCGTGGGCGGGAGCGGCCAGGCGCACCGGGCTTGCGGGCTTGGCCTTCGCCTTCGTGTCGGTCGTCTCCGAGCCGCGCAGACCGACATCATCGCTTGTCTGCGTCTCCTGCGGGGGCGGTTGGAACATGCCGTTGAGCAGGCTGGCAATGCCGGTCGGTTTCGCCGCGCGGCCGGCAACCTGCGTTGGTGCCGCAGCCGGAGCCGACACATCCGTGTCGGCGACAGTCGCGGGCGGATTGACGTTCTTGCCAAGCGAAGCGGTTGCCGTCGGCTGCGGCGTCAGAAAACCGCGGACGTCGCTGTCGTTGGTCGTGGTGCGGTTGTCGAGCCGGGCATAGAAGACCGGGTTCATGCCGCCGTCGATGCCGGCGCGGCTTGCCGCGACCGGTGTGCCGCGTGCCACGAGCTCGGCGAACTTCGTCTCGTCTTGACGTTCACGCGTGGCAACGAGGTCGCGGATATCGGCCGGCAGTTCATAGGCCGGGCACTTGCCGGTCGGATTGAAGGAGAGCGGCTTGGTCGAATTCGCCGGCGCGACCGCATCGAACACATAGTGGCGCTCGCAGACATCGACCTTCGGCTGCTGATGCGAAATCTCGAACTCGTCGTAGCCGCGCTTCAGCATCTTCCAGAATGCGAGGTGCGGGCTGTTGCGGTGCCGGGCGAGATTTTCCGGTGTCATGTGGAACGGATAGGCCTGCACCTGGAACGATTTCTGCCCGCCGAAGAACGACTCGCGGGCAAGCGAATAGATCTCCGAAATCTGCTCGTCGGTCATGGCGTAGCAGCCGCGCGACGAGCAGTCGCCATGCACCATGAGCTCGGAGCCGGTGCGGCCCCAGGCGCGGTCATAGGCGTTGGGATAGCCGATGTTGAACGCCAGGTAGTAGCTCGAGTTCGGGTTCATCTGCCCGGGCGTGATGTTGTAGAAGCCCTCGGGCGCCTGCCGGTCGCCTTCCTTGACCTTCGGACCGAGGTCGCCGGACCAGCGGCAGATCGGATAGGTCTTGAGCAGCGCGAATTCGCCGTTGCGATCCTGCTTCCACACCTCGAGCTCGGCTTCGCTCTTGAAGATGCGGACGAGGATCGGGGAATCCTTGTCCATATTTTTCTCTTGCAGCGACGCGAGCATTTTCTCCGACAGCGGCGCCATGGCGCGGCCGGGCATCATCGCGGTCGTTGATTCCTGATCGCAGCCGGAAAGCGCAATCGCGGCGGCGATGGCCGCCGACGCTAACAGCGTGCGGACAAGGGGGCGACGGTTCAAACGCGGATACTCCCCTGGGCTCCCTCGCAAGCCCTTATTTCCCCAACCGATATCGCGAAGATGTGTCTTTCGCAAGGCAAAGAAAGTCTCGCTTTGGATCGTGGCAGTCGTTGATGAAGCAACAGTAAATCATCGGGGCATCGGGGCGCCACGCGCAGAATGGATACCAAGCTCTGGAGACGATGTGCAGCTTCAAACGAAGCGATTACAACAGGAAAATTCACCTATACATAAGGCAATACTTTGGCTTGGTCGTCGGGCACCATTCTTGATCTCGATCAACCTATTGCTCGGCCGATATTCAGGAACTTGTCCCGACGCTGCCGGCGCACGGTATCGCGATCCAAGCCACGCAATTCGGCGAAGGCGTTGGCGATCGCCTCGCTCGCTGCGCCGATCGCGGCGGTCGGGTCGCGATGGGCGCCGCCGGTCGGCTCCAGCACCACGGTATCGACGACGCCGAAGCGGACCAGATCCTGCGCCGTGATCTTCATGTTGGTCGCCGCGTCCTGCGCCTTCGACGTGTCGCGCCAGAGGATCGAGGCGGCGCCTTCCGGCGAGATCACGCTGTAGATCGCGTGCTCGAGCATCAGCACGCGATTGGCGGTGGCAATGGCGATAGCGCCTCCGGACCCGCCTTCGCCGACGATCACCGCGACATTGGGCACGCCGAGATTGAGACAGGCTTCGGTCGAGCGCGCGATGGCTTCGGCCTGGCCGCGCTCTTCGGCACCGATGCCCGGATAGGCGCCTGCGGTGTCGACGAGTGAGAGCAGCGGCAGATCGAAATGGTCCGCCATCGCCATGAGCCGCACGGCTTTGCGATAGCCCTCGGGCCGCGCCATACCGAAATTGTGCTTGAGCCGGCTCTCGGTCGTTGAACCTTTCTCATGGCCGATGACGCAGATGCTCTCGCCGCGGAAGCGCCCGAAGCCGCCGACGATGGCTTCGTCGTCACCATATTTGCGGTCGCCGGCGAGCGGCGTGAATTCGGTGATCAGCGTCGAGATGTAGTCGAGGCAATGCGGCCGTTCCGGATGCCGCGCGACCTGCGTCTTCTGCCAGGGCGACAGGTCGGCATAGAGCTCTTTGAGTGCCAGCGCCGCTTTGACCTCGAGACGGTTGATGTCCTCGGTGATCGCTACCGCGTTGCCGGTCTCCTGCATGGCGCGGAGCTCTTCGACCTTGGCTTCGAGCTCGGCAACCGGCTTTTCAAAATCGAGATAGCTGCGCATCAGGTCCGTTGCGGCGATGATTTTCGGCGGCACTAGGCCAAATAACGCTGTGGCGGCGCAAATGACCCCTCCGATCCCCCTAAGTCAAGCAAGCGGGTTAAAACCCCATTGATATCAGTTAAGAAGCCTTACTCGTCGGCCAAGGGGTGCAGGTCACGGACAAGGCTCTTCAGCCGGTCCTCCAGCACGTGGGTATAGATCTGGGTGGTGGAGATATCCGAATGCCCGAGCAGTGTCTGCACCACGCGCAGATCGGCGCCATTGTGCAAAAGGTGGCTGGCGAAGGCATGACGCAGCACATGCGGGCTTACCCGATCGGCGCCAATGCCGCACGCGGCCGCTAGCGACTTGAGCTCGCGCGCGAAATGCTGGCGTGTGAGATGGCCCCCTTCGCCAAACGAGGGAAATAGCCATTTCGACTGCGCGGCGCGCCCGGCTTCTGCGCGCAGCGCGAGATAATCCGCGGTCGCGCGCTTCGCTGCATCGTTGAGCGGGACCAGTCGTTCCTTGCCGCCCTTGCCGCGCACGATGATCATGCGCTGATCGCGGTGCGCGGCTGCCGCGGGCAGTGCGACGAGCTCCGAGACGCGCAGGCCGGTCGCGTAGACGATCTCGAGTAGTGCGAGAAGCCGCGCATGGCGCAGCCGCTCGCCAAGCGGTCGCGTCGCGTCGCCCATCGCCTTGCGCGCTTCGTCGAGCAGGCGATCGACTTCCTCGACGGAGAGCACCTTTGGCAGTGGCCTGCCGCGCTTCGGGCCTTCGAGCACCGCCGCGGGGTCGTCACTGCGCTTGCCTTCGGCATAGAGGAAGCGAAACAGCTGCCGCGTCGCCGAGAGCTTGCGCGCAACGGAAGCGGGCTTGAAGCCCCGCTCCTTCAGCGCCGCAAGATAATCGCGCAGATCGTCGGTCGATGCTTTGGCGAAGCGCGCGCCGCGCGCCGACAGATGTGCGGCGAGATCGTCGAGATCGTTGCGATAAGCGGCAAGCGTGTTGGCGCCGGCACCGCGCTCGGCCGCCAGCATGTCGAGGAACAGGGCGATCGAAGTATCGTCGGCTCGTTTGCGCTCACGCGCCATGGCGTTGAGGCGTCAGTGGTTGTTCTTCAGGAATTTGTCCTGCGGAATCGTAATGATGATTTCGCGCGGCTTGAGCTGCACAAAGGTCGCCAGCGAAAACACAGCACCATACGCGAGACCCCCGAGGATCCCGAGAAACAGCACAAATCTGATCAGACTCGGCATGGCCGGCACCAAGCGCAGAGATCAACCAAGCCGACTACGCCCATGTTCCACCGGTCCTGGCAAGAGTGGGGCTTTGGTTCTATCAGGAGGTGGTTTATGGAACCGTGGCTTGGTTCTTGGAATCGTGACATGACCGACATTGTCATGCAGAAAACGGCGGAAAATGGCCTCGGAGCCGCGATTATCGCGGCGCTGGGCAGCCGTTCCATCGTGCTCGTCGGCATGATGGGTGCGGGCAAGTCGTCGATCGGCCGCAGGCTCGCGACGCGGCTCAATCTGCGCTTCGTCGATGCCGATAGCGAGATCGAAAAAGCCGCTGACATGACCATTCCGGAAATGTTCCAGATCCACGGCGAGCCGTATTTCCGTGCCGGCGAGGCACGTGTGATCGCGCGCCTGCTCGCTGAGGGCCCGCAAGTGCTGGCGACCGGCGGCGGCGCCTTCATGGACGCGAACACGCGCGCACTGATTGCCCAGAAAGGCGTCTCGGTCTGGCTCAAGGCCGATCTCGACGTTCTGCTGCGGCGGACCAAGCGGCGCGGCGACCGGCCGTTGGCCAACCGCATGCGCGAGCTGCTGCCGCAGCGCGAGCCGATCTACGCGCTCGCCGATGTCACGATCCAATCACGCGAGGACCCGCACGACACGATCGTCGGCGAAATCCTTTCCGGCATCGCGCGGCCGCTCGGCGTCGCCATCGAACAAGCAGAGGGCCGTGCATGACCGCGCCGCTTCGCGCCGGCGAGCCGATCATCGTCAACGTCGCGCTCGGTGAGCGCAGCTACGACATCGCCATCGGCCGCGGGCTCTTGGGCTCGCTCGGCACGCGCATTGCCGCGTTACGGCCGGGCGCCAAGGTCGCGATCGTCTCTGATGAGAACGTGGCGCGGCGGCATCTGCCGGCGGCTGAGGCCGCGCTCAATGCCGCGCGCCTCGAAAGCTCGCGCATCATCGTGCCCGAAGGCGAAGCCTCCAAGAGCATGGCGGTGTTCGAGGACGTCTGCGAACGGCTGATTGCGCAGCGCATCGAGCGCAACGATCTCATCGTCGCGCTCGGCGGTGGCGTCATTGGCGACCTGACGGGCTTCGCGGCTTCGGCCGTACGGCGCGGCCTCGACTTCGTGCAGGTGCCGACGACGCTGCTGGCGCAAGTCGACTCGTCGGTCGGTGGCAAGACCGGCATCAATTCCCGCCAAGGCAAGAATCTGATCGGTGCATTCCACCAGCCGGTGCTGGTGATTGCCGACACTGCGCTGCTCGACACGCTGCCGCCGCGGGTGTTTCGCGCCGGCTACGCCGAGGTGGCGAAGTTCGGGTTGCTCGGCGATGCCGCCTTCTTCTCCTGGCTCGAGGCCAACTGGCAGGACATGTTCTCCGGCGCGGCGGCGCGCGAGCATGCGATCGCCGTGTGCTGTCGCGGCAAGGCCGGAATCGTCGCGCGCGACGAGCGCGAGACCGGCGAACGGGCGCTGCTCAATCTCGGCCACACCTTCGGCCATGCTTTCGAGGCCGCGGCCGGCTATTCCGACCGGCTGATGCATGGCGAGGCGGTCGCGCTCGGCATCTCGCTGGCGTTCGAGTTTTCCGCACGCAAGGGGCTCATCGCGATGGCCGACGCCGATCGGGTGAAGCGGCATCTCGCCGCTGTCGGTCTGCCGACCCACGTCGGCGATCTTGCTGGCACGGTGCCGGATGCCGATCATCTCATGGACCTGATCGCGCAGGACAAGAAGGTGCGGCGCGGCAAGCTCACTTTCATTCTTGTCCGCGGCGTCGGCGCGGCCTTTGTCGAGCGCGATGTCGATCCGGCCGAAGTGCGCGTCTTTCTTGCGGAGAAAATCGGCAAAAAATGACCGGCACCGATTGGATTTCGCTGCTCGTCGTTTTCGTCTGTCTGCTGCTGTCAGCTTTCTTCGCCGGCAGTGAGACCGCGCTGACGGCGTCGTCTCGCGCCAGCATGGCGCGGCTCGAGAAGCACGGCAACCACCGCGCCAAGATCGTCAACCTGCTGCTGCGCTCGCGCGAGCGGCTGATCGGCGCACTGCTGCTCGGCAACAATGCCGTCAATATCACCGCCTCGACGCTCGCCGCCGGCGTATTTCTCACCTGGTTCGGCGATGCCGGCGTGATCTACGCCACCATCGTGATGACGATCCTCGTGGTCGTGTTCTCCGAAGTGCTGCCGAAGACGGCCGCCATCAACGCGCCCGACCGGCTGGCGCTCGCCGTGGCGAAGCCGATGCGGGTCTTCGTGCGTTTGTTCGGCCCGATCCTGATGGCGATCGAAACGGTAGTGCGTTGGATGCTCACCTGGTTCGGCATCCGCGTCGGACAAAATCAGCCGATCCTCTCCGCGCATGAGCGGCTGCGCGGCGCCGTCGAGCTTCTGCACACCGAAGGCGGCGTCGAGAAGACCGACCGCGACATGTTCGGTGGCGTGCTCGATCTGCGCGAGCTTGAAGTGTCCGACGTGATGATCCATCGCACCAAGATGGTCACGCTCGATGTCGGCGAGCCGTCCGAGCGTGTGGTCGATGCCATGCTGGCGGCGCCGGTGACGCGGGTGCCGTTGTGGAAGGACACGCAAGACAACATCGTCGGCATCCTGCACGCGAAGGATGTGCTGCGCGCCTTGCATCTCGTTCACGGCGATGCGGCGAAGGTCGACATTGCGGCGATCGTGACGCCGCCGTGGTTCGTGCCGAGCACCCGCCCGCTCTCCGAGCAGCTCAAGGCCTTCCGCCGGCGCAAGACGCCGCTGGCGCTGGTCGTCGACGAATATGGCGAGCTCATGGGGCTCGTCACGCTCGAGGATATTCTGGAAGAGATCGTCGGTGACATCACCGATGAGCACGATCCCGCGGTTCCCGGCGTGCGCCGCCAACCTGATGGATCCGTCAATGTCGACGGCGCGGTGCCGATCCGCGACCTCAATCGCGCGATGGATTGGAATTTGCCTGACGAGGAAGCAACGACAATCGCAGGCCTCGTTATTCACGAGGCGCGCTCGATCCCGGAGCCGGGGCAGAGCTTCACCTTCCACGGCTTTCGGTTCCGCGTGCTGCGGCGGACCCGTAATCGCATCACCGCGCTGCGCATCCAGCCGCTTGCTCGCAAGCCCGCGGCGAAGGCGAGCTGAGATCAACGACTAGGACGCGCCGCCTTCGCCCGGCGCGGCGGCGTGAATCGCCAGCGCGTGCACGCCGCCCGCGAGCTCACCGGAAAGTGTCTCGTTGATCATGCGATGACGTTGCAGACGGGTCTTCCCGCGGAAGGCTTCCGCCACGATATACACGCGATAATGGGTCTGCCCGCCCGGCCGATGCCCCGCATGGCCTTCGTGGTGGTGCGATTCATCCACTACTTTCAGACTTTCCGGAAAGAAAGCCTTTGTGAGCTTTTCTGTGATAATCTGCTCGGTTCGCATGCGTCAGCGCATAGCGCATGTGCTGCGAAAAGAGAACATGCGTACGAATGGCTGAAACATGTCTGTCAAGACTTGAAGGTAAGGAACGAGCATCCGAATAATCGTCCATGAAGTTCGACTCACCATTGTTCGATCGCGTTCGCGTCAAGCCGAACCAGGACCGTCGGCTGCGTGCGCAGTCTCCTGCCTGTAATTGGCCAGGCTGCAACGAGCCGGGGACGCATCGCGCGCCGAAGGGGCGGACGCAGGAAAACGAGTACTGGCAGTTCTGCCTGGCGCATGTGCGCGACTACAATCAGTCGTACAATTTCTTTGCCGGCATGAGCGACGACGCGGTGATGGCTTATCAGAAGGACGCCATCACCGGACATCGTCCGACCTGGAAGATGGGCGCCGGCAAGACCGGAACCGGGCGGCCGGATTTCGACACCGCTGGCGATCCGTTCCACGTGTTCCACGAGTTCGGAGGGCGTACCCACGCGCGCGCGGAAGCGCCGCCGGAGACCGAACGCCGCAGCGTGCGCAACGCCGAGCGCAAAGCGCTCGACACCATGGGGCTGGATATTGACGCGTCGGCGCAGGACGTGAAGGCGCGCTTCAAGGAGCTGGTGAAACGCCACCATCCCGACGCCAATGGCGGAGATCGGTCGACCGAGGATCGCCTGGTCGAGATCATCCAGGCCTACAACTATTTGAAAACAGCCGGTTTGGCCTGACGCGCCCCACTGTCTGCCCACGCGCAAAAAAGCCCCTTCTGCAACCCTGTTCCGCCCTTTCCGAAACCAAGGCGGCGCCTATCTTATTGATAAGATTGATGGGACGCGGACACCGCCGGGTTTGTCCCGCGACAGGTTTTTGAATAAGTTGCCGCCCGGCATCCGAGCCGTTTTCATCGAATCGCAGCGGGTTTCGGGAATTTCCGGAGCCACGGAGGAGCAATGACCGCCGCAGTACAAGAGGCCACCGGCCTACCCGACATGAAGGTGTCGATCAGGCAGGTTTTCGGCATCGACAGTGACATGGAAGTGCCGGCCTATTCCGAGGCCGACGAGCACGTGCCGGAGAACGATCCGGATTACCGGTTCGACCGCGCGACGACGCTCGCCATTCTTGCCGGCTTCGCCAAGAACCGCCGTGTCATGGTCACCGGCTATCACGGCACCGGAAAATCGACGCATATCGAGCAAGTGGCGGCGCGGCTTAACTGGCCCTGCGTGCGCGTCAATCTCGACAGTCACATCAGCCGTATCGATCTCGTCGGCAAGGACGCCATCGTGATCAAGGACGGCCAGCAGGTCACCGAATTCCGCGACGGCATTCTGCCCTGGGCGCTGAAGAACAATATCGCGCTGTGCTTCGACGAATATGACGCCGGCCGTCCCGACGTGATGTTCGTCATTCAGCGCGTGCTCGAAATTTCCGGCCGCCTGACGCTGCTCGACCAGAACAAGGTGATCAAGCCGCACCCGGCGTTCCGCCTGTTCGCCACCGCCAACACCGTCGGTCTCGGCGACACCTCGGGCCTCTATCACGGCACCCAGCAGATCAACCAGGGCCAGATGGACCGCTGGTCGATCGTCACGACGCTCAACTACCTGCCGCACGACAACGAGGTCGAGATCGTGCTCGCCAAGGCGAAGCACTATCGCAACGACAAGGGCCGCGACATCGTCGGCAAGATGGTTCGCGTCGCCGATCTCACGCGCAACGCCTTCATGAACGGCGATATCTCCACGGTGATGAGCCCGCGCACGGTGATCA
>DASRGN010000036.1:0-96497 GCA_035651015.1 Pseudolabrys sp. | reverse complement strand
GTGGAAGTGTTCCTACCTTCTATCCACCGCTGATGAGAGTACTTCCCCGGTCCGGCCGGTAGCTCGACCTAAACCGGGGGGACCACACCTCTCGTGATGCACGGGTTCTGTGCACCGGGAGCATCGCGACTTCGCCGCCGGATGGATTGGGTGTTCGTCTGCTCGCACCCGTCACTCGGCCATCGCATCCCGCCCCGCGACTGTAGACGCTTGCGCAGACGCCCCTTGGCATTGGAGCGGGATAAGCGACATTATGGGGAGCAGAATGCAGGAAGGAAAGAGCGCGCGTCGATTTCCACACGATGCCAACAGGGTTGCTAACGCTTTCCACACGCCGGCTTCTCTCCATCACTCCGAAGAGGTGAAAACAGCACCCGCTTGCGCGACACCCGGTCGCAGGCGCATGCTCACCAGTGCCCCGAACCCGAAGTTCGCGCACGCGATGCAGCAAGTCCGACCGCGAAATTCGGGTTCAGAGGGGCACTAGAGTCAAAAATGTTGCTAGTGGTCCTTTGATTCCGAAGTTCGCTCTGAAGGTGCTGCAACTATTGGCGAACTTCGGAATCGGACCACTCGTAAAAGCAGCTCGCAAAGAGCGCACATAAAAAGCACCGGGGAGAGACATGAGCAAGCCAGAATTCGGCCGGCGCGACTTCTTGAAGGGCGCCGTCGCCGGTGGCGCCGCGGTCGCCGCCAGCACAACCGTCGCCACCGAGACCGCGCTCGCCCAGCAACCCAGTACCGTAACGCCTGCGACAGCGGCGCCGGCAACCGCAGCACCCGCCGCGGCGCCGGCGATCACCGGCTATGAATTCCTCAGCATCGACGAGGCCGCCTTCGTCGAAGCGCTGGTCGACCACATGGTGCCGGCCGACGAGCTGACGCCGAAGGGCACCGACCTCGGCATCAATATCTATATCGACCGCGCGCTCGCCGGCGCCTGGGGCAAGGGCGACCGGCTCTACATGCAGGGGCCGTGGAAACAGGGCTCGCCCAACCAAGGCTATCAGCTGCCGCTCACGCCGGCGCAGCTCTATCGCGCCGGCATCGACGCCACCAACGCGCATTGCCGCAAGACCTATGGCGGCAAAACCTTTGACCGTCTCGACGCGGCACAGCGCGAAGAAGTGCTCAAGGGGCTCGCCGACAACAAGATCAAGTTCGACAGCGGCCTGCCGGTGCGCGTGTTCTGGGGCACCGTCTACCAGACCGTGATGGAAGGCATGTTCGCCGACCCGATCTATGGCGGCAATCGCGACAAGGCGGCCTGGCGCATGCTCGGCTTCCCCGGCGTCATCGCCGTGCATCGCGACCACGTGACGAGCTATCGGGGGAAACCGTTCCCGTCGAAGCCCGTCAGCATCGGCGACATGAGCTGACGTTATGCTGCGCTCGATGGCTGTACCGCCTTCGTCACCCGCGGGCTTGACCCGCGGGTCCATCCTTTTCGCAAGAGAGATGGATGGCATCGGAAGTCGGGCTTGCCCGACTTCCGCAGGATTTGAACAGCCGCAAGTCGGATATATCCGACTTGCGGGTGTCAAGCCCGGCCATGACAGCAACAAATTCAGCAACAGACAAAATTGGTTCTGAGGACCTAACCCATGGTCACCAAGCTCAAGGAAGTCGATGTCGTCATCGTCGGTCTCGGCTGGACCGGCGGCATTCTCGCCAAGGAACTCACCGCGGCGGGCATGAAGGTGGTCGCGCTCGAGCGCGGCGCTATGCGCACGCCGGAGAACGACTACGCGCTGCCGAACATCCGCGACGAGCTGCGCTATGTCCAGCGTCACGATCTGATGCAGAACACCGCGCGCGACACGCTGACCATCCGCAACAATCCCTCGCAGGAGGCCTTGCCGATGCGCAAGCTCGGCTCGTTCCTGCCGGGCGAAGGCGTCGGCGGCTCTGCCATCCATTGGAGCGGCCACACCTGGCGCTGGACCGACATGGAATTCAAGATCCGCTCCCACTACGAGGAGCGCTACGGGAAGAAGTTCATTCCCGACGACATGACGATCCAGGACTGGGGCATCACTTACGACGAGCTCGAGCCCTATTACGAGAAGTTCGAGCGCACCGCCGCGGTCGCCGGCAAGGCCGGCAACCTGAAGGGCAAGATCCAGCCGGGCGGCAATCCGTTCGAGGCGCCGCGGCAGAACGAATATGCGCTGCCGCCGCTCACGCCGATCCTCGCCAGCGAGATGTTCAGCGAGGCGGCGACCAAGCTCGGCTATCACCCGTTCCCGCGGCCGTCGGCCAACGCAACGCAGGCCTACACCAATCCCGACGGCTCGAAGTTCGGCGCCTGCCAGTATTGTGGCTATTGCCAGCGCTTCGGCTGCGAGGCGAACGCGAAAGGCTCGCCACATCTCACCGTGATCCCGATCGCGATGCGCAATCCGAATTTCGAGCTGCGCACGCACGCCTGGGTCACGAAGGTGCTGAAGGACAGTGACGGCAAGCGCGTCACCGGCGTGACCTACACCAATGTGCTCAACGGCGAGGAATTCGAGCAGCCGGCCGGCATGGTTCTCCTTTGCGCCTATGCGCTCAACAATGTGCACCTGATGCTGCTCTCCGGAATCGGCACGCCATACAATCCGGACACGCAGCAAGGCGTGGTCGGCAAGAACTACTGCTACCAGACCGGCGTCGGCGCGCGGCTGTTCTTCGAGGGCAAGTACTTCAACCCCTTCATGAGCGCCGGCGGCTCCAACGCCACCATCGACGACTTCAACATCAACTGGGCGTTCGACCGCGGGCCGCACGGTTTCGTCGGCGCCTACAACGTGTCGGGCGGCTTCAACACCGCGCTGCCGATCGGCTATCGGCCGGTGCCGCCGGGCACGCCCCGCTGGGGCTCGGAATGGAAGCGCGCGACGGCGAAGTGGTACCAGACGGCGATGCCGATCAATGCGTCGGGATCGGTGATGGCCAACCGCTATAATTACTTCGACCTCGATCCGACTTACCGTAACGCCTTCGGCCAGCCGCTGATGCGCATGACCTTCGACTACAAGGCGAACGAGCAGAAGATGGGCGAGCATGCGGCGAAGGTGGTCAACGAGATCGCCAAGTCGATGAACCCGACGCATCGCACCGAGGCACGTGCGCGCGCCAGCTGGACGGTGGTCCCGTATCAGAGCACGCACAACACCGGCGGCGCCATCATGGGGCCGAACCCGAAGGTCAGCGTGCTCAACAAATATCTGCAGAGCTGGGATTGCCATAATCTCTTCGTGGTCGGCGCCTGCGTGTTCCCGCACAACGCGTCGTACAATCCGACCGGCCCAGTGGGCGCACTCGCCTATTGGACCGCGGACGCGATCAAGACCTATGTGAAAAATCCGGGACCGCTGGTGCACGCGTGATGATGATGCCAATGCAGATGAGCCGAGCCGCAGACGACGTGATGGATGCCGCAGCGTTTCCTCCCCCCTCCCCCCGCGAAGCGGCAGGGAGGGGCTGGGGGTGGGGGGCTTCTATGGGACATGCAGCAAAGACCCCCCACCCGGCGCCTACCGGCGCCACCCTCCCCACCGCTCGTAAGAACTCGCGGGGGGAGGGAAAGAGAGGCCGAGCGTCCCGTACGGGTTTGGCTATCGCGGTTGCTTCACTCTTGCTCGCCGGGCTCACCACGCCCGCCCGCGCCGAGGGCGATGCCAAGCGCGGCGAAGCGAAATTCGGCGAATGCGCGGCGTGCCACACGCTCAAGCAAGGCGAGAACAATGTGGGCCCGAGCCTGCACGGCATCTTCGGCCGCAAGGCCGGCGAGCTTACCGATTTCCGCTATTCACCGGCGCTGAAGAAGAGCGGCATCGTCTGGTCGGCGGAGACGCTTGACAGCTATATCGCCGATCCGCAGGCCATGGTGCCGGCGAACCGCATGCCGTATGCGGGGCTCGCCGACAAGGGAGCGCGCGCGGATCTGATTGCGTATTTGAAGGAAGCGACGAAGTAGCGCCAAGCGCAAACGCTTCTCCTCATGGTGAGGAGCCGCGCGTTAGCGCGGCGTCTCGAACCCATGAGGCCCCTGTGCGTGCGGCCATCCTTCGAGACGCATCGCTTCGCGATGCTCCTCAGGATGAGGGCTGAGGATGTGGCGCGCTAGGAAGCAGCGCCCTACGCGCGTTCTTTCAGCCGCTCTTTGTCATAACCCGCGACGCGCTTGTAGCTCTCGGAGAGCGCGATGAGCTCTTCCTTGCTGATGACGTCGTCGATGTTCGTGAACGGCTTGTCGCCGGTGCGCTTGTAGACCTCGTAGAGGATCGCGTCAGGCGGCGCCTTCCTGTTGGTGAGCACCACCTGCGTGGTCGCCGGCAGGCGCTTGTCCTCATACGCCTTGAGCGCGGCGACCGGATCGGCGTTGGCGACGAGCGCGTCGGCGAGCGCGCGGCAATCCAAAATCGCCTGCGCCGCGCCGTTGGCGCCGCGCGGATACATCGGATGCGCGGCGTCGCCGAGCAGCGTCAGCCTCTCGAAGCTCCAGCGCGGCAGCGGGTCCTGGTCGACCATTGGATATTCGAGCAGCACGTCGGACGAGCGAATGAAGGCGGGCACGTCGAGCCAATCGAAGCGCCAGTCCTCGAGGATGTGGATGAAGTCATCGAGATTGCCGCGCTTGTTCCAGTCGCGCTTGGAGTATTGCGGGGTCTCAATGTCGACCACCCAGTTGACCAGCTGGCGGCCGTCGGCATCGACATCGTTGCGGATCGGATAGATCAAGAGCTTCGCCGGATGATGCCAGCCCACGCGCACCATGCTGGCGCCGGAAAGAAACGGCTTCCAGCGGGTGACGCCGCGCCACATGTTGACGCCGGAATAAAGCGGCGGACCTTCGTCGGGATAAAGCTGCTTGCGCAGCACCGAATGGATGCCTTCGGCGCTGATCACCGCGCGGCCCTGCTGCGCGGGGAGCGGCGCGCCGGTTTGCGCGTCCTCGAAATGCGCCGTGCCGCTGGCGGCGTCGGCGCGGGTGCAGCGCCATCCGGTGATGACGCGATCGGCGCCGGCGCGGGCAACGAAAGCGTCGAGCAGCACCATCTGCAGGTCACCGCGATGGATGGAGAACTGCGGCACGTCGTAGCCGGCGAAGCGCCCGGCCGGCTCCTTGTAGATGAACTGGCCGAAGCGGTTGTAGAAGCAGTATTCGCGCGTGGTGACCGCGACATCGGCAAGCGCCCGCTCGAGGCCCAAGCCCACCAGCTCGCGCGAGGCATGCGGCAAGAGGTTGATGCCGACGCCGACCGCCTTGAGCTCCGGCGCGGCTTCGTAGATGCGGCACGGAACGCCGGCGCGATGCAGCATCAGGCCGAGCGTCAGCCCGCCGATGCCAGCACCGATGATGATGACGTCGTCACGATTGCTTGCCGTCACGCTTCCTCCTTACGCAACATCGCGCCGCGCAGTCCCCATAAGGCGATGACGGCGAGCGCCAGCGAGATCAGCACATCATAGCCGGCCATGGAGATGCCGAGGAAGCGCCAGGCGGCCTCGTCGCAGCGCGCGGTGACCACCTTGTTGAGCTGCTTGAGCAGGCCGCCGGCATTGCCGAGCTTGCCGAGCCCGCCGGAGCAGTCGCTCGGCCCCGCCCACCAGTGCCATTCGACGCCGGCGTGATAGCTGGCGAGGCCCATGTTCCAGAGGAAGGCGAGCGCGATCACCGCAAAGCCGAGGAGGAGCACCTTGCGCGACGCCCCGTAATTGACGCCGAGCCAGAGCAGCACCGCGAGCGGGATCGAGACGTAATAGGCGTCGCGCTGCTCGTAGCAGAGCGGACAGGGCTGATAGCCGAGGCCGTATTGGAAGACATAGACCGTGGCAATGGTGAGCGCGCCGATCGCGGCAACGAGCGCGGCGGCGGTTGCGGGCTCAGGCTTGGAAATCGAGAAGGACATGCAATGACCCCTTGGATGGGCTGAAATAGCGTTTCGATGCCCGCGTGTCGATGCGGGAACATTGCGGCAGAACTGGCGCGGGGGATGCGTGCGGGGGCATCGAAAGGCCAGATTTATGGGGCTTTCGTCCCTAAACACACGAACGTGTGGGGAAGCGCGAACGTCGCGGCGCACATGCACAGATGTCCGCCGGAAGCAATTGACCCGAAAAGCTTGCTGTCTATGATCCGGCCCCTTAGCCCGTGTGGCGGAACTGGTAGACGCACGCGACTCAAAATCGCGCGCCGCAAGGCATGGGGGTTCGATTCCCTCCACGGGCACCAGACATTTAAAATCTCTTTGCGACAGGTATAGCCTCGGCAAGAGGACAGGACGCGCAGCATGCGCATTGACATCAATGCAAGGCCCAAGGCCATTGAGCCTGCGGTCAACTGGATTAGCGGCCTTATCGGAAGCCAGCTCGATCAACTCGTCGAAAAATACGCTCAGCAAGAGCGTAACAATCCACTGCTCGGTACGTATTTCCGCGAGAATTTCGAACTCGAATTCGCGCTCGCAAAGGCGCGGAAATATCGAAGAAGCCGAGGTCGATTGCCTAAAGGGCAAGAGTACGATCACCTTTACGGCTTTCTCATTGCCGCGCAGCGCGTTCATGCAGCTCTTCCGCCTGAGGCGCGGACGCCATTTGAAGGTAGACTGCGCTACGCGCTTAGCAGCGAACACGGCGCGCGGCCCTTAGCCTACGAAATCAGTATCGCCACCCATCTAATGTCGAGAGGCTGGGATGTGGACTTCATCGACTATTCAGGGACCGGCCAATTCGATTTTCTCGCGCGCCTCGGCAGCTCTGAAATCGAAGTCGAATGCAAAACAACTTCGGGAGATACGGGGCGGAAGATTCATCGCCAGGAGCTCAATCGGCTCGCCGATCTTTTGCTCCCAACGACAACAGAGCTTGTCGAAGAGGGCGGCTCCCATCTGATTCGAATCACGCTGCCGGGACGGCTTGAAAAGACAAAAGAGATCATCTCAGGCATAGCGTCCAGTGTAATAGATGCCACTCGGACGAGGAGCGGAGTTTCGAATGATTTGTCGTGCGTTGACTATATCGTCGATGACGCCACCACTTGGCCCAAGCTCGATGACGGCCGCGCTGTTCTCGATTTCTTCGAGAAGCGATTCGGCGTCCGAAATTCGCACATTCTTTTTCATGGCCGCCCCGGCGCTGGGATTGTGGCGGTCATGACCACAAGCGCCAAGGCCGACAAGGTTGTCGACGCGATAGCCAATGAGGCGAAGAAAGCCGCCAAGCAATGTAGTGGAACGCGGCCGGCATTCGTGGCGCTGCATCTGGTCGACAAAATCAGCCGGCCGGAACTCGAGGGAATGCTAAAATCACGAAATGGCCTTCACGCCATCGCTCACGAGACCTTCAAGGAAGGTAGGCGAGCGCACATTGATTCGATCGCATTCACGTTGCCGCAGACCTCCTACAAAGGAGCCGGAGCAACCTGGCTTTCGGGAGACGTTCTCAGGCTCGATAACCCGCAGCCGCAGTTCGATTGTCCCGAGATACGCTCAATCTTTCAGGCGGCGTGATGGATTTCACCAAGTCCCAAGTCCTCGAAGAGTTTGCCCGCCAGGACCGGTCCTACCGTCTCGCCATACTGACGACGCACTGGCTACGTGATACCGCGCCTTTCAAGCCCAGCGCTACGCATGAAGCCCGCGGACTGCACATGAAGGCTGGCGCGGATTGGATATCGTTCGCCGACCTTGCCGAGGTGCTTGAGAAGCAGGAAACCCGTGATGCCGCCGTATCGGACTTTACTCTTAACCAGCTCCACGCACTGCTACGCGCACCTTTTGAGGTGCTCAACGCGTACTGCGAAAGCTACGATTCTCGACAGACAGGCTCTCATTTGGTGTCCGTCCTGAAATGCGCCGATTGGTACGAATTTGCGCGCCTCATCCGTAACGCGGTTTCGCACAACTTTCGTTTCGATTTTCGCAAGTACGATAAGAGCCTGATGCCATTGAGCTGGGGCGGCGTTACTCTCACGGCCGAACTTGACGGGACGCCTCTCACCTACGAATCGTTTTGGCACAAAACCGGTTACGAGCTATTTTTAGCGATGCGCGCATTTTCCGAGGCGATGCCGGAAATAAGCCATGACGCACGATCGGATCGTTAGTGATTACATCGCCACGCGCCGCAATGATGCGCGGCGAACCGGTCGCTCAGCTGGACCTCTCATAGCTCGCCGGCATTAGGCCGCGCATGCATCGCATGCGCGGCTTTGCTGTGCTCTTAAAAGAGGCGTTGCAGTAGCCGCTTTGCCGATCCGACTAACCGGCACCAAAGAAGACGTAAGGCAGGCCTAATCCCCTTAAGACGCTGTGCGTCTGTGAAGAGAGGCACGCCTACAAGCATTCTGCCCTCAGCATTTTTCCAGAGAAAAATGCCAAACTGCCACAGGAGACGCTCCACGTGCCGGCCGAGCAGAAGGAAGTCTTCAGGAGAGCTCCAGCGCCCCCGATTGTCCCATATGCGACCTAAGTCCTCTCGGAATAAGTCGACCCACGCGCGAATGCTTAGTTCGTTGAACAAGCCTTCCAATTCCTCGTCGAACTCCGACTGCTCAAAACAATCCATGTGCCCCAGGTATCCTCCGGCAAATCCGAGGAGTCCTCCGATCTCGGGAAACGCGACGCGAAGGAGAGCGTCGAGGTTTCCGTCGAAACGATAGGCGAGCCTTGCCGAGACAATCTTTTCTTTCGCGGATTTGATTGCGGAAATCAGCAATGTTCGGGATTCGGCGCCTGACGACGGATCGAAGCTGGCGCTCGCCCTTGTGCCGAAATAGTTGCTCCAGGCAGCGTCGGACCATTGCGCTATATTGGTTTCGTAACTGACCCTTCGCTTAGTCAGAACGAAGCCGGGCAGCGCTTCATCAAGCATCTGATTGCACGTGACATGGGCTAGCTGCGATACGATCATGTGCAGCGAGGATTGCCGTCTCGTCTCATCTTCAGAGACCAAATTCGTTGCGATCCATAGACGTGCAATGATATGGCTTTTTATAATTCGGTTGCGAATGACCGGAGGAGTGCGCGCGACACTCGTTCCGTAATCCGATTGGCTGGGCACCAGGGGTGCGGCGCCATCGAACCCGCGATCGAGCCCGAGTAGAGCGGCTTCGTAATCGTCGGCAAATGTAAAGCCGTCGAGCCGGTCAAGCGGCATGAACTTATGCATTTCGACGACGATGGTCTTCAAGATATCCGCGAGCCCGTCAGTTACCTGTTTGTCCGATATGTCGATGAACTTCACACTGTAGTTGGGCGGAGGCGTCACGGGCTTGTCAGGACGCTCCGGCTCGTCAATCACCTGCGGCGCTGTGGCGCCTGATTCCTCGCCGAGGCCGCGTTCTTTGCGGAAATTCTCGAAGGTCACGCCGAGCATCTCATTTATAAGCGCGCGCGATCTCTCGCCGATGCGATCGGCCAGACCCGTAAGGTCTTCGCCGCCACGATGGCTTATAAAGAGGCTGTGACTGCATTGGGCAGCGTCACTGTTGAACTGAGACAGATCGGGCGCGTTTAGCTCCGAACGCTGCCCCACGAGCACGCGATCGGTGGTAAGTGGCATGATCGCGTAAGCTAGCTTTTGAAGGTCAGCGAGTATCAGCGGCTGAGGCAAGTTGCCGGGCTCAATGCCCAAGGCAACACAATCAGGAAGAATTGCCCCGCCGCTCGGGCTGGCATGAATGGCCCACTCAAGTTCTCTTAGAAGAGCTGTTCTTCGATCTGGTGTCAGACCTTGCGTCAGTGCCTTATTGTGGCCTTCTCTTGCCACAGCTTTCGCGTTGATTTCGAATCCCTGCAATAGTTGCCGCATCAACGGGACGTGTCCGACGAAGAAGCGGCTGAAGTGTTCCTTCAGCATCATCGCGGCCACTTTGTGAAGGACTTCGACCGGCAGGCCGAGTTGCAGATACCCGGCATTCTGAGCCAGATATTCATCAATCTGAGCTTTCAGGGTGGGGCTGACGTTCTTTTCGTCAATGCCCATTAGCTTTCGTAAATTCTTTTCATCGCAGAACACATCGACGGCGTGGTTTGCAACGGACCGCAACATGTCGGTCATGCTTCTTCTTAGGTGGTCATTGCGTATGGTCAGGTGCGCGACCGCTTCGGCAGCAGGGTTGCCATCTGCCTTCGCACCGACAGGAAGCGCTCTCAAGGATTTGAGCAGTCCGCCCAGCACAGCTTCATAGTCAGTGATAACGGTGTCGAGCGTCGGCGTATTGCCCGGCGCCAACTCGGAGTAGAAATGACGCTCTACCGCCACATTGCCGATGGACGAAGGATAAGACTTCTCCCTGGTAAAAACGTAGACCTGTTCTGCTTTCCCGAGCGGGTCGATAAGAAAGCCCCTCTGCATCATTTGAGGGATGTGATGTTGCCTGCTGCCGGACATGCCTGGACTCTTTTCGATCAGATCTGTCTCGGCCCTTCGAGCGACGCCCTTTAACCGGCTTTCAGGGTCGGCATGGTGTCGCGCCAGAAAGGCAGAGGCCATATGCGCGGAGCGCAGTGGTGATCGACAGGTACCGGGCTGTTGCCACACGGTAGCAATTCGACATTTCCAAGCTTCTGCAGCACGTGCGCAATCGTCGCTTGGCCGATCACATCGCCGATAACGGCGTGATAGGTTGGCGTGTGCAGATGGCAGTAGAGGCGAACTTCCGCCACCAACATCAGACGATCGACAAGCCCAAACCCATAAGTGCTCAGCCGGTAGCCCAGCTGCTCAGGATCGCCGATCTCGAAGGTACCGCCCACAATGTAGGACGGGTTTGATTTCTGTCCCAGAATGTACGGCAAACATATCGGCCTGAAATCACCCAGGTCCAAGTTGCAAAAAATGTTACAGTAGCCAATCTTGGCGATCAAACGCGCGAAGCTATCCGGCATGTGCCGAAACTTCGACGTGAGCTTGACGCCGAACTTGCCTTCAAATGCTTTAGCCTTAACGTCGTCATGGGCAGCAACAAGCTGCCAGATGCTTGATACGTTCACTCCTTCGGGCAGCCCCTCCAAGAGCCCGCAACGTCCCATTTTGTAAAAGATCATAGCGGCGGGATATTCCTTGTACGGGACCTTCACGCGCCGTGCAGGATTGTCAGGGTCGGTCAACGTGACGTGCGTTGCGCGTTCCTTCTTCCTGCGGCTCGATGCGTTGTAGCTGATGCGCGCATCACCCCACATGTCGCGCGCAACATCGCGTTCGAACTTCGTTGTGATGTTCGCGCATGCGCGACAGCTTGCACCGACGAGGACATGCTGCCCGCCGAGAGCGAAGGGTACGACATGCTCATCGGTGAGAGGCGCGTCCCTCTCCCCGCAATAGATGCAGGAGCCCTTAGATTCGATCCTTGTATGTCCGTGCGACATGGAATCACTCTCGACCCATCATTTATAGCAGGGTCTTTGGCGCGCCCGGCGGTGCCCGCCGGGCTGTCGCGCGCCGAGCCCGCAGATCCCGAAGGCGGGATTCGGTGCCCTGGCCGCGCGGTACTTTTACGTGTGTGGCATTGAGGGTAACTGTTCGGGCGTACGTTTAATCGTAAATAGATTGAGCGATGATCGACGGTCAAAAACCCTTGCCCTGGCGTTTCCTCTCATGACTGAAGAATTAATCGGTGAACAAAAGCTAGAAGCGATCCGCAATCGCTATATCGACGTGCTGGCCCCGGCGTTTTTTCCGCAAGACCCTGTTAGCCCAGATATCATCCGCTACTTTGCATCGCTCCTTCGGGTCGTGGGAGCCGAGGACAAGGGCTGGGATCCTTATGCGGAATCCAGAGCAATCCTCGAAGACATCAATTCTTTGATGAAGATCGATTTGCCTGAGGCGCGATTTCCTGACCCAACGCACACCACATTCAGGCTTGGACTTCTGTTCTACAATCACATTGTTGAAATGGATGCGCCCTACGAGGTTCTGACCAATCTTCTTCGCTTTAAGCTCGGCCTGGGCTACAGCCCGAACCCATTCTACCAATTCCTTACGGAGAAGCAGAAAAAGCGCTCCCAAAGCGTCGGCCTTTTCCCGCGACAGAAAATCGACATCATCAAAAGACTTGGAACCGATGCCGACCTTCCGATTGCCGAGATGATAGAAGAGTTTTATCGGGGCGACTTACGTAATGCGATTAGCCATTCCGATTTCATTCTGACCGACGACGATTTTCGGTGCCGAAACGGAAATTGGACTGGAGCTTTCAGAATTTCATATCAAGAGCTCGACGACATAATCACAAAAGCAAAAGCATTCATCAGCGCATTTTTTGTCTTGGAGCGCGAGGCTCGACTTTTTTGGGGAGAACGCGCCGGCCAAGCGATCCCTTACGACCAGGTATATAAAGGTCTGATGGAGGTGTTAGTCGATAAAGAGGGCTTGATGAACGGCTTCAAAGTACATTGGCCCAATAATTCAGAATCGATCTATCGCCGCACCGAGGGCGGCATCGATATGTGCAACTGCATGCTTGACCTAAAAAACTCGACCATCCAGCTTTTTGTTGGCCTGTATGCGCGGAGTCCTGGTCCGTTTAGCCCGCTCGTTGAGATCGATGCGCAGCCCATCTATACGAAGATTGAGGGTTCGGACGCAGAAATTCACTGGTCTCTCTGAACAAAGACGAAGGCCGGCATGTCCCTCCCCTGGCGCGAAAAGCTCTCCATGCTGCTGCCGCCGTCGGTGTTCTACCGGCGGCGCATTGACTATGAGACGGCGACCGGCGAGCCGGAGCTCGCGCTCCTCGACAAGCTGATGCGGCACGGCGCCACCGCGGTCGACATCGGCGCCAATCAGGGCTTCTTCGCCTTCGCGCTCGCCGAGCTCTCGCGCCGCGTCGTCTGCTTCGAACCCAATCCCGACTACGCGCGGTTCGCGCGGTGGATGCTGCGCGGGCGCGCCGAGGTGCATGCGGTCGCGCTCGCCGACAAGACGGCGCGGGCGAACTTCTACGTGCCGCATTCGGACGAAGGGCTGGTGCTGCACCTCGCCGGCAGCCTGAAGCGGGCGCACCACCACTTCAAGACCATCGAGAGCTACGAGGTCGAGGTGCGCACGCTCGACGATTTCGCGCTGACCGACGTCAGCTTCATCAAGCTCGACGTCGAGGGCAGCGAGCGCGACGTGCTCGAGGGCGCGCGCGCGACGATCGCGCGCGAGCGGCCGCCGCTGCTGATCGAGCTTCTTTCCGGCACGCACGACGATCCCGGCGCGCTGACGGCGGAGATCTGCCGGGATTTCGACTACGAGGCATTCCTCGTGCACAAGGGCGAAACGATCCCCGCACTGCCGGCGATCGCGGCGCTGGGCAAGAACACCAGCTGGGGCACGGAGATCGAGACGCGCAATGTGCTGTTCGTGGCGAATTGACGCGCGCGTAGCTCGCCGCCGGTGCCCCGATCAAATCTCGTGCATGACCTGCGCGTAGGAGAGGAGCGCGAACAGCGCCGTGCCGCCGATGACATTGCCGATCAGCACGGGAATCAGGAAATCGAGCACGACGAAGGAAAGCCCGGCCTCCCCATTGGTGAGCAGCAGAAAGGCTTCCATGCTGCCCGCGATGAGATGCATGAAGCTGCCGGCGGCGATCAGATAAGTCATCAGCGTGATGACGTGAAACTGCGCGGAGCCCGCGGCAGGCAGCAGCCACACCATCGCGGCGATGAGGAAGCCGGCGGAAACCGCCTTGAACACCGTGCCGAACCAGCCGTGGCCGACGAGATGCCGGCTGAGCTCGAGCATGCCGGCCTTGAGCTCCGGAGTGAGCACGGGGGTGAAGGTGCAGAACAGCGCGGCGAACAGCGTGCCGGCGAGATTGGCGACGAGCACGATCGCCCACATGCGACCCATGAGCCTGAGATTGCCGAGCGAGAAATCCGCCATCACCGGCAGCACCACGGTGATGGTGTTCTCGGTGAACAGCTGCTGGCGCGCCAGCACCACCATGAGGAAGCCGACGCTGTAGCCGAGATCGACGACCAACGGCCGCCAGGGCGCGTCGGGCAGATGCACCTGCAGGATCGCCTGGGCGAGCAGCGAGAAGCTGATCGACAGGCCGGCGGCGAGGCCGGACCACCACAGCGACGCCGCGGGGCGGGCCATTTCCTCGTCGCCCATCCGCCGCACCACCTCGTAGATCACCGGCGTGCGCGGGCTCGAGCGCTCCTCGACATCCTCGACCTCGTCGGCGGTGATGGCGCGGTTCGCCGAGCCGCTGCCGGAGCCTTTGGTCTTCTTCTTCGCGTGCTCTGCCATGAATGACGCCGGACTTGAGCGACGGTGATGCCCTGCGCCGGTGTGCGCGGCGCGGCCAGACAAGGCAGCGGCGAGGTAAAAGGTTCCGCGCGGCGGCCGGCGTATGCGATGCGATTGTCAGCGAAGCGGTGTGTTTTCAGCCGCTTGATCTGCCCGGCTTCCTCCGCCGCCACCAGAACAGCGCCAGAGCGGCGATCGGCAGCGCGATCATCGGAAACAGAAAGCGATCGAGCAGGGAATCGATCACGCAGGTCGTGTGATCGGAATGGACGTTGGCGCAAAGGAGCGGCACCGTGCCGCCCTCCTCCCATTGCTGCCGGCCGAACGGATCATTGACCTCCCAACGGAAGGTCTCGAAGCCCGGCATCGAAACTTCGACCTGCCCGGTGATGCTCACGCTGCGCGCCTGGTCTTGATGGAATTCGATCACCTTGCCGGACGTCCGCACGCCGATGACCGAGTAGAGCAGCGCGCCCCACAGGCTGAACGCGGCCACAGTGAGGAACAGCGCGCCGATCGCCGGAAGCATCCAGCGCGTGATGAGGGTGGGGCCTTGCGAGGCGCGCATCGTGATCAGCTTTATCCTGAGCATCGAGTTGATACGACCCGTTGCAACTGTGGTCGCCTCCCCACAAACGGAACCTTGTCGGATCGATATGGCGATCAGCATACTGGCCAGCGATTCTATCGCACCGCCGCAACACTTTGACAGGTTGACCACAGACAAATCAGCGTTATGTTCTTTGCCGTTCACGAGCCTATGATTGACCGAGCGATGGCGCATCATCAGACACAGACAAAGGATTGGTCGCTTCTGTTTGCGACTTATCGCGGTCAATGGGTTGCTCTCGCTGACGACGAGGTAACGGTTCTGGCGGCGGCGCCGACCGCGAAGGATGCGCTAGCAGCGAGCGCCGCGAAAGGTTCGCCAGATCCTATCTTGTATCGGGTGCCCGACAACCTAGATACGTTCGTCGGCTACTATGATTTTTTCCTATAAGAAGCTGACTGGCGGCGTTGAGCGGCCGATCATACCCATCGTCGTGCGAAATCCAGCAAGTGAGCAATCCGTTCGCTATCTTGCGCTGGTCGATTCCGGCGCCGACGAATGCATCTTTGCAGGCGAAATTGGGGAGCTTGTCGGCCTCAACATCCTCGGTGGTCAACAACGAATTGTTTCGGGGGTCGTGGCCGGGGAGAGGCGACCCTATTATGTGCATCATATCGAAATCGAAGTTGGCGGCTGGCGACGCCGCACTGCGGCCGGATTTATGCCTGACCTCGCACCGAACGGTCATGGACTGTTAGGACAAAGGGGCTTCTTCGACCTGTTCTCATTTGTGAAATTTGAGCAGCCGAGCGGCATCATCGAGCTGGGCGCAATTCTTCCGATCCGCGAAAAAGCGTAAGCGATCGCCGAAGCAGCGCGTTCGCCCCTGATTTCGGTCCCTACGTTGCGCAGAAACTCTACCGCCACATCCCGCGCAGCTTCGCACCGATATCGACCTTCGGGCCCGCCGGCTTCGCCGCGGCGGCGCCCGGCGTGGCCGCCGGCCAGGCGCAGGTCTCGAAGTGCTTGAGGATCGCGCTCGGGATGAAGCGCGTGCGCGCGGCATACATGTGCCGGTCACCGCTCTCGCGCTGCTGGTGCACGAAGAAGCGCTGCGGCAGCATCAAAGCCAGATGATCCTTGGCACGCGTCATCGCCACATAGAGAAGCCGCCGCTCCTCCTCGATCTCGCCATTGCTGCCGACCGAGAGGTCGGAGGGAATGCAGCCGTCGACGCAATTGAGCACCGTCACCGACGTCCACTCCTGGCCCTTGGCGGAATGGATGGTGGAGAGGATGAGGAAGTCCTCGTCGAGCAGCGGCGCGCCGGCCTCGTCGCTCGTCGCTTCGGGCGGATCGAGCGTGAGCTCGGTGAGGAAGCGCTCGCGCGTCGGATAGGTCGAGGCGATCTGCGCGAGCTGCACGAGATCGGCCTGGCGCATCACCGCGTCCTCGTGGATGCGCTCGAGATGCGGCGCGTACCAGCGGCAGGCGAGATCGAGCTCGGCCGGCCAGCCCGACGCCTTGCTGCGAATGAGCGACAGCGTCTCCGCGAAGGCCGGCCAGTCGGCCTGCGCCGCCGCGGGCGGCTTGAAGCTTTCCAGCGCGCGAGCGAGATCGCCGCTTTCGGCGACCGCATCGACCAGCCGCCCCGCCGTCGCCGGGCCGATGCCGGGAAGCAGCTGCACGACGCGGAAGCCGGCGACGCGGTCGCGCAGGTTCTCGGCAAAGCGCAGCACGCCGAGCACATCCTTGATGTGCGCGGCCTCGAGAAATTTGAGCCCGCCGAACTTGACGAAGGGGATGTTGCGGCGCGCGAGCTCGATCTCCAGCACCGCCGAATGATGCGAGGCGCGAAACAGCACCGCCTGGGCCTTGAGCGCGACGCCGGTCTCGCGGCGCGCGAGGACGTCTTCGGCCACGCAGCGCGCCTGCTCGACCTCGTCGCGCACGCTGACGATGCGCGGCCGCTCGGTACTGACGCGCTCCGACCACAGGTTCTTGGTGAAGCGCTCGGCGGCGAAATCGATCACCGCATTGGCGGCGGCGAGGATCGGCTGCGTCGAGCGGTAGTTGCGCTCGAGCGTGATCACCTCGGCGCGCGGCGAGAAGTGACCGGGGAAGTCGAGGATGTTGTGCACCGTGGCGGCGCGGAAGGAATAGATCGACTGCGCGTCGTCGCCAACGACGGTTAAGCCCTGCCCGGTCGGCTTGAGCGCGAGCAGGATCGAGGCCTGCAGGCGGTTGGTGTCCTGATATTCGTCGACCAGCACGTGATCGAAGCGCTCGCCGACCGCTTGCGCGATCCAGCCCTCCGCCATCATCTGCGCCCAGTAGAGCAGGAGATCATCGTAATCGAGCACCTGCTGGCGCTGCTTGGCCTCGACGTAAGCTGAAAACAGCTGCCGCAGCTCGCCCTCCCAGCCCGCGCACCAGGGAAAGTGCGCGCCAAGCACGTCGCCGAGCTCCATCTGCGCATTGACCACGCGCGAATAGATGGCGAGGCAGGTGCCCTTGGCGGGGAAGCGCTTCTCAGTCTTGGAGAAGCCGAGCTCGTGACGCACGAGATTCATCAGGTCCGCGGAATCCTCGCGGTCGTGGATGGTGAAGGCGCGGTCGAGGCCGATGTGCTCGGCATGCTCGCGAATGAGCCGCGCGCCGATGGCGTGGAAGGTGCCGGCCCAGGCGAGCGCGTCGGGAATGACCGCGGTCGCGCCCGGCGCCTGGGCGCCGATGCGCTCGACGCGGCGCGCGAGCTCGGCGGCGGCGCGGCGCGAGAAGGTGAGCAGCAGGATGCGGCGCGGATCGGCGCCGCCGATGACGAGATGCGCGACGCGGTGCGCGAGCGTGTTGGTCTTGCCCGAGCCGGCGCCGGCGATGATGAGCAGCGGCCCGGCCTCGGCGAGCGCGACGCCGCCATGCTCGACGGCGCGGCGCTGCTCGGGATTGAGCCTCGCGAGATAGGGCGCCGTCACGGCGATGAATGCTCGCGCGGCGCAGCCGTCGCCGCGGCCGCGTGGTTCATTTCTGAACATTCTGACAAGTTGTCCCCCGCGATTCGCCGTTTGGTCATTAGAACAAACGACGAATCCGAAAGCCAGCAACACGCGGCGGAACAGGATGCGCAGGGACCGAGTTTACGGCCCGTGATGAAGACATCCATGGTCGTCAGCGCGGCTATCGCCGCATTGTGTCTATGCACGAATGCGCTCGCGGAAAGCTCCGAGGAGCGCAACGCCTGCATGGGCGATGCCATGAAGACGTGCTGGTCGGCGATCCCGGACCATCACGCGGTGTATCTGTGCCTCTACCAAAATCAGAGCCGGTTGAGCGAAGGCTGCCGCGCGATCATCAGCAAAACGACGCCTTACGGCTCGGAGCGGGCGGAGCTGCGCCGCATGCGCACACGCACAAAGGCGACCGACGCCTATGCGCGGGAAAATTAAGCCGTCATCGATCGCAACAATCTAACGCCGCTCCCGCCCGCGCGCCGCCAGCGCCTGCAGGATTTCGCCGGCGGCCTCGACCACACGGGCGACCAGCATCTCGCCGAAAGCCGCGCTCGCTTCGCGCGCGTCGCCAATGACGCCGTCGACCGCGAGGCGCTTGTCGTCGCTCGTCCAAGGCCAGGACACGCCGGCATCGAGCACCGTGGCGCGGACATGCGCGACGTCGGGAATGCCGGAGAGTGCCTTGAGCTTGTCCTTGCGCACGCGGTCGGGTGCCAACGCCAGCATCATCGAGGTTTCATTCCTGCCGCCATGGATGTCGACGACATCGGCGCTCTGCCCACGCTCGGCGAGCACCAGCGTGTGCAGGATGCACAGATTGAGTCCGTGATCGGCACGCAGGTCCTGCGCCAAGGCGTCGAGGATGCCGCGATTGCCGCCATGGGCGTTGATCACCGCGAGATTGCGCGTCGGCAAGCCGCGCGTGATCTCGCGGCCGAGATCGCGGAACAGGCTCACCATGCTGTCGATGGAGAGCGAGACGGTGCCGCTCGCCCAGGCGTGCTCGCGCGAGAGGCCGAAGGGCAGCGCCGGCAGCTGCCAGAGATCGAGCGCTTTGCCATGGCGCGCGACGATGCGCGCGGTCAACGCCTGCGCGAGGAGCGTATCGGTCTCGAGCGGCAGATGCGGCCCATGCTGCTCGGTCGAGCCGACGGGCAGGCAGAGGATCGAGGACGCGGTGAGCGCCGAGGTTTCCTGGAAGGTCAGCGCAGCGAGGAAGCGATCGTGCATCCGCGGAGTTTAAACCCCGTCGGAAACCGGCGCCATGCTCAAGGCCTCGGCATTGGCCTCCTCGCGCAGCGAAGCGATCACCCGGTCGAGGCGATGGCCGGCGCGCACCGCCTTGGCGGCGAGATAGCGGTGGTTGTCGGCATTGATCGGCGTCTCGATCGGCGCGCGGCCGGCGATGTCAATGCCGGCCTCGGCGAGCCCGTGCAGCTTGCTCGGATTGTTGGTGAGCAGCACCACGCGGCTGCAGCCGAGCATGTTGAGCATGCGCCCGGCAACGCGGTAATCGCGCTCGTCGTCGTTGAAACCGAGCGTGGTGTTGGCGTCGACCGTGTCGAGGCCTTCGTCCTGCAGCTCATAGGCGCGCATCTTGCCGGCGAGGCCGACGCCGCGACCTTCCTGGGGCAGATAGAGGATGACGCCGCCGCCGGCGTCTTCGAGATTGGCAAGCGCCAGCGCGAGCTGGTCGCCGCAATCGCAGCGGCGCGAGCCGAACACGTCTCCGGTGAGGCAGGCGGAATGCAGGCGCACGAGCACCGGCTTGCTGAAATCCGGATCGCCGACGATGACAGCGACCGAGGTCTCGCCCACCGCGTCGCGAAAGACGATGAAGCGCGACGACGTGCCGGAGCGCAACGGCACCCGCGCCTCGCCGGCGATGGTGAGATGCGACAAGGCGTCGTCGCGGAAGCGCGCCACCGCGCGCGCATCGACGATGACGACCGGCGGCTCGAAGCGCGTCGCCGCAGCAATCGGGATCTCGGCGGCGAGCACCGCCGGCAGGCCCTGCGCCAGCTTGATGAGCGCCAGCGCCGCGGCAGCGGTTTCGCCGGTCGGCAACGCGGCCGGAACGTGGGTGACGGCCGTATCGGTCGCCAGCGCGGACACGATCTCGACATCGGCGCTCTGCGGCAGCGGCAGGGCGACCGGCGCCTGCGCGTCGATGCCGAGCGCACGAGCGCGCGGCGCGGTGACGATGAGCTTGAGCGGCGCCGAGGCGCAGAATGCCGCGAAGGCGGCGAGCCGCATCGGGTCGAGATTGTCGACGGGGAGCACCAGCAGGGCCTCGCCCTCGCCGGCGAGGAGGACCGGACGGCCGCTTTTGAGCTCGGCAAGCCCCCGCGTCACCTCGACATGACCGGGTTCTCCAAACAGCACCGAACCGATGGTCATGCCGAATTCACCGCACGCCGCACACATTCCGGGGGTCCCTGTGGTTCTTCTGCCAGTTAGTAATTATGGTGATAAAACAATGCCTAGGCAGTTCTATTCCGCGTTTTTCCGGTCGCGGCCGGATGAAACTAGCTAAAGAGCAACGCTTGCGCCACACCTCCGGTTCGGCCGACGGCTGGGGCCCGATACCACAGGCTTTTCGCAGTTCGACGACACCGCTTCCCGCCCCATGGGAGGCGCTGTTCGGGCCGCTGCGCGCGGGCGGCGCCGGGATGGTTATCGGACAGATCGGGCAGTCGATCGACGGGCGCATTGCACCGCCCGCGGGGCATCCGGAAAAGTACATCAACGGCCCCGCCGGGCTCGAGCATCTGCACCGGCTGCGCGCGCTGGTCGATGCGGTGGCGGTCGGCGTCGGCACCGTGATTGCGGACGACCCGCAGCTCACCGTCCGCCGCGTGAGCGGGCCGCAGCCAGCGCGCGTCGTCATCGATCCGCGCGGCCGCGCGCCGGCCGGCGCGAAAGTCTTCACCGATGACGGCGTGCGGCGGATCCTGGTCACGGCGCAAGGTGCGCAAGCGGCGGTGCCGGCGGGCGTCGAGGTGATCGCATTGCCAGCAACAGACGGGCGCCTGGCGCCGGCGGCGATCCGGCGCAGCCTCGCCGAGCGCGGCTTGCAGCGCGTGCTGCTCGAAGGCGGCGCGGAAACGCTGTCGCGCTTCATTGCCGCGCAATGCCTCGACCGGCTGCACATCGTGGTGGCGCCGATCATCCTGGGCGCCGGGCCCTGCGCGTTCAATCTGGAGACGCTGACCGCGAGCGGCGCACTGGTGCGTACGCGCATGCGCGCGCATGCGCTCGGCGACGAGACGCTGTTCGACTGCGATCTGGAGCGTTAACGCGGCCGCGCGAAGAAATCGACGTGACCGACGCGCAGCGATGAGCCGCCGGCCTCGAGGATGCGCCGGCGCGTCGTGAGCCATTGCTCGATGCGCGCGGCCGGAAGCGCCCCGGTCTCGCGCGCGGCGCTGGCCCAGCCGTCGAACATCGCGGCCTGCAAGGCACGATCGTCAGGGCCGAGCACCCAGTCGGACAAGCCATCGACGACGTCGAAGTCTTTAGACTTGAACATCGTGAGCGCGAACGCCGCCGCGCTCGGTCCGAGCGCCGGGCCGAAACCCTTGTCGCCGTGCTGATGCACATTGACCGCTGCGATGATCGCTGCGTCGTCGGCATCCGAAGGCGCGATCGACACGCGGCCGTCATAGCTGAGCGCGACGTAGACCGCGGCGCCATTTGCGGCCGCGAGGCCGGCGAGATGCTCGATCCAATTGACGGAGACGAGATCGAGCAGCGCCGAGGCGGTGACCAGATCGGGCTTGCCGTCGAACGCGGCGGAAAGATTGCTGGCGAGATCGAGTGGCGTAGCGGCGATGGCGATGCCGGGCGGCACCGTCATGGCGGCGGCCTCAGCCAACAAGGCTGCATCGTGGTCGATCAAGCGCCATTGCTGCCGCCCTGGCAGATGTGCCGTGACCGCGCGCAGCGTCGAGCCGCGGCCGCAGGCAAGATCGACGACGGAGATGGACTCGCGTCCGGCAAAGCGGACGGTGACGGCATCGCGCACGTCGGCATTGCGCGAGCGCATGTCGTAAGGCTCGCGCAGCGCCAGCCAGTCGGAGGCAAAGCCAGTCATCGCACGCGCTCCACGGCTGCGGCGAAGATTTTTGCCGACTCTTGCCAGCGCGGCAGCGCCGTTGCCGCGGCGCGCGCGGCATCGCGCAGCGCGCGACGCTGCCGCGGGTTCTCGATCAGCTCACCCAGCGCCATCGCCAGAGCCTTGGGGTCGTCAGGCGGAACGAGAACGCCGGCGCCGGCGGGAACGGTCTGCGGGATGGCGCCGGCGGTGGTGCCGATCAGCGGCAGCCCGCGAGCCAGCGCCTCGGTAAACGCCATGCCGTAGCCTTCAAAGCGTGAAGCCAGCACGAACACATCGGCCGCGCGATAGAACGCCTCGAGCTGCTCGTTCGACACCGCGCCGGTACAGAGAATGCGGTCGGTCAGCTCGTGGCGCGCGATATCGGCATCAAGCGCCGCGACAGTCGCGTCGTCGCGGGTGCGGTCGCCGACCAGCGCAAGCCGCCAGGGCAGATCGCGCGGCAGCTGCGCCAGCGCGGCGACGAGCACGTCGAAGCCCTTGCGCGGCACCACAGCGCCGACGGAGAGCAGGCGCACGATGCCGTCGCTGCTGCCGACGGCGAGCGCGGCCTCGTCGGTGCCGGGCGGCGCCACGGTGATCGCGTCCGGCGCCACGCCATATTCGGCGGCGAGCAGGCGCGCGGTGGTGGCACTGGTGGCGATGACATGGCGCACATGCGCGAGCGCGGCGCGCTCGCTGCGGCGCAAGGCTTCGGCTTCGTCCGCCGGCAGGCCGGTCTCCAGCGCCAGCGGATGATGCACCAGCGCGACGAGACGATGGCTGTCGCCGAGCGCCTCGGCGACGTCATCAAGCGCGCCGAAGGCAAGGCCGTCGATCACGATCGGGGTCGCCGGCGGAATCGCCGCCAGGCGACGGCGCACGGCCACGCGCGTCGCCGCACTGGGCCGCGGGAATTCATTGCCGATATCGATGAGCTCGATGTCGCGGCCGAGCGCGGTGAGCTCTTTGAGCATGCGCCGTGCATAGGCGTAGCCGCCGGTCGGCGTGTTGAGGTCGCCGGGGACGACCAGCGCGAAGGTCACCACAGCGGCGCTTCGTACCAGGCGCGCGCCACATGCGACTCGGAGATCGTGACGCGCACCGAATGCAGCTCGCGGCCGTCACGGCCGAGCGTACCTGAGCGCGCCGCGTCGGCGATCGCGTCGTGGATGTGGCGGCAGAGGAATTCCGTGGTGGTGTTCTTGCCCTTGAAGGCCGGCGTCGCGTCGAGATTCTGGTAGTTCAGCGGGCCGAGCACGCTTTTGAGCACCTCATGCGCGCGGCCGATGTCGACGACGATGCCGTTTGCGTCAAGCGTCTGCGCGAAGATCGCCGCGTCGACGACGAAGGTCGCGCCGTGCAGACTCTGCGCCGGGCCAAACACGGCGCCGCGGAAGGAATGGGCGATCATGATGTGATCGCGGATCTCGACGGCGAACACGGCAATCTCCTTTTACGAATAGGCAACAGGTTGGCACAGAACGCCGCTGCCAGGAGCGAGAATCTGCGGCAGGCGCGCCGGCAGCTCGCGGAACGGGGTTGGCGGCGCCAACAGGATATCGAGCCGCGCATCGTCGAGGAGGCCGATCGCTTGCTCGAGCCGCTGCCGATGCGTGACCTTGGCGCGACGCGACAGTGCGACCTTGCCGACCTGGCTGGCGACGAGCTTGAGCCTGCGGCTGTGAAAGGCGCCGCCGAGCGGCACCGGCACGCTGCCCTCGCCATACCAGCTCAGCTCGAGGATTGTCGCCTCTTCGGCCGCAAGACCGATGGCGGTCGCCAGTCCTGCGGCGCTGGCGCTGGCGTGGACGACGAGATCGCAATCGCCTTTTGCTGCCTCCGGCAAAGCAAATCGCGCATCGAAGGCTTTGGCGATCTCGGCACGTGCCGGATTGATGTCGACGAAGGTGACGTCGGCTTTGGTCATGCGCCGCAGCAGATAGCCGGTGAGCGCGCCGACGACACCGACACCGACGACCGCGATGCGCTTGAACGGCCCCTCCGCTGCATCCCACACGGCGTTGAGCGCGGTCTCCATATTCGCGGCGAGCACCGCGCGCGCCGGCGGCACAGTATCGGGAAGCGGCACGACCGCGGCCTCCGGCACGTCGAAACAGGTCTGGTGCGGATGCAGCACGAAGACATTGCGGCCCGCGAGCGCGCCGCTCTCGGCGCGGCCGACCGCGGCATAGCCGTATTTCACCGGAAACGGGAACTCGCCGGTCATGAACGGCGCGCGCATGCGCTGATGCTCGCTTGCCGGCACGCGGCCCGCGAAGACAAGCGCCTCGGTGCCGCGGCTGAGCGCACTCCACAACGCGCGCACGCGCACCATATTTTCCGCCGCGCCGGACCCTTGCTCCGCGCGGCGGCGCGGCACACCGGAAGGCAACTCGCCAAGCGGTTCCTCGCGGATCTCGGCACGGGACGGCGCCACGTACCACAGCGCCTGCGCGGTCTCTGCTACGCCCACCAAATCGGTCCCGGACTCGAATAAATCTCGGTTCCCAGTGTATATCTGGGTCGAGGGAAAGAACACCGGGCACTGAGGTTCTATGCCATTGCTGAAACTACGGAATTCGCGCCGATGAGCGGCCGCCGCAAGCTCTTTGCCGCGCTGGTACTCGGCACCATGGCGGCGCTTCTGTGGCTCATGGCGCTGGCCTTGTCGCCGGGCGGGCTCGACGTGCTCGATATCCTGATCCTCATCGCGTTCGCCTTCACGCTGCCGTGGATGGTGATCGGGCTGTGGAACGCCATCATCGGCTTGCTGGTGATGCGCTTTGCCGCCGATCCGGTCGCCGCGGTCTGTCCGCCGGCGCGCGCCGCGCGCAGCGATGCGCCGCTGACGACGTCGACCGCGATCCTCGCCTGCATCCGCAACGAGCCGCCCGACCGCATCGTGCGCAATCTCGAGCCGATGCTGCAGGGCCTGACGCAGGCCGGGGCCGGCGCGCACTGCCATGTCTATGTGCTCAGCGACACCAATGACGCGCGCGTCGCCACGCTCGAGGAGACGCGCTTCGGAACGCTCGCGAGCACGTGGGCCGATCGCATCGCCATCACCTATCGGCGGCGCACCGACAATGCCGGCTTCAAGGCCGGCAACATCCGCGACTTCTGCACGCGCTGGGGCGCGCAGCACGACTTCGCCGTCACCCTCGACACCGACAGCATGATGCCGGCGGAGGCGATCCTGCGGCTCATCCGCGTGATGCAGGCCGATCCGACACTCGGCATTTTGCAGGGCCTGGTGATTGGGCTCCCCTCGACCAGCGCCTTCGCGCGCCTGTTCCAATTCGGCATGCGGCTCGGCATGCGCTCCTACACGCTGGGCAGCACCTGGTGGCAGGGCGACTGCGGCCCCTATTGGGGCCACAATGCGATCCTGCGTCTGCGGCCGTTCATCGAAGACTGCGAGCTGCCGCAAAGGAAGGGCGGCGACATCCTCAGCCACGACCAGGTCGAGGCGGTGCTGATGCGTCGCGCCGGCTATGCGGTCCGCGTGCTGCCGGAGGAAGATCTCGGCTGGGAGGAAAATCCGACCACGCTGGTCGAGTTCATCCGCCGCGATCTGCGCTGGTGCCAGGGCAACCTGCAATACTGGTCGCTGCTCAACATTCCCGGCCTCAAGCTGGTGAGCCGCTATCAACTGCTATTCGCCATCCTCATGTTCCTCGGCTCGCCGGCGTGGATCGCGCTGCTGCTGCTCGGCAGCGCGAAGGTGGCGCTGGCGGCTTCGCCCGGCGCCGCAATCCGTCCCGATGCGGGTTTCGTGCTGCTCGCGCTGGTGCTGGTGATGTGGTTCTCGCCGCAGCTTGCCACCGCGATCGACGTGCTGACGCGCCGCGGCGGCGCGAAACCCTTCGGCGGCGTGCTGCGCTTCATCGTCAGTTTTCTTGCGCAGGTGATCTTCTTCACACTGCTTTCGCCAATCATGTGGTTCAGCCACACGCTGCTCGTGCTGTCGCTGCCGTTCAACCGCAAGATCGGCTGGATCGGCCAGCTGCGCGACGACCACTCGGTGCGGCTCGCGCTGGCCGCGCGCTCGTTCTGGCCGCACACGGTCGCCGGACTGGCCATCCTTGGCCTGCTGGCGTTGACGCAAGCAAGCGCGATCCCCGTCGCGCTGCTCATCGCCGGCGGGCTCACGCTGTCGGTCCCGCTCGCCATGGTGAGCTCGTGGCCACGCCTCGGCGAAGCCTGCGTGCGCCTCGGTCTCGGCCGTCTGCCGGAGGAGACCGATCCGCCGGGCGTGCTGCGCGCGGTCGGCGTACCGGCGATCGAGCTCATGCGTGCGCCGCCGTGGGCGGGCCCTTTCCGCGTGCTCGAGCGGCTGCGCACCGCGCGCGGCGTTATCCGCTCGCTGCGAACCTATTACGGCGATAAGCCGCGCCGCGCGGCGATGGCGCAGCTCTACGGGCAGTTCATCAAGCCGGGTGATCTCGTCTTCGACGTCGGTGCCCATGTCGGCGATCGCATCGCCGCCTTCCGCAGCCTCGGCGCCCGCGTCGTCGCTGTCGAGCCGCAGCCGGCGCTGCTGCGCGTGCTCTCCGTCCTCTACGGCCGCGACCGGAAGGTGGCGATCGAAGGCGTCGCCGTCGGGCGCACGTCGGGCACGACGGACCTGATCCTCAACATCGACAATCCCACCGTAGCGACGGCGTCACAGGCCTTCGTTGCGGCGGCTGACGGCGCGGCGGGCTGGGAAGGCCAGAGCTGGAGCAAGCGGCTCGCGGTGCTGCAGACCACGCTTGACGCGCTGATCGCGCGGCACGGGATGCCGCGCTTCATCAAGATCGACGTCGAGGGCTTCGAGGCGGAGACACTCGCCGGATTGACGCAGCCCGTCCCGGCGCTGTCGTTCGAGTTCACCACCATCCAGCGCGACGTAGCGCTGGCTTGCCTCGAGCGCTGCGGCGCGCTCGGCTTCGCGCGCTTCAATACGGCGCTCGGCGAGAGCCAGCAATTCGCGCATGCCGACTGGATCGATGCCACCGCAATGGCGCAATGGATCACGGCGCTGCCGCATGCGGCAAATTCCGGCGACGTGTATGCGATCCGCGCCTGACGCCCGGCGCCGGCGCGGGGCGATCGCCGCACTGTGCGCAGCCGGCTTCGCGCTGTCAGTGTGGCTGTTCTATCCCGGCATCCTGACCTGGGACGCCTGGTACATCCACCGCGACGCCATGAACGGCAGCTATGGCGACTGGCAGTCGCCGCTCGTGGTCGGGCTGTGGCGGCTGATCGATCCGCTGGCGCCCGGCACGGCAAGCATGTTCCTGTTCATCGCCGCGCTCTATTGGGCGAGCTTTGGCGCGCTGGCGTTGACACTGGCGCGCCGCTCCGGCTTCGCAGTCCTTATCCCGCTGCTCGCCGCGACACCGCCGGCGTTCTTCTTCACGGGCGTCATCTGGCGCGACATCATTTTCGGCTGCACGTGGCTGCTCGCCGCCACGCTCGCCCTGACGGGCGTGCGACACGCGGCACCGTTGCGGCTTGCCGCGCAGGCGATCGCGCTGCTGCTCGTCGGCTGTGGCGTGCTGATCCGGCCAAATGCGCTGATCGCAGCGCCGCTTCTCGCTACCGTCGTGCTGTGGCCGCGCGCGTTTTCCTGGAAGCGTGCCCTGTTGATGTTCGTGCCGGCCGCCGCGGCATTCTACCTGCTGGTGCCGCTCATCTATTACGGCGCGTTCGGCGCCGAGCGCCAGCACCCGCTGCAGTCGCTGATGGTCTATGACCTCGGCGGTGTCACGCATTTCGCCAAGGAGAACCAGTTCCCGGTCGCCTGGACGCCGGAGCAGTCGGCGCTGCTGCTCGACACCTGCTACAGCCCCGAGCTCTGGGATGTGTACTGGACGCGCTC
This sequence comes from Pseudolabrys sp., assembly GCA_035651015.1. Classification (GTDB taxonomy): domain Bacteria; phylum Pseudomonadota; class Alphaproteobacteria; order Rhizobiales; family Xanthobacteraceae; genus Pseudolabrys. Next base: position 68,730 of record DASRGN010000036.1, on the reverse strand, counting down.
GCCCTGCAGCTTCGTGATGGGCCGCCTCCAGGAGGAGAAGCTGTTCGGCACGTCCGCCATCTCCTCCGCCTGGATCGCGGCGATCACGCATCATCCTCTCGCTTATCTGCAGCACCGCGCCGACGTGTTCTGGACATTCCTTGCCGGCGACAACATGGTGATGTGGACGGTCGATATCGAGGACCAGGCGCGGCCTCTGTTTCCCGGGCGTGCGCGTTTCGCCGCCGTGGTCGCCATGAACGACGCGTTGCGAACGACGCCGCTCTGCCGCATCGGCAGCTGGCTCACCGCGTGCCTACTTTTCTGCGCGCTTGCGTGGCGGCGCCGGGGCACGCCGGAGGGCGCCTTCGTGATCGGCGTCTGCGGCTCCGCCGCGATCTATGTGCTGACCTTCGCCGTCGTCGGCGTCGCTGCCGATTTTCGCTACGGATTGTGGGCTGTCATCGCTGCGTTGAGCGCGCCGCCGGTGCTGCTCACGGCCTCGTCCGCCGGTGCGGCGGAAAAGGTCTGAGAACGCACAAGCTCGGCAAACATGCCTCCGGACTGCACCAGCGACTCGAAGGTGCCGGTCTCGACGATACGCCCGTTGTCGAAGACCAGGATCATGTCGGCCTTTCGGATCGTGGCGAGCCGGTGCGCGATGACAAAGGTCGTGCGATCCTTCATCACCTCGGCGAGCGCGCTCATCAGCTTCGTCTCGGTGCGCGCATCGAGCGCGCTGGTGGCCTCGTCGAGGATGAGGATCGGCGGATTCTTGAGCAGCGCGCGCGCGATATAGAGCCGCTGGCGCTCGCCGCCGGAGAGCATGCGCCCACGCTCGCCGACGCGGCTGTCGAAGCCCGCCGGCAGCGCCTCGATGAAGTCGAGCGCCTGCGCGCGCTCGGCGGCCTTGCGGACCTCGTCGTCGCTGGCATCGGGCCGGCCGATGCGCAGGTTCTCGGCGATCGAGCGGTTGAACAGAAGCCCTTCCTGGAAGACGACGCCGATATTGCGACGAAGCGCGGTGAGCTTGATCACGCGGATGTCAGTGCCGTCGATCAACACCGTGCCGGTCTGCGGATCAAAGGTGCGATGCAGGAGCGCCAGTGCCGTCGATTTGCCCGCGCCGGTAGGCCCGACGAGCGCCACGGTGCGACCCGGCTGTGCGGTGAAACCGAGATCGAACACCGCCGGCCGCGGGCCGCCATAGAAGAAGGTGACGTTGCGGAATTCGACCAGGCCGCGCACACGGCCGGGATCCAAGGGATGCGCCGCGTCACGCACGCTCGAGCGGGTGTCGAGCACGTCGAAGAAGGCCTGCAGCTTCGGGGCCTCGAGGAACAGCCTGCTGAAGAACGACACCGTATCTTGCAGCCGCTGCACCAGCAGGGAGGCGATGCCCATGAAGGCGACGATCTCGCCGACCGAGGCGAGACCCCGCGCATGTAAGAGCGCGCCGCCGATAATGACGCAGAGCAACGTCAGCGTGGTCGAGGTGCGCGTCAGCGTCGCCACCACCGCCCACCAGGACAGCACCGGGATCTGCGCGGCAAGTAGCTTGGCGACGACGCTCTTGAGCCCGTACACCTCGGCCTCGACGCGGGTGAAGCTGTGCACGAGCGGGATGTTGCCGAGCGTGTCGGCGGCGCGCTCGGCAAGCTCGGAATAATGCTCCTCGACGCGCTTCTGCAGCGCGTCGGTGCGGCGCATGACCAGCCAGGTGAGCACCATGAGCACGGCGCAGAGCACGATGAGCACCGAAGCCAGCCGCCAGTTCATCAGCAAAGCCAGCGGCAGGATGACGATGAACGAGGCAAAGCCCGCCAGATGCTCGCGGAAGAAGCCGAGCCACAGGCTCCACAGCGAATCCGTGCCCTGCAGCATGATGCGCATCAGCCGACCCGAATGCACGTCGCCGTGATAAGCGAGCGGCAATTCCAGCACATGCTCGAAATATTGTGTGAGCACCGCCTGGCGCTGGCGATGCGCCAGCCGGTCGGCATGCAGCGCGACGAGCGCATTGCAGGCGATGTTGAACAAGCCAACGCCGACCCAGATGCCGAGCAGCCGCCACAGCGGCGCTAGCCCTTCGCCGCCGGTCTCGCGGGTGAGCTGATCGACGACGCGCCCGAACAGCACCGGCTCGGCGAACTGGGCGCCGACCAGCGTCACATTGGCAAGCGCCAGCATCCAGGCGAGCCGCCGCTCGTCGCCCAGCGCCGTGAGCACGCGTGCATAAAGCCGGAGCAGATGCATGCGCTCTCTATGCCACAAGCAACGGGAGCGTGCGACGGGCTTGGATCAGGGCCTGTGAAGGCATGCATAAATGCGCAGCAAACGCCGCGCCGCGATGGGAATGACACGATCGGCCGCCTCGCTCGCGGTCGCGGTCTGGCACGACTGCCAGAAATAGGCGGCGCGCGGGTTCACCACGAGCCGCTGCGGCACCAGACCGGGCGCCAGCAGCACCGAGAGGAAGGGCGTGGTCGACCGCCAAGACAGCCGGTTCGCGTCGGAAGGGATACGATCGGAGGAAACGAAGCGCGGATCGCCGAGCGCTGGATCGGACACGGTGCCGGTGGCGAGCGCGCGGACGTCGGCTTTGTAGTCGTTCCAGAACACGATGAATTTCGCCGTCTCGACCCCATGCAGCAGCATGACCAGCGCCAGCGCGCCGGTGAGCGCGCGCAGCATCGGCGGACCGGCCAGCACCGAGAGAAGCCGCGGAAGCAGCGGCAAAGGCCACTTCAGCCGATGTTCGGCGCGCAACGCATAGGCGGCAGCAAGTCCGCCGAGTGTCGGGATCGCGAACAACAGCGCCGTGCGCAGGTAATAGCGATGATCGGTGTGCAGCGCATGGTCGAAGCGCAGCCAGTAAACGGCAAGGCCGAGTGCGACAACGCTCAAGGCGCCGATCATCGCGTAAGCGGGATTGAGTCGCCGCAACACCATGAACAGCACCGCATAGGCCGCGAGCGCCGCGACGAGCAGCACGAACAGCGGGCTTCTCGCCAGCTCCGTGACGTCGATGAAATCGAACGCGGCGGTATGCATCACGCCGGCGGTGTAGTCGTCAGGTGGCAGTACTGTCTTCACGACAAACCACACCAGCACCACGACCACCGCGCAGCCGGCGGCGCGGAGGAAAGCCGGATCGTCGAAACCGCGCAGCGCCATCGTCACCAGGATCGCAAAGCCGAGCACCAGCGCGCCTTCATGGGTGAAGGCAAGTGCCAGCAGCACGAGTTGCACCGCGAGGAGACCGAAAAGGCTGCGCGGCGCGTCGTGACACAGCGCCAGGGCCGGCCAGAACAGCGCATGCGCCACCCACATCTCGGTCGGCGCGCCGAAGGTTAGCGGACAGAGCACAGCGGTCGACGCGCAGGCGAAGGCGAAGATCAGCCGATGTGGTGAGCGATCGGCGAGCCAAGTGAGGCCGAGGCCGAACAGCGGAGCGCCGAAGAACAGAAAGCCGTAGACGGCAATGCCGCCGTTTGCGCTACGCGTCAGATGCACGAAGGTTTCCGCCGGCAGGTAGGCATAGAGATAGACGAAGATGCGGCCGGAAATGTTGTGCCAGTGGAATGCCCAGGGGTCCTCCGCGGCGACCGCATAAGAGAATAGCGAGCCGTCGCCATAAAGCTCGAGGCGGAACGCCAGCCCGACGACAATGAAGGCGAGCGCGGCGCTCAGGCCTGCGATGATCGCAAAGCAACGAAGCCGCGCGCTGTGATCGCGCGCGGCCGCCTCATCTTGCGTTGCCGGATTGGCGCCGACGGAGATGCCGGCGCTCATGTCATCTCAGCCGTCACGGATTGGCGGTCCAGGCCTTGAAGTCTGCGTCGGAGACGGTCGGGAATTTGCGGACGAAGGCGACGATCTTCCAGATCTCCTGATCGTCCACCCCGGCGACGGCGAAGCTCGGCATGCCGGTCATCTCGATGCCGTTGCGCACGACGAAGAACAGCTCGCCGGGCTCACGATGCGGCGCCACTTCCTTGAGATCCGGCGGATCGGGATTGAGACCCTCGGAGAATTTCTGCCAATTCAAGCCGGGCGCCCCATGGCAGTTGATGCAGCCGCGGGCGGCGAAGGCGCGCGCGCCGGCCTGGATGGTCGCCGGGTCGTCGAGATTGCCCGGGGCCGCAAGTCCGCGGCCGTGATTGCTGACCGAGGCCATGCGCACCTTGACCAGCGCCCAGTTGACGATGCTGGGGTTCTCCTCATTGGCGGCGATGTTGAAATAGCCGCCGAAGAAGAACACGGCGGCGCCGGCGGCAATGACGATGGCGATGAAACCAATGGCAGCAAGCAGACGCATGGGGGGACCTCCGTTCGAAAAATCGTAGCACGCCTCAATATACTTGTGGACCCGGCGATTTATTCCAAGGGCGTGGCGGCGGTGCGCCCTTATAGTAACCCCGGATCATACACCATGACCGTTACGCGACATTATCGCGACGCGCTGCGGGCGCTGCTCACGCCGGCCGAGCGCCGGACGCTCGAGCGACTCAACTCGCCGCAGAAGATCCAAAGCTTCCTCGACGGCCTGCCGGTAAATTTCTGCCTCACCGCCTGGGAGACCATGTCGCCGCGCCGCGTGCTCAAGGCCCGCATCGCGCATTGCGCGGAAGGCGCCCTGCTCTCGGCCGCGGCCTTCGCCTATCACGGGCAGCCGGCGCTGATCATGGATTTGCGCGCAACGCCGCATGATGACGATCACGTCGTCGCGCTGTTCCGCGAGCGCGAGCTTTGGGGCGCGATCAGCAAGACCAATCACTCGATCCTGCGCTGGCGCGACCCGATCTATCGCACGCCGCGCGAGCTCGCGATGTCCTATGCGCATGAATACTGCATGGACAGCGGGGAAAAATCGCTGGTCGCGTTCTCGCGGCCGTTCTTGCTGACGCGCTACGCGCCGGAGGTCTGGGTGACCAGCAGCGACAATCTCGATTGGCTGATGGACGCGCTCGACGACGCCCCGCACGAGCCGGTGGCGCCGCGTCCGGCGCTGCGTTCCCGCCGCCGCGCCTCGGCGATCGAGCGGAGCGTGCTCAAGCTGGTCGAGTGGCCGGAGCCGAAGAGGCGAGCTACCGCGTCACGTCCGTGACGTGACCACCATGCCCCAGCGGCCGACGGTGCGGGCTTCCAGCGTCTGAAACAAGAGGCGCTCGAACAGAAGGCCGATGCCGCCGATCGCGATCAGCGTGCTCAGCATGGCGCCGGCATCGAGGAATTCACGGGCATTGAAGATGATCTCGCCGAGGCCGAGCGTTGGGCTCGCCAGCAGTTCGCCGCCGATGACGCCGATCCAGGCGCGGCCGAAAGACAGTCGCGCGCCGGTGATCAGGTAAGGCAGCGTCGCCGGCCAGATCACCTTGCGGAAGAGCACCGTCTCGTCGGCGCCCATCACCGTCGCCGCGCGCAGCCACACCGGATTGACCGCGCGCACGCCGGTCCAGATGCTGAAGATCAAGGGAAACGACGAGGCATAGACGACGACCAGGATGGTGGCGACGTCGCCGATGCCGAGCCAGAGCACGAACAGCGGCACCCAGGCGAGCGACGGGATCGGGAGCAGCACGCTGAGCACCGGCAGGAAAATCCGCTCGGCGATGAACGAGCGCGCCATGAGCACCCCCACAGGGACGGCGATGGCGAAAGCGATGGCGAGCCCGATGGCGACACGCAGCAGCGTCATCGCCGCATTCTCGATGAGCGTTCCGTCGATCAGCATGCGCCAGAGGATGACGGCGATGGTCTCGAGCGGCGGCGTCAGCGCGGTGGAGAACATGCCGCTGCGAGCAAAGCCTTCCCAGATCGCCAGCAGCAGCACGATGCCGGCGAAGCCGCGCAGCCATGCTTTGAGGCCTGCGGTCATGCCGCCACCATGCCCCAGCGCACCACGGTCCAGCGCTCGACGCGGGCGAACACCTGCTTCTCGAGGATGAGCCCGATGGCGCCGATCACCGCGATGGTCGCCAGCATCACATCGCTGTTGAGGAAGGTCTGCGCGCCGAAAATGAGCCAGCCGAGGCCGCGCTGCACCGACATCAGCATCTCCACCGCGATGAGGATGCGCCAGGCATTGGCGAGGCCAAGCCGCAGGCCGACGAGGACGTAAGGCAGCGCCGCCGGCAGCACAATCTGCCGGAACAGGACGTGGTCGGGCGCGCCCATCACATGCGCGGCCTTGAGCCAGACCGGCTTCACGGCTTTGACACCCTTCCAGGTGTTGATGATGACGATGAAGCAGGACGAGACACCGACCAGCAGCACGGTCGGCACGTCGCCGAGCCCGAACCAGAGCACGAACAGCGGCGCATAGGCGATGCCGGGAATGGGATAGAGGAAGCTGACGATCGGAAGCAGCGTATCCTCGACCCACTGCAGACGCCCCATCAGGATGCCGAGGCTGACGCCGATCGCGCCCGCGAGCGCGAAACCCAAAACCAATCGATAGAGCGTCGACACGGTCGCGCCGAGGAGCACACCATTGCCGCCGAGGCGTATAAGCGCTTCGCCAATCGTGGCGAGCGTCGGCACCAGCTTCGGCGGGAAGCCGCCATAGCGAGCGACAAGCTCCCAGGCGATGGCGATGACCAGGAAGGTGAGCACGCTCACGCCGATGGAGACGACATGGCGCATGTCAGGCGGCCCCCTCGCATGCCGCGTGCGCGTTTGGCCTCACAGCTTCACCCCGCTCGCCTGTTCCCAGAGCTTGACGATCTCGGTCTGATCGACCTGCGCGCCGACCTCGTCGCGCGCCTGCGCCCACAGCTCACGCACCCGCTCGGCGAGCGGCGCGCTGGCTCCGATCGCGGCGGCGAAATCCACGGCAATGCCGACATCCTTGGCGATCAGGCCGAGCGCCATGCCGGTCCCGTATTTGCGCGTGAGCACATGCGGGATGACCTTCTTCTCCAAGGGATGCTGGCGGCCCGAGCACATGGCCTCGAGCGCTTGCGTCATCACCGCGGTGTCGAGACCGAACTTGCGGCCGACGGTCATCGCCTCCAGCACATTGATCAGCGTGCAGGCATTCACGTAGTTGGCCAGCGCCTTGAGCGCATGGCCGGAGCCGAGCGCACCGCAGCGATAGACCTTGCGGCCGAGCGCCTCGAAGACCGGCATGCAACGATCGATCGCCGCGGCATCGCCCCCGGCCATGATGTCGAGCGTGCCATCCTTGGCGAAGACGACACCGCCCATCACCGGGGCGTCGAGCATGGTGATGCCCTGTCCGGCAAGCGCCTCGCCGGTGGTCACCGTCGCGCGCGGGTCCGAGGTGCTCATGTCGATGACGATCGCGCCGCGCGCGAGCGAAGCGGCAGCGCCGCCGGGCCCGAGCAGCACGCTGTGCACGACCTTGTGGTCGGGCAGCATGGTGATCAGCGCCTCAGTGCCGCGACCGACATCGGAAAGCGTGAGCGCGACGTGAGCGCCATGTGCCGCCGCGAAGGCTTCGGCGACCTCCGGCCGCGCATCGAACACGGTCACGTCGAAGCCGCGCGCCCGCAGGCGGGCAGCCATCGGCGCGCCCATATGGCCGACGCCGACGAAGCTGAGCTTGCGGATCGGGCTCATGATCTCAGGCCTTCATCGCCTCGTGCATCAACTCGGTGTTGAGGAGCTTGTCCCAGTCCGGCACCGCCGTGATGGCGTGCTGCTTGATGAGCTGCTGCGCCTCGGCGTCGAGATACCCCTTGAGGGCCGGGATGAACTGCGGATTGACGTCGAGCTTCGGCAGCATGCGCTTGATCACCGCCTCGGAAACGGTGAAGCCCATGGCGTTGAAGTGGTCGAACACGATCTTCGCCGCCTTGGCCTGATCGTCCTTGTATAGCTTCACCGCCGCGAGCCAGCCGCGCAGGAAGGCGATCACCGCGTCGCGCTTGCCTTCGATCACCGGACGATTGGCGGTGAGGATCACCGGCAGGATGTCGAACTGCGAGTAGTCGACAAGCACCTCGCCGAGGCCGTCGACCTCGGCAAGCGTCGGAAACGGCTCGACCCCGGCAAACGCATCGACCGATCCCGACGCCAGCGCGGCGATGTGGTTCTGGTGCGGGATGTTGACCACGTGCACGTCGTTGCGAGTGAGCCCGAACTTCGGAAGGATCTTGTCCTGGAAGACGTGATCCGTGGCGGAGCCGATCTGGGAGGCGACCTTGCGACCTTTGAGGTCGGCGATGGTCTTGATGCCTTTGTTCTTGGCCGCGACGATCGAATCCGATGAACCGGCATACATGGAGATGCCGATCGCCACCATGTCGCCCTTAGCGGCGCCGACGACAAATGGCGTCGAGCCGAGCACGCCGATATCGAGGCGGCCGCTGATCATGGCATCGCGCGCGGCCTTGCCACCGTCGAAGCGATAGACGGTGACGTTGCCACCAGCCTTTTTGAACAGGTCCTGCGCCTCGGCGACCATGCCGATGGTGCCCCAAGACGTGTTCTGGTAACCGAAATTAAGGGGCGCCGCGGCGCCTTGCGCCAAGGCCCCGCGCGGCAGCACCGCGGCGAGCGCGGAAACGCCCGTCAGTGCGAGAACGTCACGACGTTTGAGCATGGTTTCCTCCTAACCGATGACAAAACCGCGTTCCTTGAACCGCTCCTGCGCGGCCGGCGCAGTGAGCAGCTCGATCAGCTCTTCGGCTGCCTGCTTGTTGTTCGCGGATGTGTGAATGGCCGCTGAAAATGCGACCAGATCCTGCAGCTCGTCCGGCAGCGGCCCGACCAGGACGACATGCTTGTTGGCGAGAATTTCGCTGATCTGCCCAAGGCCAATCTCGATGCTGCCCTGGGCGACTTCCTTGAGCCCGTCTGGCCCGCGATCGCGCAGCTGTAGCTTCGGGGCTACGGCCTGGTCGATACCGAGCTGGGCGAACACCTTGGCGACGTGAATCCCGCTCTGCCCGCCCTTGGCGGGATCGGCATACATGATGGATTTCGCCGCCAACATCGAGGCCTTGAACGAAGCGACGTCGTGGATGTCCGGCTTTGGCGCGCCGGCGCGCACGGCAACGCCGACGCCCATCTTGCCGAGAGCGTGGATGCTCGAGCCGGCGACCGCACCGGATTTCGCCAGCGTGGCGAGTCCGCCAGCGGTGCCGATGACCACGTCGCCCTGGGCGCCAGCGGCGACGCGCTTGGCGATGTCGCCGGCGGTGCCGAATTCGAAGCGTACGGTGTTGCCGCTCTTCGTCTCATATTGCCGGGCGAACTCACGTACGACGCTCTGCACCGCACCCGGGCAGAACACGACGAGCTCGGCGGCGCGTGCCGCGCCGGCCGAGACGAGGACCAACAGGGCGGCGACCGTGATCTTCTTCATCTTCGCTTTCCCTCACCCGCGCGCATGCGAGCCGAGCTGGCGCATGATCTCGCGCTGACTGGCAATGAACGGCTCGCTCAACGGATCGCGCGGCCGCGGGAGATCGATCCTGATCTCCGCCTTCACCGTACCTGGATGCGCCGCGAGCACCAGCACCTTGTCGCCGAGATAGACCGCCTCCGACACATTATGCGTGATGTAGACGATGGTCTTTTTGGTCTTAAGCCAGATGTCGCTGAGCATGCGCTGCATATCGTCACGCGTCATGGCGTCGAGCGCGGCAAACGGCTCGTCCATCAGCAGCACCTGAGGATTGTAGGCGAGCGAACGCGCAATGGCGACGCGCTGCTGCATGCCGCCGGACAGCTGATGCGGATAGACGTCGGCGAATTGCTCCAGGCCGACCATGCGCAGGAATTCGAGCGCGGTGGCCTCGCGCTTGTCCTTGTCGATGCCGCGCATCTCCAGGCCGAATTCGACATTGTGCCGCGCCGTGCGCCAGGGAAACAGCTGCGCGAAATCCTGGAACACGACACCGCGATTCTGCGCACGGCCATCGGCCGGCGCATCGCCGATCCGGATGTCGCCACTGGTCGGTTGCAGCAGGCCGGCGAGGATATTGAGGATCGTCGTCTTGCCGCAGCCAGAAGGGCCGACGATGCAAAGGAATTCGGATGCGGCGACGTGAAAGCTCACGTCCTTGACCGCCAGCACCCGGCGCTTATCGGCCTGGTACTCGAACGACAAATGATCGACGCGAATCTCTTCGGCCACGTCAGTGTCCTTTACCGGCTTTCCCGGCTTTGGCTTCGTCGATGATCTCGGCGAGCGCGACCAGGCGGCTGTTCTCGCGCGCAGATTTCATCGCCGCATCCACCGCAGCGAGCGCCTGCAGACCGTTCGCGGCGGACAGCTCGCAATCGCCGCCGCGCACGGCTTGCGCGAACAGCTCGAGCTCATCACGGAACATGTTGCCGGGCGGCACATCGAGCATGCGGCGCGCCGCGGGCCCCCCAGCGCGCGGTTGGATGTAAAGCGTCGCATTCTCGTGCAAGCGGTCGGCATTGGCCCAGGAGGTCTGGTCGATGTCGTAGAACATCAGGGCGTCGAAGCCGGTGACGCGAACGCTGTAGACACCCGGCCCGGTCCAGCTCGAGATCACGGTGCCGAGCTTGCCGTCGGCGAAGCGCAGCGAGACGATCCATTGATCCTCAACCTCGGCACCGACCGGCGCATGCCGCGCGGTCTGCGCACTGACCGAGGCGATATCACCGCCAAGGTAACGAACGGTATCGAACTGGTGGATGGCGATCTGGCTGAGCGGGCCGCCGGGCGCCCCCTTGGAATAAAAGCGCCAGTCCTTGTCGTGCAGGCGCATGGCGCGGTCGTTGGCGAACATGGCCTCGATCTGCGTGACCTGGCCCAGTGTTCCGTCGTCGATTGCTTTGCGGATGAGCCGATTTCCGGCGAGAAGCCGCGCGCAATGGCCAACGACGATGCGTACGCCATGCCGGTGCTCGAGATCGAGCGCCTGCACGCCTTCAGCCACGGTCGCCGCGATCGGCTTCTCGACATAGACATGCTTGCCAGCTTCGGCCGCACGGCGCGTGAATTCGTAGTGCAGATCATTTGGCAGCGCGAGGACCACGGCGTCGATGCCCTTGTCCTTGAGCACGTCGTCGAAGCTGCGGACGGGGAGCGCCATCTCGCGCGAAAAGGCGGCAAGCTTGTCCGGGCTGCGACCGACGCAGGCGACGAATTCGAGGTTGGCAGACTGCGCGCTCGCTTTGGTCAGCACCCTGCCCCACGAGCCCGGACCGACGACTGCGACGCGCACCGGCTTTGTCATCATTCGCCCCCGGTGCCGGTGACGCTGGTGCCGCCGCAGACATAGAGCGCCTGGCCGGTGATGAAGCTCGCTTCGCGCGCGAGCAGGAAATCCACCGCGTGCGCCACATCATCGGGCGTGCCGAGTCGCCCGACCAGGACCTTGTCGATCACCGTCTGCCGTTTGACGCTGCCTTGCGGATGGCCGCGGTTGAAATGCGCGGTCGCGACCGGTCCCGGCACCACCGCATTGACGGTGATGCCGTCGCCCCCGACTTCGATCGCCACCGTGCGCGTCATGCCAATCAGCCCGGCCTTGGCGCTGGAATAGACCATGCGCTCCGACTTACCGAGGATGGCGCGTGAGGAGATGCTGACAATGCGGCCGAAGCGCGCGGCGCGCATGCCCGGGACGAAGGTCTGGATCAGCACCATGGCGCTGCCAAGCGTTATCGTCGTCACATAGTTGAACTCGTCGACCGTCGCCTTTTCCAGCGGATTGGGACAGTTCGCACCGGCATTGTTGACCAGATAGCGAACTGGAAATTCCGCCGCGACCTCCTGCGCCACCGCGCGCGTGGCTTCGAGATCGGTAAGGTCGATCGGCCGGAAATGCAGGTTTGGATGCTTGAGCGCCGGCGCGGTGCGCTGCAAGGCGACGACGGGAATGCCGCGGACCAGCAAGCGTTCCGCCACGGCTTCGCCGATGCCCCGACTGGCACCTGTGACCACCGCTGCGTCGGCTCCCGGCATGGCGAGACCGCTTTCAGGTTCGTGATTTCACGCGCTCATAAATAATCGATGATCTTCCAGCTTCCCGGCTGGGCATTGACGACGTTCTTGGACTTGCCGGGACGGCGGTCGGCGAACACCTTGCCGTCGCGCATCACCAGCTGGATGTTTTTCTTCTCCTGCAGGCATTTGATGTCGGCGAGCGGGTCACCATCGACGGCGACGATATCGGCGAGCTTGCCGGTCTCCAGCGAGCCCAGGTCCTTGTCGAGCTTGATCGCCTTCGCCGCGTTGATCGTCGCGGTCTGCAGCGCGTGCATCGGCTTCATACCGAGATCGACATAGATCGCGAGCTCAGCGGCGTTGCTGCCCATTTCCGGATCGAAGCCCATGTCGGTGCCCATGGCGATGTTGATGCCAGCCTTGAGCATCTTCTGGAACGTGTCGAAGCAGTAGGGCTGCAGCTTCTTCATCTTGTCGGTGACGAATTTCGATGTGCCGATATCCTTGCGGATCTCGATGGCGTGATCGGTACGATGCGACAGCGTCGGCGTCATCCAGGCGCCGGCTTCCTTGATCATGCCGATAGTCTCGTCATCGGAGAACACCATGTGCTCGATCGTGTCGACGCCGGCCTTGAGCGCCATGCGCTGGCCCTGCGGCGTAAAGCAATGCACGGCGCAGATCTTGTGGAAGGCATGCGCCTCGTCGACGACCGCGTCGAGCTCCTCCTGCGTCATGTTGCGGATATCCGGCTCTTCCTTGTCGGTGCCGCCGCCGCCGGTGGTGCAGGTCTTGATGACATCGCAGCCGGCGAGAAGGTTGGTACGCGCGAGCTTGCGCAGCTCCCACGGCCCGTCCGCGGTCTGGAAGCCGAGGCGCACTGCGGCGCGCGGCTGGATCAGAGCGAGATGCGAGCCGGTGATGGTCGTGAAACCGGCGACCAGCATACGCGGGCCCTCGACGATGCCGGCGTCGAAAGCATCGCGGATGGCGCAAGCTTCCGCGACCAGCAATCCGCGTTGCGAGTTCAAGCCCAGATCACGCAGCGTGGTGAACCCCATGTCGAAGCAGAGCTGGGCATGGAACACGCCGTACATCTGCTGCAGCTCCGGCGTGATCTCCCACTGCGCGACACGATGATTGTGGAAGGTCAGGCAGTTGAACATCATCGTGTGCAGATGGATGTCCATCAGGCCGGGAATGAGCGTGCAGGTGCCGCAATCGATGACCTCGGCGTCCTGCGGGATGCGGATGGTCGCCTTGGTGCCGATCTCCTCAATGCGCTTGCCGCGCAGCTTGATCACCGGATCTTTCTTCGCCGCCGCACCGGTGCAATCGATCATGCTGGCGGCGGTGACGTATTTCACCGGCCCGGAGGTTTCTTGTGGAGCGAGATCAGGAGTCATGGGGCTGCCTTTTCGTGCTGAATAGTTGTGCGCGTCCGCGCCGGCGACGAGCGGAACAGCTCGATGGTGTCGCGGAAGCGCGCATAGGTCTGCGGATTGAGCACGCTGTTGCGCGGCGCGCGGCCACCTTCGAAGGCGAAGGCCGCGAAGGTGCGCCGGATATCATCGGGATCCATGCCGCGGGTGATGAAGACGAGCCGCGAGCCCCGATCGTCATCGGGCCAGGCATCGAGCGGCACCGGCTCGCTGACCACGGTCTGCACCGCTTGGACAGCATGCGGACGGCCTTCGACATTGACGATGCCCTTGACGCGCAAGAGCCCAGCGCCGCGGAAGCCGGCGAGGCAATTGAGCCACAGCACCAGGCCCGGAATAGTGATCTCTCCGTCGTGCTCGAGGCTGAACGTCGCGATCAAGGGATCGTCCGAGGCCGCCGGCGTCTGCGTGGCGTAGCCCACGTCGCCGAGCCAGCGCTTGGCATCCTCGCTGCGCGCGGACAACGCGTAGCCGGACTGGGTGAGCACCTGCAGCGGATTGATCTTGCCGTGGGCGATACGCAGTTGCCGGGCGTCGCGGTTGAGCGACGACAGCTTCGCGGAAAGCCGTTCGAGGTCCGCAAGGGTCGCGAGATCGGTCTTGCTGATCACGAGGGTGTCGGCGACTGCGGCCTGCTTCAGGGATTCATCTTCGCGCGCCAGATGCGCGAAGCCATGCAGGCCGTCGACCACGGTGATCACCGAGCGCAACTCGAAATGCGCGGTGACATGGGCGTCGGTTAGCAGGATCTGGATGATCGGCACCGGATCGGCGAGGCCGGAGGTCTCGATGAGGACGAAGTCGAAATCAAGCTCGCAGCCGGCCTGCCGCTGGTGATCGAGGTCGAGCAGCGCGGTCGCAACTTCCTCGTGCACATGGCCGCAGAGGCAGCCGCTGTCGACGACGCGGATGCGCGGCTTCGGCGCGCGCACCAGCACATGATCGACGCTGACCTCGCCGAATTCGTTGACGACGACCGCGGCGCGGTTGAACGCGCGGGTGCCGAGCAGATGGTTGAGGAGCGTGGTCTTGCCGCTGCCGAGATAGCCGGTGACGAGCAGCACCGGAATGCGCGGCACGGCCTTGCCTTCGCAAGCCGCACACATGGCGTTCCTCCGCGCGCCCGGTTCTTGGTGTTCTCGGCGGGCGCAAAGTGAAAGCCTAGGAAGCCCAAGTAAATAGATCAAATGTATTTTTTAGATGCTAGCGATAGACATCATCTATTCACGCGACACGCCGCGAACGCCCTGCTCCTTCCGGCCGTAAGCGGCGCGGATCATGTCGGCCATGCGCTGCGCGGCGGCGGAGCGATGGCCATGCCGCCGCCAGAGAATGCCGACGGTGCGCTGCGGCTGCGGGTCGACGAGCTTGATGGCGCGCAATCCCTTGGCATCGACGATGGCGCCGGCGGAGAGCACGCAGGCGAGCTCGGAATTGCGGATCGTGGAGAGGATCGGCTCGATGGCATTCATCTCCAGGACGATGTGCGGCTGCAGTCCTTCCGCGGCGAAGAAACGATCGACGAACTGGCGGGCGCCGAACTCCTGCGACAGCGAGACGAGCGGCAGCCGCGCCAGCTCGCGCATGCGCACCGACTTGCGCGCGGCGAGCGAGTGCCGCGCGCCTACAACTAACACCAGCGCCTCTTCGAACAGCCGCTCGTTGACGATGTGCTCGGTGTCTTCGGAGAGATAGGCGACGGCGAAATCGAGCGCACCGCTCAAAAGATCGCGCTCCATGTCGGAGCGCGGCACCAGCCGGGCAACCACGTGCACGCCGGGATGGCGCTCGGTGAACTCGGCGAGGATCGGCGGCAGCAACGAATTGGAGAACGAGTGGAACACGCCCATGTGCAAGGTGCCGCGCATCAGGCCTTCGAGCTCGGAGAGCGCCAGCGCGCTCGACTCGATCTCCTTGAGGATGCGCTCGCAATAAGGCCGGAACAGGCGCCCCGCCGCCGTGAGCTCGACGTCACGCGCCGAGCGCTCGAACAGCGTGGTGCCGATCAGCTGCTCGAGCTGCTTGATCTGGTGCGACAGCGTCGGCTGCGTGACGTTGAGCTTATCGGCCGCGCGGGTGAAGCTGCGCGTGTCGGCGACCGCGAGGAAATAGCGAAGGTGCCGGAGTTCCATGTGACGATGATGCGGCAGGCGGAGTGGCGAGACAAGTTGCCGATGAAGTGAGACCACGACGCCTACCCCGTCATCCTGAGGTGCGAGCGCAGCGAGCCTCGAAGGATGACGGCCTGAGAGTCTGAGGCCGTCGCCCTTCGAGGGCCGCTTCGCGGCCACCTCAGGGTGACGGGGAGAGTCTGAGCTAGACGACCGTCCGATAACGCTCAATCACCGTCTTCAACACCTCGTCCATCGACAGCGCCCACCAGCGGTTGGAGAAGACCTCCACCTCGACATAGCCGTCAAAGCCAAGCGCCTCCACCTCGGCGCGCAGCCGCGGGATGTCGGCAACGCCATCGCCCATCATGCCGCGGTCATTGAGCATATCGGTTGTCGGCACCAGCCAATCGCAGACGTGGAAGGCGAGGAGCCGCTCGCGGCCGGCACGCTTGACCTGCGCGATGAGCTCGAAATCCCACCAGGTGTGATAGACGTCGATGGCAACGCCAAGCATGCCGCTGCGCGCCGGATCGAGCCGGTCGCAAATATCGAGCGCCTGCCGCGTGGTGTTCACGCAGGCGCGATCGGCCGCGTACATCGGATGCAGCGGCTCGATGGCGAGCGGCATCTGCACTTGCCGCGCATAATCGAGAAGCTCGGCGATCCCGTCCTCGACCTGACGCTGCGCGGCGGCAAGGTCCTTGCTGGGCGCGCTGCCCGGCCGCGAGAACTGCGGCAGGCCGCCGACCACGAGCACCAGACAGACGGCGCCAAGCGCCTTGGCTTCGTCGACGGCACGGCGATTGTCATCGCGCGCCTCGAGGCGATGCGCGGCATCAGCGGGAAACATGCCGCCACGGCAATAGCCGGAGAGATCGAGACCCGCATCGCGCACCGCTTTGACGGCGCGATCGAGCCCGACGGCCGCGATCTGGTCGCGCCACGGCGACACCGCACGAATGCCATGGCGCGTGCAGGCTTCGACAATGGCAACGAAGTCGCCCTGCTTGCGCACCGTCGCGGTGTTGAGCGAGAGCCAGCGGTGATCGCCGCTCAGGTCCCGCATATCAGCTCTCGACGCCGCGGCTCGCCAGCACGGTGCGCATGCGCGCGCCCGCGAGCGCCGGATCGCGCAGCAGGCCGCACGCATCGGCAAGGCGGAAGATCTCGGCGAGATGCAGCGTCGAGCGCGCGCTCTCCTGGCCGCCGACCAGCGTGAAGTGGTCCTGATGGCCGTTGAGATAGGCCATGAACACCACGCCGGTCTTGTAGAACCGCGTCGGCGTACGGAAAATCTGCCGCGACAGAGCGACGGTCGGCGCGAGGATGTCGTTGAACCCTTTGCCGTCGCCCGCCGCGAGCTTGACCAGCGCCGCAGATGCCGCGGGCGCGATCACGTCGAAGATGCCGAGCAGCGCGTCCGAATAGCCCTGCGCATCGCCGGCGATCAGCTCCGCATAGTTGAAGTCGTCCCCGGTATACATGCGCACGCCCTTGGCCAGGCGCCGGCGCATGGCGATTTCCTTGTCCTTGTCGAGCAGCGAGATCTTCACGCCGTCGACCTTGGCGGCGTTGCCGTTGATGATCGCTAGCGCGGTGTCGGTCGCCTTGTCGAGATCGCGTGAGCCCCAATAACCAGCAAGCTGCGGATCGAACATGTCGCCGAGCCAGTGGATTATCACCGGCTCGCGCACCTGGCGCAGGATGCGGTCGTAGACCGTGGTGTAGTCATCGGCCGAGCGCGCCACCTTGGCGAGCGCGCGCGAGGCCATCAGCACGATGCGGCCGCCGGCCTTCTCGATCGCCTCGATCTGCTCCTCATAGGCGCGGATCACGTCCTCGAGCGACTTTGCCTCCGCCGGATCGAGATGGTCGGTGCCCGAGCCGGAATAGACCAGACCCTCGCGCGCACGCGCCGCGGCGACCGAGCGGCGGATGAGCTCGAGCGAGGTCGGCCAGTCGACGCCCATGCCGCGTTGCGCGGTGTCCATGGCTTCAGCAACGCCGAGTCCAAGGTCCCAGATATGCTCGCGAAAGGCGATGGTGCGGTCCCAGTCGATCGCCGCGGTGAGCCAAGGATCGGCGTCGGCCAGCGGATCGGCGACAACATGCACCGCGGCAAAGGCGATGCGGTTGAGCTTACCTTGCGCGCGCTGCGGGAAATTGCGCGGCGTCGAGAGGCGGAAGCTCTCCAGGGTGCGGTCGGCGCGCGGCAGGCGGATCGCGAGCGCTTGTTTCGGCGGTTCATACTTATTCATGGACGCCTCACATCTTCAGCGCGGGCACGTCGACCCAGCGCCGCTCTTTCCAGCTCTGCAGCGCGCATTCGACGAGCTGCACGCCCTTGGCGCCTTCGGTCAGCGTGTATTTGTAGGGCGCGTTCTCCATCACATGGCGAATGAACAGCTCCCATTGCGCCTTGAAGCCGTTGTCGAACACCTGATTGTCGGGCACGCGCTGCCAGCTCGAATAGAAATCGATGGTCTGCTTCTCGTCCGGATTCCACACCGGCTTCGGCGTCGCCATGCGCGGCTGGATCATGCATTCGTGCAAGCCGGCGACGGCGGAGCCGTGGGTGCCGTCGACCTGGAAGGTGACCAGATCGTCGCGATAGACACGCACCGCCCAGGATGAATTGACGTGAGCGATGATGTCGCCGTCGAGCTGGAAGGTCGCATAGACGGCGTCGTCGGCGGTCGCCTTGTAGGGTTCGGCCTGCTCGTCCCATCGCTGCGGGATATGCGTGGCGCCGATGCAGCTCACGCTCTTCACCTCGCCGAAGAGATTGTCGAGCACGTAACGCCAGTGGCAGAGCATGTCGAGGATGATGCCGCCGCCGTCCTCGCTGCGATAATTCCATGACGGGCGCTGCGCCGGCTGCCAATCGCCCTCGAACACCCAGTAACCGAACTCGCCGCGCACCGCGAACATGCGGCCGAAGAACCCGCTGTCGCGCAGCATCTTCAGCTTGAGCAGCCCGGGCAGGAATAGCTTGTCCTGAACCACGCCGTTCTTGATGCCGGCTTTCTTGGCGAGCTCGCTGACCTTGAGCGCCGATTGCAGATCGGTCGCCACCGGCTTCTCGCAATAGATGTGCTTGCCCTTGGCGATGGCGCGCTCGAGCAGCTCGGGGCGCATCTGCGTGGTGCCGGCGTCGAAGAACACTTCGTCGTTCTTATCGTCAAGCGCCTTGCCGAGATCGGTTGTGTAGCGCTCGACGCCATGCGCCCTGGCCAGCGCCGCGAGCTTCTCCGCATTGCGGCCAATCAGGATCGGATCGGGCATCACCCGCGTGCCGTCGGACAGGAGCACGCCGCCGGCCTTGCGGATCGCCAGCACCGAGCGGATGAGGTGCTGATTGGTCCCCATGCGTCCGGTCACGCCATGCATGATGATTCCGAGGCGTCGGGTGGTCACGTCGGGTACTCCTGAGGTCTTGTTGTGTTGATGTTGCGCGAACTTCACGTTCGGCGCCAGCCCGTCAAGGCCAATGCCACATCGCCAGCGCGACGAGCCATGGTGGCAACGGCACAAGATCGAGCACCGTCTGCGTGCTCACCGACAGAGCCACGGCACCGATGAGAGAGATCACCGTGCCGCTGATGACGCGGCCGCCAAAAGCCTCGTGATCCTTGTTCATGGCGCGGCCGAAATAAATACGGAACACGATGGAGAGGCGCTGAATCGGCGTGACCACCGACGCCGGTGCGATCGCCAGCGCCATGTAGCGGAACATCTGCGAGATGCAGACGGCGATGCCGGAGATCACGAACCACTTGGCGGACTCGCGCTGCGTCGCCCGCACGTGACGCCACTGCCCGGGCACGAGCCAAAGCAGCACGATCGGCACCGTCGCGGCCGCATAGGAGACGAGGCCACCGGCGATCCCGGCAGGAATAGTCTGCTCGCGCAGACCCATGCGGATCAGGATCGGGCTGATGCCGAAGCCCACCGCGGACAACATCGAATACAAATAGCCCTCCATCATCCGCGCGCGGTATTCGTGGTCCTTGCCGAGAAAGGCCATGCTCGGATGCGACTTGGATTCCAAGGTCAGCCAAGGCCCCAGCGCGACTAGCGCGATGCCGATGATGCGCAGCAGCGTCAGAGTCTCGCCGAGCACGAGCACCGCGAGCACAAGCGTGAGGATCAGGCTCAGCTGCTGCAGCGGGCCGACGAGATTGGCGCCGATCGCTTTGGTCGCCCGGTAGTTGCAGTAGCGCGCCCAGGCGAAGTGCACGACCCCGGCGATCGACAGCAGCCAGACGTCGCGGGCGGAGAAGGCGAGCAGTGCATCGGTCGCCCCCGACACCAGCATCGGCAGCACGAAGATCGGGATACCGACGGGAACACTGACCGCCATGGCCTGGGCAACCGTGCCGCCGAGCACGCCGCGACGGATACCCGCATTATTAAAGGCGAAAGTCAGCGCCGATAGCAGAGAAAGCAGCCCACCCAGCATGTCATTCCACTCTCAATTTCAATCGCGGTTATTAACCATAAAGAAATAGTTAAGGGCTACTTAAGCAGACGGTCCTATTGGCTGGGAAACACGGCGCTCCGTCCGTCACGACGATGCTCTTCCTCTCGGCGACAACGGCCTTTGCTGCGGGCTTCGCGCTCGCGCTCCTGCTTTGCGCGGGCGTCAGCATCGTCGTCAGTCGTCGCCGTCTCACCAAGACGCGCCTCCTCGGCACCGCACTCAACAATATGTCGCAAGGCCTGGTCATGTTTGACAAGGCCGGCAGGCTCCTCATCTTCAACGAGAACTATCTCACGATGTATGGGCTGAGCCGCGACATGGTGCGGCCGGGGGCATTGCTCGTCGACATCGTGCGCGACCGCTACCGCATCGGCAGCATCACGGCCGATGCCGATACATACTGCCGGGACCTGCTCGACGCCATGGCTGCCGGAAAAACCATCAGCCGCGTCGTCGAGTCGGCGGGGCGCTCGTATGCGGTCGTCAACCGGCCGATCCCGGGAACCGATTATTGGGTCGGCACGCATGACGACATCACCGAGCGCCGGCGCGCCGAGAAGCAGAATGCCGCGATGCTCGAGCAGGAGCAACGCCGCGCGGTCGTCGACGGCGCCATCGCCTCGTTCCGCGAGGGGCTCGAGGCGGTGCTCAAAACGGTGAGCGACAGCACAGCGTCGATGAAGCGCACCGCGGGCAAGCTGTCGACGCTTTCGGGGGAAACCTCGCAGCAGGCGACGAGCGCCGTCGCGGTGTCCAACGAGGCGTCGACCAACGTCACCGCCGCGGCAACCGCGGCCGAAGAGATGCTCAGCTCGATCGAAGAGATCAGCCGGCAGCTCGGCCAGACCGCGGAGCTCGTCGGCACGGCCGTGGCCGATGCGCAGAGCACCAACGATCAGATCGCCGGCCTGGCGCAGGCCGCGCAGGAGATCGGCCATGTGGTGATGCTCATCCGCAGCATTGCCGGCCAGACCAACCTGCTCGCGCTCAATGCCACCATCGAAGCGGCGCGCGCCGGCGAGGCCGGCAAGGGCTTCGCCGTCGTCGCCTCGGAAGTGAAGTCGCTGGCGGTGCAGACCTCGAAGGCGACCGAGGAGATCGCGGGCCAGATCACCGCCATCCAGGACTCGACCAACAGCGCAGTGGAAGCGATCCGCCGCAACACCGAGCGTATGCAGGAGATCAACCGCTGCACGGCCGCGGTCGCCGCCTCGGTGCAGCAGCAAAATTCCGCGACCAGCGAGATCTCACACAACGTGGTCGGCGCCGCGACCGGCACCAAGCAGGTCGTCATGGTGCTCGACCGGGTCGCGGGCGCGGTCGGCGAGACGCAGAGCTCGGCGCAGACCGTGCTCGAAGCCTCGAGCGCGGTCGAGAGTGCGGCCGCAAGCCTGAGCGAAAAAGTCGAGACTTTCCTCAGCCGCGTGGCGATGTAGCGGCCTATCGGGACTGTCCCGCGCGGACTATCATCCTGCCTGACTCAATTCACGGAGCGGGCGATGAACGAAGAAGCGCTCAACACCAGCATTCGCAAATTCCTCAAGCAGGTCGGCGTGACCTCGCAGCGCGAGATCGAGCTCGCGGTCCGCTCCGCGATCGTCGAAGGCCGCCTCAAGGGCAACGAGGCCCTTCCGGTGCAGATGGTGCTCACCATCGGCAAGGTCTCGCTGACCCACAAGGTCGACGGCGCGATCGAGCTCGAGTAGCAATCAGAGACCGGCCAGCGCCTTCTTGTAGTAGGACATGTCCAGATATTTGTCGGGCGATGCCGGTTGCCCGCCTTCGTATTCGGCGCGCAGCTTGAGCACGTTGTTCACGCCACCCATGTCGATGGCGCCGTCGCGGTTGAAGCCCGGCAGCGTCGCCTCGTAGGCTTCGGCGGCGACATCGGGCGCGAGCTTGAGCCGTTCGACCAGAAGCGAGACGGCCTCGGCCTTGTGGCCGCGATCGAGCATCCAGCGCAACCCCTCGACATAAGCCTGCAGATATTTGACTACCGTGTCGCTGTTCGTCTCGCCCCATTTGCGCAGCACGAAGGCGGTTGTGCCCTGATAGGCGCCGAGCGCGGCTGCAGCGGTGCCCATGCTCTTGAGCCCGGCTTGCTGCGCGCGGAGGGAGAAGGGGGGATTCATCATCGCGGCAACCATGCTCTTGTCTTTGAGCATCGCGTCGAGCCGCGCGGCGGTGCCGCCCGCGGATTTGACCTGATAGTCGCCTTTGTTGATGCCCTTCTGCTTGAGCATCTCATAGATCTGGAAGGCGTAGGCCGTGTTCACCGCGTCGACCACAATGGTCTTGCCTTTGATGTCGGCAAGCGATGCGATGTCAGGCTGCACGATCAAATGATTGAAGCTGTTGTCGCCGCCGACGATGACGGCGATGTCGACATTCGTCTTGTCCTTGAGCGCGAAAGCGTTGTCGACGGCGGAATGCGCGATCTGATAGCGGCCTTCCGCGAGCCCGTTGCGCAGCTCATCGGAATTCGGCGTGAACACCAGTTCGACGGCGAGCCCGCGCTTGGCGAAGAAGCCTTTGGCCTGCGCGGCGAACATCGGCAGGTTCTGCACGCCGGGGAAGACGATGACTTTGAGTTTGGTGTCCTCCGCATGCGCGAGGCTGGCCGAGAGCGTGACCGCAGCCGCCGCGGCGAGCACGGCGAAACGTCGGGTGAACATGGGATCCTCCGGGGTGAGCTTTTTTCTGGCGAGTTTTTAGTTGTCGATCATAACACCGCAGCGGCAGCAGCATTCCTTCTGCCGAAAGCGGCTTCCATTTCGCGGCGCACTTTGACCGCGGAATCGTCGGCAGCGTAGGCGACATCGCTCCAGCAAAGCTGCTCGCCCGCAGCGATGTCGCGCTTCAGTCGGACATCATGCGCAAGCCCGAGCGGCAACAGGCCGCGCTCGAGCGAGCGCTCCGCCGGGGTCTGCTTGCCCCAGACGCAAAAGCCGCCCTCGCCGTCGAGCATTTCGCCAGCCTTGAGGTCGCGCTTGGCGGTCGCCACCACATCGGAGCGGAAGCCGGTGGGCGCGCCGGTCGGCTCACGGCGCAGCGCAGCGGACGCCACCGAAATCCCAAGCTCGAGGCCGATCATGTGGATCGGCCGATACAGCGCCGCGTATTTGCCGCTCGTATCGGGCAGCATCGCGTATTCCTTGAAGCAGCGCCGCGCATAATCGCTCTCGCCCTCGAACACGACATAAGTGCCGAGCGCAAGATGGTGTGGCACGTCGCGGCCGTCGCGATAGACCGAGGAGGTGACCTCGGTGACCCCGGCCTTTTCCAGCACGCCGCCGTCCGACTTCGGCTTGCAGATTTCGGCGAGCTCGAAACGCGTCGCCGGCGGGAAGCTCAGGCCCTCGCTCTGCGGCACGAGCCCCGTGGCGTTGCACACCGCGCTCATCTCGATGCCCGACTTGGTGCCATCGATGAAGCTGTTGAACATCTTCGGATTGATCGAGGAGCGATCCTTTATCTGAAGGTACTGATCGAGGATGTCCCACAGCGTGTCGGGCGTCGATTGATGATAAGTCGGGTGATAACGCGTGCCCTTGCCGGCGGCGATCACTTTGAAGCCGCAGGCGCGCGCCCAGTCGACATGCTCGCAGATCAGCGCCGGCTGGTCGCCCCAGGCGAGGCTGTAGATGACACCGGCGCTGGCGGCGCGGCGCGCGAGCAGCGGACCGGCGACGACATCGGCCTCCACATTGACCATGACGATGTGCTTGCCGTTCTCGATGGCCTTGAGCGCGTGGCGGATGCCGGCCGTGGGAATGCCGGTGGCCTCGACGACGACGTCGACCTGTGGCGCGCCGATCAGCGCATCGGCATCGTCCGTGACGAGCGTGGTACCGCGCGTGAGCGCGTCATCGAGCGAGGCGGCGGCATAAGCGTTGGCATCCCAGCCGGCGGATTTGAGCTGATTCTTCGCGCGCGCGACGTTGAGATCGACCACGCCGACGAGATGCATGCCGCGCGTCAAGCGCACCTGCGAGAGGAACATGGTGCCGAATTTTCCGGCACCGATGAGCACGACGCGAACGGGCCGTCCGGCGGCCTCGCGCTCGAGCAATTTGGCATGCAGATTCACGCGCCCTTCCTCCGTGACGGCAAAGCGGAACACAGCCGCGTCGTGGAGACAAGGCGGATCGCGAAGTCTGGCTATTGGCAGAGTGCGCGGGAGACGAACGTTTCGTTGGGGCATTCGCCCGGCGTGCCGGTGCGGCCGGAAAGCAGAACGCGGGCCGGGCATTTCTCGGCCGTGGTCATGTCGAGGCTCTTGCCCTCTGCAAATCCCTTGGCCTTGCAGATCGCATTGGCAGCGGCGACGCAATCCGGCGCACCGTTGGGCGCCACGGTGCAACGTTCGTGACCGGACACTGCCCGCGCCGTCGAGAACTTGGCCACCTCTTCGGCGGCATTGCGTGCACCGTCGGCCGTGCTCTTGGCGAAGGCATCCGCATCCTTGCCGAGCTTGTCGAACTTGGTTTGCGTGTCCTTGAAATTGCTGCCGATGTCGGAAATCGACTTGTCGAGCCAACGGCCGATCTTGTGAAACACCGTATCGCCTTCAGGCGCGGGAGCCGGCGGCGTTGCTGCCGGTGCGGGCGCCGGGGCTGCAGCGGGACCGGATACGGGAGCAAGCTGCGCGCGGTTCGGCTCTCTGTTCGGCTCTTGCGCGAGAGCGAGGCCACTGCCGAGGAGGCACACCACGAACGCCCCGAGAATCAAGGCTCGGCCGTGTCCTGGGATCGCCCCCCGTGCGAAGCTCATGGTCTCCAAAGCAGCGTAGCTGACCCGTTTCGCGCAGCAAATCGACGCCCCAAAATGCTACCGGGCAATGGCGAAATTGAGGAGCGCCCGAATCGTCAGAACAAGTATACCGCAGCGACAAGGCCGAGGATGACCACGCTCGCGCCGAGGAACACCCACAGGCCGAGGCGTTTCTCGATGATATGACGGGCCTCCTCGCCGTAGCGGTTGAGCAGGAAGGCCACGAGGTAGAAGCGCATAGAGCGCGCCAAAATCGAAAAAATGACGAATAAACCGATGTTGTAGCCGGCAAATCCGGAGGTGATGGTCACCACCTTGTAGGGGATCGGGGTCAGGCCCTTGAGCAGAATGATCCAGGCGCCCCATTGGGCGTAGGCCGCGCGGAAGCCTTCGACCTTGTCGCCATAACCATAGATGCGGATGAGCCAGGCGCCGACCGAGTCGTAAAGCGCAGCGCCGATGTAGTAGCCGACGAGCCCGCCGAGCACCGAGGTGATCACGCACCACGTGGCATAACGCCACGCCTTGTGCGGCTGCGCCAGGCACATCGGGATGAGCATGACGTCGGGCGGAACCGGGAAGAACGAGCTCTCGGCAAAGGCGACACCGCCCAGCAGCCACAGCGCGTGCGGCTTTCCGGCGGCGTTGATGCACCAGTCATAGAGGCGTCGAAGCATGGCGGCGCTGCTTAGCGGGCGGCAGGCGCAATGTCGACTACGGCCCCGTGACAGGGCTAATGGCTGGGGAGAACGAGATCAGCGCCGCTTCTGTGGACGCCGCGCTTCCAGCGCCACGACCTTGCGTCGGGGCAACCCACGGGCGAGGTCCTTGGGCACTTTCTCGGCGATGCCGAACAGACGCTCGCGCCGCTTCATCTCCGCCCAGACGTCGGTCGGCTCGACGCCGGCGATCACCCAGAGCACGACAAGATTGTAGAGGAGATCGGCGCTCTCGCGGACGACCGCCTCGACCTGTCCGTGCATGGCATCGATGACGACCTCGACGGCCTCTTCGGCGAGCTTCTTTGCCGCCTTGCTGCGGCCGGACCGTAGCAGCCGCGCGGTGCGCGATTTGTGCGGGTCGGCGCTCCGGGCCGCGATGACGGCCTCATAGAGGCGGTCGAGCGAATCAGTCATGGCCACAGAGAATACCCGATCTGGCGAGTCAATCCGTTAACGAGTGCTCTTGCACTGCTTCTAACCCTAACGGGGGTCTATTCATCGTCGGCGAGCAGCGCTGCATTGCCCCCAGCCGCCGCGGTGTTCACCGTCACCACCTGCTCCAACACGAAGCGATGCAGATAGTTCGGCCCGCCGGCCTTAGGCCCGGTGCCCGACAAGCCGCTGCCGCCGAACGGCTGGGTGCCGACGACGGCGCCGATCATGTTGCGATTGACATAGACATTGCCGTTGGTGAGCCGCGTGGCGACGCGCGCTGCCGTCGCGTCGATGCGCGATTGCACGCCGAGCGTCAGCGCGTAGCCGCCGGCGGCGATGTCGTCGATCAGGCGATCGAGCTCGTCGGCGCGCCAGCGCACCACGTGCAGCACCGGGCCGAACACCTCCTCGCGCAGCTCACGCGCGCCCTTAAGCTCGATGATCGCCGGCGGGACATACGTGCCGTGCTGCGGCAGCGGTCGATCGGCATCCCAGCGGAAGACGACTGCGCCGCGGCGATCCATATCGGCGATCCAGCGACCGAGCTTCGCCTTGGCATCGGCGTCGATGACCGGTCCGACATGGATCGTGACATTGCGCGGATCGCCGAGCGCGAGCTCGCGCGCCGCGCCTGCGACCATGGTCAGAATCCGGTCGGCGACGTCGTCCTGGACGCACAGGAGCCGCAGCGCCGAGCAGCGCTGCCCCGCCGAACGGAAGGCCGAGGCGATGACGTCGTCGGTCACCTGCTCGGGGAGTGCGGTGGCGTCGACGATCATGGCATTGATGCCGCCGGTCTCGGCGATCAGCGGCACGATCGGGCCGTTCTTGCCCGCGAGCGTGCGGTTGATGCTGCGCGCGACCTCGGTCGAGCCGGTGAAGACGACCCCGGCGACGCGTGGGTCCTCGATCAGCTGCGCGCCGATAGCGCCGTCACCGGTGACGAGATGCAGCACGCCCGGCGGAATGCCGGCGCCATGCAGAAGCCGCACCGCCGCGGCGGCAATGAGCGGCGTCTGCTCGGCCGGCTTGGCGACGACGGCATTGCCGGCGACCAGCGCCGCTGCGATCTGGCCAACAAAGATCGCCAGCGGGAAATTCCACGGGCTGATGCAAATGAAGACGCCGCGCCCGCGCAGGCGCAGCTCGTTGGTCTCGCCGGTCGGTCCGGGCATCGGCTGCGGGCGCAAGAGGCGCCGCGCCTGGGCCGCGTAATAACGGCAGAAATCCGCGGCCTCGCGCACCTCGGAAACGCAATCATCGAGTGTCTTGCCGCCCTCGACCTGCAGCAGCGCGATCAGCCCCGCGCGCTGCGCTTCGATACGGTCGGCGGCGCGATCGAGCGCGGCCGCGCGCGCCTCGACGGGCATCGCATCCCATGCCAGGAAGCCATCCGCGGCGGCCGCCATTGCCGCGCGCACGATGGCGGCGTCACCGTCCTCGACGCGGCCGATGATCGCGCCATCGATGGGGGAGATCGCCTCACGCGCGCGGCCGACAACGCCGACACCGTCGACGATCGGCGCCGCACCGGCCGGCTCCTTGGCTGCCGCGCGCACCTCGTCGAGCAGCGCCGCGAGGCTTGCGCCGTCGCCGAGCTCGACGCCGGCAGAGTTGGCGCGCGCCGGCCGATAGAGGTCGCGCGGCAGCGGGATGCGTGGATGCCGCGCATTGGCCGGGCGACCGATCGCCGCCTGCGGGCGGCGGATCAGCGTTGCAATCGGGACACTGGCGTCGACTGCCGCGGAGACGAAGGAGGAGTTGGCACCGTTCTCCAAAAGCCGGCGCACCAGATAGGCCAGCAGGTCGCGGTGGCCGCCGACCGGCGCATAGACCCGGCACGCGGCCTCCGGCTGCTCCTCGATGACCGCGTCGTACAGCGCCTCGCCCATGCCATGCAGACGCTGGAACTCGAATCCGGTGACGCCGCCGGCATCCTCGATGATGCTGGCGACCGTGAGCGCGTTGTGGGTGGCGAACTGCGGATAGATGCGCGACCGCGCCGCAATGAGCTTGCGCGCGCAGGCGAGATAGCAGAGGTCGGTCATCGCCTTGCGCGTGAACACGGGATAGTCGGCAAGCCCGCGCTCCTGCGCGCGCTTGATCTCGGTGTCCCAGTAGGCGCCCTTGACGAGGCGCACCATCATGCGGCGATCGAGCGCTTCGGCGACCTCGGCGATCCAATCGATCACCGCGCCCGCGCGCTTCTGATACGCCTGCACGGCGAGCCCAAAGCCGTCCCAACCGGCGAGCGAGGCATCGGCGACGACCTTGCCGATCAGCTCCAGCGACAATTCGAGCCGGTCGGCCTCCTCGGCATCGACGGTGAAATTGAGGTCGAACTCCTTGGCGCTGCGCGCCAGCGCCAGCACTTTCGGCGTCAGCTCTGCCAGCACGCGCTCGCGCGAGGTCGCCTCGTAACGCGGGTGCAGCGCCGAGAGCTTGACCGAAATGCCAGGCCGCGCCGGCAGCGGTGCATTGCCCGCGTTGCGTCCGATCGCGGCAATGGCGCCGGCATAGGACTGTAAATAGTGCTCAGCGTCCGCCGTCGTCCGCGCGCCCTCGCCGAGCATGTCGAAGGAGTAGCGCAGCTCGTGATGCGAGCCCGCCCGATCGAGCGCCTCCTCGATGGTTTGCGCCAGGACGAAATGCGAGCCGAGGAGCCGCATCGCCTGCCGCGTCGCCGCGCGCACCGCGGGGAGCCCGATGCGCTTGATGAGACCGTCGACGATTCCGTGCGGCGTCTCACCGGGCGAGATCACGCGGGCCGTCAAGCCCAGCGTCCAAGCCGAGGCGGAGACCAGCAGCGCGGTCGACTTGCGCTCGTGGTGCAGCCAATCGCCGGCGGCGAGCTTGTCCTCGATCAGGCGGTCGGCGGTGGCGGCGTCGGGCACGCGCAAGAGCGCCTCGGCGAGCACCATCAGCGCCAAGCCCTCCTTGGTCGACAGCGAATAGGCGTGCAGGAAGTCTTCGATGCCGCCGAGCCCGCCGGTTTTTCCCCGGATCGCGGCAATAAGGCGGCTCGCTCGTGCATCGATCCGCGCTTCGGCCTCCCCCTCGCGTGGCGCCTGCGCCAGAAATTGCTGCGCAAGCTCCTCGTCGGGAGGCGCGTAGGCGGCGTGGAAGCTGGGCAGAGACGGCGACGTCATGCCGGGATGCCTGATGATTCACCGTAGAATGTAGAATAGTGAGCGACGCCGCCTGACTCCAGTTAAACGCGGCGGAAACGGAGCCCACAAGCTTGCTCTTTGCGGCGCCATGTTCTTTGCTCCGCCGCAGCACTCACGCCTGACATCCCAGGCGACCAAAACGGGATGCGTGACATGAACGCATTAAGCTTAGGCGCACTGAACTTTGGCGCATTGAACTTCGGCGCATGGCGCGCCATTCGCCCGGCCCTTGCGGCTGGACTGGTTTGCGCAGCGATCGGCGCGCCGGCGGCGGCCGCTGCGGAGACCAACATCAAGTTCAGCCTGGACTTCAAATTCGAAGGGCCGTCGGCGCCATTCGTCGTGCCGCTGGACAAGGGCTACTACAGGGCCGAGGGGCTCGACGTCACCATCGACTCGGCGTCAGGCTCACTCGAACCGATCAGCCGGGTCGCCTCCGGTGCCTACGACATGGGCTTCGGCGACATCAACGCGCTGATCAAGTTCCGCGACGCCAATCCGGGTACGCCGATCGTGGCTGTATTCATGGTCTATAATCGGCCGCCGTTCGCGATCATCAGCCGCAAGAGCCGCGGTGTCACCAAGCCAAAGGACCTCGAAGGCAAGAAGCTCGGCGCTCCCGCCGCCGATGCCGCTTTCGCGCAATGGCAGATCTTCGTGAAGGCAAACGATATCGATGCTTCCAAGGTGATCATCGAGAATATCGGCTTCCCGGTGCGCGAGCCGATGCTGGCCGCTGGACAGGTCGACGCCATCACCGGCTTCTCGTTCACCTCGTTCATCGACCTCAAGGACCGCGGCGTTCCGGTCGATGACGTCACCGTGCTGCTGATGGCCAATTACGGCGTCAGTCTCTACGGCAATGCGATCATCGTGAACCCGAAGTTCGCCACCGAGCATCCGGATGCGGTGAAAGGCTTCCTACGCGCCTTCGTGAAGGGACTGAAAGAGACGGTAAGGTCGCCGGCAACAGCGGTCGAGTCGGTGCTCAAACGCAACGACGTCGCCAAGAAGGATGTCGAGCTCGAGCGCCTCAACATGGCGATCCACGACAACATCGTGACCCCGGAGGTCAAGGCCAATGGCGTTGGCGACATCGATGCGAGGCGCATGGAGAAGGCGATCGAGCAGATCGGCCTGACCTACAAGTTCAAGGCGGCGCCGCCGAAGCCGACGGACATCTTCGACGGCTCTTATCTGCCGCCGGCCGCCGACCGCAAATTCTAGACGAGACGGAGGCGGGTTTCGTCCTGCGGTCAGCGCAGACCTGCGAGCGTCGACTTAAGCGGAATTCGCGGTCTTGGCGAAAGCGCGCTGCAGCGCTTCGTATTCGCGCCGTTCGTTGCTTGGCTCATGGGGCTTGGGACGCAACAGCGGTGCGAGCTCGTCGGCAAGCTCGAGCAGCATCGGGTCTTCGCAGCCTTCGGGCACGAACACGCCCGCATAGGTCGCCGGCAGCGGCGGCAGCGGCGGATTTTCCCAGATCGTCAGGTTGGTGAAGGGCACGCGGCTGCGCATCATCGCCGTGACGCCGAGACCCGAATTGACCGCGGCGGTCAGCGTCAGCGACCCGGCGGCCGTGAGCACCAGGCGGCCTTCACGGCCGGCCTGCTTGAGCGCCGCCATCGGCGTGCGGTAGCACAAGCATTCCTCGCTGAAGGCGACCAACGGGACAGGACCTTGCGGGTCGAGCTTGGTCACATCGCTGCGGCACCAGACCATGTGATCGGCCCAGCTGTGGCGCGCGCGGGCAGTGACGGTTGGGTCGAGCGCGTGCGCGATGACGATGTCGAACTCGCCGTTGGCGAGGTCGCGCAGCTGTGCCGCCGGAATTCCGGAGCGCAGATGGAAGCTCACGTCCGGCCAGCGCAGGCGGAATTTAGCGAGTGTCCACGGCAGGAGTGGGCCAGAGAGATCACCCGGCGTCCCGATGCGGATGCGGCGGATGCCTTGCTGCGGCTCCGAGAGACTCAGGATTTCGTCATTGATGGCCAGGAGCCGGCGCGCATGCGCGACGACGGCTTCGCCTTTTTGCGTCAGCGCGATGCCCGGCGCGCTCTTGTCGAACAGGTCGCAGCTGAGAAGGAATTGCAGGCGCTTGATCTGCGCGCTGACGGCCGGCTGAGTCACCCCGAGCGACTGCGCCGCCCTGGTGAAACTGCGCAGGTCCACCACCGCAATCAAGGTGCGCAGCAGATCCGTCGGGATATTCGTCATCCGTTTGTCTTACCCCCGGTTTCGAATCCCGGCTGTTGTTTTTTGGTGCGCAAACTGGCTTCGACGCAGATCAGGCCTAACACGTCAAAGGTTAGCGATCAATTTTTACACGCAAAAAGGAGGTAGCCGTCTGACTACTCTGCAAGCGAAATGTCGCAGCAAACAAGCCTTCTGATGCGATTTGGATCAATTTTCCGATAGATGAGCCGGCGCTATCTGCAAATGCCTGCGCTGGTCTGCAAATACCTCAGCGCTGCGGTGCCGTTGGGCGTTCCCGATTCGCGGTCGCTGGCAGTCAAACGGGCGAATCACCGTGGCCGCCGCGGGGCGTGCGGCGCCCAATTTTCAGCGCAGCCGCTCCAAGATGCTCACATAGTTCGCGACCGCGGCGCCGCCCATGTTGAAGATACCGCCAAGCCTCGCATTCTTTACTTGCAGATCTCCGGCCGTACCCATGAGCTGCATGGCGGTGAGCGCGTGCATCGACACCCCGGTGGCACCGATCGGGTGGCCCTTGGCCTTGAGCCCGCCGGACGGATTGACCGGAAGCTTGCCGCCCTTGGTGGTCCAGCCTTCGGCGACTGCGCGCGCCCCCTGCCCTTCCGCTGTGAGCCCCATCGCCTCGTATTCGATGAGCTCGGCGATGGTGAAGCAGTCATGCGTCTCGACGAAAGAGAGATCGCCGAGCGTCAGCCCGGCTTTCCCGAGCGCGCGCTGCCAGGCGTGCGAGCAGCCTTCAAATTTGAGGATGTCGCGCTTCGACATGGGCAGGAAATCCTGCACGTGCTCGGCGGCACGGAAGGCCACGGCTTTGCGCAGCCGTAGGGCGGTGTCGACATCGGCGAGCACGACCGCCGCGGCACCGTCGGAAACGAGCGAGCAGTCGGTACGCTTGAGCGGCCCGGCGACGAAAGGGTTCTTCTCGCTCTCGGTGCGGCAGAACTCGAAGCCCAGATCCTTACGCATCTGCGCATAGGGATTGCCGACGCCGTTCTTGTGGTTCTTGGCCGCGATCATCGCCAGCGCGTCGGACTGGTCGCCCCATTTCTGAAAATAGAGGCCGGCGATCTTGCCGAAGATGCCGGCGAAGCCGCCGTCGATATCGGCTTCCTCGCGCACGTAAGAGGCCTTGAGCAGGTTGCGGCCGATCTCCGGTCCTGGCGTCGTCGTCATCTGCTCGACGCCGACGACCAGCACGATGCGCGCGGCTTTGGCTTCGATCGCCTTGAGCCCCTGATGCACCGCCGCGGAGCCGGTGGCGCAGGCATTCTCCACGCGGATCGCACGCTTGAAGCGCAGATCGGGCGATGCTTGCAGCACCAGCGAAGCGGTAAAATCCTGCGCCGAGAAGCCGGCGTTGAAATGCCCGAGCACGATCTCGTCGACATCGGCGGCGGCGATGCCGGCATCGCTCAGCGCGTCGGTCGCCGCCTTCACGATGAGGCTCTCGACGGTCTCGCCGTTAAGCTTACCGAACGGGCTGTGCGCCCAACCGACGATGCATGCGCTCATCAACTGCTCCTCTGCCGAATTTTGGTCGCTTTCCTCGGCGATGCCGGGAACAAGGTCACCATATTCGCCATAGCAATATAGGAGCCTTTGCCTCGCTCCGCAGCTTGCGCTTTAATATATGAGCGCTCGCGCCTGCGGAACCTGCTATTCCGAGGCTTCAGACGGATAACGGACCGCCAGCAGTGTCGCATCGCTTACATTTCCGCTTTGCCCCCATCATCTTCGCCGGCCTCCTTGCGGTCGGCACATTGTCTCCCCGAGGCGCGCAGGCTGAGGCGCAGCTTCTGGTCGATGCCGACACCGGCAAAGTGCTGCATGCCGAGAACGCGACCTATCCGTGGTATCCGGCTTCGGTCACCAAGCTGATGACGCTCTACACCACGCTGCGTGCCGTCAAGGAAGGCAAGATCAGCTTCGACAGCATGATCACGGTGTCGCGCAACGCTGTTGCGCAGCAGCCGGTCAAGATGGGCTTTGCCGCCGGCACCCAGCTCACCCTCGATAACGCGCTGAAGATGATGATGGTGAAGTCGGCGAACGACATGGCGGTGACGATCGCGGAAGGCGTCGGCGGGTCGATCGACGGCTTCTCCGACATGATGAACGCCAATGCGCGCCGGCTGGGGATGACGCAGACCAACTATGTCAATCCCAACGGCCTGCCGGCCGACGGCCAGATCACCTCGGCACGCGATCTCGCCATCCTGGCGCGGGCGCTGATCCGGGAATTCCCGGAGCACAGCTTCTACTGGCACATCCCGGCGATCAAATATGGCAGCCGCGTTACCCGCAATTACAATCCCCTGCTCACGCGCTATCCCGGCGCCGACGGCATGAAGACCGGCTTCATCTGCGCCTCAGGCTACAACCTGGTGGCTACGGCGACGCGCAACGGCAAGCATCTGATCGCGGTCGTGCTCGGCGCCTGGTCCGGTGGCGCACGTGCGCAAAAGGCGGCGCAACTGCTCGAGCGCGGCTTCGCCGCCAGCAATCTGTCATGGCTGACGCCCTCGCTCGGCACCGTCGACGGGCTCGTCCCGGTCGAAGCGTCGCCGCCGAACCTGCGCGAGGAGATGTGCGGCGGTCATCGCCGCAAGCCGTCCGAGGAAAACGACGAAGAGGAAGACACTCCGGCCACGACCGCAAGCTCGGGAACGCCGAGCGAGGGTTCGGACAGCTCGGCGCAGACCTTCGCGCTGTCCAACCTGAAGGCCGGAACCGGCAAGTTCGTGCTCGGCCCGCCGGTGGACGATAACATCGAGCCGATCGTCGTGTTCACCGGATCACCGAAGAACCCGGACAAGGCTCCGGTCGCGGTCGCCGCGAAGAAAAAGACGAAGAAGACCAAGACGGCAGACGCCGACGAGAAACCCAAGGCGGAAAAGCCCGCGGCCAAGCCCGCAAAGAAGACCAAGACCGCCGAAGGCGCCAAGCCGAAGAAGCCGGCGGCCCAATGAGCGAGGTGGCGCGGCAGCCGCCGGCCCCGATCCCGCTGAGCCTGCTCACCGGCTTTCTCGGCGCCGGCAAGACCACGCTGCTCAACAAGCTTCTGAAAGATCCGGCGCTCGCCGACACCGCTGTCATCATCAACGAGTTCGGCGAGATCGGCCTCGATCACCTGCTGGTCGAATATGTCGGCGACAACATGGTGCTGCTGCAAAGCGGCTGCCTGTGCTGCACCATGCGCGGCGACCTGGTCGACGCACTGGAAACACTGCTGCGCGATCTCGACAACCGGCGCTGCACATTCCGTCGCGTGCTCTTGGAAACCACCGGGCTCGCCGATCCGGCACCGGTCCTGCACACGGCCATGGTGCATCCCTATCTGCTGATGCGCTATCGCCTCGACGGCGTCATCGCCGTTGTGGATGCGCTCAACGGCGCCGCCACGCTCGATGCGCATCCCGAGGCCGTGAAGCAGGCGGCCGTCGCCGACCGTCTTGTGCTGACCAAGACCGATCTCGTCGCCGATGCCACGCAGCGAGGAAATGCTGAGCGATTGGCCGCACGCTTGCGCGACCTCAATCCGGCGGCGCCGATCCTCGATGCCGCCAAGGGCGAGGCCACGCCCGCCACTCTTCTGTCATGCGGGCTTTACGACCCGGACCGCAAAATCCCCGACGTGAAGCGCTGGCTCGCGGCCGAGGCCTACGCCGATGCCCATGCCGATCATGCCCATGATCGCGAGCATGACCACGATCACCGCCATGACCATGCGCATGACCGCAATCGGCACGATGATCACATCCAGGCCTTCTCCATCGCCACCGACGATGCCGTGCCGGCCGGCACGCTCGATCTATTCCTCGAGCTCTTGCGCTCCACCCACGGGGCGAAGCTGTTGCGGCTCAAAGGCATCGCCAAGCTCGAGGAGATGCCGGATCGCCCGGTCGTCATCCACGGCGTGCAGCACGTCCTGCATCCGACCGCCCAGCTCGAGCATTGGCCCGACGACGACCACCGCACGCGGCTCGTCTTCATCACCCGCGATCTCGACGCCCGCGTGGTCCGCGAGCTGTTCGACGCCTTCCTCGGCAAGGCCTCGATCGACCGCCCCGACCGTACTGCGCTTGCGAACAATCCGCTGGTACCGTTCGGGGGCGCAAGCTCTTAGCCCTTGCCCAGACGCGCGTCCTTGCCGGATGCTGGCCAAAATTAACCGGCCAATCCTATAAGTCGCCGGTCAGGGGAATCGCCATGGAACGCATCTGGCTCAAGCACTATCCGCCCGGGGTGCCAGCCGAGATCGACGTCACGCTCTACCCGTCGCTCGCCGCGATCCTCGAGGAAGGCTTCGCCAAGCACCGCGACAGGCCGGCCTTCGTCTGCATGGACCGGACGATGACCAACGGCGAGCTCGACGAGATGTCGCGCGCGCTCGCCGCGTGGCTCCAGAGCCGCGGGCTCGCCAAAGGCACGCGCGTCGCCATCATGATGCCGAATGTGCTGCAATATCCGGTCGCGCTGGCCGCGATCCTGCGTGCCGGCCTGGTGGTGGTGAACGTCAATCCGCTCTACACCGCGCGCGAGCTCGAATTTCAGCTCACCGATTCCGGCGCCGAAGCCATCATCGTGCTGGAGAATTTCGCGCACACCGTGGCGGACGCGCTGGCCAAGACCAAGGTGAAGCACGTCGTCGTCGCCTCGCTCGGCGAGCTCCTCGGCACGCTCAAGGGTGCAATCGTTAATTTTGTCGTGCGCCACGTGAAACGGATGGTGCCGCCTTACAAGCTGCCCGGCGCCGTCTCCTTCAGCGATGCGGTCGCGGCCGGCCGCGGCATGAGCTTTACGAAGCCGCAGCTCGGACCGGACGACATGGCCTTCCTGCAATACACCGGCGGCACCACCGGCGTCGCCAAGGGCGCCGTGCTGCTGCACCGGAATGTCGTGGCCAATACGCTGCAGGTCGACGCCTGGCACAAGCCGATCTTCGACCAGTCCCCGCATGTCGAGCAGATCATCTTCGTGACCGCGCTGCCGCTCTACCACGTGTTCGCGATGACCGCGTGCTTCCTGCTCGGGATGCGCATCGGCGCGCTGTGCCTGCTCATCCCCAACCCGCGCGACCTGCCGAACCTGATCAAAGAGCTCAGCAAGTACAAGGTGAACTGCTTTCCGGCGGTGAACACGCTGTACAACGCGCTGCTCAATCACCCGGACTTCGGCAAGATCGACTGGAGCGGATTGCGCACCTCCGTCGGCGGCGGGATGGCGGTACAGAAGGCTGTGGCGGAGAAATGGCTGGCGCGCACCGCCTGTCCGGTGATGGAAGGCTATGGCCTTTCCGAAACCTCGCCGGTGCTCACCTGTACGCGTGGCGACATTACCGCGTGGACCGGCACCATCGGCCTGCCGCTGCCCTCGACCGAGATCTCCATTCGCGACGATGACGGCCGCGAGCTCGCGATCGGCGAAATCGGCGAGATTTGCGCGCGCGGCCCACAGGTGATGCCCGGCTATTGGCAGCGCCCGGAGGAGACCGCGCAGGTGATGACGGCGGACGGCTTCTTCCGCACCGGCGACATCGGCATTATGAACGCGGACGGGCAAATCCGCATCGTCGATCGCAAGAAGGACATGATCAGTGTCTCCGGCTTCAAGGTCTATCCGAACGAGGTCGAGGACGTGGCGGCGAGCCATCCGGGCGTGCTCGAATGCGCGGCGATCGGCGTGCCCGACGAAAAGACCGGCGAGGCGGTGAAGCTGTTCGTGGTGAAGAAGGACCCGGCGCTCACCAAGGAAGCGCTGGTCGAGTTCTGCCGCAAGCAGCTCACCAGCTACAAGGTCCCGCACCTCATCGAATTCCGCACAGAGCTGCCGAAAACGAATGTCGGCAAGATCCTGCGCCGCGCGCTGCGCGACGAGCAACTCGCCAGCACCCGGGCTGCGTGATGGCAAATGTTTCCGTGACCCCGGCCGATGTCGTCGGCTTCTGGCGCGATGCCGGACCGGACAAATGGTTCGAAAAGGATTCCGCCTTCGACACGGAGATCCGCACTCGTTTTCTCTCCGCGCACGAAGCCGCTGCGGCAGGCGCGCTCGCGGATTGGGAGGCAAGCGCGCAAGGCGCGCTGGCACTGCTGATCCTGCTCGACCAGTTTCCGCGCAACATGTTTCGCGGCACCGCCCGCATGTATGTGAGCGATCCGCAGGCGCTGGCGCTCGCCAAGCGCGCCATCGCGGCCGGCTATGACAACGAGGTCGAAGCTCAGTTCCGCGGGTTCTTCTATCTGCCGCTAAGTCATTCGGAGAACCTCGCCGACCAGGAGCAGGCGGTGGCGCTCTATCAAAAGGCCGGCGACGAAAACGTGTCCTATGCGCTGGAGCACGCCGACGTCATCCGCCGCTTCGGCCGATTCCCGCATCGCAATCCGTTGCTCGGCCGGCAGACGACGGCGGAGGAGCAGGCCTTTCTCGACGCCGGCGGCTTCGCGGGATAAGACTCTCCCCCATATGGCCGATCTCGTCGTCAACGATCTCTCTCTCACGCTCGGCGAGACCGGCATTCTCAAGAGCGTGTCGCTCGACATCCCGCCGGGCAAGGTCGTTGCGCTGCTCGGGCCATCCGGCAGCGGCAAGACCACGCTGTTGCGCGCCATCGCCGGCCTGCTCGCGCCGCAGGCGGGCAGCATTCGTCTCGGCGATACGGTTTTCTTCGACGCCGCCCAGTACATCGACCTGCCCGCGGAGCAGCGCGGGCTCGGCCTCGTCTTCCAGTCCTTTGCACTGTGGCCGCATCGCACCGTGTTCGACAACGTCGCCTACGGCCTGAAGCTGCGTGGTGTCGGCAAGGACGAGATCGGCAAACGTGTCGAGGCATCGCTCAAACAAATCGGTCTGGCGCATCTCGCCGACCGTTATCCGCCGCAGCTCTCCGGCGGTCAGCAGCAGCGCGTGGCGCTGGCGCGCGCGACGGTCTACCAGCCGCCGCTGATCCTGCTCGATGAGCCGTTGTCTAATCTCGATGCCAAGCTGCGCGAGGAGTCGCGCCTCTGGCTGCGCGCACTCATCACCTCGCTCAACGTCTCGGCCCTGTGGGTCACGCACGACCAGATCGAGGCCATGGCGGTCGCCGACCGCATCACGTTGCTCAATGCTGGCGCAGTCGAGCAGGAAGGAACGCCCGACGCGCTCTACAACAAGCCGGCAAGCCTGTTCGCGGCCGAGTTCATGGGCAGCAACAACCGCATCATCGGCATCCTCACCAATAAGCCCGGCACCGAGGTCGAGATCGACGTCGGCGGCTATCAATTGATCGGCCAGGATCATACCACCGCCACCAGCGGCGAGCCGGTCACCGCGGTGATCCGGCTCGAGCGCTTGCGCATCGCCGACACGCTCGGTCCCAACCGCATTCCAATGAATCTGTCGGCGCAGGTTTATCTCGGCGAACGCTGGGAGCTCGTCTTCACACGAGACGACATTTCCGTGCGCACCTATGCTCCCGCGCGCGTGCGGCCGGGGACTTACTACGTCGAGTTTCCGCCCGCGGATCTCTGGGTGTACTAGCATCATGGCGGGCGCGGCTTTTCACGGCGTGTTTCCTTATCTCGTGTCGCCGATCGATGCGTCGGGCCACGTTCTCACCGACGTGCTGGCGCGGCTCGTCGACGATCTGATCAAGGCCGGCGTGCATGGGGTCACCCCGCTCGGATCGACCGGCGAGTTCGCCTATCTTAATCGCGAGCAGCGCACCGCGGTGGTGCGCACGACGATCGAAGCCGCCAGCCGCCGCGTTCCGGTGATCGCAGGCGTCGCCTCGACCACGACTGCGGACGCGGTCGAGCAGGCGCGCGCCTATCAGGCGCTCGGCGCCGACGGCGTCCTCGCCATCCTCGAAGCTTATTTCCCGCTGAAGGATGCGCAGGTCGAGGCCTATTTCCGCGCCATCGCGGATGCCGTCGAGATCCCGGTCGTGCTCTACACCAACCCGCAATTCCAGCGCAGCGACCTGACGCTCGACACCATCGCCAAGCTCGCGAAACATCCGCGCATCCGGTTCATCAAGGACGCCTCGACCAATACCGGACGGCTGCTCTCGATCATGAACCGCTGCCCGGAGATCAAGGTGTTCTCCGCCTCGGCGCATATCCCAGCGGCGGTGATGCTGATCGGCGGCGTCGGCTGGATGGCGGGACCTGCCTGCATCATTCCGCGGCAGAGCGTGCGGCTCTACGAACTCTGCCGCGCACAGAAATGGGATGATGCCATGGCGTTGCAGCGCGAGCTGTGGCGTGTCAACGAAGCCTTCGCCAGCTTCAATCTCGCCGCCTGCATCAAGGCCGGCCTGCAGATTCAAGGCTATGCCGTCGGCGATCCGGTGCCGCCGCAGGCCGCGCTTACAGCGGACGAGCGCAAAGTCGTCGAAACGATCCTCTCCGAAGTCGCGTAGCGTCAGACCCGCTCGCGCAACAGCCGGCGGATCACCTTGCCGGTCGTGGTCATCGGCATATCGTCGATGAACGCGATCTCGCGCGGATATTCGTGCGCGGAGAGCCGCGTCCGCACGAAGGACTGAATATCCGCGGCGAGCGCATCCGATGGCTGGCGATCGCCCTTGAGCACGATGAACGCCTTGACGATCTCGGTACGGATGGGATCGGGCTTGCCGACTGCGGCCGCCAGCGCCACCGCCGGATGACGGATGAGGCAATCCTCGATCTCGCCAGGGCCGATGCGATAACCCGACGAGGTGATGACGTCGTCATCACGGCCAACGAAATAGACGTAACCGTCCTCGTCGACGCGTCCCTGATCGCCGGTGATCATCCAGTCGCCGATGAATTTCTCGCGCGTCGCCTCCGGCCACTGCCAGTATTCCAGGAACATCACCGGGTCGGGCCGCTGCATCGCAATCTGCCCGATCTCGCCGAGGCGCACCGGATTGCCCTCGCGATCGATGACGCCGACCACGTGGCCAGGCACTGGCTTGCCGATGGCGCCCGGCCGCGAGACGCCGACGGCGTTGCAAGACGAGAGAACGAGATTGCATTCGGTCTGACCGTAGAATTCGTTGATCACCAGGCCGAACGTCTCCTTGCCCCATTCGTAGGTTTCGGCGCCGAGTGACTCGCCGCCCGAAGCGATGGTGCGCAGCTTGATGTCGTAGCGGCCACGCGGCGTAGGCGCCGAGCGCAGCATGCGCAGCGCCGTCGGCGGGATGAACGCGTTGCGCACGCCGCTCTGCGCCATCAGTGCGAAGGCCTCCTCGGCATCGAACTTGTCGAATTTGCGCGCCACCACCGGAACGCCGTAATGCAGGCCGGGCAGCAGCACGTTGAACAGCCCGCCGGCCCACGCCCAATCCGCCGGCGTCCAGATGCGATCGCCGCCCCGCGGAAAGAATTCGTGCTTGAACTCGACGCAGGGCAGATGCCCGAGCAGCACGCGATGCGCATGCAGCGCGCCTTTCGGCTGGCCGGTGGTGCCCGACGTGTAGACCATCACCGCCGGATCGTCGGGCGAGGTGTCCTCCGGCGTGAAGCCCGAGGACGCGCGCGCCAGCGCGTCATGAAAGCCAATCGCGCCGTCGCCGGCCCCGTCGAGCGAGAGCACGAGGCGCAGACCAGGTAGCGCATCACGGATCTGGCCGATGCGCGCCACGCCTTGCGCATTGGTGATCAGCGCTTTGGCGCCTGAATTCTCCAGCCGGTATTGCAGCGCGTCGGTGCCGAACAGCACCGCCAGCGGCAGTGCGATGCCGGCGAGCTTGTAGACCGCGACGTGGGCCGCCGCGACCTCGGGCGCCTGCGGCAGCATGATGGCGACGCGATCGCCGCGTGCGACGCCGTGGGCACGCAGCACATTGGCGAGACGGTTTGACGTCTCGCGCAGCCAGCCGAAGCTGATCGGCTCCTGACGGCCGTCCGGCCGGATGTGGAGCACCGCGAGCCGCTCCGGTTCCCGTGCCGCCCAGCGGTCGCAGACGTCAACCCCGATGTTGTACCGGGGCGGAACTTGCCAACGGAATTGCTGATAAAGATCGTCGTACGCACGAACAGGAGGAAGGACCGGCATGACCCGGCGAACGCTAATTGCGGAAAGGCGGCAGGTAAAGTATCCGCTCTGGCGGCCGGCGACCTTCGCCAAGGACGCCATGCCCAGGCCGCAATATGGACCTATGTTGTTGTTTCGTCTTATTTGTTTTGTAAGGGCCAAGGGGGATGATCTAGCGCAATGTGCCGGGGGCACATAGCTGCTTGATTCGCTAGATTGACCGCCGATTCGAAGGGGGAACGCGTGACGACCAATCTCGATGCCGAGCACGACGACATCATCTATCCGTCGGCTATTCCATTCGTGCTGGTGCATCTCGCCTGCTTCGCCGCGATCTGGACCGGCATCACCTGGTCAGCCGTCGCGCTCGGCGTGGCGCTGTACTGGGTACGCATCTTCTGCATCGGCGCCGGCTATCACCGATACTTCTCGCATCGTGCCTACTCGACCAGCCGCGTGTTCCAGTTCCTGCTCGCCTTCATGGCGCAAACCACCACGCAAAAGAGCATTCTCTGGTGGGCGGCAAAGCATCGTCACCATCACCTGCATTCCGACACCGAGCTCGATGTACATTCGCCCCGGCACACGGGTTTCCTCTACAGCCATTTCGGCTGGATCTTCTCGCGCGCCCATGACAAAGCCGACCTGGTGAAGGTCGAGGATTTCGCCCGCTATCCGGAGCTGATGTGGCTGCACAAATTCGAGCAGGTGCCATCGATCCTGCTCGCGGCGTTCTGCTTCCTCGTCGCCGGCTGGCCCGGCCTGGTCGTCGGCTTCTTCTGGAGCACGGTCGCGGTCTATCACGCGACCTTCTGCATCAATTCGCTGGCGCATGTGCATGGCCGCACGCGCTACGTGACCGGCGACGACTCGCGCAACAATTGGTTCCTCGCCATCATCACCATGGGCGAAGGCTGGCATAACAACCACCACGCCTATCAGAGCAGCGTGCGCCAGGGCTTCCGCTGGTGGGAATACGATCCGACCTATTATCTGCTGCGCGCGCTGTCCTTCGTCGGCGTGGTCTGGGATCTCAAAATGCCGCCGCGCGAGGTGGTGCGCAATGAGCAGCGGCTCGGCTCGCGCGTGGTCACGCGTGCCGCGGAGCAGCTAGCCGCGCATTTCAACTCCGAGCGCATTGCGCTCGCCATCGCGACGGCGCTGCATGGCCCCGAGCTCTCGGTGCTGCAGGAGCGTCTGACGCGCGCGCAACACCGCGCGACAGAAGTGCTCTCCAGCGTGCACCTGCCGCAGATCCCGAGCCGCGAGGAGGTCGTGGCGCGCGCCCGGGCGATGTTCGCAAAGTCGCCGTCGCTCGACGACATCGTCGACCGCGCCTACGAGCTGCTCCTCTCGTCGATCGGCACGCGGCTCGCGACACCAGCCACGCGTCCCGCCTAACCTCGGCGGTCGTCGGGCGCGGCCAGGATCAGCGACCAGAACACTTTGTACTTCGAGTTCGGCGCATAGACGGCGGCGATGCCCATGCGCGTTGCGCCTTTGAGCAGCATGTTGGCGCGATGCGGCGGTGAATCCCGCCAACCGGAAAAAGCCTCGGCGATCGTATGATAGCCGGCTGAGACATTCTCCGCCGCGGCCTTCGCTTTGTAGCCCGCACTCTTCAGCCGCGCGGGAAATGGCTTGATCAGATCGTGATCGAGCTTGTCGCGCTTGGCCATGGCGGTCGCCTGCGCGCTTGCGAGCCGCATCAGCTCCGGATCCAGCGAAAGCTCCTCCAGGCCGTTATTGGCGCGATAGCCGGAGATCATCGAGGCCGCCGCAGCAGCGTCGAGCTCGGCGCCGGGCTGCGCCAGGCTCTTGTAGAAGCTCGGCTGTTCCGGCGGCGGGCCGTTGTCGGCCGCACAGGCGGAGAGCGCCGCCGCAAGACAGAGCGCGGCGAGCGGGCGGTAAGACGGCATCAGGAAGACCTCCGAATCGGCGCCCTTGTGGCGCTCGACCGTGGCCGAAGCATGGACTTATTCGCAACCAAAACTGCATGACCCACATACCGGGTTGCGACGAGAAGCCGGTTTCCCCGCCTGCGAGACCTGCGCTACCATCCCCATCAACACAGCCAAAAAAATCCGAGGAGGCACTCATGACCCAAGCAGCACCGGCAGCACGCACACCTGGCGCCAAGCGCGCCGGCCCCGGCGAATATCTGTTCGACCTCGCCAAGGTGAACTCGATCATGGGCGGACCCGCCTACTCGACCGCCAACGGTGCGTGCGTCGAAGGCGACCGGATGATCGTCGGCCTGATGCGCATGCCCGCCGGCACCGGCGCGGAGCCGCATTCGCACCCGAACGAGCAGTGGATCTACATCCTCGAAGGCACCTTCCACGCGACCATCGGCGGCAACACCGTCGTCGCCAAGCCGGGCACGGTCATCTACGTGCCGTCAAATACTGTGCATGGCGGCAAGGCTTCCCCCGACGGCGACGTGCTGTTCTTCACTGTGAAGGACGCCTCGCACAGCCTGCATGGCATCAAGGCCGCGTAAGCAGTGCTCGACAAACCCGGATCGGCCGCTCCTACCGGCAGCGAGCAACGCTACGCGCTGCGCATCGACAAGGACGTCGACGTGCCGATGCGCGACGGCGCGCGGCTCAAGGCCGACGTGTTTCGTCCCGACGCTGCAGGGAAATTCCCGGCGATTCTCAATCTCGGGCCGTACCAGAAGGACAAGCTCTGGACGGTGCCCGACACTCTCGAGGAAAAGCCGAACCCCTACATGAACTGGGAGACGGTGAACC
This sequence comes from Pseudolabrys sp., assembly GCA_035651015.1. GTDB lineage: Bacteria > Pseudomonadota > Alphaproteobacteria > Rhizobiales > Xanthobacteraceae > Pseudolabrys. The sequence continues at coordinate 24,732 of DASRGN010000036.1, read as the reverse complement.
CCGAGTGGTGGGTGCCGCGCGGCTATGCCGCTGTGCGCGTCGACGGGCGCGGCAGCGGCAAGTCGCCCGGGCAATGCGATCCGTGGTCCCTCGCCGAAGCGATTGACTTCTACGACGCCATCGAATGGGCCGCGGCGCAGCCCTGGTGCAACGGCAATGTCGGGCTCTCGGGAATTTCCTACTACGCGATCAATCAGTGGTTCGTCGCCAATCTGCAGCCACCGTCACTGAAGGCGATCATTCCTTGGGAAGGCTTTGCCGACCTTTATCGCGACGCGCTGTTCCATGGCGGCATTCTCAGCCTGTTCATGTCGAACTGGTTCACCGCGCATCTGATGCACCACTTGGTCGGTCGTGCCTCGCAGCAGGAGCCGGACCGCTGGCAGAAGAACATCCTGCATTTCTGGCTGAGCAACAATCTCGACAGCGGCGTCTTCCACGGCGCGCAGGCGCAGTGGGACAAGATCACTGTGCCGATGTTTTCCGTCGGCAACTGGTCGGGCATGGCGCTGCATCTGCGTGGCAACACCGAAGCCTTCATCCGCGCTGCCTCGAAGCACAAGAAGCTGCGCATGCAGGCGGGCACGCATGTGCATCCATTTTACACCGAGGAAGGCCGCGCCGATCAGCTGCGCTTCCTCGACTACTGGCTCAAGGGCATCGACAACGGCGTGATGGCCGAGCCGCCGGTGAAGCTTGCGATCCGCAAGGGCCGCAATGAGATCGAGTGGCGCCACGAGAATGAATGGCCGATCGCGCGCACGCAGTGGACCAGGCTCTACTTCGATCTGTCGAGCGGAACGCGAATGGGCGCGCTGACGGAGCACAATCCCGGGACGGCAAGCTCGTTCACTTATCCGGCGACCGGGCTCGGTTCCATGGGTTCGACCTCGGCGGCGTCGTCGCAGGTGATGGGCGGCGGCATCAAGCCGGACATGGGCATCTCATTGATGACGCCTCCGCTCGCCGCCGACACCGAGGTCACCGGGCCGCTCGCCGCGGTGTTCTCCGTGTCGAGCACCACTGAGGACATGGATCTGTTCCTGACGCTGCGCAACTTCGACGCCGATGGAAACGAAATCCTGGAAACCGGTCAGCAAGGCACGCCTGTGCCGGTGGCCAAGGGCTGGCTGCGCGTCTCGCACCGCGAGCTCGATCCCGAGCTGTCGCTGCCGTATCGCCCCTATCACAAGCATAAGCGCCGTCTGTTCCTGACGCCCGGCGAGATCGTCGAAGTGCAGGTGGAGATCTGGCCGACGTCGATGGTGTTCAAAAAAGGCCATCGCATCCGGCTCGACATCCAGCCGCGCGATGGTGTCGGCAGCCAGTCCTACATGCACTATCACGCCGACTACAATGACGGCCGCAACACCGTCTTCGCCGGCGGCGACAAGCTCGGCTACCTGCTGCTGCCGATCATTCCGAAAAAGTAAGACCTACGAGTCACAGATCGCGGTCGCGAATTCCGGCCTTCTGGTAGAGCTCGTTGATGTGGCTCTTCACCGAATCGGGCGTCGTGTCAGTTGCCGGCAGGTGCGCCCAGCCCGCCTTCTCCCGGGCGTAGCGCGCGATGACCTCGTCCTGATCCGAGGTGGCGCCGCTCACGCCATAGGCGCCGACCATCTCGTCGCCCTTGAAGACCGGCGCGCAGCCGCCGGAGGCGGCGATCCGTCCATTGGACATCACCGCCATGTTGATCATCAGCTGCGGATTGCGCTCCTTGAACCACTGCTGGATGACAAGGCCGTCCTGGAAGCGCGGGCTCATCGAGCGGAAGGCGGCAACCGTATAGGCCTTGCTCCACGCGGTTTCCGGCGTGATGAAGCCGGCGTCGTCCATGCGCTCGAGCGCGATCAGGTGGCCTTCCGGCCCGACCACTGCGATCGAGACCGGGACGCCCATCTCTGTGGCCTTTTTGGTCGCAGCCTCGATGAACTTCCGGCATTCCGCCGCACGCAACTTTGCCATTCGTCAGCCTCCCCGTCGTCGTTTACGAATCGTTAAATTGTCGGCTCACCAACGTTTAACCGTATAATAAATCGTCAGGACTAATGTCGCGGGACATTATAGGTACCTGCAATGTTCCGCATCCTGACCTGCCTGACGACCGAGCATGATTGGCGTCTGATCGTTGTCGCCGGCGTCGTCTGCTTCCTGGCCAGCCTGGCAGCAATCAATCTCTTCGCTCGCGCGCGAAGCACGAATGGCGGCGCACGCATCGCCTGGCTCACTTTTGCCGGCGCGTCGACGGGATGCGGGATCTGGGCGACGCACTTCATCGCCATGCTCGCCTACGACCCGGGCATCGGCGTCGCCTACAGCATCAGCCTGACGACGCTGTCGCTGCTCGCCGCTACGATCATCACCGGCTTCGGGCTGGCGCTGCCGGCTTACATTCCCGCACGCGCAGCCGCTCCGATCGGCGGCGCCATCGTCGGCGGCGGTGTCGCCTGCATGCATTATCTCGGCATGTGGGCATTGCAGGTGCCTGGTCACGTGACCTGGGCGACCGATCTGGTGGTGGTCTCGATCGCGCTCGGCATGCTGCTCGGCGCCGCATCGTTGACGGTCGCTTCGCGCTTCTCCGGCCAGCGCGTCACGCTCGCTGCCGCGGTGCTGCTGACGCTCGCCATCGTCTCGCATCATTTCACCGCGATGGGTGCGGTCACCATCGTTCCCGACCCGACGCGGCTGATCAATCCGTTCTCGCTCGACCCGACCGCGCTGGCCGTCGGCATTGCCGGCATCGCCACCGCCGTGCTCGGCATCAGCATCGCCAGCGCCTTCGTCGATGGCCGCCTGCGCGAGCAGAACGCACGCATCACCGCGGCGGTCGACAACATGTCGCAAGGCCTATGCATGTTCGACCCCGCCGAGCGTCTGGTGATGTGCAATCGGCAGTACCTCAAGCTGTACGATCTTTCACCCGAAAAGGTCAAACCGGGCTGCACGCTGATGGACGTGCTGCAGGCGCGCATCGCCCAGGGGACTTTCAAAGAGGACCCGGATGTATACCGAGACAATCTGATGAGCACGATCAGAGCGGGGAAATCGACACACGTCGAGATCAGATCCCCGTTGGGCCGCATGGTCTCAATTCTCAACGAGCCGATGCCGGACGGCGGCTGGGTAGCGACGCACGAGGACGTCACCGATCGTCGCATCGCCGAGCAGGAACGCGCGCAGATGCAGGAGCAGAAGCATCGCCGCGAGACCATCGATCGCGCCATCGACACGTTCCGTCAGCGCATGGAAGTGCTGCTGCGCACCGTCACCGAAAGCGCCATCGCCATGCGCGGCACCGCCGCAAATCTGCTCGGCGCCTCCGGACAGACGTCGCAGCGCGCCGAAGGCGCGGTGCAGACCTCGAACGACGCTTCGGTCAATGTGTCGACGGCAGCAACCGCCGCCGATGAGCTCTCGGCGTCGATCTCCGAGATCAGCCTGCAGCTCGACCGTACCAGCGAGATCGTGCGTCTTGCCGTCGGCGAGGCGCGCGGCACCAATACGCAGATCGAGACCCTGGCCGAAGCGGCGCAGAAGATCGGCGACGTGGTCAAGCTGATCCGCAACATTGCCGGGCAGACGAACCTGCTGGCGCTCAATGCCACCATCGAAGCGGCGCGCGCCGGCGAATCGGGCAAGGGCTTTGCCGTGGTCGCCTCCGAGGTCAAATCGCTTGCGGTGCAGACCGCCAAGGCGACCGAAGACATCGCCAACCAGATCGCGGCCGTTCAGCAGTCGACCGGCGGCGCGGTCGACGCCATCCAGCGCATCGCCGAGCGCATGGGTGAGATCGAGCACTACACCTCGGCGGTGGCGACCTCGATCCAGGAGCAGAACGCGGCGACCGGCGAGATCTCGCACAACGTGTCGAGCGCCGCGGGCGGCGCGCGCATCGTCGTCTCGGTGCTCAGTGAAGTCGTCGGCGCGGCCACGGAAACCCGCCAATCGGCGCAAACCGTGCTCGACGCCTCGCATTCGGTCGAGAAGGCCGCCGCCAATCTACGCAGCGAGGTCGAAGCCTTCCTCGGCAAGGTGGCGGCTTAGCGTCCAGCAGTCGATCGTCAGCTACAGCGCGAACAGGCCGGCCAGCCAATAGAACAGCGCGGCGATCAGCGCCGACGCGGGGATCGTCAAGATCCAGGCGATGATGATGTTATTGGCCACGTTCCAGCGCACGGCGGAGACCTTGCGTGCGGCGCCGACGCCGATGATCGCGCCGGTGATCGTATGCGTGGTCGACACCGGGATGCCGAGCCAGGTCGCGGTGAACAGCGTGATCGACCCGCCGGCCTCGGCACAGAAGCCCTGCATCGGCGTGAGCCGCGTGATCTTCGAGCCCATGGTTTTGACGATACGCCAGCCACCGGCCAGCGTGCCCAGCGCCATGGCCGCCTGGCATGCAAGCACGACCCAGAAGGGAATGTAGAAGTCGCTGCCGAGATAGCCTTGCGAGTACAGCAGCACGGCGATGATGCCCATGGTCTTCTGCGCGTCGTTGCCGCCGTGGCCGAGCGAATAGAGCGAGGCCGAGATGAACTGCAGGTGGCGGAACGAGCGGTCGACCGCGAAGGGCGTCCAGCGCAGCAGCAGCCACGACAAGATCAGCACCAGCAGCAGCGCCAGGAAGAACCCGCCCAGCGGCGAGCCGACGATGGCCGCGACCGTCGGGATGAGCCCGTGCCAGACGATGGCACTGATGCCGGCCTTGGCAAGACCCGCGCCGACGAGCCCGCCGACGAGCGCGTGCGAACTGCTCGAGGGAATGCCGACGAGCCAGGTGATGATGTTCCAGACGATGGCGCCCATCAGCGCGCCGAAGATCAGGCGATGATCGACAATGTCCGGTGAAATGATGCCGGTCCCGAGCGTCCGCGCGACGTGCAGACCGAAGAACAGGAAAGCGATGAAATTGAAGAACGCGGCCCAGAACACCGCGTATTGCGGACGTAGGACGCGCGTCGACACGATCGTGGCGATCGAGTTGGCGGCATCATGCAGGCCGTTGAGGAAATCGAAGACAAGCGCGACGGCGATCAGCCCAATCAGCAATGGAAAAGCGAGATCGCCGGCGCTCATTCGTCGTCCGCCCGACCCTACACGTGTTCGATCATGATGCCGTGCAGCACATTGGCGACATCGTCGAAGCGGTCGACCACCTTCTCCAGGTGGTCATAGACCTCGTTGCCGACGAAGAAGGCCAGCGGAGTATTGGATTGCGCGTTGGCCTGATAGAGCGCGCGCAAGCCGTTGTCGTGCATTTCGTCGGCGCGACCCTCGAGCTGGGAGATCTGCTCGGTCAAGCCGGCGATATGCACCGCCTCGGTGCTGATCGAGCGTAGCAGCGGGGTCGCCTGCTCGACGAGCTGGGCGCATTTCACGCCGGCGTCGGCCATGTCCTTCATCTGCGGCGTGAAGCTGTTGACGTCGAACAGGATGATCGACTTCGCCGTCTTCTGCATCTGATCGATGGCGTTGTCCATCGACGTGATCAGATCACGGATATTGCCGCGGTCGAACGGCGTGATGAAGCTGCGACGCACGGCGATGAGAACTTCGCGCGTCACATTGTCAGCGTCGTGCTCGCGGTCCATCACGGTCTGGCAATTTTTGGCCACGGCATCGCCGCCTTCGAGCATGGCGCGCAGCGCCACGGCGCCGGCGACCACGATCTGGGAGTGGCGGAGGAAGAGGTCGAAAAACCGCTCTTCTTTCGGCATCAATGCCTGAAACCAGCGCAGCATAGCGGTGCTCCGATCAGCTTGGCCCGACGCAGAGATACGGCAGTCCTGGCACGGAAGCGACCCCCGGACGCGATCCAGTTGGGGACAGAGCGTGCGCGCCGACGGCATACCTCCAACGCCGCCAGCGGGTTGCCGGGTCCGGCGGCGCCGTGCAACATCGTGCGCGGGACACGCGGAGACGGAAATGCGGCTGGGTTATTTCACCATGCCGGTGCACCCGATGCACCGGGACTGGCGCGAGACGCTGCGCGAGGACCGGCAGGCGATCATCCTCGCCGACAAGCTCGGCTTCTACGACGCTTTCGTCGGTGAGCACCTGACCGACCGCTGCGAGAACGTCACCAACAGCATGACCTTCCTGGCGACGCTGATTCCGGAGACCTCACGCATCAAGCTCGCTACCGGCACCGCCAATCTGGCGCAGAAGCATCCGGTGCTGATCGCGTCCCAGGCGGCGATGTTCGACCATCTGGCCGACGGACGTTTCATCTTCGGCATCAGCCCGGGCGCGCTGACCTCGGACGCCGAAGCGCTCGGCATTCTCGACGACGATCGCAACAAGATGTTCGCCGAAGCAATCGATGTGATCCTCGCGATCTGGGAGCGCGATCCGCCCTACGACATCGACTTCCCCGACAACCGCTACAAGGTCGCGATCCGCCGCGTGCCGGCGCTCAATCTCGGCGTCGGCTACATGGCGAAGCCGTTGCAGAAGCCGCGACCGGAGATCGTCGGGACCGTGGTGGCGCCGTTCTCTCCGGGCGTGGTGCACATGGGCAAGCGCGATTTCCATCCGCTGTCCGCCAACTTCCTGCTGGCGCAACATCTCAAGTCGCACTGGCAGAACTACTGCAAGGGCAAGGCTGAGGCCGGCGCGACGCCAAGCACAGCCGAGTGGCGGATCGCGCGCACCATCTTCGTCGCCGACGATGACAAGGTCGCGGCGCGCTACGGCCGCGACGACGGCAACAGCCCCTACCGGTTCTATTACGGCCAGATCCGCGCCAAGCTCACGCGCGGCGGCCGGCTAGCGGCGCTGAAGGCGACGAAAGAGCAGCCGGACGCCGAGGTGACGCACGACTTCGTTATGGACCACCTGATGATCACCGGCACGGTCAACAAGGTGGTCGACAAAATCCTCGCCTTGCGCGAGGTGACCGGCGACTTCGGCGAGCTGGTCTATGCCGGCATGGATTGGGTCGACCCGGCGCTGGCCAAGCGCTCGATGCAGCTTATGGCCGAAGAGGTGATGCCGCGGGTCAATGCCGCGATCGGCAAGAGCGCCGCGCAACCGGCGCAGGCAGCCGCGTCTTAAGGCCTAACCACCGTGGATGAGACGCCAGAGGACGCCGGCGAGTGCGCCGATGAAGAGCACGCCCACGGCACTGCCCTGCACGAAGAAGCCCGGTAAGCGCTTTTCCACCGCTTGCGTGTAGCCGCGGATGTAGAGCACGCGTGCGCCAATCCAGATCAGTCCGATCACCGCGGCAAACGGATCGCTGACATAGAGCGCGAACAGCCATAAGGACGGCAGGAAGATCGGCAGCCATTCCAACGTATTCTGGTGTGCGCGAAACACGCGCTCGAAATCCGGATGGCCGCTCGTCGCCGGCAACTTGATGGTGAATTTGCGGCGCGCCAGAGGGACGCGCGTGGCGGCGAAGAAATACAGGAAGACGGCCACAAGCGTGACCAGCGCCGTGTAATGCGGCATGTGCAGGTTCCTCGTCGAAAATGCTGGGACCGATCTTATGCGTCAGGGTTTCAGCAGCGGGATGCTGTTGATGTCCGGCGGCTTGGGGATCGACTGCAGGTAAGCGTAGATGTCCTGCAAATCGGCCTCGGACAGGATCTTTTCCCGATATGGTGGCATGTTGCGTGAGCTGCTGCGCACGAAGGCCGAGAGCGTCTCGTAGGGAATCGGCTCCGGCGCGATACGCGGACCCGTGATGCCGCCCTGCCCCATGGTTCCGTGGCATTCGTAGCAGCCGGCTTTCATGAACGCTGCCTTGCCTTTCTCCGCCGATGCCGCGAGGGCAAGCCCGCCGCCCAAGGCGAGGAGCGCGGCAACACTGAGTATGCCGCGAACGCAGATGTGACGCATACGCATTTGCTCTGCCTCCTCAGCGCGGCTGGGTGACGACGTCGAGGAGAACCGGCTCGCCGCCCTTCACCAGTTGCACCGCCTTCTTCAGTGTCGGACCGAGCTCCTTCGGATCCTCGATCGGGCCGAAGGCCACCATGCCCATGGATTGCGCGAGCTTCGCGTAATCGATGTAGGGGCGATCGATCAGCGTGCCGATCGGCCCGTCATTGAGCACGCGGTCGCGGCGGTCGGCCATGCGCTGCACATGCATGACCTCCTGATGGTAGGCGCGGTTGTTGTGCATGACGCTGAGTAACGGAAGCTTGTAGCGCACCGCGGTCCACAGCGCGCCCGGCGCGTACATCATGTCGCCGTCGGCCTGGATGTTGACGGAGAAACGTCCGGCGTCGCGATTGGCGAGCGCGCCGCCGACTGCCGCCGGCAAACCGTAGCCGACGCCATAGCCGCCCGACGCGCCGAGATGGTGATAGTGACGCTCCATCTTCCACAGGCGATTGGGCCAGCCGCTGACATTGCCGGACTGCGCCACCAGCGACCAATCCTCGTTCTTGATCTGCGCCCAGATTTCCGCGCAGAGCCGCGCGGTGCTGATCGGGCTCGCATCCCAGGCGTAGCTTGCCGCCTTGAGCGTGCGCAGCCGCGCCTCCTCCTTGGCCTTCTTGAGCGCGTCGGCACGCTTCTCGATCGCCGCCTTGCGCTCGCCCGAGAGCGCGGATTTCACTGCTTCGGTCAGCGCCGGCAACGTCGCTTCCGCATCGCCGGCGATTGATAGATCGACCGGCTGGTAGCGCTGGAAATCCTGGTAGTTGGATTTGCTGTAGAAGTTCATCGCGCTGATGCTGATCAGCTTGGCGTTGGGTTTGGTGCGCGGCTCGCGCAGATCCTCGCCGTTGTCGATGTACGCGTTCACCGTGCCGTAGAAGTCGGCGAGCTCGAGCCCGAGCACCACGTCGGCCTGACCGAGCAGTTGCACCGCGCGTCCGGTGTGGTTGAGATAGTGCGTGTTGGGGAAGTTCATGCGCCCGCCCTGATTGACCACGGGCGCGTTGAGCGCTTCGGCGAGATCGACCAGGAGCTTGATGCCGTTCGGCGTGCGCGCAGCGCGATCGGCGACGATCACCGGGTTCTGCGCATTGACCAGGAGCTGCGCGGCTTCGCGCACCGCGGCGCTGTCGCCCTGCGGCGGCGCCGTTGGCGTGAATTTCGGGATGCGCAGCTTGTCGGGATCGCGTGCCGCCTCCTCCTGCAGCTCGGCGTCGAGCGAGAGGAACACCGGCTCGTAAGGCGGCGTCATCGACATCTTGTAGGCGCGCACGAAGGATTCGGCGAAATGATTGAGCGAGACGGGATTGTCGTCCCATTTAGTGAAGTCGCGCACCAGCGCGCCAATGTCCTGCCCAGAATGGAACGTGGGGACGCCCGGCGGCCGCCGGCTGGCGTCGAGATCGTTGCCGCCCATGATCACCACCGGCACGCGGTCGCACCAGGCGTTGTAGATCGCCATCGCCGCGTGCTGCAGGCCGACAGTGCCGTGGCAGAGCACGACCAGGGGCTTGCCGGTGACCTTGAAGTAGCCGTGCGCGATGCCGACCGAGGACTCCTCGTGCGTGCAGGCGATGAGCTCCGGCTTCTTGTTCCCGCCATAGGTGAGCAGCGACTCGTGCAGTCCGCGGAAGCTCGAGGCCACGTTGGCGACCACATAGGGCATGTCGACCGAGCGGATGACGTCAACCATGAAGTCGGAGCCGGGCCGCGCGCCTTCGCCGTTGCTTTTGATGGTGACCGGACCAGTTTCGGCCGCCGCGACTGCCGCCGATGGGCGTAGCGCCGACGGCTTCGGCGGCTTCGCCTCGATCTCGGGCACACCCTTCGCGCCCGCCGATCCCGTGGTCAGCGCCGTCGCGGCACCGACGCCAGCGAGAAATGCGCGGCGATCGAATGTCGGTTGAGATTGCTTGCGGGCCATCATCGCCTCCCTTGAGGTGGAGGGTCGCCGGCTCGATGGCCGGCGTTGCCTCGAATGTCGGGCTGCGATGCTAGTTCAACGCAAAGGCCGCCGCTATGGGAACAGCGACGGCCTTTGCAGCATGACGGTATTGCGCGGCGATCAGCGATGCGGCGGAGGCGGCAGTGGATTGCTGCTGATGCCCGTGCGCGACGTGTTGGCAGGATAGGACGCGCCAGGCATCGGACCGTTCACCTGCGGACCCGGAACAGGTGCCGCCGATGCGGTCGCCGGCGCCGAACCGGGCAGCACCACGACACGGCTGCCGACCTGGACGCGGCTGTAGAGATCCTCGATGTCCTGATTGGTCAGGCGGATGCAGCCCGATGACACGAAGCTGCCGATGGTCGACGGCTGATTGGTGCCGTGGATGCGATAGAGCGTCTTGCCGAGATAAAGCGCGCGGGCGCCGAGCGGATTACCTTCGCCGCCGGCCATGAAGCGCGGCAGATAAGGCTGACGCTCGATCATCTCCGCCGGCGGATGCCAGTCGGGCCATTCCGCCATCTTGCTGATGCGTTCGGCGCCCGACCAGGTGAAGCCTTCGCGGCCGACGCCGATGCCGTAGCGCAGCGCCTTGCCATTGCCGAGCACCAGATAGAGGTAGGTGTTCGGGGTATCGATGATGATGGTGCCGGCCGGTTCCTTGGTCACATAGTCGACGAGCTGGCGCTTGAACTGCGGCGGCAATTCCTTGGGCTCGCCGACCTCTGGCTGATCCTCGGGCGGCAACGCCGAGAGGTTGGCCGGCGCAGGTGCCGGCTTCGACGCACCGATGCCGGCCGGCGGACGCACCACGTCGGGATCGACCGCAACACCTGGACGGGGAGCCATCGGATCGAGCTGGTGGCCATAGTCGGCGGAGGGCCCGCGATAGGCGGGCGCCACACCGGGAGGCGGGGGGCCAGCGTCGGCCTCCTCCGGCGGATAAGGCAGGATACGGGCCGGCCCGTTTTGAGCCCCCTGCGCCTGGGCGCTGCGCGACGATCCCGGATAAGGCGAGCGGACCACCGGAGCGTCGCCGTCGTCATCCCAGAAGCCCGAAGGCGGCGGCCCCCAGCGATAGCCGGGCGGCGGAGCTGCACGCGAGGACCCATCGGTTGGATAATATTGGGCGCTGATCGGGCCAGCCGACAGCACGGCGGCACCGCATAAGAGCACCGCCAAAAGCGCGGCAGAACGGCGGATCATCCCTATCCCTCGAGCTCGCGGAATCGCGCTCTGTATGGGCCCATGATGAGGGCGCATTCAAGACTAGAATAGGGCCTTATTCGCGATTGTGATGCCCGCGTGGCTGCAAAGCCGCCCGGCCAAGGCGTTGGCACGTTGACAGAAACCAGCCGATCCCGTCCATTCCGCGCAGCAAAACGGAACCGTGACCGCGCATGATTGCAATCGTCGGCGGCGGCATCAGCGGCTTGGCTTTGGCGCTCAACCTCAAGTCCCGCGGCATCGCCTGTCGGGTCTATGAACGCGCGCCCGAGGTCAAGGAGCTCGGCGTCGGCATCACGCTGCTGCCGCATGCAATGCGGGAATTCACCGCGCTCGGCCTCGGCGATGCGCTGCTTGCCGCCGGCATCGAGAATGTCGAGAGCTGCTTCTTCAACCGCTTTGGCCAGCTGATCTACAAAGAGCCGCGCGGCAAGCTCGCCGGCTACAGCTATCCCGAGGTCGGGATTCATCGCGGTCGCTTCCATCTGATCCTCTATCGCGCGGTGCTCGAGCGCCTCGGCGCCGACGCGGTGCGCACCAATCATGAATGCGTGGGGCTCGAGCAGGACGAGACCGGCGTCAACATCCACTTCAAGGAGACGAGCAGCGGACGCCCACTCGAGAGCGTGCGCGCCGACATTGCCGTTGCCGGCGACGGCATCAGCTCGGTCATCCGCAAGCGGTTCTATCCCGATGACAAGGTGGTGTTCACCGGCATCAACACCTGGCGCGGCGTGACGCGAAGGAAGCCGATCCTCACCGGGCGCAGCTATCTGCGCGTCGGCTCGATCCTCACCGGCAAGATCGTGATCTATCCGATCGTCGACAGTATCGATGGCGACGGCAACCAGCTCATCAACTGGATGGCCGAGATTAAGCGCGACCATTTCGAGCCCAACGACTGGAACAAGCCCGGCAAGGTCGGCGACGTGCTGCCGCTCTACGCCAATTGGCAGTTCGACTGGCTCGACGTCGCCGAGCTCATCCGCAGCGCCGACCAGATCCTCGAATATCCGATGGTCGACAAGGATCCGATCGACCAGTGGAGCTTCGGCCGCGTCACACTGATCGGCGACGCCGCGCATCCGATGTATCCACGCGGGTCGAACGGTGCGGCGCAGGGCGCCATCGACGCGCGCACGCTGGCCGATTGCCTGCAGGCCAACGACGATCCGCGCGCGGCGCTGCGCGCCTATGAAGCCGCGCGGCGCGAGCCGGCAGCGAAAGTCGTGCGCACCAACCGCGAGCACCCGCCGGACTTCATCAACATCAAGGTCGAGGAGCTCGTTGGCGACCGGCCTTTCGATAATCTCGACGACTACATCAGCCAGGACGAGCTGCGCGCGCTCTCGGAAAACTACAAGCGCATCGCCGGCTTTTCGCTCGCCGACGTCAGCCCTCGATGACGATGCAGGTGCTCGTTGTCGGCTGCGGCGCGATCGGCGGCCTGTTCGCCGCCGCGCTGACCAGGGCTGCGAAGGTCGCGGTCTACGATACCAATGCCGAGCATGTCCGCGCTATCAATGCCAACGGGCTGCGCGTCATCGACAAAGACAGCGCGACCATCGCGCAGATCAAGGCAGTGGACGATCCGTCGCGCCTCAAGGGCGAGGCGTTCGATGCGGTGATCTTCCTCGTCAAATCGAAATTCACGCCTGCGGCGCTCGCGGCCGTGCAGCCGGCGCTACGCGGTCGCGAAATCCTGGTGACGCTGCAGAACGGCATGGGCAATGCCGAAGCGCTGCTGCAGGCACCGCAGCCGGTGATCGTGCGCGGCGTCACCATGAATGCCGCGCGCTATATCGGGCCCGGCCGCATCGAGAGCCTCATTCGCGGCAAGACCTGGCTCGGGCCGCGGCGCGGCAGCCTCGCCGAAATCGCCTCGCTCGCTGCGCTCATGAACGCGGCCGGGCTGCCCACCGAGCCGACCGAGGACCCGATGGGCGCGGTCTGGGCGAAATTCGTCTTCAACTGCGTGATGAATCCGGTCGGCGCGCTGCTGCTCGGCGACAATGCCGCGCGCTACGAATCCAACGAGGTGCGCGCGCTGATCGATGACATGGCCGCCGAATGTACCGCCGTGGTGCGCGCGCTCGGCGGACACTTCGCCTTCGACCCGATGGACTTCGTGACCAAGATCCGCGCCGGCGAGCTGCCGATCGGCAAGCACGCCGGTTCCATGGCGCTCGATATCGGCCGCGGCGCCGCGACCGAAATCGATGAGCTGACGGGGTTCATTGTGCGCGAGGGTGAGCGGCTCGGCGTGGCCGTCCCCAATTGCAAAGCGGTGTATCGCCTGGTGAAGGGCCTGGAGCTTGCCGCGACTCGCCGGTACAAGGCATAAGGCATTGATTCAAATCGATTAACTGGGGTGAATTCGCAATCCCCGGCGGCGCAGGTTTGCTGCATAGCGCGCGTTTAATCCGTTGAGCGCGTATACATTCGACGGACCAACAGGACTATGTCGGCTAGCCAGCAACGATGCGGGAGCAAAGCGACGAAGCGCTCATGGCCAAGGTCGCGCGCGGTGACGAGCTCGCCTTTCGCGAGCTCACGCGCCGGCATTTTGCCGCCATGCTGGCGCTCGCGGCCCACATCATCGGCCCCGCGGATGCCGAGGACGTGGCCCAGGACGCATTCCTTCGCGTCTGGACCAACGCCCCGCGCTGGCAGCCTTTGGCGGCGTTTCGCACCTGGCTCACGCGGATTGTCGTCAATCTCTGCCTCGACCGGAAACGCCGGGTTCCAGCGCTCCCGCTCGATGTCGCCGGCGATCCCACCGATCCCACGCCGGGCGCGGACCAGCGCCTGGCGTCCGAAGAGCTCGATCGCAGTGTGGCCGCAGCAATTGCCGACTTGCCCGAACGGCAGCGCGCCGTCATCGTGCTCACCTATCGGGAGGGGCTCAGCAATGCGGAGACCGCTGCCGCCCTCGATACTTCGGTTTCCGCAGTTGAAACCCTTCTGGTGCGGGCCAAACATGCGCTGCGCGCCCGTTTGCGCCATTTGAACGATGAGTGATGACCATGACGCTCGATGACTTCCGCCAAGCGCTGGATCTCTACGGCTCCGATCTGTCGCAATGGCCGGCGGCGCAGCACGCAGAAGCTGACCGGCTTTTGGCGACCGATCCAGCGGCGCCGCCGGCGCTCGACGAGGCGCGCCAGCTCGACGCGCTCATCGTTGCTTCGACCGGGCACGACGTCGGCGTCACGCCTGAGGTCACCGCGCGAGCCATGTCGGCGCTGCTCGCCCGGCGACTGCCGCGTCAGCATGGCCGCTGGAGCCATTGGCCGACGGTCCTGCTCAATCTCGACTTTGCGCCTGCCTGGCCGCGCGTCGCCGCGCTTGCCTGCTGCGCCGCGCTTGGCTTCGTGATCGGCCTTTCCGGCCTCGATCGCAGCATCGACCGCGTCGGCGCTTCGGCGGCGAACCGGGACAGCATCGGCTCGATCGTGTTCGAGCCTGAGCCGCTCACCGGAGCCAGGCCATGAGCATCGCCCAGTACGCCTCGAGCGTCTCGGTCCGCGGCTCCTCGCGCTGGCTGTTGCTCGGCTCGCTCGCCCTCAACCTGTTTTTCGTAGGCGCACTGATCGCGATGGCGGTGCGGTCCGCGCCGGCTCCGCAGGCCTGGGATCGCGATATTTTCGTGCGGGTCGAGCGCATCGCTGCAACGCTACCCCCGGCCGACGCGGCTATCCTCAAAGACAACGTCAAGGCGCAGCGCGAGAGCATCGAGCGCACGCAATTCGCCTATCACACCGCCCAGGACAGCATTCACGAGATGCTGCGGCAAGAGCCGTTCCGCGTCGAGGCAATGCGCGCGGCCATGACCGAGACCCGAGCCGCCCGGCAGACTTTCTATCAGCTGATCCAGGGCATTTTTGCCGCAAGTGCCGCACAAATGTCACCCGCCGGCCGGCACGCCCTGGCAGACTGGCCTCCGGGTCGCAAACCGGCCAATAACAATACAAAATAGGTCCGCCCCGGCCGCTCCGCGGGCGTGCGTTTGTGGGTAGCGTCGAGGGCTGGGTCGAATGCGTGCGCGGGTCAACCGGAGGCTATGCCCAGTCGGCGCCATGACCTATGCGATCGCCCTCTCGCTTCCGCTTGCCGGCTGCCTGCTCGGATCGGAAAAGCCGGAGCCCGGAATCGATATCCCGACAAGCTATAAGGAAGGGCCGCGCAACCCAAAGGCCGCGGACGCGGCAGTTCCCGACATTGCCTGGTGGCGCAAATTCCGCTCCAGCGAGCTGACCGCGATCATCGAGGAGGCGCGCGAAGCCAATCTCGACATCGCCGTCGCCGTTGCCCAGATCGTCCAGGCCGACGCCCAGGCGCGCATCGCCGGCGCGCCCCTGTTGCCCGGCATCACGCTGAACGGCCAAGCCCAGCATTCGCGGACCTCGCAAAGTCTCGGCGGCTCCGGCAGCTCGTTCGGCGGCTCCGAATCAAACAACTTCCAGGCCTCGCTGACCGCGAGCTACGAGATCGATTTCTGGGGCAAGAATCGCTCGGCGCTGCGTGCCGTCGAGGAGACCGCGATTGCCAGCCGCTACAATCGCGAGGTGGTCGCGCTCACCACCGTGGTCAGTGTTGCCAACACCTATTTCGCGGTTCTGGCTGCGCAGGATCGCCTGCGCGTCGCCCACGAGAATCTGACGAGCGCCACACGCATTCTGAAGCTGATCAAGGATCAATTCGCCGCAGGCACCGCGTCCGATCTCAACGTTGCGCAGCAGGAAAGCCTGGTCAATCAAGTCAAAGCAACGATCCCGCCGCTCGAGGAAACGCTCCAGCAGGACCGGGCGGCCTTGGCGCTGCTGGTCGGCAGACCCGTCGAGCATGTCGAGGTGCGCGGCGGCAGCATGCGCGCGATCGCTATCCCGCGGGTCACGCCGGGTCTGCCGTCGGAGCTGATCACGCAGCGTCCCGACATCCGTCAGGCGGAGGCGCAGCTCGCCAACGCCAACGCCAATGTCGAGAATGCCCGTGCGCAACTGCTGCCGAGCATCACGCTGACCGCCGAAGGCGGATTTGAGAGCACGGTGCTCAAGACTCTGCTGCGGCCGGAATCGGCCTTCTACACGCTGACCGCCGGCCTCACGCAGCCGATCTTTGAAGGTGGCAAGCTGCTCGGCAATCTCGATCTGCAGAAGGGCTCGCAGGATCAGCTGCTGAATGCCTACCGCAAGGCGGTGATTTCCGGCTTCACCGATGTCGATCAGGCGCTGATCGCGGTGCGGCAGACCGCGCGCGCCGAGGCTGCCGATCGCGAAGTGGTGCTGAGCTCCCGCCGCGCCTTCGATCTCTCAGAGCAGCAGCTGCGCGCAGGCACGATCAATCTCATCACGCTGCTGCAGACCGAGCAGACATTGTTCCAAGCCGAAGACGCACTGGCGGTAGCGCGGCTGGCGCGGCTACAGGCCATCGTCAGTCTGTACCGGGCGCTCGGCGGCGGCTGGTCGCCAAAACCGTTGGAAACGGCCGATGCCAATTGACCGGGATATGCTTATTTGAGCGGGCAGCAGGATTTTTCGCATGGATGACCGGCCGAGCGGCCCGCCGCAAAAGACCAAGCCCGACGACCTGTCGCCATTGCAGCAGGCGAATGTCCGACGCCGTCGGCGCTTCATCGGCATCATCATCGCCGTTGTCGCGGTCGGCGCGGTGGCCTGGTGGATCAAGCAGGCGCCAACCCCGCAGACCGGGCGGGGCCGCTTCGCCACCGGTGCGCCGACACCGGTGCTCGCCGAGGCAGCAGCGAAGGGCGATGTCGACATCACCATCAATGCGCTCGGCACGGTGACATCGCTCGCAACGGTGACGGTGGTCTCGCAGATCAGCGGCAAGATCACCAACGTCGCCTTCAAAGAAGGACAGATCGTCAAGCCGGGCGATCTCTTGGTGCAGATTGATCCGCAGCCCTATCAGCTTTCGCTCCAGCAATGGCAGGGCCAGCTCGCGCATGACCAGGCGCTATTGGCCGGCGCGCAGGTCGACCTTGCTCGTTACCAGAAGCTGGCGGAGACCAAGGCGATCCCCGAACAGCAGCTCGACACGCAGAAATATCTCGTCAAGCAGTATGAAGGCACGGTCACATCCGACCAGGCCCAGGTCGAAACGCAAAAGCTCAACATCGAGTATTGCCACATCGCCGCGCCGATTGCCGGGATCGTCGGCCTGCGCGGGGTCGACATCGGCAATTACGTATCGCCCTCGAGCACCACGGCCATCACCACGATCACGCAACTGCAGCCGATCACCGTGCTGTTTCCGGTCGCCGAGGATAATGTCGGACGCATCCGGCAGCGCCTGAATGCCGGCGCCAAGCTGTCGACGACCGCCTATGACCGCAGCGGCTTGAACGAGCTCGCCACGGGTTCAGTGATCGCCACCGACAGCCAGATCGACACGACGACAGGCACGCTCAAGATCAAGGCGCAGTTCGCGAACCAGGATCAGCAGCTGTTTCCCAACCAGTTCGTGAACATCCGCCTGCTCGTCGACGTGCTGCACGATGCCACCGTGGTGCCGACAAGCGCGGTCCTGCGCGGCGCCAATGGTAACTTCGTCTATCTCATCAATGCCGATGATACCGTCGCGGCGCGGACGGTGCAGACCGGGCCGACCAGCGGCGATCGCGTCGCGATCACCTCCGGACTTTCGCCGGGCGACCGCGTGGTCACCGACGGCTCCGACAAGCTGAAAGACGGG
Organism: Pseudolabrys sp.; assembly: GCA_035651015.1. Taxonomy (GTDB): domain Bacteria; phylum Pseudomonadota; class Alphaproteobacteria; order Rhizobiales; family Xanthobacteraceae; genus Pseudolabrys. Next base: position 6,944 of record DASRGN010000036.1, on the reverse strand, counting down.
GCGAAGGTGGTCGTGCGCAGCAACAATCCGCCGACGAATGCCGCGCCGGCGAATGCGGCTCCGGCTGCCAACGCTCCGGACAAACCAAGACGTCAGCGGCAACAATGACCGATCGCGTCGCCGAAACCCCCGACGAACCGGCGCTGAGTCCATCGAGCATCTTCATTCTGCGCCCGGTGGCGACGTCGCTGTTGATGATCGCCATCCTGCTGTCGGGGATTCTCGCGTTCCAATTCCTTCCGCTCGCGGCACTGCCCGAAGTCGACTATCCAACGATCCAGGTACAGACCTTCTATCCGGGCGCCAGTCCGGACGTGATGACATCGTCGATCACCGCGCCGCTCGAGGTCCAGCTCGGGCAGATGCCGAGCCTCAATCAGATGACCTCGGTGAGCTCGGCCGGCGCGTCTGTCATCACTTTGCAGTTCAGCCTCAATCTCAGTCTCGACGTCGCCGAGCAGGAGGTGCAGGCGGCGATCAATGCCGCGGGCAATCTGTTGCCGTCGGACCTGCCGGCGCCGCCGATCTATGCCAAGGTCAATCCGGCCGATGCGCCGGTGCTCACGCTCGCGCTGATGTCGAAGACCATGCCGCTGCCGCAGGTCCAGGAGCTCGCGGACACACGCCTGGCGCAGCAGATTTCGCAGCTCACCGGCGTCGGCCTCGTGAGCATCAGCGGCGGCCAGCGCCCGGCTGTGCGCGTGCAGGCGGATATCCGCAAGCTTGCCGCCTACGGTCTCAACATCGACGACCTGCGCACCACGCTCGGCAACGCCAATGTGAACACGCCGAAGGGAAATTTCGACGGGCCTTCGCGCGCCTACACGATCAACGCCAATGACCAGCTGACCGACGCCAGCGCCTACAAGGACCTGGTCATCGCCTATAAGAACGGCGCGCCGGTGCATTTGACCGACGTCGCCGACGTCATCGATGGCGCGGAGAACGACAAGCTGGCGGCGTGGATGAATAATACGCCGGCGGTCATCCTCAACATCCAGCGGCAGCCCGCCGCCAACGTCATCCAGGTCGTCGACCGCATCAAAGCGCTGCTGCCGAAGCTGCAGGCGGCGTTGCCCGCGGCGATCGACGTCGAGGTGCTCACCGATCGCACCGTCACCATCCGCGCTTCGGTGCGCGACGTGGAATTGGAGCTCACCTTCGCCGTCATCCTGGTGGTGCTGGTGATCTTCGTGTTCCTGCGCAACGCGCGCGCCACTATCATTCCGAGCCTCTCGGTGCCGCTGTCGCTCGTCGGCACGTTCGGCGTCATGTATTTGTTCGGTTTCAGCCTGAACAATCTGTCCTTGATGTCGCTGACCATCGCATCGGGCTTCGTCGTCGACGACGCCATCGTGATGATCGAAAACATCGCCCGCTATCTCGAAGCCGGAGACACGCCGCTGCAAGCCGCGTTACGCGGCTCCAAGCAAGTCGGCTTCACCATCATCTCGCTCACGGTGTCGCTGATCGCCGTGCTCATCCCGCTATTGTTCATGGGCGACGTCGTCGGCCGCCTGTTCCGCGAATTCGCGATCACGCTCGCCGTCACCATCCTGATCTCCGCCGTGGTGTCTCTGACGCTGGTGCCGATGGCCTGCGCCAAGCTGCTGCGCGCCTCCGACGAGCAGCATGAATCGAGGCTGCAGCGGCGCAGCCGCGAATGGTTCGATGCGCTGATTCACCACTATGGCCGCATGCTCAACTGGGTGCTGGACCGCCAGACCGCGACACTCGTCGTCGCGCTGCTGACGCTGGTCGTCACCGCAGCGCTTTACGTGTACATCCCCAAGGGCTTCTTCCCGCTGCAGGACTCCGGACTGATCCAGGGAATTTCCCAAGCGCCGCCGTCGATTTCCTTCGCCGCCATGGGCGAGCGGCAAAACGCACTGGCCAAGGCGATCCTCGAGGATCCCGACGTGGCCAACCTCTCGGCGTTCATCGGCGTCGACGGCACCAACACGACGTTGAACAGCGGCCGCCTGCTGATCAATCTCAAGCCGCATGACGAACGCAACAGCACCGTCAGCGAAATCATCGATCGCCTCAAGGACCGCGCCGCGGCCGTCCCCGGCATCATGCTGTTCATGCAGCCGGTGCAGGATCTGACGATCGATTCGACTGTCAGCCGCACGCAGTATCTGTTCGCGCTCGAGGACTCCAATCCCGACGAGCTCGCCAAATGGACGCCGATCCTGGTCGACAAGCTCAATCACATGCCGCAGTTCGCCGACGTGACCAGCGACCAGGAAGGCCAAGGTCTGTCGCTGTTCCTCGACATCGACCGGGATACCGCGGCGCGCTTCGGCATCACAGTGGCGACCATCGACAACGCGCTTTACGACTCTTTCGGACAGCGCAACGTCTCCACGATCTTCACGCACTCGAACCAGCGCCGCGTCATCCTCGAGGCGAGTCCGAAATACCGCGCGTCGATCGACTCGCTGTCGTCGATCCACCTGCCGTCGTCGACCGGGACCGGCCAGGTGCCGTTGTCGGCGATCGTCAAAGTGCACGAGCAAACGGCACCGCTGCAGATCGACCATCTCGGCCAGTTTCCCGCGGCGATGATCTCGTTCAATCTCGCACCCAACGTCTCGCTGGGCGCCGCGGTCACCGCAGTCAACGACGCGCGCCAGCAACTCGGAATGCCGCGCAGTGTCATTGTCGCATTCCAGGGCGCGACGCTGGCGTTCCAATCCTCGCTCACCAACGAGCTGTTCCTGATCCTGGCGGCAATCGTCGCCGTCTACATCGTGCTCGGTGTGCTCTATGAGAGCTTCATTCACCCGGTCACCATTCTCTCGACGCTGCCGTCGGCGGGCATCGGCGCCTTGCTGGCGCTGATGCTGGCGGGCGACGACATCACCGTCATCGCCATCATCGGCATCATTCTGCTCATCGGCATCGTCAAGAAGAACGCGATCATGATGATCGACTTCGCGCTCGATGCCCAACGCAACGAGGGACTGCCGCCGCGCGAGGCCATTTTCCAGGCCTGCATGCTGCGCTTCCGCCCGATCCTGATGACCACGATGGCCGCGGTGTTCGGCGCGCTGCCACTGATGCTCGGTACCGGCACCGGCTCGGAGCTGCGCCACCCGCTCGGCATCAGCATTGTTGGCGGCCTGCTGTTCAGCCAGTTGCTCACCTTGTTCACGACGCCGGTGATCTATCTCTGGTTCGAGCGTCTGTCCGAGCGGTTCGGAGGGGAGGCATTCACGCTCGACGAGCCGGGGATTGCGCCGTGAGCCTGTCGACGCCGTTCATCCGTCGCCCCGTGGCGACGACGCTGCTGACCTTCGGCGTCACCGCCGCCGGCGCCATCGCGTTCTTTCACCTTCCCGTCTCGCCGCTGCCGCAGGTCGATTTTCCCACCATCTCGGTGCAGGCGAATCTGCCGGGCGCCAGCCCGGAAGTCGTGGCGACGAGCGTCGCCACGCCGCTCGAGCGGCATCTCGGCCAGATCGCCGATGTCACCGAAATGACGTCGACCAGCACGGTCGGGTCGACGCGCATCACGCTGCAATTCGGGCTCAATCGCGATATCAACGGCGCCGCGCGCGACGTGCAGGCCGCGATCAATGCCGCGCGCGCCGACCTGCCGTCGAGCCTTCGCTCCAACCCGACCTACCGCAAGGTCAATCCGGCGGATGCGCCGATCCTCATTCTGTCGCTGACCTCGGAGACACAGGACCGCGGCCAGATCTTCGACGCCGCCTCGACCGTGTTGTCGCAGAAGCTCTCCCAGGTCGAGGGCATCGGCGAGGTCGTCATCGGCGGCTCGGCGCTGCCGGCGGTGCGCGTCGAGCTCAATCCGCAAGCCCTGTTCAAATATGGGATCGGGCTCGAGGACGTGCGCGCCGGCCTCGCGGCCGCGAACGCCCATAGCCCGAAAGGAGCGATCGAGGTCGCCGAGCGGCATTATCAGATCTACAACAACGACCAGGCGACCAAGGCGGCGCAATACCGCTCGCTGGTGGTCGCCTATCGCAACGGCGCTGCGGTGCGGCTATCGGACCTCGGCGACATCGTCGACTCGGTCGAGAACCTGCGCAACGCCGGCTTGACCAACGGCTCGCCGTCGGTCGCGGTCATTCTCTACCGCCAGCCCGGCGCCAACATCATCGACACGGTCGATCGCGTCGTCGGCATGCTGCCGGAGCTGCGTGCCTCGATTTCGCCGGCGATCTCCATCTCGGTCGCGGTCGACCGCTCTACCACGATCCGCGCATCGCTTCTCGAGGTCGAGATCACGTTGCTGATCGCGATCGTCCTCGTAATCCTCGTGGTGTTTGCGTTTCTGCGCAACCTGCGCGCCACCGTCATTCCGGCCGTCGCCGTGCCAGTCTCGCTGATCGGCACCTTCGCGATCATGTATCTGCTCGGCTACAGCCTCGACAATCTGTCGCTGATGTCACTGACGGTCGCCACCGGCTTCGTGGTCGACGACGCCATCGTCGTTCTCGAGAACATCTCCCGCCATCTCGAGGCGGGAATGACCCGCGCGCAAGCAGCGATCCTCGGTGCACGAGAGGTGGGCTTCACCGTGCTGTCGATGAGCACGTCGCTGATCGCGGTGTTCATCCCGATCCTGCTGATGGGCGGCATCGTCGGACGGCTGTTCCGCGAATTCGCGATGACCCTGTCGATCGCCATCATGGTCTCGCTGGCGGTGTCGCTGGCGACCACGCCGATGATGTGTGCGTTCCTGCTCAAGCCGACGTCGCACGAACGGCAGAGCCGATTGATGCGTCTCGGCGAGCGCATTTTCGACGCCATGCTCGATCTCTATCGTCGCTCGCTCGGTCCGGCGCTGCGGCATTCGCGACTTGTCATGCTGGTGCTGCTGGGGACGCTCGGCCTCAATGTCTTTCTCTATATCATCGTCCCGAAAGGCTTCTTTCCGCAGCAGGACACCGGCCGCATGGTCGGCTTCATTCAGGCTGACCAGAGCACCTCCTTCCAGTCGATGCAGCAGAAGCTGACGCAATTCGTCGCCATCATCCGCAAGGACCCGGCGGTCGATACCGTCGTCGCCTTTACCGGTGGCGGGCAGACGAATTCGGGATTCGTGTTTGCGTCTCTGAAGGCGAGCAGTGAGCGCAAGCTGCCCATCGATCGCGTGATCGGGCGGCTCCGCGGCCAGCTTACGCAGGTGCCCGGCGCCCAATTGTTCCTGCAGCCGGTGCAGGACATCCGCGTCGGCGGCCGCGCCAGTAACGCGCTCTATCAGTACACGGTGCAGTCCGCCGACCTCGCCGAGCTCAACGATTGGACGCCGAAGATCCTGGCGGCGCTGCAGAAGCTTCCGCAGCTCACCGACGTCAACAGCGACCAGCAGAACAAGGGGCTGGAAGTCGACCTCGCGATCGACCGACAAACCGCCGCGCGCTTCGGCATCAATGTCAGCCAGATCGACAATACGCTCTACGACGCCTTCGGGCAGCGCCAGGTGTCGACGATCTACAATCCGCGCAACCAATACCACGTGATCATGGAGGTGGCGCCGCGCTTCTGGCAGCGCCCGGAGACGCTCAATGACATGTTCGTCTCCACCGCCGGCGGCTCGGTCGGCGGTACGCAGGCGAGCGGTGTGGTCGCCGGCACCGTGTCGTCGAACAAGACGTCGCCGACCAGCGCGACGATCGCCACCGATACGGCGCGCAACCTCGCCAACAACTCGATCGGCAACACCGGCCGCGGCTCCGCATCGACCGGATCGGCGGTGAGCACCAACAAGGAGACCATGGTGCCGCTGTCGACCATGGTGCGCTTCGCACCCGGCAGCACGCCGCTCGGAGTCAATCATCAGGGCCTGTTCATCTCTTCGACGATCTCGTTCAACCTCGCCCCCGGCGTCTCGCTCGGCCAGGGGCAGGACGCGATCAACGCTGCGATCAGCGAGCTCGGGGTGCCGGTCACGATCCGCGGGACGTTCCAAGGCACGGCGCGCGCCTTCATCGATTCGCTCGCCAACGAGCCCTACCTGATCGCCGCGGCGTTGTTCGCCGTCTACATCGTGCTCGGCGTCCTCTACGAGAGCTACATCCATCCGATCACCATCCTCTCGACCTTGCCGTCGGCCGGCGTCGGCGCGGTGCTGGCGCTGATGATCTGCCACACCGAGTTCAGCATCATCGCGCTGATCGGCGTGATCCTGCTCATCGGCATCGTGAAGAAGAACGCGATCCTGATGATCGACTTCGCGCTCGATGCGCAGCGCACCCGCGGGCGCACGCCGCAGGAGGCGATCTACGAGGCCTGCCTGCTGCGCTTCCGCCCGATCATGATGACCACCATGGCCGCCATGCTCGGCGCCCTGCCGCTCGCGCTCGGCCTTGGCGAGGGCAGCGAGTTGCGCCAACCGCTCGGCATCGCCATCGTCGGCGGCTTGATCGTGAGCCAGTTGCTGACGCTCTACACGACGCCGGTGATCTACCTCTACCTCGACCGCGCCCGCGAATGGTTCCAGGGGCAGCGCGACGTGACGCCGTCGCCGGGGATTGCGGGTTGAGGTGGACACCACGTGTCCACACGCTCAGGCGTTATGCCCCGCGCATGCGGGGCATCCAGTAATCACTGACAGTGCGGTGATTACTGGATCGCCCGATCAAGTCGGGCGATGACGCCGAGTGTGTGGCTCGCTCGCCGCGTCAATCCGATTCACTTGTCAAACAGCCCGCGTCGCTTCACTTGCGCAAAGCTTCGCACTTTCAGCACGACGCTGTTTTTTGAAAATCAGCGGCCTTCTTGGTTCGCCGCGCCGGGCCCTCGCTTACGCTCGGCGGCGCGGCATTGAAGAAGACCAAGGGCGCGCGGGACATCCGTGATCCTTCGGGATCTACGGATCCTTCGCCCCTCGCGGAACGAAGGCTATGGGGTAGTCAAACCGCAGGTCTCGTTGGATCGAGATATCCCGCGCGCGATGGGTTACGGCTTAT
>DASRGN010000035.1:0-27494 GCA_035651015.1 Pseudolabrys sp. | reverse complement strand
AGATGATGCCGAAATTGATCGCCTTGGCGCGCCGGCGCACCTCGCCCGGCATGCCCTGGATCGGCACGCCGAACATCTCCGAGGCGGTCATCGTGTGGATGTCGATGCCCTCGCGGAACGCGGTCTTCAGCGCCGGAATGTCGGCCACCTCGGCGAGGAGGCGCAGCTCGATCTGCGAATAATCGGCGGAGACGAGCTTCATGCCGGGCGCAGCCACGAAGGCGCGCCTGATCTTGCGCCCTTCCTCGGTGCGGATCGGGATGTTCTGCAGGTTCGGCTCGGAGGACGAGAGCCGTCCCGTCGAGGTCGACGCCAGCGCGTAGCTCGTGTGCACACGATGCGTATCGGGATTGACGTAATTCGGCAGCGCGTCGGTGTAGGTTGAGCGCAGCTTCGAGACTTGCCGCCAGTCGAGGATCTTCTGCGGCAGCGCGTGGCCTTGCTCAGCGAGGTCTTCGAGCGCGCGCGCGCCGGTCGACCAGGCGCCGGTCTTGGTCTTGGTGCCGCCCGGCAATCCCATCTTGCCGAACAGGATGTCGCCGATCTGCTTGGGGCTACCCGGATTGAGCGCCTCGCCGGCGAGCTCGCGGATGTCGGCTTCGACCGCGCCCTGTTTTTGCGCCAGCTCGCCGGAGAGCCGCGAGAGCACCTGCCGGTCGATGGAGATGCCGCGGCGCTCCATGCGCGCAAGCACCTTCACCAGCGGCCGCTCCAGTGTCTCGTAGACGGTGGCGACGCGCTCGGCGACCATGCGCGGCTTGAGGACGAGCCACAGCCGCAGCGTGACGTCGGCGTCTTCCGCAGCATATTCGGTCGCGGTCTCGATCGGCACGCTCTCGAAGGTGAGCTGCGACTTGCCGACCTTGGTGATCGAATTGTAGTCGACGGTCTTGTGGCCGAGCCACTTCTCCGAGAGCTCGTCCATGCCGTGATTGGCCTTGCCGGCATCGAGCACGTAAGAGATGAGCAGCGTGTCGTCGAAAGCGCCGAGCTCGATGCCGCGCTGCGCGAAAATGAGCGAGTCAAATTTCAGGTTCTGTCCGACCTTGAGGACGGCACGATCCTCGAGCAGCGGCTTCATCGCCGCGAGCGCATCGGCCTCCGGAAGCTGGTCGGGCAGGCGCTTCGGCGCGAACAGGCTCTGCCCGCCGCCTTCGCCGCCCTCGTGATGGCCGAGCGGCACATAGCAGGCTTCGTTCGGCGCCACCGCCAGCGAGAAGCCGCAGAGCTCGGCGCGCATCGGGTCGAGGCTCGTGGTCTCGGTGTCGACCGCGACGACACCGGTCGCGTGCGCGCGCGCGATCCAGTGTTGCAGGCGATCGAGCGTGCGCACGGTCTCGTATTTGCTGCGGTCGATGGGAATGGCGCGGATCTTCTCCGCGCGCGCCTTCACCAGCGAGATCGGCTCCAGGACGTCTTGCTGAGGCCTCTCACTCCCTCCCCCCTTGCGGGGGAGGGGTGGGGAGGGGGGTAAGTCGCCGAGGTCGAGTCGTAACGTACCCCCCTCCCGGCTCGCTTCGCTCGCCGACCTCCCCCTCAAGGGGGGAGGTGAAGCCGTGCTCGGCGCCGCGCCGGGGGCCGACAAATTCGCGTCCGCCTCGATCTGCGATGCGTCGATCGACGACTGCTCGGCGACGCGGCGCGTCAGCGTCGAGAACTCCATCGCCTTGAGGAAGGCGATCAGGCGGCGGTAGTCCGGCGCGTGCACGGCGAGGTCGTCGACCGGCACATCGAGCGGCACTTTTGGATCGAGCGTCACCAGGCGGCGCGAGAGGCGCGCCTGCTCGGCATTGTCGATCAGCGTCTGCCGGCGCTTCTCCTGCTTGATCTCGGAAGCGCGCGCCAAAAGCGTGTCGAGATCGCCATATTCGCCGATCAGCTGCGCCGCCGTCTTCACGCCGATCCCGGGAACGCCCGGCACGTTGTCGGAGGAATCGCCGATCAGCGACTGGACATCAATCACCTTTTCCGGCGGCACACCGAATTTCTCGATCACCTCGGCGCGGCCGATGCGCTTGTCCTTCATGGTGTCGTACATGACGACGGTATCGCCGACGAGCTGCATCAAATCCTTGTCGGATGAGACGATCGTCGTCGTCGCCTTGGCCTCGCAGGCGAGCCGCGCATAAGTGGCAATGAGGTCGTCGGCCTCGAAGCCGGCCTGCTCGAGACAGGGGATGTCGAAGGCGCGCACCGCCTGACGAATGAGCGGGAACTGGGGGATCAGGTCTTCCGGCGCATCCGGCCGGTGCGCCTTGTAGTCGGGATAGAACTCGGTGCGGAAGGTCCGCTCGGACTTGTCGAAGACGACGGCGAGATGCGTCGGCTTTTCGTCGGGTTTCATCTCGGCGAGCAGCTTCCACAACATGTTGCAGAAGCCGAGCACGGCATTGACCTGCAGCCCGTCGGATTTGCGGGTGAGCGGCGGCAACGCGTGATAGGCGCGGAAAATGTAGCCGGAACCGTCGACCAGGAAGACATGGTCGCCGGCTTTCAGCGGGCGTGACGCGGCGGCAGGCTCTGCGGGCGCGCCTTTCGGCGCGGCGGATTTGGCGGCTGATGGCATGGCCCGAATGTGGGCCGTCGAGCGCCTCGAATCAATCGCTCGTTATCAACAGGGAGCCATGCCGAGTCACTCGGCCGGCTGCAGCACCGGTTGCGGCTTTTTTTCGGTGAGCCAGAAGGCGGCCGGGCGCTTGAACAGGAAGCGTAGCGGCGTGCCTCGGGTCAGCCAGAACAGCGACAGCGAGCCGAGCACGCCGGCGGCGGTGATGATGATCGCCATCACGCCGACATCGGCGATGATGCCGGTCTTGAGCAGAAGCGCGCGGGTCGCCGCCATCGGCAGGAAGAAGGCGAGATAGACGACGATCGAATTCTCACCGCAGTAGCGTAGCGGCTCGAACACGTGGCTCTTGGCGAACAGCGCCGAGATCGACACCACCGCCGCGGCGCCGACGAGGCCGAGCGCCAGCGAGATGCCGGGAATCGTCGCGTAGCCGAAATAGACCAGGCTGCCGTTGAGGAGGCCCCAGAGTGCGAGGCCGCCGAGCGCGTGGAGCGGTTTCGCCTGTACGCGCGCCGCCAGGGCGAACACGTAACGCGCCAGCCAGTAGCCGGTATAGAAGTAGACGAAGCGGCCGGCGAACTCGTCGATCACGGTCCAGCCGGTGTCGATCGGCGCGCTCTGCAACAGCGCAGCGACGATCCAGATGAGCCACGGCGGCACGTTGCGCGTGAGCTTGGTGAACACCATGAAGATCGGCAGCAGGTAGATGAACCACAGCGTGCCGAACGGATCGATCAGCGAGAGCAGATAGAGCCGCATGACTTCGCCGGCGCCGCCCGCCGCGGCGATGCTTGGCGCCTTGACCACGAACTGGATGGTCATCCAGAGGACATAGAAATAGGCGAAGTGCACGACCTTGCGGTCGAGATAGGTGCGCCAGTCGCGATCGATGACCAATCCGAGGAACAGGCCGGAGATCATGAAGAAGTCGGGCATGCGGAAGGGGCGCGCGAAAGCGACGAGCGCGTGCATGAAACCTTCGCGCCCGGCCGCGGCCTCGACGCCCAGCGTCGAATGCATCATCACCACGAAGACGATGCAAAACCCTTTGGCGTAGTCGACCCAGTCGACCCGCCCGTTCTGAAGATGGCTGTCCCGCATGACGGCCATATGGAACAGAACCGGTTTCTTTCGCCTTTACACGACCGCAGAAAGACGGGGGTATTGCGTGAAAAGTGAGCGGTATCGGGGAATTGACGATAAGCGACGAGCGTCGCTCGCCACTCTCGGCGGCCTCTGCTATGAGGGCCGTCCCTGATTTGTGGGTTGGTTAACCATAGACAGCACGGATTGCCATGCGCGTTGCCATGATCGGCACCGGCTATGTCGGGCTCGTTTCCGGAGCCTGCTTCGCCGACTTCGGCCATGAGGTCACCTGCGTCGACAAGGACGCCAAGAAGATCGAGGCGCTGCATCGCGGCGTCATGCCGATCTACGAGCCCGGGCTCGATGCGCTGGTCGAGCGCAATGTCGAGGCGAAGCGGCTCACCTTCACCACCGATCTCGCCAAGCCGGTGGCGGAAGCCGACGCGGTGTTCATCGCGGTGGGCACGCCCTCGCGGCGCGGCGACGGCCATGCCGATCTCTCTTATGTCTACGCCGCGGCGCGCGAGATCGGCGCCGCGCTGTCGGGCTTCACCGTGGTGATCACCAAGTCGACGGTGCCGGTCGGCACCGGCGACGAGGTCGAGCGCATCATCCGCGAGACGCGGCCCGATGCTGACGCCGCCGTCGTCTCCAATCCGGAATTCCTGCGCGAGGGCGCTGCGATCCAGGACTTCAAGCATCCCGACCGCATCGTCGTCGGCAGCGAGGACCCGCGCGCCAAGGAGGTGCTCGCCGAGCTCTACCGGCCGCTCTACCTCAACGCCGCGCCGATCCTCTACACCGGGCGGCGCACGGCAGAGCTGATCAAATACGCGGCCAACGCCTTCCTCGCCACTAAGATCACCTTCATCAACGAGATCGCCGATCTCGCCGAGAAAGTCGGCGCCGACGTGCAGCAGATCGCGCGCGGCATCGGTCTCGACAACCGCATCGGCGGCAAATTTCTGCATGCCGGTCCGGGCTACGGCGGCTCGTGCTTCCCCAAGGACACCGTCGCGCTGCTCAAGACCGGACAGGACAATGACGCGCCGCTGCGCATTATCGAGTCGGTCGTCGCCGTGAACGATGCGCGCAAGCGCGCCATGGCGCGGAAGGTCTCGGCTGCGCTTGGCGGCGAGGTGCGCGGCAAGACCATCGCCGTGCTGGGCTTAACCTTCAAGCCGAACACCGACGACATGCGCGAGGCGCCGTCGATCCCGCTGATCACCGCGCTGCAGGACATGGGCGCGAAGGTGCGCGTCTACGATCCGATCGGCATGGAGCAGGCGAAGGCGATGCTTACCGACGTCGCCTACACCGACAATGCCTATAGCTGCGCGCAGGACGCGTCCGCGCTGGTGATTGTCACCGAATGGGAGCAGTTCCGCGCGCTCGATTTCACGCGGCTGAAGCAGATCATGGAGCGGCCGGTGCTGGTCGACCTGCGCAATGTCTATCGGGCAGAAGACGTCGCGCGCCACGGCTTTCTTTATGAGAGCGTTGGCCGTCCGAGTGAGGCAGCCAAATAGATCGAAGATGCCGTGCGCAGCTTCGCCGAACCCCTGCCGATCGATGCCGCGCTCCCGGACCTGACCGCGGCGCTGCGCGGGGGCGCGACCGGCGTCCTCGTTGCGCCACCCGGCGCCGGCAAGACCACCCGCGTGCCGCTCGTGCTCGTCGACGAACCATGGGCGGCCGATAAGAAAATCCTGGTGCTGGAGCCGCGCCGGCTTGCTGCCCGCGCCGCCGCGGCGCGCATGGCGGCGACGCTCGGCGAGAGCGTCGGCGACACTGTGGGCCTGCGCGTGCGCTTCGGCTCGAAACTGTCGCGCAAGACGCGCATCGAAGTAGTCACCGAAGGCATCTTCACGCGGCTCATTCTCGACGATCCCTCGCTCGACGGCATCGCGGCCGTCCTGTTCGATGAATTCCACGAGCGCTCGCTCGATGCTGATCTTGGTCTCGCTTTGGCGCGCGACACGCAGACCGGGCTGCGCGAAGACCTGCGTCTGCTGGTCATGTCGGCGACGCTCGACGGCGCCCGCGTCGCAAAACTGCTCGGCGACGCGCCGGTGATCGAGAGTGCCGGCCGCGCCTTCGACGTGGAGACGCGCTATCTCGGCCGCCAGGCGCGCGCGCCCATCGAGCGGCAGGTCGTCGACGCGGTGCTCCGCGCGTTGCGCGCGGATCCGGGCTCAGTGCTGGTGTTTCTCCCCGGCGCCGCGGAAATCCGCCGCACCGAGACGCAGCTGACCGAGCGGCTCAGCGATCCTTCGGTCGACGTGGTCGCGCTCTATGGGGCGCTCGATGCGCAGACCCAGGATCGCGCCATCGCGCCGGCACCCAAGGGCCGTCGTAAGGTGGTGCTGGCGACCTCGATTGCGGAAACCTCGCTGACCATCGAGGGCGTGCGCGTCGTCGTCGATAGCGGGCTCTCGCGCGTGCCGCGCTACGAGCCGGATGTGGGGCTCACACGGCTCGAAACCGTGCGCGTCTCGCGCGCCGCCGCCGACCAGCGCCGCGGCCGCGCCGGTCGCACCGAGCCGGGCGTCTGCTATCGACTGTGGGACGAGCCGCAGACCGGCTCGCTCGAGCCTTATACGCGACCGGAGATTCTCGCCGCCGATCTCTCCTCCTTCGTGCTCGACCTTGCGCAATGGGGTGTCGCCGATCCGTCAAAGCTGGCCTTCCTCGATCCGCCGCCCGCGGCGGCGCTCAGCGAAGCCAAGACGTTGTTGCGCGAGCTCGGCGGCATCGACGCCGACGGCCGCATCACCGAGGGAGGCAAGGCGCTGCGGGCGCTGCCGCTACCGCCGCGGCTGGCGCGCATGGTAGTCGACGCCGCGCGCGAAGGGGCGGGGGCGCGCGCCGCCGATATCGCCGCGATCCTCACCGAGCGCGGGCTCGGCGGCGACGATGTCGACCTAGCGCATCGGCTCGATCAATTCCGCCGCGACCGCGGGCGCCGCGCCGAGGACGCCCGCGCCATGGCGCGGCGTTGGGCAGAAACGGCGTCGCCGGAGCGCAAGGCGGCGAGCGCCGACCTTTCCGCCGGAACGATCCTCGCGCTCGCTTATCCCGATCGCGTCGCCAAAAGCCGCGGTGGCGGCAGCGGCGCCTTCCTTCTGGCCAATGGCCGCGGCGGCAATGTCGATCCGGCTTCCGCGCTCTCCCGCGAACCGTTCCTCGCTGTCGCCGAGCTCACCGGCACCGCTGCGCAAAGCCGCATCGTGCTCGCCGCGGCGATCTCCGCCGATGAAATCGACGCGCATTTCGCCGACCACATCGCGAGCCGCGAAGAGGTGAGTTTCGATGCGGCGTCCGCGAGCCTGCGGGCTCGCCGCGTGCGCCGGCTTGAGGCGTTGACTCTCGCCGAGCAGCCGATGCCGGTCGCGACTGGTCTCGAAACGGCGCATGTGCTGGCGCAAGGCATCCTTGGCCTCGGGCTCGCGCGGTTGCCGTGGAGCAAGGCGCTCACTCAATTCCGCCAGCGCGTGATGTTCCTGCGCCAGGCCGAAGGCGATGAATGGCCCGACCTCTCGGACGCCGCGCTCGCCGACAATGCCGCGCAATGGCTCGAGCCGATGCTCGTCGACAAGACCGCGCTGGCGCAAGTCGCCGCCGACGATCTCGCGCAAGCGGTGATGGCGCTGCTCCCTTGGAACCTGCGCGCCCGGCTTGATGCCGAAGCGCCGACGCATTTCAGCGCACCCTCGGGGTCGCATGTGCCGATCGACTATGAGGCCGAGGGCGGCCCCAAGCTGTCGATCCGAGTGCAGGAACTGTTCGGCCTGGCACAGCATCCGAGCATCGCCGGTGGCCGCGTGCCGCTGACCATCGAGCTCCTCTCGCCCGCGCACCGGCCAGTGCAGGTCACCCGCGATCTGCCGGGATTTTGGCGCGGCAGCTATGACGATGTGAAAACCGAGATGCGCGGCCGCTACCCGCGCCATCCTTGGCCGGACAATCCCCTCGCGGCGCCGGCCACTCGCCGCGCAAAACCGCGCGGAACCTAGCGCATGATCCCGAAAAGTGGGCACCGGTTTTCGGAAAAGATCATGCGCCAGCAAAGAATCTAATCACACGCAACGCAAAGAATTTTTCGTCCTGCATCTCTGTGGTATCTGAGACCGGGGAGAGGGACGATGCGGGCGTTGGGGGAACGTCTGGCGCTGGGAGTGATCGAGCTGTTCCGGCGGCTGCCGTGGACCGGCTGGGCCGCCTGGATCGCGTTCTGTGTGATCGCACTCCTGCGCACTGATCCACGGCGTTTCGGCGCCACCTTCGAAGCCTATCTGCTCGCGGCGCAGCGGCTCGCCGCGCACGGCCAGGTCTACGATCCCGCGAACCTCGGCGATTTTCTCTATCTGCCCGTGGCGCTGCTGGTGCTGGTGCCGTTCACCGGGCTCGATCCAACGCTCGCGGCCGCGATCACGCTTGCGCTCTATGCCTTGGCGCTGACGCTTGCCGTGGTGGCGCTGACGCGGCGGCTGTTCCCGCAGGGCACGCCGGAGACGACTGCGCTGTACCTCGCCGGCATCTTGTTGTTCGTCAACATTCCAGCCGCCTGGTTCAACTTCAAGGGCGTGCAATCGCAGATCGTGATGACGGCGATGATGGTCGCCGCCGCCGCGGCGATGATGCGCGCGCAATGGGTCTGGGCATCGTTCTGGCTGTTCCTTGCCATCGTGCTCAAGCCGCTGGCGATGGTGATGCTGCTTCTGTGCGCCGCGCTCTATCCGCGCATGCGCATTCCGCTCATCCTCGCGCTCGTCGCCGCGCTGGCCTTGCCGTTCGCGTTCTACGACTGGAGCTATCTCATCGAGCTCCACCGCGCGCACGCGGTGAAATTATGGGCGATTGCCAGTGCGCCGCCGGCCGCGTGGCCTTACCAGGCGGATTTCACGACGCTCTTACGCGTCATCGGCGTGGTGCTGCCCGCCCCGGTGTCGGTGGCGGTGCGGCTCGCCGCCGCGCTGGCGACGCTGGCGCTGGCCTGGCGCGTGCGGGCGCATGGCGACCTGCGCAGCAGTGCCTTCGCCATTCTGATCCTCTCCGGCTGCTACATCACGCTGTTCGGGCCGCGCAACGAATTCCTCTCCTTCCTGGTCGTCACGCCTGCCATCGCGGCGCTTGGCTTTGTGCTGCTCGCGGCCGATCGCCTAGACCCCCGCGCCTGGCTGCTCATCCTCTGTGTGCCGGTGCTCGGCATGTGGTGGACGCTGTGGATCGACTCCTGGATGAAGCCGGCGATCATCCTCGTCATCTATGTCTGGCTCGGGCGCATGCTGCTGGTCCCGCAGCGCTGGCAGGAGATTTTCGACGCCGGCGCCAACTCGATAAAATCCCGCACAGTGTCTTAAGGCTCCGCTCACCATGCGCTGCGGCGGTCGCCGGCCCGGCGCCCCGATTAAGGCGGCGTTGTGCATCATCGTGCATTGATGCGGTTCAGCCATGCGCCAGATCTTGTACTTCGCCATCATCGCGCTCGCCGTCGGCGGCTTTGCCGCGCGCTATGCCGACAAGCTCATGGGCATGCCGAAGCCAGCCGCAACGATGCATGCGCAGGCGATGACGACGCAGGCGCCGACGAGCTCGCGCGAGCTGGTCATCCCGCGCGACGACCGCGGCCACTTCCAGGTCGATGGCCGCGCCAATGGCCGCCCGATCACCTTCATGGTCGACACCGGCGCGACGGTGATCGCCATGCGCGAATCCGATGCGGCGCGTCTCGGGATCCGTCCATTGCCGCGCGAGTACACCGCGAACGTCTCCACCGCTAACGGCAATCTCAAGGCTGCGCCGGTACGCTTTGACTCCGTCGAGGTGGGCGTTGGCATCCGCGTATTCGACGTCGCCGGCATCGTGCTGCCCGACGAAGCGCTCAGTGAAAACCTGCTTGGCCTGTCGTTCCTCTCCAAGCTGCGGCGCTTCGAATATGCCAATGGGCGCCTCGTTCTCGAGCAGTAGCGCCGTCCTTCACAAAAAGACCGGATTGCCGCGCACCTTTGCCCGCGCCGCGCGTTAGGCTATCTGTTCAGCGCATGATCCCGAAAAGTGGGTACCGGTTTTCGGAAAAGATCATGCGCCAACGAAGAATCTCCGCCTCCGAGGACCTCGATGTTTCCGACGCCGAAGCCCGCGCTTGCGCCCAATACCTATGCCTATGAGTCGACACCGCTGGTGAAGCCGACGGGCTTTCGCGAATACGACGCGCGCTGGCTCCTGGAAAAAGAGATCAACCTGATGGGCGTGCAGGCGCTGGGCATGGGGCTCGGCACGCTCATTCGCGAAATGGGCGTGAAGCCCGAGATCGTCACCGGTCACGATTTCCGCGGCTATTCGGCCTCCGTGAAGATGGCGCTGATCTCCGGCCTGCTCGCGTCGGGCTGCAAGGTGCACGACATCGGGCTGGCGGTGACCCCGATGGCCTATTTCGGCCAGTTTGAGCTCGACGTGCCCTGCGTCGCCATGGTCACCGCCTCGCATAACGACAACGGTTGGACCGGGGTGAAGATGGGCGCCAACCGCCCGCTCACCTTCGGCCCCGACGAGATGACGCGATTGAAAGAGATCGTGCTCGCCGCCAAGTTCGACCTCAAGGGCGGCGGCTCCTACGTGTTCGTCGAGAATTTTCCCGCGCGCTACATCGCCGACCTCACCAAGCGGCCGAAGCTCAAGCGGGCGCTCAAGGTGGTTGCCGCCTGCGGCAACGGCACCGCGGGCGCCTTCGCGCCGAAGGTGCTCTCGGAGATCGGCTGCGAGGTGATTCCGCTCGACTGCGAGCTCGACCACACCTTCCCGAAATACAATCCGAATCCGGAAGACATGAAGATGCTGCATGCGATCCGCGACGCGGTGCTGGCGCACAAGGCCGATGTCGGCCTCGGCTTCGACGGCGACGGCGACCGCTGCGGCGTGGTCGACAACGAGGGCGAGGAGATCTTCGCCGACAAGATCGGCGTGATGCTGGCGCGCGACATCTCCAGCCTGCATCCCGGCGCCAAGTTCGTCGTCGACGTGAAGTCGACGGGTCTCTTCATCACCGATCCGGTGCTGCAGAAGAACGGCGCCAAGACCGAGTACTGGAAGACCGGGCATTCCTACATGAAGCGGCGCACCAATGAGCTCGGCGCCATGGTCGGCTTCGAGAAGTCGGGGCACTTCTTCTTCCGCGCGCCGTTCGGCCGTGGCTATGACGACGGTCTCGTCTCCGCCATCGCCGTCTGCGACATGCTCGACCGCAATCCCGGAAAGAGCATGGCGCAGCTCAAGGATGCGCTGCCCAAGACCTGGTCGTCGCCGACCATGTCGCCGCATTGCGATGACGAGAAGAAATATGCCGTCGTCGAGGAGGTGGTGAAGCACTTCCAGGCGGCGAAGGACAAGCAGGAGAAGGTCGCGGGGCAAGCGATCCGCGATCTCGTCACCGTCAACGGCGTGCGCGTCACCGTCGAGGACGGCAGCTGGGGCCTGGTGCGCGCCTCCTCCAACAAGCCGGAGCTGGTGGTCGTCGTCGAGAGCCCGGTGTCCGAGGCGCGCATGCGCGACATGTTCAAGGCCGTCGACGGCGTGCTGCGCACACACCCGGAAGTCGGCGCGTATAACCAGACGATTTGAGCTCCGCCTCTCACATTGATTCCGACCCCTCCCGGCCTCATGCTGAGGAGCGCACGAAGTGCGCGTCTCGAAGCATGGGCCGCCCATCCTTCGAGACGAGCGCTAACGCGCTCTCCTCAGGATGAGGCGGACGAGACGTTCTGAGCTATGCGCATCGCCATCCTCGGCGCCGGGCCGGCCGGCCTTTATCTCGGTTACCTGATCAAGCGCCGCAGCCCGCAAACGGACGTCGTTATCGTCGAGCAGAACCCGCCCGACGCCACCTTCGGCTTCGGGGTGGTGTTCTCCGACCGCGCGCTGGAATTCCTGCGCGGCGACGACCCCGACACCTATGCGGCCATCGTCCCGGAGCTGGAGACCTGGGACGACATCACGCTGGTGCACGGTGGCGAGCGCATCGCCATCGACGGCATCGGCTTTGCCGCGGTCGGACGGCTGAAGCTTCTGCAGCTCTTGCAGGCGCGGGCGCGCTCGGTCGGCATCGAGCCGGAGTATCGCCGCACAGTGGCCTCGCTCGATGAGCTCGGCGCGGCCGATCTCATCGTCGGCGCCGACGGCGTGAACTCGCTGGTGCGACGCAGCTTTGAACATGACTTCGGCGCCAGCGTGCAACTGCTCACCAACCGCTTCGCCTGGTTCGGTACGAACAAGCCCTTTGCGACACTGACGCAGACCTTCCGCAGCACCGATTTCGGGCATTTCAACGCGCATCACTATCGCTACACGCCGGAAATGAGCACCTTCATCGTCGAGGTCGATGCGGCGACCTTCGCGAAAGCCGGGTTCGAGCGCATGAGCGACGCTGACGCCCGCGCGCTCTGCGAAGACGTCTTCGCCGACACGCTCGACGGGCACACGCTCATTTCCAACAATTCGATCTGGCGGCGTTTCCCGGTCATCCACAATGCTCATTGGTCGCACGGCAATTGCGTCTTGCTCGGCGACGCGTTGCACACGGCGCATTTCTCCATCGGTTCGGGGACGCGTCTTGCCATGGAGGATGCGATCGCGCTCGATCGCGCGCTAGCGCAGCACGGCAGTGACGTGCCGGCGGCATTGGCCGCTTACGAGGCGGCCCGGCGCCCGATCCTGGAAAAGCTCGTTACCGGGGCAAACGCCAGCGCCGACTGGTACCAGCGCTTTGCCGAGCACATGCAGCTTGTGCCAATCGACTTTGCCATGAGCTATGTCATGCGCTCCGGCCGCATCGATCTCGAGCGGCTGCGCAAGCTGTCGCCACGCTTCGTCGCGCGTTACGAGCGCGAGCGCGCCAGCACATGAGATTTCCGAAGCATCACCGCGGGCAAAGCGTGCTCCCTCCCCCCTTGAGGGGGAGGGTTGGGGAGGGGGGTACGATGCCCAGTCATGATGTGTGGTTCACCCCCCCCCTCCCGCTGCGCTTCGCGCGTCGGCCTCCCCCTCAAAGGGGGGAGGCGAAGAGGTGCTGCGCGTCAGAACGAAACAATAATCGCTAATCGTTCTTCCGCATCTGCCGCAGCGCCGGGAGGCCGATGCCGGTCGCCTCGAAGCCGCCGTCGACCGCAAGTGTCTGCCCGGTGATGTAGCTCGCGCGATCGCTGCAGAGAAAGAAGATCGCCTCGGCAAGCTCGCTCTCGAGCCCATAGCGGTTGAGCGGAATGGCGTCGTGATAAGCGGCGCGGATCTCCGGGGTATGCACGGCCTTGGCCATGGCGGTGTCGACCGGACCCGGCGCCACCGCGTTGACGCGGATGCCGAGGCTCGCGAGCTCGACCGCCTGCTGCTGCGTGAGATGCGCCAGGCCGGCTTTGCTGGTGCCGTAGGCGACGCGCATCGTCGAGGCGCGCACGCCCGAGATTGACGTAATGTTGACGATGGCGCCGCCGCCGGAATCGCGCATCAGCGGCGCCGCGGCCTGCGTGCACAGGAACGGCCCATTGAGATTGACCGCGAGCACGCGCGACCAGTCCTCATAGCTGACATCGAGGATCGGCTTGAACACGGCGACGCCGGCATTGTTGACCAGCGCGTCCAGGCGTCCGAAGCGCTCGGCGATTGTCTTCACGGCGGCCGCGATGCCCTTCGGGTCGGCCACGTCGCAGATAATCGCGAGCGTCGTCTCCGGCGCGTTGAGCGCCGCGTGGCTTTGCCGCAGCGTCTCGCCATCGATGTCGAGCAATACGGCGCGCCAGCCGTCGGCGAGGAAGCGTTTCACCGTCGCGAGCCCAATGCCGCGGGCGGCGCCGGTGACCAACACGACTTTCGGGACGGACGCAGCCATCGCTAAACCCGGCTACTCTTTTTCTTCCCGGAAGGTCGTGCGGAAGGCGTGCGCCGGATAGACGCCGAGCACCTTGAGCTCCTTGGAGAAGAAGGCGAGCTCCTCCATGGCGAAGGCGAGACTGCGATCGTCGGGATGCCCTTCGACGTCGGCATAGAACTGCGTGGCGAAGAAGTTGCCGCCGACCATGTAGCTTTCGAGCTTGGTCATGTTCACGCCATTGGTGGCGAAGCCGCCCATCGCCTTGTAGAGCGCCGCCGGCACGTTGCGCACGCGGAACACGAAGGTGGTGATCACCGGGCCGTTGTCGGATTTCGCCCATTGCGGCTCGCGCGAGAGCACGACGAAACGCGTGGTGTTGTTGGCTTCGTCCTCGACGTCTTCGGCGAGGATGTCGAGGCCGTAGATTTCGGCGGCGAGGCGCGTCGCGATGGCGGCGCGGCTCTTGTCGCCGCGCTCGGAAATTTCCCGCGCCGAGCCCGCGGTATCGGCGGCGACGATCGGCTTGATGCGCAGCTTGCGGATGATCTTGCGGCATTGGCCGAGCGCGTGCACGTGGCTTTCCACGCTCTTGATGTCCTTGAGCGTCGTGCCCTTGAGGCCGAGCAGCTGGTGGTGCACCGGGAGGAACCATTCGGCGACGATGTGCAGCCCGGATTCCGGCATCAAATGATGGATGTCGGCGACGCGTCCCGCGATCGAGTTCTCGATCGGGATCATACCGAGATCGGCTTCGCCTCCGCTCAGCGCGGTGAAGGCATCCTCGAAGGTCGGGCAGGGGACGGGCTCATAATCGGGATAGGCCTCGCGGCAGGCGAGATGCGAATTCGCCCCGGCCTCCCCCTGGAAAACAATGCGCTTTTTCGTGCTCATGAGAATGTTGTGGGCATCCCTCGGGGCGGGAGTCAACGTCCACCCAGAACCGCCCGCGCCTTGGCCAGATCCTCCGGCGTATCGACCCCAAGCGGCACGCCGTCGACGATGGCGACGTCGATGCGCATGCCGGCATCGAGCGCGCGCAATTGCTCGAGCCGCTCGCGCTTCTCGTTGGCCGAGGGCGGCAGCTTCACGAAGCGCGCCAGCGCCGCGCGTCGATAGGCGTAAAGCCCGACATGGTGATAATGCGGCCCGACGCCGGTTGCTTCCGCGCGGGTGAAGGTGCGCGCCTTGAGCCGGCGCGGCCCGAGCGGCTCGCCGATCGCCTTCACCACATTCGGATCACGGCGCTGCTCGGGGAGCTTGATCTCGGCGGCCAGCGTGCCGATGTCGACGGCCGGCTCGGCGAGGAGCTCCACCGCGGCGCGGATGTCGGACGGGTCGAGCGTCGGCTCGTCGCCCTGTACATTGACCACGATGCCGACGCGGCCCTGCGGGTCGATGAGCTCCAGCGCCTCGAAGATGCGATCGGAGCCCGAGGGATGGTCGCTGCGGGTGAGGACCGCGCGCCCGCCGGCGGCCGCCACGGCGCTGGCGATCTCCGCCGAATCGGTCGCCACCACGGCGGGCCCGATCTTGGCTTCCTCGGCGCGGCGCAGCACATGGACAATCATCGGTTGCCCGGCGATGTCGGCCAGCGGCTTGCCCGGCAGCCGCGTGGAAGCCATGCGCGCCGGGATCAAAACGAGGCTGTTGGTATCGGGCAGCTGTGCAAAACTTGGCATGAATGCCGCAGGTATACGGGTTGCCAGAGGGGAGGCAAACCGGTATCTCAACGGCGCCGCCGGAGCCCCGGCCGGCGTTCATCTACGCCGCCGCGCGTCCTCCTCGGGAGCCGAATTCCCATGGATTCCTTCGAACTCAACAAAGTCCTCGGTGCCATCCTCGGCACCTGTCTGGTGCTGCTGGCCCTCAACATCGCGTCCGGTGCCATATTCGCGCCGGAGAAGCCGCAGAAGCCCGGCTTCAACATCGCGGTCCAGGAGCAGCCGGAAGGTGGTAAAGCCGCGCCGCAAGAGCAGGAGCAGCCGGTCGAGGCCCTGCTCGGCAGCGCCAGCGCCGAGCGCGGGCAGAACATCGCCAAACAATGCCAGGCTTGTCACACGCTGGAGAAGGGCGGCCCGAACCGCGTCGGCCCGAACCTGTGGAACGTCGTCGGCCGGCCGAAGCATTCCGAGCCGGGCTTCAACTACTCGGCGGCGATGAAGAGCCAACAGGGCAACTGGAGCTATGACGACCTCTACAAGTTCCTGAAGAGCCCGAAGGCCATGGTGCCGGGCACGGCGATGACCTTCGCCGGCCTGCAGCGCGACACCCAGCGCGCCGATGTCATCGCCTATCTGCGCACGCTCAACGACAACCCGCCGCCGCTGCCGAAAACGGCTGCCGCGCCGGCGCAGCCGGCGAAACCGCAGCCGGGCAACCAGGGCGCGCAGCCGAACGCGCAGCCCGGACAGGCGCCCAAGAAACAATGAGCCCTTTGCGGCGTTGAACAGACGGCCGGGCGATCGCCCGGCCGTTTTGCTATTCGAGACGCGTTTTTCCCACGGGAAATTGAAGCGGGCTGCGGCGTTAGGACGTTGGGCCCGATGAAAGCCGATCTAAAAACGGACATAATCCAAGGAAGATCGTGATCGAGGAGGCTCATTCGTGACGCTGACCCGCCGGACTGTCCTGCAACAGGGCGCCGCCACGCTCGCCGCGCCGGCATTCGTCGGGCTCGCTTCGGCGCCGGCGCTCGCGCAAGAGAAGCAGTGGCGTCACGGCCTGTCGCTGTTCGGCGATTTGAAATATCCGCCGGACTTCAAGCATTTCGATTACGTCAATCCGGACGCGCCGAAGGGGGGCGCGGCGCGTCAAATGGCGTTCGGCACCTACGACAATTTCAATCGCGTGATCTCCGGTGTGAAAGGGAATCTGGCGCAAGGCACCGAGCTGATGCTGGAGACGCTGACGACCGCCGCGCTCGACGAAGTATCGACCGAGTACGGACTGCTCGCCGAAGCTGTCAGCAATCCGGTGGATTTTTCCAGCGTGACCTATCGCCTGCGCGCTAACGCGCATTGGCACGACGGCAAGCCGGTCACGGTCGAAGACGTCATCTATTCGTTCGATGTCTTCAAGAAGAACAGCCCGTTCTTCGGCGCGTATTATCGCCATGTCGTCAAGGCGGAAAAGACCGGTGATCGTGAAATCACATTCGCCTTCGACAGTCCGGGCAATCGCGAGCTGCCGCAGATCGTCGGCCAGCTTTTTATCCTGCCTAAGCATTGGTGGGAAGGTACGGATGCCTCGGGCCGCAAGCGCGACGTTACCGCGACGACGCTCGAACCGCCGCTCGCAAGTGGCCCGTATCGAATTAAGGACGTCTCCCCCGGTCGATCAATCACCTACGAGCGCGTGAAGGATTATTGGGGCAAAGACGCCAACGTGAATCTCGGGCGCAACAATTTCGACGAGATACGCTACATCTACTTGCGCGACACCACGGTGGCGATCGAAGCCTTCAAGGGTGACCAAGTAGATTGGCGTGTCGAGAACAGCGCCAAGAATTGGGCGACCGCTTACGATTTTCCCGCTGTCGCCGAGAAGCGCGTGGTGCTCGAAGAGTTCCCGGTCCGCAGCACCGGGGTCATGCAGGCGTTTGCGTTCAATATCCGCCGCGCCAAATTCGGCGACTCCCGCCTGCGCCGGGCGTTCAATTTCGCCTTCGACTTCGAGGAGATGAACAAGCAGCTGTTCTTCGGACAATACAAGCGGATCGCCAGCTATTTCGAAGGAACCGAGCTTGCGTCATCCGGCGTGCCGCAAGGCAAGGAGCTCGAAATTCTGCAGACCGTGCGCGACATGGTGCCGGCCGAGGTGTTCACGACGCCCTACACGAACCCGGTCGGCGGCAATCCGGAGGCGGTGCGCAACAATCTGCGCGAGGCGCTGCGCCTGCTCAAGGAAGCCGGCTATGAAGTCCGCAATCAAAAGCTGACCAACACGAAAACCAGCGAGATGTTGAGCGTCGAATTTCTCGTCGAGGACCCCTCGAGCGAACGCTTCGTCCTGTTCTACAAGCCATCGCTGGAGCGTCTCGGCATCACCGTCTCAGTGCGAACGGTCGACTCCGCGCAGTACGAAAATCGTCTGCGGCAATGGGACTTCGACATCATGGTCGCTGGCTGGGGAGAATCACTGTCGCCTGGCAATGAGCAGCGCAGCTATTGGGGATCGCAAGCCGCAGATCAGCCTGGCTCGCAAAATTATGTCGGTATCAAAAATCCGGCGATCGACGCGCTGATTGACCGCGTAATTTTCACCAAGGATCGCGGAGATTTGGTCGCGGCGACCAAGGCGCTCGATCGTGTCCTGCTGTGGAACAATTACGTTGTTCCACAATGGACGTACGGCAAGGTGCGCACCGCGCGCTGGGACCGGTTCACCCGGCCGAGTGAGATGCCGAAATACGGGAACGCGGCTTTCCCAGCCATCTGGTGGTGGGACGCGCAGAAGGCGGCCAAGGTGCCGGTGCGATCGTAATCATGCGGCAATTTACGCGACGCGACGCACTCGCGCTGACTGGCAGCGCCCTCGTCGCGACGCGGCTTTCGGCGCATGCCGCCGACGAGAGCGAGCGCCACGGCATGTCGGCGTTCGGCGACCTCGCCTATCCCGCGGACTTCACGCATTTCCCTTACGTCAATCCGCAGGCGCCGAAGGGCGGCGGCTATTCGGAGATCGTGGTCAACCGTCTCTATAACGGCTCGTTCCTCACCTTCGATTCGCTCAACAGCTTCATCCTCAAGGGCGTCGGCGCCACCAACATGGATCGCACCTTTGCGACCTTGATGGCGTCATCCGGTGACGAGCCGGATGGTCTCTACGGGCTTGCCGCGCGCACGGTGCGCATTTCCGATAATGGGCTCACTTACGAATTCCGCATGCGGCCGGAAGCGCGTTTCCACGACGGCAGCAAGCTCACCGCGCAGGATGTCGCCTTCTCGCTTAATGTTCTCAAGGAGAAGGGGCATCCGATCATCGCCGCGCGCATGCGCGATGTGAAAGGCGCGGAAGCCATCGACGATCTGACGGTGGTCGTGCACTTCGCCGAGAAACGCGCGCGCGACGTGCCGTTGTTCGTTGCCGGGCAGCCGATCTTTTCGCGCGCCTACTACACCGGTAAGCCGTTTGAAGAATCGAGCCTCAGCGTGCCGCTCGGCTCCGGCCCCTACAAAGTCGGCCGCTTCGAGCCGGGCCGCTTCATCGAATTCGAGCGCGTCAAGGATTGGTGGGGTGCCGACCTCCCGGTCGCGCGCGGGCAGAACAATTTCGACACGCTGCGCTACGAGTATTTCCGTGATCGCGATGTCGGCTTCGAGGCGTTCACCGGCAAGACCTATCTGTTCCGCGAGGAGTTCACCTCGCGCATCTGGTCGACGCGCTATGACTTCCCGGCGCTCAAGCAAGGCCGCGTCAAGCAGGATACGATCCCCGACGACACGCCGTCGGGTGCGCAGGGCTGGTTCATCAACATGCGGCGCGACAAGTTCAAGGACCGCAGGCTGCGCGAAGCGCTGATCGACGCCTTCGACTTCGAGTGGACCAACAAGACCATCATGTATGGTGCCTACGATCGCACCCACTCGGTGTTCCAGAACTCGCCGATGATGGCAAAGGGAAAGCCCAGCCCCGAAGAGCTCACGCTGCTCGAGCCGTTCCGCGGCAAGGTGCCGGACGAGGTCTTCGGCGAGCCTTATGTGCCGCCGGTGACCGACGGCTCCGGACAGGACCGCAAATGGCTGCGCGCGGGCTCGCAGCTTCTGCAGGACGCCGGCTTCCCCATCAAGGACGGCAAGCGCGTGCTGTCATCGGGGCAGCCGATCACCATCGAATTCCTGATCGATGAGCCGTCCTTCGAAGCGCACCACATGCCCTATATCAAGAATCTGAAGACGCTCGGGATCGACGCGACGGTGCGCTCCGTCGATCCGGTGCAGTATCGCAAGCGCGTCGATGACTTCGACTTCGACATCACGGTCGAGCGCATGGGCTTCACCAGCACGCCGGGCGACGAGCTGCGCACCTATTTCTCCAGCCAGTCGGCGGCGCTGAAAGGCTCGCAGAATCTTGCCGGCATCGCCGATCCGGTGATCGATGCGTTGATCGAGATCATCATTGCCGCCAAGACGCGGGCCGAGCTGGTCACCGCCTGCCGTGTGCTCGATCGCGTGATCCGCGCCGGCCGCTATTGGATTCCGCACTGGTACAAGGCTTCGCACTGGATCGCCTATTGGGACGTGTTCGGCCGCCCGCCGAAGCAGCCGCGGTACTTCCGCGGCATCCCGGAGACTTGGTGGTACGATGCCGCCAAGGCGGCGAAGCTATGAGGTTGAACGCGCCGGGGCCTCGCCCTTCGAGACGGCCGCTGCGCGGCCTCCTCAGGGTGAGGATCAGACAAGAGTTTCTCCTCATCCTGAGGAGCGGCGCGCCTCGCGCCGCCGAGCGAAGCGAGGGCCCCGGCGCGAGGAATGATAAAGCGCCGCGTCTCGAAGGATGAGGCCGAGCACCGTGAGATACACTGAACGATGAGCGCTTATATCCTCCGCCGCATCCTGCTGATGATCCCGACCATCCTCGGGATCATGCTGGTGGCGTTCGTCGTCGTGCAGTTCGCGCCTGGCGGACCGGTGGAACGGGTCATCGCGCAGCTCACCGGCTCCGACACCGGCGCCACCTCGCGCATCTCCGGCGGCGGCGGTGACTTCGGCGCGCGGGGCCAATTACAGGGCGGCTCGCAGATCGACGCCGTCTCCTCGAAATATCGTGGCGCTCAGGGTCTCGACCCGGAGTTCATCAAGAAGCTGGAGAAGCAGTTCGGCTTCGACAAGCCGGCCTATGAACGCTTCCTGCTGTTGATCTGGAATTATGCCCGCTTCGATTTCGGCAAAAGCTATTTCCGCGACGTGAGCGTGCTGCAGCTCATCGGCGAGAAGCTGCCGGTGTCGATCTCGCTCGGCGTGATCATGACCCTGCTCACCTATTTGATCTCGATCCCGCTCGGCGTGCGCAAGGCGATCGATGACGGCGCCCCGTTCGACACCTGGACGTCGGCGGTCATCGTCATCGGCTACGCAATTCCCGGATTCTTGTTCGCCATCCTGCTCATCGTCCTGTTCGCCGGCGGCTCGTTCTGGAACATCTTCCCGCTGCGCGGCCTCGTCTCCGACGATTGGGCGTTTCTGCCCTGGTACAAGCAGATCCTCGACTATCTCTGGCACCTGGTGCTGCCGATCACGTCGATGACGCTCTCCGCCTTCGCGACGATGACCTTTCTCACCAAGAACTCGTTCCTCGACGAGATCCGCAAGCAATATGTGCTCACCGCGCGCGCCAAGGGCTGCACGCAACATCAGGTGCTCTACGGGCACGTGTTCCGCAATGCCATGCTGATCGTCATTGCCGGATTCCCCGGCCATTTCGTCGGCGCCTTCTTCACCGGCTCGCTGCTCATCGAGACCATCTTCTCGCTCGACGGCATGGGACTGCTCAGCTTCGAGAGCGTGCTCAACCGCGACTATCCGGTGGTGTTCGCCACGCTCTATATCTTCTCGCTGCTCGGGTTGGTGGTGAAGCTCGTCTCCGACCTCACTTATACCTGGGTCGATCCGCGCATCGACTTCGAGACGCGGGAGGTCTGAGTGGACGCGCAGACCCCGCAAACCGCACCCGAGAATAAGTCCGTGTCGCCGACCGGCCTTGCTGTACCGCCGACCGGTCATGGCATCGCCGTCTCGCCGCTCAATCGCCGGCGCTGGGAGAATTTCAAGCGCAACCGGCGCGGCTACTGGTCATTCTGGATCTTCCTGGTGCTGTTCGTCGCCTCGCTGTTCGCCGAGTTCATCGCCAACGACAAGCCGTTCCTCATCATCTATGACGGTCACGTCTACGTGCCGGCGCTGGTCACCTATCCGGAGACGACCTTCGGTGGCGACTTCGAGACCGCGGCCGACTATCGCGACCCGTTCGTGCAGAAGAAGATCGCCGACAAGGGCGGCAGCATCTGGTGGCCGCCGATCCGCTACTCCTACGACACCCACAATCTCGATTTGCCGACGCCGGCGCCGTCGAAGCCGACCTGGCTGCTCACCGAGAAGGAGTGCAAGCCGGTGGTCGAGCGCAAGGGGCTCAAGAGCTGCCGCGATCTCGAATACAACTGGCTCGGCACCGACGATCAAGGCCGCGATGTCGTGGCGCGGCTGATCTACGGCTTCCGCATCTCGGTGCTGTTCGGGCTCACGCTCACCATCATCTCGTCGATCATCGGCGTCGCCGCCGGCGCGGTGCAGGGCTATTTCGGCGGCTGGACCGATCTGCTGTTCCAGCGCTTCATCGAGATCTGGACGGCGATTCCGTCGCTCTATCTGCTGCTGATCATGTCGTCGATCTTCGCGCCGGGATTCTTCGTTCTGCTCGGCATTCTGCTGTTGTTCTCGTGGGTCGCGCTGGTCGATCTGGTGCGCGCGGAATTCCTGCGCGGCCGCAATTTCGAATACATCCAGGCGGCGCGCGCGCTCGGCGTCTCCAATCCGGTGATCATGTTCCGCCACCTGCTGCCCAACGCCATGGTGGCGACCATGACCTATCTGCCGTTCATCCTGTCATCGTCGGTGACCACGCTGACCGCGCTCGACTTCCTCGGCTTCGGCCTGCCGCCAGGCTCGCCGTCGCTCGGCGAATTACTCTCGCAGGGCAAGGCCAATGTGCAGGCACCGTGGCTCGGCCTCTCCGGCTTCTTCACCATCGCCATCATGCTGTCGCTGCTCATCTATATCGGCGAGGCGGTGCGCGATGCCTTCGATCCACGCAAGACCTTCAGGTCGAACGCATGAGCGCGGAAAAGCTCCTCACGGTTCGCGACCTCTCGGTTGCCTTCGGCGGCGGCGCCCACCGCTCGGTCGTGGTTGACCGCATCTCCTTCGATATCGCCAAGGGCGAGACCGTGGCTCTGGTCGGCGAATCCGGCTCCGGCAAGTCGATGACCGCGCTGTCGGTGATGAAGCTGCTGCCGTATCCGTCGGCGAGCCATCCGAGCGGTGAGATCGTGTTCAAAGGCCGCGAGATCTTGCGCATGCCGGAGCGCGAGCTGCGCAAGGTGCGCGGCGACGACATCACCATCATCTTCCAGGAGCCGATGAGCTCGCTCAATCCGCTGCATACCATCGAGCGGCAGATCGCCGAGGCGCTGCTGCTGCATCGGGGTATGACCGGCGTGCCGGCGCGCAACCGCATCGTCGAGCTCCTTGGCCAGGTCGGCATTCCCGATCCGGAGAGCCGGCTCGCGAGCTATCCGCATCAACTCTCCGGCGGGCAGCGCCAGCGCGTGATGATCGCCATGGCGCTGGCGAACGAGCCCGATCTGCTCATCGCCGACGAGCCGACCACCGCGCTCGACGTCACCGTGCAGGCGCAGATTCTCAAGCTCCTGAAGGACACGCAGACGCGCCTCGGCATGTCCATGCTGTTCATCACCCATGACCTCGGCATCGTGCGCAAGATCGCCGACCGGGTCTGCGTCATGCAGCAGGGCAAGATCGTCGAGCAGGGCGAGGTCGCGCGCGTCTATGCCGATCCGCAGCATGCTTATACGCGCGCGCTGCTGAACGCGCAGCCGAAGCCCGATCCCGCGCAGCCGCAGCCGGCGGCGCCGCTCGTCATCAAGACCGACGCGCTCAAGGTCTGGTTCCCGATCCGCCGCGGCTTCCTGCGCAAGATCGTCGGCCACATCAAGGCCGTCGACGGCGTCAGCGTCGAGGTGCGCAAGGGCGAGACGCTCGGCGTCGTCGGCGAATCCGGCTCCGGCAAGACCACGCTGGGCCTCGCCATCCTGCGGCTGATCTCGTCGGACGGTCCGATCCTGTTCATGGGCAACAGACTGCAGGGCCTGAAATTCAAGGAGATGCGGCCGTTCCGCCGCAACATGCAGATCGTCTTCCAAGATCCCTACGGCTCGCTGTCGCCGCGCATGTCGGTCGCCGACATCGTCGAAGAGGGCCTCAAGGTGCACCACCCGGACATGCCGCAGACAGAACGCGAGCGGCGCGTGGTGCAAGCGTTGCGCGATGTCGGTCTCGATCCGGAGACGCGCTTTCGCTATCCGCACGAATTCTCCGGCGGCCAGCGCCAGCGCATCGCGGTCGCCCGCGCCATCGCGCTCGAGCCGACCTTCATCGTGCTCGACGAGCCGACCAGCGCGCTCGACATGTTGTTCCAGACGCAGATGGTCGACCTGCTCCGCGACCTGCAGAAGCGGCGCGAGCTCACCTATATGTTCATCTCCCACGACCTGCGCGTCGTTGCGGCGCTGGCCAGCCGGCTCCTGGTGCTGCGCAACGGCAAGGTGGTGGAGGAGGGGACCGCGGCCGAGATCTTCAAGAACCCGCAGACGCCCTACACCAAGGCGCTGTTCGCCGCGGCCTTCAATCTCGAGACCGCGCCCGAGGGCGTCGTGGCGCAGTAAGCGTTAGGCGGGCAGACGCCGCACGCTCGCGACTTCGCTGCCGCCGGCTTTGATGCGCGCGATCGCCTCGGCAACAGCTTCGATCGCCACTGCCATCTGAAACGCATTGGCGTGCACGATGCTTGTCGCATCGCGCGCGATCGCCACGTGACCTTTCCAGAAAATAAGATCGCCGCGGCGGAGCGCGTCAAGCGCGACTGTCGTTCCGAGCGCTGCCTGCATGTCGCTGTCGCGCGGGCAAGCGATGCCCGCCGCCTGCAGCGACACTTGCACCAGGCCTGAGCAGTCAATCCCGAGATTGCTCTTGCCGCCCCACAGATACGGCGTGCCGACAAAGCGTTCGGCAACGGCAACGAAGTCGCTCTCGGATGCGTCGAGCGCCATGAGGTGCCGGCGTGGCAGAAACCAGCCGGCAGTCGTCACCGCGAAGGCAGCGTCTTCTTTGGCGACACTCACACGAGCGCCGAACGGCAGCGTGCTCACCGGCGGCGTCTTGATGTCGGGTCTCACGAAGGCCAGCGTGCGCAGCGCCGCGACTTTATGCGTTGCCGCCGGGCCTGGCCGGCCGAGCGCGTTCGCCGGCAGCCAGCCGACATAGCCGTCGGCCACGAGCTGTGCCCAGACCCATCCTTCGTCGTTGGTTTCGTAAACGGCGACCGTCTCGCCATAGAGCGCTTCGGTGTCGAGCGCGGCATCGGGCGATGGCTCCCGGCGCAACGGCGCCTGTGCATCGAGCACGCTGCAGGCGGTGCCGTCGACAAAGCGCGCCGCCTCGACCTTGCCGCGCAGATGGCTCGCCGCGAGATCCGGGCGAAACGCGTTCAGGCGAGGATCGAGCGTGCCCACGTTATCCGTAGCGCTGCGCCAGCAGCGCATAGAGCGCGCGTGCCACCTGACACTCGCCGCCTTCCGGCCGTCCCGAGCGCGCGCTCGGCACCCAGGCATAGATGTCGAAATGCAGGAACGCCTTCGCGCTCTCGACAAAGCGCTTGAGGAACAGCGCGCAGGTGATCGAGCCGGCGAAATTCGAGGACGAGACGTTGTTCACGTCGGCCACCTTCGAATCCAGCATCTTGTCGTAGTTCTGCCACAACGGCAGCCGCCACACCGGATCGTTCTCTGCCGCGGCATGCCGAGCCACTTCAACGGCGAGCGCTTCATCATTGGTGTAGAACGGCGGCAGCTCGGGCCCCAGCGCAACGCGTGCGGCGCCGGTCAGCGTGCCCATGTCGATGAGCAAATCCGGGCTTTCCTCGTCGGCGAGCGCCAGCGCGTCGGCCAGCACCAGGCGGCCTTCGGCGTCGGTGTTGCCGATTTCGACACACAGTCCCTTGTGCGAGCGATAGACGTCGAGCGGGCGGAAGGCAGCGCCGGAAATCGAATTCTCCACCGCCGGGATGAGCACGCGCAGCCGCACCTTGAGCACGCGGTCCATGATCATGTGCGCGAGCGCGAGCACGGTGGCGGCGCCGCCCATGTCCTTCTTCATCAAGAGCATCGCGCTTTCCGGCTTGATGTCGAGGCCGCCGGTATCGAAGCAGACGCCCTTGCCGACCAGCGTCACCTTGGGATCGCGCTCGCTGCCCCAGGTGATGTCGATTAGCCGCGGAGCGCGCGATGAGCCCGCGCCGACCGCGTGGATGAGCGGGAAGTTCTGCGTGAGCAGCTCGTCGCCGATCACGCTGCCGAAGGTTGCGCCGTGGCGGTTGGCGAGCGCACGTGCGGCGGCCTCGAGCTCCGCCGGGCCCATGTCGTTGGCCGGCGTGTTGATCAGGTCGCGCGCCATCGTCACCGCGTCAGCGACGCGCGAGAGATCGACGCCGTCGACGCCTTCGGGCGGGAGCAGTCGCACCTTCGGCTCAGCCGGTTTGCGATATCGATCGAAGCGATAGGCGCCGAGCGCAAAGGCGAGGGCGCCGAGGCGGGCGTGATGCGGCTCGTTGGCGAAACGATAGATGCCGGGCGGCAGCAGGCCGGGAAGGCGGCCGGGCAGGAACAGGTCCTTCAGGTGCTCGTCAGCATCTTCCAGGCCGAACAGCACGCCGGCGAGTTTGCCCTCGCCATTGGGAAGCAGCGCGTGCTTGCCGGTCTTGCCGTCGAAACCCGACGCCCTGGCGAAGGCACGCGCCTTGGCGTCGAGCCCGTCGAGGATCGACGCGCTCGTCTTCGGCGTGACGAACCAGATCGGGATGGCCTGCGCGCCTTCGTTGCGCGTGGCGAAAATGGGATGCATGCGGCGGGCCTGACTTTCTTGTCCTGCTAACACGCGCCGGGCAGAGGCGGAAGAGACCCGTTAACCAGTCGTTAGGGTTAAGGATTTATTGCTGGGCGACCACGCTGGAACCCATGCGTCCGCACCAGACCCACGTCGCGCGACTGCTCACATCCGCTGCCGTTGCCGCCTTCGTGGCCGTGGCGGCGGCCGGCTGCACGACGACGGGCAGCGGCGAGACCACCGGCTCGATCGGCGCGACCTCGACGCCGCGCACCGAGGCGGACTGGCGCCACGAGGTCGAAATTTGGGGCGATCGCTACAAGGAAAATCCCGGCGAGCCGGACATCGCGTTGCACTATGCGCGGGCGCTGCGCGCCACCACGCAGCGGGCGCAGGCCGTCGCCGTGCTCGAGCGTGCGACCATCCAACATCCACACGACAAGGCGTTGCTCGGCGCCTATGGGCGGGCGCTGGCCGAGGTCGGCAACTATGCGCAGGCGCTCGACGTGCTCGGCCGCGCGCATTCGCCGGATCAGCCGGACTGGCACATCCTCTCGGCGCAGGGCGTCGTGCTCGACCAGCTCGGACGTTATGGCGAGGCGCAGCGCCACTATTCCAGCGCGCTGAAGATCGTCCCCGACGAGCCGTCGGTGCTCTCAAATCTCGGACTGTCCTATGCGCTCGCCGGCGACCTCAAGCGCGCCGAAGCGACGCTGCGCCGCGCCGTGGCGCGGCCGGGGGTCGATCCGCGTACCCGGCAGAACCTGGCGCTGGTCGTCGGCCTGCAAGGCCGCTTCGCCGAAGCGGAAGAGATCGCCAAGGCTGACCTGCCGCCCGATGAGGCGGAGGCCAACGTGTCCTATCTGCGCAGCCTGCTGGCGCAGCGCAATCAGCAGACCGCGACCAAGCCCGGTCGCCCAGGCGCCGCGCCCGCGCGCCTCCTGCAGCGCAGCGGCGATAGCTGAGCCGCTTCCCGCCGACATCTTCGCGCCGCCGTGCGGCGGGGATGTTGGTAAGCAAGAATATCGGGAACAGCGTTTGTAACTCGCAAGAAATTTCTCGCGCACGCATTTGCCTCTGCTACATCAGAGTCGTCTCGCTCCATTACCAAGGGGCGTCTGCGCAAGCGTCTACAGTCGCGGGGCGGGATGCGATGGCCGAGTGACGGGTGAGCTTTAGACGAACACCCAATCCATTCGGCGGTGAAGTCGCGATGCTCCCGGTGCACAGAACCCGTGCATCACGAGAGGTGTGGTCCCCCCAGTTTAGGTCGAGCTACCGGCCGGACCGGGGATGTACTCTC